>NZ_JAIQZN010000070.1 GCF_023333585.1 Argonema antarcticum A004/B2
TGGATGGGGTGCTGCCGACAGTCCCAGATGAAACAGGAAGTTTTTGTTAATGAATGTTAGCAAAAATCGAACGGCTTAAACTATACAAAGATCGTTAGGAGAAGACCAAAATGCAAGAATACGTATGCACAGCCTGCGGCTACATCTACAAGCCAGGGCAAGGAGATTCAGAGGGAGACATTCCAGCGGGAACCCCCTTTAGCGATATATCCGCCGAGGATTGGGAGTGTCCCGTTTGCGGGGCAAAGAAAGTCGATTTTGAACAATATGATGAACCATCTGAATAAGTAATTAAAAAGTTATCCCGTGTCGCAAATATCACTACAAGTTGTAGTAATTGGGGGTGGGGCAGCTGGTTTTTTGGCTGCCATTACCTGTGCCGAAAGCTATCCTCACACCCAAGTAACCTTACTAGAAGCCGGGTATCAACCCCTCAGCAAAGTGCGCGTCTCCGGTGGGGGTCGCTGTAACGTCACCCACGCTTGCTTCGATCCGGCTGTGTTGGTGCAAAACTATCCCAGGGGAGGCAAAGCTTTGCGGGGTGCTTTCAGCAGATTTCAACCCCGCGATACGGTGGAGTGGTTTGCAGCGCGAGGTGTCCAGCTGAAAACCGAGTCGGATGGCAGGATGTTTCCAGTAAGCGATGATTCGGCGACTATTGTGGATTGTCTGATGCAGACGGCTAAGGCAGCTGGGGTAAAACTTCGCACTGGGGTAACTGTTGCTTCAGTCAAGGAGATCCCACCCCCCTGGGTCCCCCCGCCACGGGGGGAAGATTGGGAAGAAATTTTATTTGCGGGGGGCAATAAGTTTGAGATCGAGTTGAAATCGGGAGAGAAGTTGAAATGCGATCGCATCCTACTTGCTACCGGCAGTAACCCAACAGGTTACCAAATAGCCAAAGCATTGGGTCATCACATCGAACCGCCAGTTCCTTCCCTATTTACCTTTAACGTACCCGAACCCAGCCTGAAAGATTTGGCTGGTGTAAGCGTAGATAACGTCCGCGTGCGATTGCAACTTGGAACCTCACCCCCAACCCCTCTCCGTTCAACGGAGAGGGGCGGTAAAGGCGAATTTGAACAAACTGGCCCAATACTAATTACTCACTGGGGTTTAAGTGGCCCAGCCGTCCTGAAACTCTCCGCTTGGGGTGCCAGAGTCCTGCACGATTGCCACTATCAGGCAACATTGCTAATTAATTGGCTTCCTCAGTACAATTCAGAAAGCTTGCGTCAAATCCTATTGAATGTTAAATCTCAGTTGGTACGACGCCAGATTTCCACCAGCTGCCCAGTTCCTCTCCCCCGACGCCTCTGGGAATATTTAGTCAGCCGTGTGGGCATTAGTACAGAAGATAAATGGTCGGGTATATCTAACAAACTCCTGGATCTACTAATTCAAGAACTTACGCAAGGGCAATACCAGATTAATGGCAAAGCCGTTTTTAAAGAAGAATTTGTCACCTGTGGCGGCGTCAGCCTTAAAGAAGTAGACTTCAAAACTATGGAAAGCAAATGCTGTACGGGTCTTTACTTTTCAGGAGAAATTCTGGATATCGATGGCGTAACTGGGGGCTTTAATTTCCAGAGTGCTTGGACAACCGCGCACTTAGCAGGTAACGCCATAGGGGCTAGTGCCGAAGAGCAAAAGTCAAAAGTCAAAAGTCAAAAGTCAAAAATCCTTTGAGTGTAAGGCATTTCAGTACTTATGAACTGGTGGGTTATTTCTGCCGCGCTGCACTCTTAGGCTAGGGTAAGAGGGGAAAAGAAGAAGATTTCAGATTAAAGAATTGAAATTAAATCTAAAATCTAAAATCTAAAATTTCTCTCTTGTTCTCTGGGCTTCTGTGGTTCAATTTATTCAAAGTCTCAGACAAAATAATGAAATTTAGCGAAATAGTACAAAAACTAGAATCCGCCTCCCATAGCCTGATATCTAACGCAGCAGTCGATCCAGAAATTATTGCTGTTGCACCTATAGATGAGGCACCTATTGGCACTCTCAGTTACATAGAGGGAGCGAAATTTGCGGCTTTTGTGAGGAAAACTTCGGCAAGTGCTTTAATTTTGCCCCAAGACGAAGCGCTACAGAAGCAAGCGATCGAAGGGAGTATTGCCTGGATTGCTACAAATGAACCAAGATTATTATTTGCTCAGGCGATCGCGCTTTTCTACAAACCGTTCCGTCCAGATGTAGGAATTCATCCCACGGCAGTCATTCATCCTTCAGTACAAATCGGTAACGATGTTTATATCGGCCCCCATACAGTCATCCAAGCAGGGGTAAAGATTGGCAACTACGTCTGCATTCACCCGAACGTGGTAATTTACCCAGAAGCGCAGATAGGCTCTAGCACAACATTACACGCCAACTGCACCATCCACGAACGCACCCGCATTGGCTCAGATTGCGTCATTCACAGCGGTGCAGTCATTGGTGCGGAAGGCTTTGGCTTCGTTCCCACACCCACTGGCTGGTTCAAAATGGAACAATCTGGCTGTACGGTGCTGGAAGATGGGGTGGAAGTTGGCTGCAACAGCGCGATCGATCGCCCAGCCGTGGGAGAAACGCGCATAGCACAAAACACGAAAATTGACAACTTAGTACAGATCGGTCACGGCTGTCAGGTGGGTGCAAACTGCGCCTTAGCTTCACAAGTGGGATTAGCCGGTGGCGTGAAGGTGGGAAATCGGGTGTTGTTGGCGGGACAGGTGGGAATAGCGAATCAAGCTCATATTGGAGATGGTGCGATCGCCACAGCCAAAGCAGGGATTCACAGCGACGTAGAACCAGGTGCGATCGTAACTGGCATTCCAGCCATTCCCCACAAAGTTTTTCTGAAAGCAGCAGCCATCTACAGCCGCCTTCCAGAAATGTATCAATCTCTCAGACAAATCCAGCGTCGCTTGAGTAACAAGTAATCATCGTAAAAATCGGGAAAGTCGCACTGAAAAGGTTACTTGACTAACTGAACCGATATAATAACCTATTCATGATTAGATGGCTTATTGTGTTTGGAACCACCTTGGCTATGCAGCAAGTAACTACTAGCAGCAATCAGTAGAATAGAAATAGCTAAATAGAGAATTTCTTGGTATGTTGTAATAGGCATTCCTGCAACTTGTTTGAAAACCCTCACTACTAGCACCATCACAATGACCTTTAAAATCTTATCTTTTAGTTCATCTAACGAATGAATTTCCAAAATTCGTATTTCCTGATTTGCTCTGCCAACATCAATTTTTGAAATAAATAGTTCGTATATTCCAAAACTAAAAATCATTAAAACTATTCCGATCAAATAAAGATCTACTCCACCAATGATACTTGTCATTATTTTTGTAGTAAATTCAGAGTGAGAACCTTCAGATTCCGAGTATTGTTTAATTCCTTCAATAATTTCCATGCTCCCCAGCCAAAATAGATTTATAACGCTAACTAACCCGAACAATACAGGTACGATTGCCAAAAATCTAACACCCCACAACAAATTTTCTGTAATTTGCTCGACTTTTTTGCTAAACCGCATATACTACTCCTAAAATCTTATCGGCTGATTTTACCATAAAAGTTTTGTGTTTTTAGTTTATGCAAAATATTTCCTGCAGTATCTGAATACAGCCCACATTTGGCCCGCTAAAATCTGACACTAGGTAATTTGAGGGATGAGAAGAGGACTGGCGACTGGGAAGATAATTTAAACAGGATTTACGCACTAAGCTGAAACGCACCTAATTCACATATCCTGGATGGCAGGAATGCCTACCCGACAAGAGTTAGGCTTTTTTGAGTTATACAGTTTAAATGCGGAGCAGCTTAGCCCCCAAATCTAGGGGGCTTTCTTCCCCCAGATTTGGGGGGCTGGGGGGGCGAAACTAAGGAATATTGCGTAAGTCCTGTTTAAGTAGTCTAAAGTATTTTTAATTACTAATGCCTACTCCCATATACTAAAAAAACGCTCGTGCCGATCGAACTGCGGAATGGGGCTTAAAATCCCAATTTCTCCAAAACAGGACGAGTTGAGACAATGTGTCGATCTAAACCAAGTTGCTTTGGCTCAATTCCCAGCGCTAAAGCAACCAATTGCGGTAGATGCAGCACAGGTAAACCCAACTTACGCTCAATTACTTTTTCCACTTCTGGTTGACGAGAATCTAAATTGAGGTGGCACAATGGACAAGGCGTTACTATACAATCCGCACCAGCCTCTATAGCTTCCTGAATATGCGCCCCAGCCATTTTAAAAGATTGATCTGTCGCGTAGCTGGAAAGCGGCCACCCGCAACACTGAGTCCGCCCTCTATAATAAATTGGTGTTGCCCCAATCGCCCTAAACACATTTTCCATTGATTCTGGCCTGAAGGGGTCGTCGAATGGGATTGACTTTTGCGATCGCAGGAGGTAACACCCATAGAAGGCTGCACAGCGAAGATTGCTAAGCTTATGAGTAACTCGTTCTTGCAGCGCTTGGAGGCCGTAATCTCCAACCAAAGCCCATAGCAGATGTTTAACCTGGGTGCTGCCGCGATACGGCGAACAACTCTCTTTTTTTAATAAGCCGTTAATCTGTTCTAAGTAGGCTGGATTTGTTTGCTGGGATTCCTTGAGCCTTTCGTCCACATGACCGATCACTCCCTGACAGGTGCTGCAATGGGTAAGCAGTGGCAGGTTCAATTCCTCAGCTAGGGCAATATTGCGGGCATTGACAGTATCTTCCAACAGATGAGATTCTTCTTTAAAAGTGCCGGAACCGCAGCAGGAAGCTTTTTTCAGCTCTATCAGCTCAATTCCCAGAGCTTTGGTGAGGGCTGCTGTCGATTGGTAAAGCTCCCGGCAGGCACCTTGGGCAACGCAGCCAGGAAAGTAAGCATATTTAAGTGTCATTTGTCAAGTGTCATTGGTAAAGTGTCATAGATCGCGGTACTGGCTCTTCTTTATATAATCGCTTGTTGAGGGCAATGGGGAATTGGCGATCGCTAAAAGAGAAAATTTTGGCCTGCAACCCAGTCAAGCGATTTGGTGTCAGTTAAAAAATTGGCTGGATCTGGATTGAGCGCGATCGCCATATTCAGATAAGATTAAGAAATGCTTAGAACCATATTTCCCAGAGCGGAAGTTTGGGCAACTGCGATAAGGGATAACTATGAGCGAACAGGAAATTTTTCAGAAAGTTCAAAAAATTGTGGCAGAGCAATTGAGCGTTGAAACCACTGACGTCAAACCAGAAGCCCATTTTACTAACGATCTGGGGGCTGATTCCCTCGATACGGTAGAACTGGTGATGGCCTTAGAAGAAGAATTTGATATCGAAATTCCCGACGATGCGGCAGAAAAGATTTTGACGGTTCAACAGGCGGTAGACCACATCAACGAAAAAGTTGCCGCATCGGCATAAAAGGCGCTAGGGGCTAGAGCGTCGGGCGAAGAAAGGGTATTAGTAAACAGAAAAAACCTTATATTCGCTAAACCCTAATTTTTAAGCGCTACTTTTTCTCTAGTCCCCAGTCAAGAGTCAAGAGTCCCTATGAAAGTTCTGCGTTCTGGGTGTGGAAGCCCAAGTAAATAGCTGAATCGTAAACTACCCGCCGAAGTCAGTCGGAGTACCGACTGACTTCGGGGGCTTGAAAGCCCAAAGTTTACCCGACTAAGTACACCCGCTGTACTACGTTTTTGAGGTCATCTTACCTACGGATGCGAAGCCAGTCTGTAGCTCTAAGGCTAACGATCAAACAGGCATATTGGGTTGAAGCCAGTGTCGTTAGCGTAAAAAGCCTCTAAAACATTGTCCAGGCTAACATAACCGGAGTAATCCGAGGGGGAGCAATCCCCACCAACTAAACGCCCCACTGAGGCGGGTCTACAAAGCACAATATCGGTAGCCTCTATCCTGTAATGCCAGCAGGTATGCCAGGGAGTTTCACCACTTCTGAGGCGCGACGGTTTCCCTAGAAACTCATGGTAGCTATGTTGCATAGACCCCGACCTCCCTTTCTTCTCACCGCGAAGCCGAGTACAGCTATGACGGGAGTCGACCGGGAGGAAGAAAGATGACAGATTTTGAAGGTAAGCGCGTTGTTGTTACTGGTTTAGGCGCGATTACACCCATTGGCAATACCTTAGCTGAGTATTGGGAAGGATTGTTAAGCGGACGCAACGGCATTGGGCCGATTACCTTGTTTGATGCGTCCCGCCATGATTGCCGCATCGCAGGCGAAGTGAAGGGTTTTGACCCCCATGACTATATGGATCGTAAGGATGCCAAACGCATGGATCGCTTTGCCCAGTTTGCAGTTTCTGCAAGCAAGCAAGCGATCGCAGACGCCCAGTTTGTCATAAACGAACTGAACGCAGAACAGGTAGGCGCAATCATCGGCACCGGCATTGGCGGTCTGAAAGTACTGGAAGATCAGCAAGAAATATACTTGACAAAAGGGCCGGATCGCTGTAGTCCCTTTATGATTCCCATGATGATCGCCAATATGGCTGCCGGATTAACCGCTATTCATACGGGCGCTAAAGGGCCAAATTCCTGTTCTGTAACCGCCTGTGCGGCTGGTTCCAATGCGATCGGGGATGCCTTTCGCCTGATCCAGCGGGGATACGCCCAAGCCATGATTTGCGGTGGCACGGAAGCAGCAGTAACACCTCTATCTTTAGCGGGATTTGCAGCAGCGCGAGCGCTATCAAAGCGCAACGACGACCCGGCCCATGCCTCTCGTCCGTTCGATCGCGATCGCGATGGATTCGTCATGGGCGAAGGAGCCGGTATCCTTTTATTGGAAGAACTGGAACACGCCCTCAGTCGCCAAGCCAAAATTTACGCCGAAATAATCGGCTATGGCATGACCTGCGATGCCTACCACATGACCTCCCCAGTACCAGGTGGAGAAGGAGCTGCTAGGGCAATCCAGCTGTGTTTGAAAGACAGCAATCTTACTCCAGAACAGGTTAGCTACATCAACGCCCACGGCACCAGTACATCAGCTAACGATGTCACCGAAACAGCCGCAATTAAAAAAGCTTTGGGAGACCATGCCTACAAAGCGGCCATTTCCTCGACAAAATCGATGACAGGTCATCTTTTGGGCGGTTCTGGTGGTATTGAAGCAGTTGCTACCGTCATGGCGGTAGCTAATGACCAAATTCCACCAACGATGAACTTAGAAAACCCCGATGTCGGGTGCGACCTAGATTATGTCCCCAACCAAAGTCGCGCCCAAAAAGTAGAAGTGGCACTGTCCAATTCTTTTGGTTTCGGGGGCCACAACGTCACGTTAGCATTTAAAAAGTACGTTGCTAATGGGTAATGGGGAATTGGTCAGTGGTCAGTGGTCAGTGGTCAGTAGTCAGTAGTCAGTGGTCAGTGGTGATTCTCCCCCACTCCCTGTTTGACTTTTGAATGAGTGACTTTTGACTTTTCTAGCCCCTCTTAAAACTACTTGCCCATCGATCCTGCTAATGGGATGATGGGGATACTGTTTTGGGGCGATCCAGAGTACCCACATTTCAGCTCGCATACCAAGTTTTCGATCGTCGTTAAAAGAAGAGATTATGGCCGTTGCAACCCAATCACTCCAAGAGCTTTGCATTAATTCTATCCGCTTTCTGGCGATTGACGCCGTAGAGAAGGCAAAATCGGGGCATCCAGGACTGCCGATGGGCGCAGCGCCGATGGCGTTTGTGCTGTGGGATAGCTTTATGCGGTATAACCCAAAGAATCCCAAATGGTTTAACCGCGATCGCTTCGTGCTATCAGCTGGACATGGCTCAATGCTACAGTACGCCCTGCTCTACCTGACTGGCTACGACAGCGTAACCATAGAAGACATCAAGCAGTTCCGTCAGTGGGAATCCAAAACCCCCGGACACCCCGAAAACTTTATGACGGCGGGCGTGGAAGTCACAACTGGGCCACTAGGTCAAGGAATTGCCAATGGAGTAGGTTTGGCAATAGCGGAAGCCCACCTTGCTGCTAAATTTAACAAACCCGATGCCACGATTGTTGACCACTACACTTATGTGATTTTGGGTGATGGTTGCAACATGGAAGGGATTTCTGGTGAAGCTTGTTCCTTCGCAGGACACCAGGGATTAGGTAAACTCATCGCTTTATACGACGACAACCACATCTCCATCGATGGTTCTACAGATGTAGCATTCACCGAAGATGTTTCCAAACGGTTTGAAGCTTATGGTTGGCACGTCCTCCACGTCGAAAATGGCAATACCGATTTAGAAGGAATTGCCAAAGCAATTGCAGCAGCAAAAGCTGTCACCGATAAGCCGACCATGATTAAGGTGACAACCATCATCGGTTACGGTTCTCCCAACAAAGCAAACACCGCTGGCGTTCACGGCGCTGCTTTGGGTGCAGACGAAGTAAAACTGACCCGCGAAAAGCTGGGTTGGGAATACGAACCTTTCGTAGTCCCAGAAGATGCCCTCAAGCATACACGCAAAGCAGTGGAACGCGGCGCAGCTTACGAAGACGACTGGAACAAGACTTTTGCTGACTACAAAGCTAAATATCCCCAAGAAGCCGCTGAATTTGAACGTTATATTAGCAGCAAATTGCCCGACGGTTGGGATAAGGTACTACCCAGCTACACCGCTGAAGACAAAGCACTCCCCACCCGCAAACACTCGGAAAACTGCCTCAACAAACTGGCAGGGGTTTTACCTGAACTAATTGGTGGTTCCGCCGACCTCACCCACTCCAACCTTACCGAAATCAAGGGTTATGGCGAATTTCAGAAAGGTCAATACCAAAACCCCAACATCCACTTTGGTGTGAGGGAACACGGTATGGGCGCAATCTGTAATGGCATAGCGCTACACGGTTCTGGATTAATTCCCTACGGCGCTACTTTCCTGATCTTCACAGATTATATGCGTGCTGCCATCCGCTTATCCGCCTTGTCCCAAGCTGGCGTGATTTGGGTGATGACCCACGATTCGATCGGACAAGGTGAAGATGGCCCGACCCACCAACCGATCGAAACTTTGGCTTCCCTGCGTGCTATTCCTAACCTGACTGTGATTCGCCCCGCAGATGGAAACGAAACCTCTGGGGCTTATAAAATTGCGATCGAAAAAGCTAAGCAAAACGATCCCACCCTGTTAGCCTTCACCCGTCAGAATGTCCCCAACTTAGCAGGTACATCGATTGAGGGCGTGGCAAAAGGTGGATATATCGTCGTTGATTCGGATGGTACACCGGATATTATCCTGATTGGTACTGGTTCAGAATTGAGCCTCTGTGTCACCGCCGCTGAGAAACTTACCGCCCAAGGCAAGAAAGCCCGTGTTGTCTCGATGCCTTCAACAGATATCTTTGATGCACAGGATGCAGCTTATAAGGAGTCTGTTCTGCCCTCATCTGTCACCAAGCGTTTGTCTGTAGAAGCTGCTAGCAGTTTCGGCTGGCATAAGTACGTGGGTATGGGGGGAGATTGCGTTAGTATCGATCGTTTTGGTGCTTCTGCGCCTGGTGGAGTTTGTCTGGAGAAGTTTGGCTTTAGCGTTGATAATGTGTTAGCTAAAGCTAAGGCATTGTTGGGTTAATAGTTTTATTAGCAAGATTTGGCAGGCATCTTGCCTGTAATACTTGTGGGGTGGGCATCTTGCCCACTCTTTTTTGATGTAGAGTTGGCATCTGTTTATACAATTAGTAAAATTTCCAAAACAAATCCAAGAATGATTTATGGATGAATTAAAAAGTTTACTTAACCGTGCCTCGTTTGAGGAGAGGCAAGCATTAGCAGATATTCTTAAGGCATCAAAACCAACAGTCGATTGTATTGTCGATCGTTTATGTGAGAAGAGTCAACCTGCTGTCAGTATGTGAAAAAATATCCCTACAAAACAGACTATGCAAGGCTTTCAGCGATACTTGCCACCTCGTCAGGGGTTCTGAACAAGGGAAAACTTGACTTGTACGGCGTTATGGCGTACAATTAGTATCTAGTACAAAAACAAAAATCTCTTATTTAACAACCATGAGTTGCCTAAATACAGATGGGAAGAATGAAAATTCCAGAGGGGCGAAAAATGCTCGTTTGGAAGCACGAATCACTCAAGAACAAAAAGAATTATTATTAGAAGCTGCACAAATTAGCGGGTTTTCACTCACAGAATTTGTCGTAGCGAGTGCTGTGGAAACAGCTAAACATATAATTCAAGAACAGTCGATTCTACAGTTAAGCCAGCGAGATAGAGAAGTGTTTGTCAATGCTTTGCTCAATCCGCCAAAACCAGGTGAAAAATTGCGTTCTTCTGCCAAACGGTACAAAGAACGGATGGGTTTATAATGCCAGAACCTAATCCTGTTAATTATATTATTGAACCGCTAAACGAACATCACAACCGAGCATCTTTTTGCTGTGGAGTTGAACCTCTAGACCGCTATTTTCAACAAAGGGCTAATCAAGAACGGCTAAAATATGTCTCGGCTCCTTTTGTGGCAGTCAATTTAGACCTCAATCAGGTCATTGGTTATTATACCCTTTCTGCCACAAGCATTCCTTTAGAAGAATTGCCGCCGGAAATAGCAAAGAAACTGCCTAAATACCCCCTTCTCCCTGCTACGCTTCTTGGTCGATTAGCGGTAGATAAAAATTATCAAAAGCAAGGATGGGGAGATTTATTATTAATGGATGCTCTATATCGTAGTTTGGAAAATGAAATTGCCTCTATAGCAGTTGTTGTTGATGCGAAAGATGAAAAAGCCGTGGCTTTTTACCAACACTATCAATTTATTTTATTTCCCGAAAGTTTGAATTGTTTATTTTTGCCTATGAAGACAATTAAAACTATGTTTTACTGAGTTTACAGGTACTCAACGGATTACAGTTGAAAATTGGCTGAATTTGGAAAGTTAATGAGGGGGAAGTTATGCCGGAAGTTTGGGGGGAGAGAGAGCAACTTTTAGATCGGATCGCAAAAATCGTAGAATATTTGATGCAAAAGGATACTACTTATCAGTATTACCTAGATAAAGATAAGGCAATTCAAATGATATTTAAATACTATTTCGAGAAAGTTTCCCTGGAGGAACTGAAAGCTATGTCTGATTTTAAATTAACAGGTTTTATTGAGGGAGATATGATGAATTTACTATTGATTGAAGGGGAAGATGATATAGACCTAAAAGTAACACCCTATGGTTAGATATGTTTAATTCCTGAGCAAAAGACTGATTATTAGTTTACATAACTTAATATAATGATTAGGGACAGGGCGATCGCGTTATAATTTGCATTGCACTATATTAATATAGTACAATTGTACTATCTTTGATACAAAATGACTATTTTTACTGAGAGGCAGTATGAAAGCAGAGCTTCTCAAGAGATTATTTAGAGCGATCGCGACTTCAGACCAAGAGGCGATTGACAAACTCACATACGTAGTTATAGAGGAAGAACGCAGTAGGGGACACACTCTCTTAGCTGACCAATTAGAGAATATTACCAAAAAGAGCCAGAAAGAGAAGTCTACCAAGCCCAGCAAACCCGCTTCTTCAGTACCAGAAAACTTACAGGCATTAACTGAATTACCAACCAGTAAGCGATTTAATCTTCCCCTGGTGACAATTATACCAAGGGAGAAATTACGGCATCAGATGGTATTGCCGGATAATATTGAGAAACGTTTCTGCCGAATTGAGCGTGAATATGCAGCAAGAGATAGGCTGGCTCATCATGGACTGCGTTACAGGCAAAAAATACTTCTTTATGGCCCGCCTGGCTGTGGAAAGACGCTAGGAGCAGAGCGTTTAGCTTGGAATACGGGTTTACCACTCCTCAAAGTGCGATTTGATGCAATGGTGTCGTCTTTTTTAGGCGAAACTGCCAGCAATTTGAGACTTGTATTTGAGGATGCCTCAAAAAATCCATGTTTGTTGTTTCTTGATGAATGTGACTCTATTGCTAAGTCACGCGAAGATACTCAGGAAGTAGGGGAAGTCAAGCGAGTAGTAAATACCTTCCTTCAGATTTTGGATGAATATGAGCCGTCCTCTGGTCTTTTGGTAGCAGCTACGAACCTCAACAAATCTCTTGATACTGCCCTTTGGAGAAGATTTGACGACTTGATAGAAGTACCCAAGCCAGGAGAAAACGAGTTAGAATTTATACTGAAGCAAACACTATCTGCAATTGAAGTAGGGTCTATCAACTGGTCTACCATCATTGAGCAAATGAAAGGCTTTTCTGCTGCTCAAGCGGTGAGGGTAGCACAAGATGCTGCTAAACGGGCGATCCTCGATCGAGAAGGGTTAGTGATTCAAGAGCATTTAGAAGAAGCTATTGCCGAAATAAAAGTTTCCTAGAATTAAGTTTTGGTGTTTGGAGAAAAAAATGGTTGAAGGTTCTCAGGGTTTTCCACATATTCAGCTTAGATTAACAGAAAAGGGTACAGCAAAATCTCTAGGTGGAGGTGGCAGTAAGAAAGAAACTCAAACATCTACTAATTTGGGTAATCGTCAGGGACATGGAAGCAAAATCAAAGGCTTATTATCTTCTCTTATTAATGATTGGCAAACATTTCAAGAACAACAACAAGAAGATAAAAACCCTACACTTCCCGATGCCATATCTTTAATATTACAAATTGATCCAGAAACTTTTGATTTAGATGATCTAAGAACTTCTGATATAGAAATCATATCTGAATTAGAAGATGGATATATTATCGGCGCATCTGCGGATACTAACCTTAGTGAACTTCAAAATAAAATAGAAAAGTTTTTAAACAATAAATCAGGTGGTGGTGTAGTTGCGAAATCTTAAATATACTTGACAAACATCAACATCCAGAATTTATTTTATCTCCCAAGTTATTACAAGAATGGGATCGAATAATAGATGAACAACTTTATATTGTTGAAGTAGGCATATCTTGCTTAGGAACCAGAACAAAATTACGTGAATATCCAGATCAAAGAAATTATAAGAATCCTGAAAATTATGTAAAAGCAATCAATAAATGGATTGAAGAGCGTCATTTAACCTATCAAAAATGGGATGACTTAGCATTACAAAGACAAGAAGATCTATTGAAGTTTCTCAACAATCATAAATATCATGGTAAAATCTTCAGTGGTTTTGTGGAAGAGTCTCGTCAATTTTCTACAGTACCCGATAGTTTTTCATGCCTAATTCAAATTTCTGGATTAGGCTTAAGAGACTTAGTATATAATTTCCCTTATGTCTTTGAAGTAATAGAAATCATATCTGAATTAGAAGATGGATATATTATCGGCGCATCTGCGGATACTAACCTTAGTGAACTTCAAAATAAAATAGAAAAGTTTTTAAACAATAAATCAGGTGGTGGTGTAGTTGCGAAAATCTTAAATATACTTGACAAAAATCAACATCCAGAATTTATTTTATCTCCAAAGTTATTACAAGAATGGGATCAAATAATAGATGAACAAGTTTATATTGTTGAAGTAGGCATATCTTGCTTAGGAACCAGAACAAAATTACGTGAATATCCAGAGCAAAAAAATTATAAAAATCCCGAAAATTATGTAAAAGCTATCAATAAATGGATTGATGATCGTGATTTAACCTATCAAGAATGGGATGATTTAGCATCACAACGGCAAGAAGATTTATTAAAATTTATCGCTAATCCTAAATATCATGGTGAACTATTAAGCAGCTTTGTAGAAGACACTCCCCAATTAGCTACTATTCCTGATAGTTTTTCTTGTTTACTTCAAATCTCTGGCTTAGGATTAAAGGATTTAGTATTTAACTTCCCTTATGTTTTTGAAGTAACTGAACAAGATAATATTTATGAACCAGACTTACCAGAGCGTGAAATATATGGAGGTGAAAATGTCTCATTTAAATTAGAGTCTCCAGATGAAAATTTTCCTACCGTATGTATTATTGATAGTGGAATTCAAGAACAACATCCTTTACTAAAAAATGCTATTGATTCTAAGAATTCAATATCTTGGATTCCTTCAGAAATAAACTTAACTGCTGATATGGTCAGTAATGGTGGTCATGGAACTAGGGTTGCTGGAGCAGTTATTTATCCAATAAATATACCACGACAAGGTAATTACAAAGCAGTTTGTTGGCTTCAAAATGCAAGAATACTAGACAAAAACTGTAGACTATCCGATAAGTTATATCCACCAGAACTATTAGAAGATATAGTTAGATTTTACTATAATCAAACAGCAACAAGAATATTTAATCATTCAATTGCTGGTGACGCTCCTTGTCGGACGAGATATATGAGTGCTTGGGCATCTACCATAGATAAATTAAGTTATGAACAAGATATTCTTTTTATAGTAGCTGCTGGCAATATTCCTTTAGATAGCTATCAAACTTCACCAAGATTATCTGTTAAACATCACCTATTAGCAAGTAGAGCATACCCAGATTATCTTACTGAAAATTCTTGTAGAATTGCCAACCCAGCACAAAGTTTTCAAGCATTAACAGTTGGTTCAATTACTCTAGATTCTTTTCGTGATTTATCTTACTCTTCGTTAGGAGGGAAGAATGAACCATCACCATTTTCTTGTTCTGCTTTGGGAATATGGGACACAATTAAACCAGAAGTAGTAGAGTATGGTGGTGATATTTTGAAAGATGAAAATCAACCACCAAACTTGATTTGTAGTTCCAGTACCAGCCCAGAATTAGTAAGGTCAACTTTAGGTAGCACTGCTAGTCCTTTGGTTGCTGCTGATACTTTTGGAACTTCTTTTGCAGCACCAAGAGTAACCCATATTGCAGCCAGACTTGCTACTGAGTTTCCTAATGAAAGTTGCTTGCTATATCGAGGATTAATTGTTCAATCAGCCCGTTGGCCAGATTGGGCATTAGCAAAAACTAATGAAGAAAAATATAATGTAATTCGTCAAATAGGCTATGGGATTCCAAATCTTGAACGCGCTATTGGTAATACTACCAATCGTATTACACTAATCACACGAGGAGAGCAGTTAATTAAAGCTGGAGATGCTTATATTTATCAAGTAAAATTACCAGATACTCTCAGATCACCAGGAGAAGAATTTGAGATTTTATTGGAAATTACATTATCATATAAAGCTCAACCTCGCAGAACAAGACGTAATAGAAGAAAGTATCTATCAACTTGGTTAGATTGGGACTGTAGCAAACAAGGTGAAGATCCAAAGCATTTTTTAGGAAGAGTATTAGCTAATTATAATATTCCAGAAAATGCTGAAAAAGGAGACGAGCTATTTACATGGACTCTTGGCAAGGAAAAACGCTATAAAAGCATTAAAAATGTATCGAGAAGTATAGGAACTATCCAAAAAGATTGGGCTTTTGTTAAATCTTATAACTTAAGAGAGGCATTTTGTATTGCAGTAGTAGGACACGAAGGTTGGAATAACGATCCTTTTGCTGAAGTTCCCTACTCTCTAATTGTTAGCTTTGAAGCAATACAAGCTGATATCGAGATTTATGCTCCACTCGCTGAAGCTCAAGTCATAATAGAGGTTGAACAACAGGTGGAAATTCAAATTAGATAAAGGCGACGGCAATTACACCGGGATTAATTCTAGTTTCTAATGATTCTGATATGTTGAGAGTAGCGGTAATTACGCTAGAGAATTGGATGAATTTGTCAAGTTAAAGGAAAATGCGATCGCCCAAAGTAATCCTAATAGTAAAATAATCATAAAAAAAGCCCTGGTAGGGCTAGTAACGTTATTTAAAATCTTTTATACGGCTGGTAAGCTGAGATTGTCGAGTTCCGCTGTCCAGCCTGCTATTTACATGACGATCGATAATTCATCAGCTACTTGGATGCGACCTTTGACCAGGGACCGAATCAGGCGATCGAGACAGCCCCGTTCTTCTTCAGTGATGGACTCATCGAGGATAGCCGCCATCATGCCATAACGGTCAGCTTTGGTGAGGCGGTGCGTGTCGGTAACAGTAGCGATTAGTTCGTTGATTGCGCCGGGGAGGAGGTTGACTGGGGACATGGGGTTGCTTTGAACTCGACATCTTTATCATCCCCTGGTTTTCTTTGAGGGCGGGTGATTCTGCTGGTGTCGGCTCAGTGATAATACCGAAAGTGATTTGTGAGCCAGAAGCAGTGTCAGATATGATCTGAATCACATACGTTGTTGAAAATTTATGAAACATTTGCCCGTTGGTCAGCAAGTTAGGTCGCTCCAAGGGAAATCCCCCTTGTATTTCCTGGTGATGATGGTTCTCTTAGTCTTTTTGGATTAAGGCGTAGCAATTCAGTCTGAGTTTTTTGTTAACTAATTACTTATAGCAGAATTTGTGTTATTTGGTGGGGTATTATCTAAACCATTTCCCAACTTTGTACCGCAATTTTTGCAAAATTTAGCGTCAGCATCGTGAACAGATAAAGTGCAAGTAGGACAAATAGTCTCAATCTGAATAGTCTCAATCTGATTAGTATCTTTAACCAGTTGCTTGATTAAATCCCCCACTTGCTTGGGAATTAGTACAATCCCTGTAAAAATCATCATCACTGTTAAAAGGCGACCTGCTTCTGAAATTGGAGTAACATCCCCAAAACCAACAGTTGTCATCGTGACAACGGAAAAATAAAACGCATCCAAAAAAGTATTGAAACTTTCAGTATTTACAGGGTGTTCAACTTGATATATTAATCCTGAATAAACAAAGATAATCGCAAATATAGTAAATATTATTTTCGTCAGAATTACGCTATCTTCACTACTCAAATTACCGGGTAACTTTTGAGTTTCTATAAATCTAAACAGCCGCAAAATTCTAAATAAGCGAAAGAGCCGGATAAAGCTGATGTCTAACCATCCAGCGAAGAAAGGTAGGATAGCTATTAAATCAATTGCCGAGTAAAGACTGAACAAATATTTTAGCTTATGCTCAGCACACCAAAAACGCAATAAATACTCGAATACAAATATCAGTAATATTACCGAATCTGTTAAGTTTAACTTATCGCGTATATTTTCGGGTATTTTATAGGTCTCGATTACAAATATTGCTGATGATAATAGCACCAAACCTGTAATAATTAAATTAACGATTCTGCCGGTTAGCGTTTCAATGTCTTCAAAGTAAAAGGAAATCTTTTGCCGTAGCAACATGGGTTAAATTTATCAATCGTTCTTTGAGAAAGCGCAGATCTAGCTAAGGATTCCTTCGTTCACCGAGCCAATTTAGCGTAAAAACTTTGCCTTGGCTGCTATGGAACAATCTCTGGCTGAGCATAATCGCGCTAAAGTACCTTAACTATAGCTATATCAACGCTTTGAGTCTCTCTATTCGGTAGCCAGAAGACTGTGGCGAGCCAGCACGCAGTGTAGCACTCAATACATACAGCAGGCTACCGTAAATACAACTACCCTAAGAAATAAAATTTCTTCCCCGTCATCTGACAAATTGAATAAACTTGGGTTATGCACATCTTAATTTACTCATACAATTATCATCCAGAGCCGATCGGCATCGCCCCTCTGATGACCGAACTGGCAGAAGGTCTGGTCAAGCGCGGTCATAAAGTCCGCGTGGTCACTGCCATGCCCAACTATCCAGAACGCCGTATTTACCCTGGATACCGAGGTAAATTTTACATGACCGAAGTGGTAAACGGCGTCATCATTCAGCGCAATTATGTTTTGATTCGCCCCAAGCCGAGTCTGCTCGATCGCGTGCTGCTGGATGGTAGCTTTGTAGTTACGAGCTTCCTACACGCCCTCAAAGGTCAGCGACCGGATGTCATTCTGGCAACTGTGCCGCCCCTACCCGTCTGCCTGCCAGCTGCCCTTGTGGGGTGGCTTCGCGGTTGTCCGGTAGTTTTGAACGTTCAGGATATTCAACACGAAGCCGCAGTCCATCTCGATTTGCTCAAAAACAAAACAGTAATTCGCGCCTTTGAAGCGCTGGAAAAATTTGCCAACCGGACAGCAACAAAAATCAGCGTCATAGCTGATGGGTTTGTAGAAAACTTACTTGGAAAAGGCGTTCCACCTGAAAAAATAGAGCTGATTCCCAACTGGGTCGATGTCAATTTTATCCGTCCCTTACCGAAAGAAAACAATCCCTTCCGGGCAGCTAATCAACTTCATGGTAAATTTGTCGTACTCTACTCCGGTAATATTGCGCTCACCCAAGACTTACGAAATGTTATTAAAGCAGCAGCCTTGCTGCGTCATATCCCTAAAATTGTGTTTGCGATCGTGGGTGAAAAGCAAGCCCTGGAGCGAGTTGAGTACTATTGCCAACTAGAAGGAGCCGATAACGTCAAACTCCTACCATTTCAACCCCGCGAACAATTGCCAGAAATGCTTGCTGCCGCTGATGTGGGGTTGGTTACCCAAAAGTCTAACGTCATTGCCTTTAACCTGCCGTCGAAAATTCCTGTGCTGCTTGCTTCGGGTCGCCCGATTATCGCCTCCGTACCTGACACGGGTACGGCAGCTAAAGCAGTGCAACAAAGCGGCGGCGGTTTGGTAGTTACCCCTGAAGACCCCGAAGCCTTAGCATCTGCTATTGAAGGACTGTACAACAATCCTGACAAAGCTGAAATGCTGGGTCATCAAGGCAGACAGTATGCGGTCGAACATTACTCGTTTGAGCAAGCCTTAAATCAGTATGAGAAACTGTTTGCATCTTTCCGCACTCAGCTAGCCTCAAAGCCAAGACCGTTGCCAAGCTAGGAAATGCTAAACATTCGGTTGGTAGGGTGCGTCACCTTCTCAAACTCAGAAACGATCGGATCGACAGATAAATCGATCGTAGAACTGCCTATGATGATGTACTAAGCTAACACGCATCTAATTCGGATATTTCTAATCCGGCAATCAAACCTTCAATTCCTCTCCCACTCCCCCACTCCCCCACTCTCCCACTCCCGCTAAACATACAAATTAAATGCGTAGCAGCTTATTTGTGCTAAGGAGTTAACTAAACTAATGCGCGATCGGGTAATATCATGGTTAGCAGATCACGTTCCCGATTCCCGGCTCCAACATATTCTCAGAGTTGAGCAGATGTCGATCGAATTGGCTGGCTATCACAACCTGGATGTGACAAAAGCCGCTCAAGCTGGGTTAATGCACGATTTGGCCAAATATTTCAAACCCCAAGTTCTGTTGGAAATGGCACGGTCAGAAGGTTTAGAACTCGATCCGGTAGATGAGGCAAATCCGCATCTTTTGCACGCAGAAGTAAGTGCTTTAGTTGCCAGAGATCGATTTGGGGTTAAAGATGAAGAAATATTGCAGGCGATCGGGAATCATACCTTGGGCAGACCCGGTATGAGCTGGCTGAGTTGTACTGTGTTTTTAGCTGATAGTCTGGAGCCTGGACGTGGTAACTCTGGGGAGTTAGAGGCTTTGCGACAAGAAAGTCGGCAAAATCTCTACCAAGCTGTATGGGGAACTTGCGATTATTCACTCAAATATTTGATAGAAACCCATCGTTTAATTCACCCTAGAACCATACTGACTAGGAATTGGGCTATGCAAATAGCCAGCAAAAAAGTGCTTAGTGGTGTAGGATAACGGCTGAAATTGAGCAAATCTATTTAGAATAAAGACAGTGTTGGATTGAAAAAATCGTAAAAGCTAGAAAAATTCTTTACCTTTAGAACTCGATAAGGATCGAGCCATTTAATGCCTGATCACATCAAAACCGTAGATTCCGCTTACCCAACAATATTGACAAATCCTAGTGCTGCTAACCCAGCCGGAGCGAGGGAAGATGCCAGCAGGGAACTGGCTTTCAAGATGGTGGAAGCCGCCAGCGATCGCAAAGGCGGTGATATTGTCTTACTCCGAGTGTCAGAGGTTTCGTATCTGGCAGATTATTTTGCGATCGTCACCGGCTTTTCTAGAGTGCAGGTACGGGCACTTTCCCAAGGGATTCAAGAGAAGGTAGAACGAGAGTTGCAACGTCTTCCCCTCCGAATTGAGGGACAAGCGGAGGGAAGTTGGGTACTCCTAGACTACGGGGATGCGATCGCGCACATCTTGATACCGAGCCAGCGAGAGTTCTATAATCTGGATGCGTTTTGGGGCCACGCAGAACGGATCGATACCCAAACTCAAACTTAGGAAGTAGCCGAAGTAATGCAAGAGTGGATTAGCAAAATGATGGAGTCTTCTGTTTCTGTATGCCCAGTTCCATCTGAACAGCTACCCATCAACGAGTACCAAGAATTGAAGGATTCTTGGTACTTTAGTTGGGGCACTCTTGATTGGGGCAGTTATATCAAGAAGATGGCTTGGGTATGGGGTTGGAGTTGGTTGCTCGCAGGGCCGGTGGCATCGGCAAGTTTTGCCCCTCAGAAGGCTTTAGGCCAGTTTATCTTGTGTGGCGCGGGTCTATCTACTTTGTTGATGGGGTTAGCGATGCTGCGGCTATACTTAGGCTGGACTTATGTGCGCGATCGCTTGGTCGATACCACAGTAGTATATGAAGAGTCAGGCTGGTACGATGGGCAATGCTGGACTAAACCTCCAGAAATTCTCACTCGCGATCGGCTGATTGCGACTTATGAGATTCAACCGATTCTTGGGCGGCTGAGGCGAACCTTTGGACTGCTAGTGCTATTTCTGTGCATCGGCGGCTTCATTTGGATTCTTCTTTAGATCTCTGAACCATCAGAGGAATTGGGTGCCGAATCCTGAGTCGGAAGTCTTTATTCAAAACTCAAAGTTTTTTAAACAAGCTCAAGGAATTATTCGTATGCGGTGTCAACCTGGCCCCCCTTGTTCTCCCCCGCTAATTCCTAAGAGGAATATAGTGGTGGTTCCAAAGGGGAAAGACAGATGACAAGGGGAAAAAGAACTCAATCAGCCGAACTAGAAGTGACGCTGCTCCGGGAAGGCATTGCTGAATCAACACATCGCGTCCAGGCGGTTGTATGTGACGATCGCGGACGCATACTATCAGTGGCAGGCAACGCCGAAACGGCGACTTTTGCCCGCTCGGCTCTCAAGCCTTTCCAAGCACTGGCTGTTACCGCGATCGGCACGCTAGAACGGTACGGTCTGACAGATAGAGATTTAGCAATTATCTGTAGTTCCCACCTGGGCAAAATTGAGCAGGTACGCCAGGTTTTTAACGTCCTTTGGCGCTGCGATATCGACCCGTCGGCACTCCAGTGTCCGATCCCGGCTGGGAAGAAAAGTCCCCTGGAATATAATTGCTCCGGCAAACACGCGGGGATGCTAGCTATCTGCCAGCAACGAAATTGGCCTCTCAATACTTATTTGCAGCGCAACCACCCGGTTCAACAGCTAATTTTGAGCAAAGTGGCCGAATTGCTGCGGATGCCAGGGGAAGAGTTTATTAACGCCCACGATGATTGCGGGGCTCCGACCTATTTTATGCAGTTGGGGCAAATGGCTTCGTTGTACGCCCAGCTGTCCTCCGGTACAAATTTGGATATGGAGCGGATTGTCCGCGCTATGACTCATCACCCAAATTTGGTGGCAGGCATTGGGGAATTTGATACGGAACTGATGCGACAGACTCAAGGGGAACTCGTAAGTAAGGGTGGAGCCGAAGGGATTGAGTGCATTGGCAGAGTGGGCGAAGGCATGGGTCTGGCAATTAAGGCGATCGATGGCGCTAAGCGGGCCAAATACGCGGTGGCTATTCACCTGCTCAGGCAAATGGGCTGGATTACTCCAACCGTTGCAGAATCTCTCTCTGAAACCTTTATGGCCTTGGGGAAATACAAGCGTTTAGAAGTTGTTGGAGAATTATCGCTAATTTAGTTGCAAGTTTTCTAAACTTGTGTTTATACTAGAGAGAGCGACGCGGGATAGAGCAGCCTGGTAGCTCGTCGGGCTCATAACCCGAAGGTCAGTGGTTCAAATCCACTTC
Source organism: Argonema antarcticum A004/B2 (assembly GCF_023333585.1). Classification (GTDB taxonomy): domain Bacteria; phylum Cyanobacteriota; class Cyanobacteriia; order Cyanobacteriales; family Aerosakkonemataceae; genus Argonema; species Argonema antarcticum. The sequence goes on from NZ_JAIQZN010000070.1 coordinate 21,876, forward strand.
CCGCCACCAAATAGAAAATAAAAAGAAGCTCTGCAATATAAAATAGTTGCAGGGCTTTTTTTATAGATATACAAAAAAAATTATGACCGCAAACCAAAAGGGTCTTGAGGAACAGACTTTTAGTCGCAAAGCAGAAGAGAATCTCGTTCTTAGTGCAAGCCCCCGACTTTCAGACGTGGGGATAATCCAAAATCCAAAATCCAAAATCCAAAATCGCATGACTGGTATTTTGCGTCGTCCGATTTTGGTTGGGGGAGTGGGATTCTCATTTTTGCTCTGGCTGTGGCAGAGTTTCGACGATATGGCTGGGCAGATGGATGAAGTGGGGATGTTGGGTGCTCTAGCACTTGGAGGCTTTTGGTTATTTCGGAAAAAAGCAGCCAAAGCTACCTCTATACAACTAGATATATCGCTCTTTGAGCGATCGACTGCCGAAAAAGCGATCGCTGCTTCAGAATTAGTCATCGCCCAAGTAGAGACAGAAGCAGCAAATGCCGAAGAAGACGCGCAATTGCGTCAGAAAGTCGCCCAAGTCACAGCAGCATTAGACCGAAAAGAGATAAGTTTGGCGGTTATTGGCGGGAAAGCAACTGGCAAAACCACTTTGATTCAAGCTTTACAGTCCAGTTGGGTTCCCCAAATTAAACAAACTATTCATTTGAAAGAGACACCGCCTTTATTTGCGGGGACAGAAACTGGTTTGGCAGCAGAGAAAGACGCTTTGGCAGTTGCTAGAGCTTCTGACTTAGTATTATTCGTCACGAATGGCGATTTGACAGAGCCAGAATTTCAAATCTTGCAGCAGCTAAAGGCAGCCAATCAGCGAATTGTGCTGGTTTTTAATAAAGAAGACCAGTATTTACCTGAAGAACGAGCGATAATATTGCAGCAGCTACAGCAGCGGATGCTCTTAATCCTGGAGACAGATGATACAGTAGCGATCGCAGTTTCTCCCAAAGCGATCAAAGTACGTCAGCACCAAACAGATGGAACAGTCCAGGAATGGTTGGAAGAGTCAGTTCCAGAAATAACTGCGCTGACAGAACGTTTAGGCCAAATTATAGCCCAGCAAAGTCAACAGTTGGTGTGGGCAACCACTTGGCGTGCAGCTATTGCTTTGAAAGCAGAAGCGAAAACGGTGCTGAATGGGGTGAGACGCGATCGCGCTTTACCTGCGATCGAGCAATATCAGTGGATAACCGCAGCGACAGCTCTTGCCAATCCTATACCAGCACTCGACCTAGTGGCAACGGGCGCGATTAACGCCCAGCTAGTTTTAGATCTGGGTAAAATTTATCACCAAAAATTCTCCCTCGAACAAGCTCAAGATGTAGCAGGGACAATGGGTGGTTTGATGCTAAAACTGGGTTTGGTGGAGCTTTCTACCCAAGCAATCACCACTGTCCTCAAAAGCAACGCGATCACCTTTGTCGCTGGAGGGTTAGTGCAGGGAGTCAGCGCTGCCTATTTGACTCGGTTGGCAGGTTTAAGCCTAATAGAGTATTTCCAAGAACTAGATGCGGTTATAGCTGAAGGCGAGAACGGTTTGAAACTCGATCGCTTGCGCGAAACACTGCAAAAAGTTTTTCAGCAAAATCAAAGGATTGCTTTCTTGCAGTCTTTTGTTAAACAAGCTGTGGGGCGTCTGGTGCCAGAAGCACCTGGGCCTCAACTTACCAGTTCCGAGACAGCTGTGAGCCATTTGTGAAATATTAAGAAAGTGGAGCGAATGTCAATGAGTGAATATACTCAATTTAAGTGAGTGTGAAGTAATAAGCTAACACGCATCTAATTCGGATATTTCTAATCCGGCAATCAAACCTTCAATTCCTCTCCCACTCCCCCACTCCCCCACTCTCCCACTCCCGCTAAACATACAAATTAAATGCGTAGCAGCTTAGACCTCTTGCAAAAGTCCATTTCTTCCTTTGCGTACCTTTGCCGAAACCTTTGCGTCCAATGCGATTGAAATCACAAATTTAATACTTTTGCAAGAAGTCTAATGATTCGGTGAATTTGATGAAAACGGCTATCTGCCACCAGGGATACATTGGGCGACATGGGAGGAATTTGTAGATAGATTTAGTACTACATCGCGTCGGTCACGCCTGATAAAGGGACTAAAAATGGCATTGCCCACCCTACTAAAAATTAACTCGATTGAACTATTAGCAATTCTTGCGACAATCGCTTAAACGCCAGTCGTTCATTTTCTACATCGACGAAGATGGTATCGCCATCGTTGAATTCGCCGCGCAATATTGCTTTGGCAATTTGGGTTTCTAACTCCCGTTGAATTGCTCTCTTTAACGGACGCGCACCGTAGACTGGATCGTGCCCTACTTCTGCTAAAAAGTCAATAGCTGCATCGGAGAGTTTGAGGGAGATTTTGCGATCGATCAATCGTTTACCCAATCTCTGCACTTGCAGTTGCACAATCTTCCTCAATTCTTGCTTATTCAATCCGTGGAAGATGATCATCTCATCAATCCGGTTGAGGAATTCGGGACGGAAGTTAGACTGCATCGCATCCATCACCCGACTACGCATTTCTTCGTAGTGGGAATCATCGCCAGCAATATCCAAAATATATTGAGAACCGATATTGCTGGTCATGATAATGACGGTATTCTTGAAGTCTACCGTGTGACCTTGGGAATCGGTAACGCGACCGTCATCCAGAATTTGCAGCAGGACGTTAAACACATCAGGGTGCGCTTTTTCGATTTCATCGAATAGAATCACCGCGAAAGGACGACGACGAATTGATTCTGTTAATTGTCCGCCTTCTTCATAACCGACATATCCGGGAGGGGCACCAATCAATCGCGATACTGCGTGTTTCTCCATGTATTCGGACATATCAATTCGTACCAAAGCTTCTTCGGTATCGAACAGATAAGCAGCAAGTGCTTTGGCTAATTCTGTTTTGCCAACACCCGTCGGGCCGAGGAAAATAAAGCTGGCGGTGGGACGATTTGGGTCAGATAAACCAGCGCGAGAACGCTGAATTGCATCCGCCACAGCTGTAACTGCTTCATCTTGACCGACTACACGATTGTGCAGTTCTTCTTCCAAGTGCAAGAGTTTTTCTTTCTCTGATTCCACCAGTTTGCTGATGGGAATTCCAGTCCACTTGGAGATGATTTCGGCAATATCCGCTTCGGTGACTTCTTCGCGCAGGAGAGATTTGCCACTTCTTTGAGTTTGAGCTAATCTGGTTTCTGCTGCTTCCAACTTGTGGTGCAATTCGGTCATATTACCGTATTTCAACTCGGCGGCGCGGTTGAGGTCGTAATTGCGTTCTGCTTGTTGGATTTCTACGTTGACGCGATCGATCTCTTCTTTGATAGCCTGAATGTCGTTAATAACTTCTTTTTCGGATTGCCATTGAGCATTCAGCGTGCGTTGTTCTTCTTTGAGATCGGCAAGTTCTCTTTCCAATCGATCTAGTCGTTCTCTAGAGGCCCGATCGCTTTCTTTTTGCAGCGATAACTTCTCCATTTCTAATTGGAGGATTTTGCGATCGATCTCATCGAGTTCTTCCGGTTTGGAGGTAATCTCCATTTTCAGCCGTGCGGCGGCTTCATCCATCAAGTCAATTGCTTTGTCTGGCAAAAAGCGATCGCTAATATACCGCGTCGAAAGGGTTGCTGCTGCTACTAAAGAACTATCGGAAATCCTCACACCGTGGTGAACTTCGTAACGCTCCTTCAAACCGCGCAGAATAGAAATGGTATCTTCTACATTGGGTTGATCCACATAAACTTGTTGGAAGCGACGTTCCAAAGCCGCATCTTTTTCCAGATATTTGCGATACTCATTCAGAGTAGTCGCACCTATGCAGCGCAGTTCGCCGCGTGCCAGCATTGGTTTGAGTAAGTTTCCCGCATCCATCGCGCCTTGGGTAGCACCCGCACCGACAACGGTGTGAATTTCATCGATAAATAGGATGATGTTACCGTCGGAATCTGTGACTTCCTTCAGCACTGCTTTGAGGCGTTCTTCAAATTCACCCCGGAACTTCGCACCTGCAATCAGTGCGCCCATATCGAGGGCGATTAGCTTACGATCTTTGAGGGATTGCGGCACGTCGCCGCTGAGAATTCGTTGCGCCAATCCTTCCACAATGGCAGTTTTGCCTACTCCGGGTTCGCCAATCAGCACGGGGTTGTTTTTGGTGCGGCGAGAGAGGATCTGTATGGTGCGGCGAATTTCATCATCCCGCCCGATGACTGGATCTAGTTTACCTTTGCGAGCGAGTTCGGTGAGGTCGCGGCCATATTTTTCTAGAGCCTGATATTTGCCTTCGGGGTTCTGATCGGTCACTTTTTGGCTGCCTCGGACTTGGGCGATCGTATTCTTTAGCTTAGCTTCATCTAGTCTAAATTCTTGGCATAATGCTTTGCCAAAGCGATCGTCCTGTGCAAACGCCAGCAGCAAATGCTCTATAGAGACGAATTCGTCTTGAAACTCTTTGCGGTAGGCGTCAGCTCGATCTAAGAGGGTATCGACGCTGCGTCCCCAATAGGCGGAACTGCTACCGGAAACTTTGGGATGGCGTCGGATGAAGTCGTCGGTGTAGTCACGCGCCCTTTGCACGTTCACCCCAACTTTGTTTAAGATGCTGGTGGTTAACCCTTCTTGTTCCAGCATCGCTTTCATCAGGTGTTCGCTTTCGATGTATTGCTGCTGGACTGTTTTGAGGATATCCTGGGTGCGTGCGATCGCTTCCCAGGCTTTTTCGGTAAATTGATTGGGATTATTGGGTTGCATTCTTCTGGGTTCCCTCTGTTCCTATATTTTCATTTATCTAGCTAAAGTTATTGTATAAAAACGCCAGCCAGCAGAGGGATCGGCGATCGCGTATTCCCAAAGGAGTATTTCCGCCCTTTTTAGGGAGATGCCGTCCGCCCTACCCATTTTTTTATTTACACTCACCTACTTATATCATGTCCAGTAACATCTGTTATCTAAAAAATTCGTATGATTATTCTTATCTGTGTTCATCTGTGTTCATCTGTCTTCATCTGTGGTAAAAATTTAACCAACGATGACAACAGACAATTTAACGATATCAGTCTTATGCTAACGATGCAACCAGACACGATATTATTACTAATTTAACTGTAAAGTCCCGAAAATATCTTTATGATCCAAACTCGTTACCCGGATAACTGAGTTCTGTAATATGGGTTTATCCGGTGTCCATTCAAAAATACCATCGCTTGCTGTTTTAGGCGCGATCGCTTTAACCAGTTTTGACCCTTCGTATAATTCAATTTTTACATCACCCGCCACATTATCCCTCCATATAATAAGGTAAGGAAATCTCGGTCTAATTCGGATACGATTCGCCGGTTGATGTATGACAATTTTGGGAGTTTCTATCGGTAAATATTTTTTCATCCCGTTATTATATCGTGTCCGGTTACATCTTTAGCATAAGAGTGATATCGTCCAATTGTCTGTTGTCATTGTTGGTTAGGTTTTTACCACAGATGAAGACAGATGAACACAGATGAACACAGATAAGAATAATCACAGGAATTTTTTAGGTAACCAATGCGTAAGACATGATATTACTTGGCAATTAAAAGTCCGGTTATCCTAAGCCCCGGCATTCATCCGTGGGGTCATACTCAGTACCCAGGGTCTCTAGGGCAATTGTTAAGTATTGCTTAAGTATAATGTATAGTCTGAAGAAATATGATAATAAGTTCATCATCAAAGATTGAGGAAGAGGCGGAAGCGATCGAATAACCCAGAGCCCAGCGTCGGCCTCAAACATATTGGGACAAGCGATCGGCAAAATTTCCTAGCGTTGTACCCGTTTTGGATTAAAATGGCAACCGAGGTGCATCGCAGTTGTTAATTTTAGACTTTTGGGCAAGTAAAGCTCTTGCCATCAACTTTTCTACCAATCTGGTATTAACATAAATAAAATCAGGTGTATCCTTGCCCGGTATGAGCTATTGTCTCAATCCCAATTGCAAACAGCCCCAGAACCCCGCTAGGGCAAAAGAGTGTTCGAGTTGCTCCTCAAATCTGGTGCTGAAAGATCGATACCGAGCCATCAGGCTAATCGGTGAAGGAACCTTCGGCAGAACCTTCTTAGCTGAAGATGCAGAACAAACGAACGTTGGTTGCGCGATCAAGCAATTTTTGCCGCTGCCGCAAATTAAAGGGAACGCTGGGGCAATGGCGAAAGCGATCCAAATGTTTGAACAAGAAGCAAAACAGCTTGTAGAACTAGGAGAGCAATATCCACAAATTGCGACGCTATCGACCTACTTTGAGCAAGATAAGCGTTTATATTTGGTGCGGCAATACGTTGAAGGCCAGAACTTGTCGCAAGAGTTGCAGGAACAGGGAGCTTTTAACGAGCATCAAGTTCGAGAATTGCTGTATGATTTGTTGCCAGTGCTGCAATTGATTCACAACCGTCAGATCATTCACCGGGAAATCAAGCCGACAAATATTATCCGCAGAAATAGCGATCGCAAATTCGCCCTCATCGATTTTGGCCTCTCCAAACAGCTCGCAGACACCAAACTGATCAAAACAAGTACGAGATTTAGCACCCAAGCGCATATACCCATCGAACAGCTGCGTAGCGGTAAGGTTTACCCAACCAGCGACCTTTACAGTTTGGGTATTATTTGTATGCAGATCCTGACTGGGGCGCAGTTGGAAGACCTTTACGACCCAATCAAAGGTAAGTGGATATGGCGAGACTATGTGCGAGATACAGGTAGGGATATTACCGACCAGATGAGTCAAATTTTAGACAAGATGCTGAAAGATGCGATCGAAGAACGCTATCAATCCGCATCAGAAATCCTCAAAGATTTTTATGACTCCGCATCTAGAACCGCTATCCGAACCCCCCCACAAGCAAGATTAACCCCCGAACAACAGCAAAAAACCCAGGGTTGGCGATGCGTCCACACTCTCACCAGACATTCAGACACAGTTACCTGCGTTGCCTTTAGTCGGGATGGCACAATTTTGGCAAGTGGCAGCGCCGACAATACCATCAACATCTGGCAGTGTGAAACTGGCAAGCAAATTAACAGGTTCATCGGACATTCAGACACAGTTACTTGCCTAGTCTTCAGTCCAGATGGAAAGACTTTAGTCAGTGGTAGTGCCGACAAAACTATCAAGATTTGGCAGTGGGACACTGGCAAGCTAATTGATACCCTCACAGGGCATTCCGTCACAGTTTTTTCCGTTGCCTTTAGTGCGGATGGTCAAATGCTTGCCAGCGGTAGCGGTGACGGCACCATCAAGTTGTGGCATTCCATTACCGGAAAAGTACTGAATGTTCTCACCGGACATTCAGACTTTGTTGAATCAGTCGCTTTTAGCCGAGACGGTACAACCTTAGCCAGCGGCAGTTGGGACAACACCATCAAAATTTGGAGTCTCCCCACTGGTAAAGTGCTGCATACTCTCATGGGACATTCCGGTTCGGTTTGGTCAATTGCCCTCAGTCCCGATACTCAAACTCTCGCCAGTAACAGCGGGGACAACAGCATCAAAGTTTGGCATATAGCTAGCGGTCAGCTACTTCGCACCCTGACGATGAATTCAGGTTCAGCTTGGTCAATTGCTTTTAGTCCCGACGGCCAAACTATAGCCAGCGACAGTACGGACAATACTGTCAAAATTTGGCATACTGCCAGCGGTAAGCTGCTTCGCACTCTGGGCGGACATTCAGACCAAGTTCGTTCAGTTGCCTTTAGCCCTCAAGGTAGAACTATTGCCAGTGGCAGCGATGATAAGACGATTAAGATTTGGCGATATGAGTGAACCTTAGTCATTGGTTATTAGTCATTAGTCAGTGGGAAATTTTAAATTTTAGATTGCCAATTTCAAATTTATTTGGATTTGACAATTTCAAATTTTAAATCCGAAATCTGAAATAAGTCATTTGTCATTTGTCATCCGCTCAACCCACTTTCACAGCTTCCATAATCAGAATGACGTTGATTACCGCAAACGAAATGGCAAACATACTAAAACAAATGTGGCGATCGAAGCGCAGCGCCAACTTTTCTTTACCAACCTCATAGATCAGTCGCGAGCAAACACCTACTACAGCAGCCGCAAAGATGTAGGCGATCGTTGTGATATGAATCCGATCGACTAACGTCAATCCTTCCGTGCGACCCAGAACCGCATCAATTAGTTCCAATTATTGTCACAAACTCGTTTTGGCCCGATCGTTGATGATTAGGCGCTCGCTGAAAATTAATTATTCTTTACAGAAATCTCGGCTCCCTTTGCAAAGCCCGAATTTGCGGGTAGCTGGGGCCAAACTGAACCTAGATAAGTCGAACTCGCTTCTAGTTACTCCGGCTGTAGGGGTAATTCATGAATTACCCCTACAGCCATAGTGCTTGTATGCAGCTCAAAGAGCGTAAGTCCTGCTGTCACGAAGCGGTAGTCTTGTATCGAAGCTATGACGGGCCGATCGCTGTCCGCAGATATTCTCTAGACAAGGATACCTATTTTTGTATTTTGTACCGCTTTTTATAAATTAATTTATATAAATTTTAAAAAAATAGGTATATTAGAATTTAAAATTGAATAAATTGACTTTATAATCTAAAAATAACTTTATAAGCTTAAATACCCAGTTTTAAACCCATATTTATCTTGACAACCCCTTTATTTTCCTGGGAAGTTAGACAATAATGCTGGGAAAGAGGCAGCGACGAATAAAACTCAAGCGAGTTTAATTAAGAAACGATTAAGGAGAACAAGAGCGTGAAACTGGCAGTTTACGGAAAAGGCGGAATCGGTAAATCTACGACAAGCTGCAATATCTCTGTGGCCCTAGCCAGACGCGGCAAGAAAGTGCTGCAAATTGGCTGTGACCCCAAGCACGACAGCACATTTACCCTCACAGGCTTCTTAATTCCCACAATTATCGATACCCTCCAAGCTAAGGACTATCACTACGAAGACGTTTGGCCGGAAGATGTGATCTACAAAGGCTACGGCGGCGTTGACTGCGTAGAAGCTGGTGGCCCTCCTGCTGGTGCAGGTTGTGGTGGCTACGTTGTGGGGGAAACCGTGAAGCTGCTCAAAGAACTCAACGCCTTCGACGAATACGATGTAATTTTGTTTGACGTTCTCGGCGACGTTGTGTGCGGCGGTTTTGCAGCACCCCTCAACTATGCCGATTATTGCCTAATCGTGACCGACAACGGCTTTGACGCTTTATTTGCCGCTAACCGTATTGCTGCTTCCGTGCGCGAAAAAGCTCGCACCCACCAGCTGCGTCTCGCTGGTTTGATTGGCAACCGTACATCCAAGCGCGACCTGATTGACAAGTATATTGAAACAGTGCCCATGCCAGTGCTGGAAGTGCTGCCGCTGATCGAAGATATTCGCGTTTCCCGCGTCAAGGGCAAAACTCTGTTTGAAATGGCAGAGAACGACCCATCCCTGAACTACGTCTGCGACTACTACCTCAACATCGCCGATCAAATTCTGGCTTGTCCCGAAGGTGTGGTGCCAAATGATACTCCAGATCGGGATTTGTTCTCCTTACTTTCAGATTTTTATCTAAATCCGACAAAACCAACGATCAAGACAGAGGAAGAGGAACTAGACTTAATGATGGTTTAATTAAGTCTATTTTTCAGGATGAGGGAGAGGAACTGTGGCTTTTTTTGATGACTTCACAGCAGCTCTAAGACAAAAGTGGTTGCAATACTATCAGGTAAATCATGCGTGGCTCGCCCTGCAAATGGAGCTTGAAGCTGTAAAAACTCCAGATGGCGGAAGGCGACCACCTTCTCACCTCATCCTGGGAATACTTAACGCGCTTGAGCCGAAGCTAGCGCAGTTGATGTTACCCTTTGCTAGGCTCAATCCGAGTCCTGATGCGCTGATTGAGGTTTTGGAGTTAAATATCGACCCAGATATAGCGCTGGGAAACAAGCCAGCGAGTAAGCCAGAGCCATTACCGGCCCCTAGCATCGTGACTCCCCCAGTGGTAGCACCCATAGAAGATGCGTTTGATGAGGAGGAGGAGTCTCTAGTAGAACCAGTAATGGTTGTGAGCCAAACTACGGTTGAGCTGAGTGAGGGAGAGATCGATGATCTTGACGACGAGCCATCTATAGTCTTAATCGAGTCAGAAACGGAAAGCTTTGGCGACATCGCGCTGGATGAGTTTGGCGACTCCTCATCTGAAGAGTCGGTTGAGGAAGACGAAGGCTTTGGCGGCATCGCGCTGGATGAGTTTGGCGACTCCTCAGATGAGGTGTCGGTGGAAGAAGACGAAGGCTTTGGTGACATCGCACTTGATGAGTTTGGCGAAACTGCATCTGTATCTGAGGAGTTGAGCGGGGAAGAAGACGAAAGCTTTGGCGACATAACGCTGGATGAATTTGCCGACAACTCATCTGACGAGCCCAGAGTGGAGTCAGATGCGGATTTTGGTACAGATCTCGAAGCTTGGGGTGACGAAAGTCCTGAAGAGTTAGAAGTAGACCTTGGGGATATGACGCTAGATGAGTTTGGCGACACATCTTCCAAAGAGTTGGAGGAGGACGATCTTGATGCCTTTGGCGACATAAGTTTCGATCCGTTTGGCGAACCTGCGGCTAAGTCGGATGATGATGATGATGCGTGGAGCAAATAATTAAAGCTCCTCCAAGACATCTGTCTCTCGCCAGACTTCGCTCAAATTGATTTCACATAAATTTTTCTTAAGAGCGGGCATTTTGTCCGCTCTGTAAGGAACCCCGCATTCATTTTTAAGTTTATAGAACTAGCACGAGAGAGGATTTCATGACTGTTGCTCAACCCGAAGCGATCAATTTTGAGTGCGAAACTGGCAATTACCATACTTTTTGCCCGATTAGCTGTGTAGCTTGGCTATACCAAAAGATTGAAGATAGTTTCTTTTTGGTGATTGGTACGAAGACTTGCGGTTATTTCTTGCAAAATGCGATGGGGGTGATGATTTTTGCTGAACCCCGCTACGCGATGGCGGAGTTGGAAGAAGGGGATATTTCGGCTCAGCTGAATGATTATGAGGAACTGAAGCGTCTGTGTTCGCAGATTAAGCGCGATCGCAATCCCAGTGTAATCGTTTGGATCGGTACTTGCACTACCGAAATCATCAAGATGGATTTGGAAGGTTTGGCTCCTAAGCTGGAAGCCGAACTGAGTATCCCCATCGTGGTTGCTCGCGCTAACGGTTTGGACTACGCTTTCACCCAAGGGGAAGATACGGTGTTGGCGGCGATGGCGGCGCGTTGTCCTGAAAAAGCTCCTGTGATGGAATCTGAGAAGGAAGAACGGAATGCGATCGCTAAACTGCTCAACTTCGGCAAAAAGAAAGAGGATGTTGCATCAGATGAAGCAGAATATGTCAAGCATACGCCCCTAGTTCTTTTCGGTTCCCTACCTGACCCGGTTGTTACTCAGCTAACTTTGGAATTGAAGAAGCAAGGTATTAAGGTTTCGGGTTGGTTACCTGCCAAGAGGTTTACAGAATTACCTACTCTTGAAGAAGGGTATTATGTCGCTGGTGTCAACCCCTTCCTCAGCCGCACCGCTACAACTTTGATGCGTCGCCGCAAGTGCAAGTTGATTGGCGCTCCGTTCCCGATCGGCCCAGATGGTACTCGCGCCTGGATTGAAAAGATTTGCTCAGTGTTAGAAATTGAACCGAAAGGTTTGGATGAACGAGAAAAGCAAATTTGGGCAAGTTTAGAAGATTATCTGCAAATAATTCGCGGTAAATCTGTGTTCTTCATGGGCGATAACTTGCTGGAAATCTCTCTGGCACGCTTCCTGATTCGCTGCGGTATGACTTGTCCTGAAATCGGCATCCCTTACATGGATAAACGCTATCAAGCTGCTGAGTTGGCGTTGTTGGAAAAGACTTGTGCGGAAATGGGTATACCGATTCCTCGGATTGTGGAAAAGCCGGATAATTACAATCAAATTCAACGGATTAAAGACCAAAATATCGATTTGGTGATTACTGGTATGGCTCATGCTAATCCCTTGGAAGCACGGGGTATTAATACCAAGTGGTCTGTTGAGTTTACTTTTGCTCAAATTCACGGCTTCACCAATGCTCGCGATATTCTGGAGTTGGTGACTCGTCCGCTGCGTCGCAATAACAGCCTGAAAGATTTGGGTTGGGATAAGTTGGTGAGGGAAGAGGCGAAAGTTTAAGTTTTCCTCCCTAGTTCACTCCGAATAGGTAGGTGTTTGGGCGATCTTGTGCGATCGCCCTTTTTTGTATTAGGTTGTAGGGAAGAAAAGCCAAACGCGGTACAATCGTAAAATTGGGCTCCTTTATACTTAGTCCATGAGAGAAATTGTATTTTATCGCACAGATTCGGATCGTTGTCCCGTTGAAGAATTTCTGGATTCTCTGTCTGGAAAACAAGCGCAAAAAGTCCTTTGGGTGCTACGCTTAATTCAAGAACTTGATTCTGTTTCAAGCAAATATTTTAAGAAATTGGTGAATGCTGATGATATTTGGGAAGTCAGAATTAATGCAGGCAATAATACGTTTCGGCTGCTTGGCTTCTTTGACAATGATAACTTAGTTATTTTAACAAACGGATTCGCTAAGAAAACACAAAAAGTTCCATCCCAACAGATAGATTTAGCAGAACAGCGAAAACAAGATTATTTAAGCAGGAGACAGAATCATGAGTGATGTAGAGCAATATATCAAGAAACGCCAGCAAAGCGACCCTGAATTTGCTGATGGTTTTGAATCTGGATATGCAAGTTTTAAAATTGGTGTGCTGCTGGCGCAAGCAAGAGAAGAAGCTGGAATAACGCAGTCAGAATTAGCACGGCAGTTAAATTTGAATAAATCTACAATCTCTAGAATAGAGCATCACGCAGAAGATGTTGGTATCTCTACGCTGGAAAAATATGCCAATGCTCTAGGGAAAAAACTTATTATAGAAATTGCATAGGGTGTTAGGGCGATCTGGGTTTTGCCAAATCTGCGTGAAATACAGCGGCTTGCAGCCGTGTGAGGTACAATAAAATGATTTTCTTCATAGCGTAGGGGCGGGTTTGGCAGATAATTTGTGGCTAACTGGCAAGAATCATGACAAAACCCGCCCCTACAATTTACCTGTACCTGAGCAACTCGCAAGCCGCTGTAAGCATCTCACCGCCAGGATTATTAGTTCATCGCTGTCCGCGAAGCCGATCGCTCTATCGACTCGGTTGTTTGCCGTTCAGCGATTCCCCATTTCCCAACTTAGCGATTAGAATTGAAGCTAAAAGGAGTTGGAGGAAAAACTATGATGAAAGCCAAATTGTCTTTGGCAGCTATTCTATCTACGACTGCGATCGCCACCGGCATTTTGTTGACTTCGGTCAATTCTGCTGAAGCTTGTCGGTTTTCTAAGAAAAGATACCAGCAAACGAGTTGGTGGCAGTCTCCGTGGGCGATGGTGATTGCACTGCCTGGAATAGCTCTCGGAACGGCTCTTTATATGGGCGGTCGCTCTTACCAAAACGATTCGCAGTGAATGCTCTTAAGTGTAATTTAAGGGGCGATTTTAAATTATACCCAAAATATATTTAGGGGCGATTTTTCAAAATCGCTCCTATTCCTTGTAAAGGAATAGAGTTGGCGTCAGACTTACGTAGATAACCAATCAAATCCGCTAAACAAAATAAGGAGAAAAAAAATGATGAGAAGACTGTCATATTGTTTGTTAGCTATTGCACTATTAGCTCCTGTTAGCGTAGGAGAGCGATCTGTCAAAGCAGAAAATGTCTGCCAAGTGACAGATCCTACAGGGACTCCACTTAATGTTCGCGATCGACCCAACGGTCGAATAATCAATAATTTAAGAAACGGTAGAACAGTTACTATTCAGGATACATCTTATGACAGTCAAGGTCGCCCTTGGGCTAAAATCGGTGGTTATTATAATGGTCAATACAGAGTGTGGGGTTGGGTGCTTAGAGAATTTATTAGCTGTTACAACCGCTAATTAACGAAGTAAGTGAATATATTGGGTAAACTTCAAGCGATCGCGCTCCCATTTTTCTATACTATCAGGAGCGATCGCCCCTACCCTAACAGCCAGTTTTAGACTTTGACAAAATAGCAACCATGACTTCTCCAGCAAGTTTTGAGTTTACCATTGCTAAAGCGCAGTATCTCCTCAACCGTGCTGCTGAACCGGGAGAAGGTGGAGATAAGCGAAAGTTTTGGCGTGAGGTAATGGGGTATGAGTCGCCAGAAGCAATTCGAGAGGCTATCCTAGCAGCAGTATCGTTAGATATCCTACAACCTCAGAGTCAGAATGTCCAAGGTGAGCTTTATCGCGCTTATATCCAGCTTACCGGGACTTCTGGTTTATCGCGTCGAATACGCACAGTTTGGATTGTTCTTTTTAATGAAGATGTCGCGAAATTTGTCACAGCAGTACCAGATAGATTAGGGGGTTTACAATGAAAAAATTTAATTTATTTGATGGTGTAAAGTTAACAGAAGAAATTCCCTTAACTGATGGCGGAAAAGCACCAGTGGGAATCGTTGGCGCAATTGTGGAAGTTCTGAATGATGGGGAAGCTTATATTGTGGAATTATTTGGAGGTTGGGTTAAATACGATGAACAAGGAAATTTTCTGCCAGCAACGCAGGATGAGGAAGGCTCTTTTATGGAAACAATTGGTGTGGAAACTGCCTATCCTCAGCAATTAGTGTTAACTGTGCCAGCGCGTGAAACAATGGGTGTCCGGGCGCATTTGGCAGCACTTTTGGATGATTTATCTGATGATTTAGTAGCAGAAGTTAGAGATTTTGCTGAGTTTTTAAGGTACAAACATCAACAGAAGAGTGCTAGTTAATTATCTAATATATTAAGAACGATGGGATTTAATCAATTTTTTAGCTTTATTTTTGGCTACAATGCCGATAATTATACTGAGGATAAAAGTTAAGGAAAAGTTGATTACTCCTTCTAATGCTGGGAATGGTTCAGTTAATTTGTTTTTGGTAATATTCGGAATAAATGGTGATATGGATGTGGCTGCTATGGCGGCTACTCCTATGCCTATTCCCCATTCTTGTACTGTTTCTTGAAATATGCGATCGCGTTTTTCGATTATATCATCTAATTGCGCTTGTCTTATTTCTACTATTCCTCTAATTGTATCTATCTGTTTCTCTCTCAATCTTAAGCCGGGACTGAGGGCTGCATTATCTTGTTCTAGTTGGGCTTGGTATTTATATTTGACTAAATCGTTGAAGGTTTTCAGGATGTCGAGATTGGCGGATTTTGTAGGTGTGATTTTGTTGGCTTTTCTTTCAATATTTTGTAATCGTTCTTGATAGTTGTAAGCGTTGGTTTTTAGCGCTTGCATCTGCACTTCTAAGTAAGCAATTCCTTCGGCGTATTCTTGCAATATTTGGTAATTTTTGTCTAAGGCTTTGGTTAATTCGGTTAATTCGGATTCTAGCAGGTTGAGTTGGGAGGAGGTTGTTTCAAAAGGGGCGATCGATTGAACTTCAGGCGCAAAGTGTTTGGCTAAAGTTGGTTTCAATTGTCGCGTTTTGCCATAAGCCCAAGCTATTTTATGTTTGTAACAGAATAACTGTCGCCAATCTTCATAAAAATTAGCGCTGTTTCCCATTGCAGTTAGGTCGGGATAGATTATAATTAAAATATGATTGTTTTCTGTTTGTAAGTTTTGCCAGTTCTGCGGTGTTTGCCAAAT
Organism: Argonema antarcticum A004/B2; assembly: GCF_023333585.1. GTDB lineage: Bacteria > Cyanobacteriota > Cyanobacteriia > Cyanobacteriales > Aerosakkonemataceae > Argonema > Argonema antarcticum. The sequence continues at coordinate 37,623 of NZ_JAIQZN010000070.1, forward strand.
TTCCCAAATTTTCGCTTCGCTGAATTGTCCGCTTTCTCGATCGCCCCATTTGCCGAAATTTAAGGATTCGTAAGCTGCTTTGGCTATATATTCGGTATTTTCGGCGGGTGAATAACCAAATATCATCCAAGTTTTTCCCAGGAGTTCGCCGGAAATAGACAATTTTTCTGTTTCGGTAGTTAATTTATCTTTGAGTTCGAGAAAAGGTAGGTTATCGCGAGGATCATCGTTATCGGAGACGGAACAAGCGAGAAGAAGGCTATCGGTATCGCCCAAGGTGCGACGGGAGGAAAAACCATCGGGAAAACGAGAAACTTCCGGCTTGTCGGAATCTTCCTGAGAAGCTGGGGACGTTTTCAGGTAATAGGTAAATAGAAATAGATGGGGATAGATTAAGTTACTCATTAAACAAATGTATATACCCAAGCATTGCTGTACACATCGACGGAATTTGAGGGGGAAGAGTCGGGTGATGTTGGGGGAATCGATGGAGTTTCAGGGGATGATTGTAATTGGGTTTTGGTATCTTTAGTTATTTGCACTGAATCGTTAGATTTAAGGATATACTGGAATAGCTTTAGCGAGTCAGTTGGTAGGAGAAAATTTTCCAATTCCAGGTTTTCGCTTGACGGTTCGCTATCTTCTAATGGTAAGATACATTTATTGCGCGGTTGGGCTTGATAAGCTAGTTGCAAAGATTTTAGGGCGGGTTGATATAAGATTTTCAGGAAGTCGTGTTTGTAAATTAGCTTTCGCAGATTTTCTATCGCCAATTCTACGTCAGTTGCTAATTCTTTGGCTAACTGGTTAAGCTGTTTTTGCAGGGATTCATCTAGGGGTGATTCTAGCTGGGAAAGGGCGATTAAAAAAGCCCGAATCGTTTTGATATCTTGTTCTCGCATAGATTTATTTTTAATTTATATTTCCAGATACGATAAATCCAGCCCAGTGGTAGGGATGGGCGTAAGGGCGATAATTGATTCCCTTAATTTGGGCTTCTTGTTGTGCTTTGGCAATTGCGCCTTGCAAACTTTCCCAACAACCACTATATTCTTCTACTGTAACCGTTCAGGGGGTGCGCCTGCGGCGCACCACCCCAAGAGGAGTTGTAAAGATTTTGGAGAAAAAAAGTGGGCG
>NZ_JAIQZN010000071.1 GCF_023333585.1 Argonema antarcticum A004/B2
ACAAGGGGGACAAGGGGGACAAGGGGGACAAGGGGGACAAGGGGGACAAGGGGGACAAGGGGGACAAGGGGGACAAGAAAGATTCGATCATCGCCGTTAGCGAAGCGGCGACCTTGGCGAAGTCGCCCGGAAGGGCTAGGAAAATCGCCCAAATATCAGTTTCCCAATCTAAAATCTAAAATCTAAAATCACCAATATGCTGACTGTTGCATTACCCAAAGGCGCACTTTTGACTGATACCATCCGTCTGCTGCAAGCAGTTGGACTCGACTTCAGCGGTTTCCTAGAACCGGGAATGCGTCAACTCCAGATTGAAAACCCTAGCGGTACGGCAAAAGCCCTGCTGGTACGGGCGCAAGATGTCCCAGTTTATGTTGAATACGGACAAGCCCAGCTGGGAATTGTCGGTTACGATGTTTTGCGGGAGAAACAACCTAAAGTGGCTCATTTGGCTGACCTCCAATTTGGTCGCTGTCGGATGTCCGTGGCCGTAAAATCTTCTAGTCCTTACCAGTCAGCGTTGGAATTGCCTCCTCACGGTAGGGTCGCCTCTAAATTTATTCACTGCGCCCGCGAATACTTTGGTAACCTGGATTTGCCTGTGGAAATTGTGCCCCTGTACGGTTCGGTGGAACTTGGGCCAATAACTGGAATGTCGGAAGCGATCGTAGACTTGGTATCAACTGGCAAAACTCTCAAAGAAAATGGCTTGGTAGAGATAGAGGTTCTGTTTGAAAGCACTGCCCGACTAATTGCCCATCCCCTGAGTTATCGCCTCAATATGGATAATCTGCACAGTTCGGTTGAACATCTGAGAGAAAAAACTCTCTCAGCAGTCTAATTTTTACCCGAATTGTTGTCAAACTTGTGGAAGTAATAAAACTAGGCAGTGTACTGCCCATTCTACCAACTTGACAAATCGGACAATAAAGATTATGTACTACAAATGGAATGCAGAAGATTACCACAAAAATTCTTCCGAACAGCTAAGATTGGCAAAAGAATTTATTGCCAAGCTTGGCTTGAAAGGAGATGAAAGGATTCTGGATATTGGCTGCGGAGATGGTAAGATTACTGCTGAGCTTGCCAGACTTGTACCGAATGGATCTGTTCTGGGAATTGACTGTTCTGAAGATATGGTCAACTTTGCAAGCAGCAAGTTTCCTCCTACGGATTTCCCTAATCTCCGATTCCAGCATGAAGATGCAAGAAATCTAAATTTTGAAAATGAATTCGATTCGATCGTCTCCTTTACTTGCCTTCATTGGATCGCTGACCACACGCCGGTGCTGGAAGGAATTAGGAAAAGCCTGAAGCCGGATGGTAAAATACAGCTTTTGTTTGTTGGCAAGCCAGAGAATGATACTGGCACGAGAGGATTTATAGAGAAAATGATTAGAATTGACAAATGGGGGAAGTACTTCGAGAAATTTATGAGTACGCCTTTTGGTCTGTACAAAGCAGATGAATATAAAGATTTGTTAGAATGTGCGGGCTTAAAATCTAACCGGGTAGAAGCCATAACCACAAATATGATGTTCGAGGGAAAAGAAGAATTTAAAGGGTTGATTCGGACTACGTGGCTTCCCCTTCTTGCCAGCTTACCAGAAGATCTACATCAAGAGCTTATTGATGTCATAACAGAAACATACATTGAGTGCATCCCTCTGGATAGAGAGGGTTTTTTGTATATGCCAATAGTGAAATTAGAAGTAGAAGCAAGAAAAAAAGTAGAGACATATCATTCATGACAAGTTCGTCGCCTCTGATAGAGACTATTGAAAGTAAACGATCGCGCAAAAGCGAAAGCGACTGGCGATTATTCCTGCGCCTAGTGCCTTACGCTCGCCAAAGCAGGCGTCTGCTGGCGCTGGCGATCGCATTATTGGTGCCGGTAGCTGTTTCTGCCGCTATTCAACCCATTTTGATCGGACAGGCGATCTCTTTAATTCGCCAAGAGAAGACAACGTTTGCTTTTCTCCAAAGTCGCCCTTTGTCAGAGGCGTTTAATATTCTGGTCATTTTATTGTTGCTAACTGTATCTCTACGGATGGTACTTGTTAGCACTCAATCATACGCAGTACAAAAGGTGGGTCAGGAGATCACCGCTGCTATTCGCAAGGATTTGTTCGATCGCGTTACTTCTTTAGCAGTGCGATTTTTCGACCGCACTCCTGTAGGAAAATTGATTACTCGTCTTACCAGCGATGTAGAAGCATTGGGGGATGTTTTTTCTACTGGTGCGATCGGTATTGTCAGCGATTTGTTTTCGATTGTGGTGATTGCAACTACCATGTTTTTGCTGCAATGGCAATTAGCTTTGATGTTAGTGCTAATGTTGGTGCCAGTAACCGCTGCGATCGTTTATTTCCAGCAACAGTACCGCAAAGCCAATTACAAAGCTAGGGAGGAACTTTCCGCCCTTAACGCCACTCTGCAAGAAAATATCATCGGGATTAATGTAGTGCAGTTGTTCCGCCGGGAACAGTTTAATTCAGAGTTATTTCGTACCATCAACAAGCGCTACATCGGCGAGGTAGACAGAACCATCTTTTACGACTCAGCTGTTTCTGCTACGCTGGAGTGGATTTCGCTGATTGCGATCGCAGGCGTCCTGGGTTTAGGTGGCTGGTTTGTCATGCAAAACAACTTCAGTTTTGGCATTTTATCCACCTTTATTCTATATGCCCAACGTCTTTTCGATCCCTTGCGCCAATTAGCTGAGAAATTCACCTCAATTCAAGCCGGTTTCACCGCCGTCGAACGCATTACTGACATCCTCAACGAACCAATCGAAATTCGCGATCCCGAACATCCCAAATCTCTACCGCCAGCAAGAGGAATCACTGGTGGAGAAATTCGTTTCGATCATGTATCTTTTGCCTACAAAGCCGATGAATACGTTCTCAAAGATTTGGATTTCACCATCCGACCGGGCGAAAAAGTAGCCTTGGTTGGCCCCACAGGTGCAGGTAAAAGCTCGATCATTCGTCTTTTGTGCCGTCTTTACGAACCCACTCAGGGTCGCATTCTTCTCGATGGAGTGGATGTTCGGGATTTGCCTCAAACAGAACTGCGCCGTTACATGGGAGTTATACTGCAAGATGGCTTTCTGTTTGCCGGTGATGTCAAAAGTAACATCACTTTGGGAGAAACCTACTCATTTGAGGAGATCCGCACTGCTGCGGAAAAAACGAATGTCGCCCACTTTATCGAACAGCTACCTCAAGGTTACGATACCCAGTTGCGGGAACGAGGCACCAATCTTTCTGGCGGTCAGAAACAACTACTAGCTTTTGCCCGTGCTGCTATCCGCAATCCTCGCATTTTAGTGTTGGATGAGGCAACTGCTAGCTTAGATGTGGGGACAGAAGTCTTGATTCAGGAAGCGTTGGAGCGTATGCTGGCAGAACGTACTGCGATTATTATCGCTCACAGACTCTCTACGATTCGCGATGTCGATCGCATTCTAGTACTGAAGCGGGGACAACTTGTAGAATCGGGTAGCCATGAAGAACTACTGCAACAAGAAGGACTTTATGCCAGTTTGTATAAGTTGCAGATGTTAGGAAATTAATCAATTTTAGATTTAAAATCTAAAATCTGAAATTCCCAATTTCCCAATAAGTTTTAACGCAAGTTGCTACTTATATAGTTGAGGCGGGTATTAGGTACGTTGTTGCGCTTTAGCGCTCTTATTACAACTGGGATAAGAGCGCTAAAGTGCAATAACATACCCAGAAAGCAAGCATTCGTGACAGGTTAAGAAAGTGGAACTTTTGTCAATGAGTGAATATGCTCAAAGCGGCTGTGAATAAAAATGAGAATATTCTCTGGTCGGGGAGAGGAAAAAGCCTAGCTGCTTCGTTCCTACGTAGAGACGAAGCAGGCTAACGGCTAAGTTGAGCGGCGGCTAGTATCCTTTGCATCCCCACCAAGATCTCTCGCTCGTCCGCTCCAACGTGTTGTTAGACCGGGCTTGCGCGATAAATTCACAACTTCTCTGCCGCTTTCCGCTTGCTGTTTTTGCAAATCAGCAAAGATTGCTTTCAAGTCATGGTTGAACGACCGGGAGTACTCTTCACGAATTCTGTGAATTTCTTCTACAATTTCATCCTGCAACATAATTAACCTTCGAGGAGTTCATAGGGTGTACAAAGAATCGGTAACTCGTATCCGAAATCAAGGCTGATCTCTGCCAATTTTCCCTGAATCTGAGCATTGGCAATGTGCTTGCAGTTCCATGTCAGCAAGTAATCCATTCCATGCACAGTAGCGGCGGCAATGTGAACAGCATCAACATCCGCTTTTGAGGGAAGATTACTGCGCTCCAAGAATTGTTCTGCTAAGTCAAGTACAGACTGGTTCAGTTCTAGTAACGGAAAATCACAAAGGATCTCTAGTCGTCGAGATGCCATTTCAGCGTCTCCTTGAGCTACTTCTTTTAGAACAGCTTGGGATGTGTAGAGGTCAAAGCCACTACGGCGTGTATCCCACCACTCTCGCGTTACTTCAGTATTTGCAACCAATACAAGATTCCTACTCGGTCGAGCAGTGAGATAGCCCAAAATGCTGGTTTCGATGTAGACTGTTTCACTCATAGGAAGTAGGCTGGGAGTCTCTCCATTTTAACCCAGCCCTTCGTTGATTACATTTATTCCGGTGCAGCGGGGTTGTTATACGGCGTTTCTGCAAATGACAAATACTCAGAAGGGCGTTGAAATCCACCAACGACTTGATCGATGTCCTGAGCGATCGCCAATAACTCCATTTCTTGCCATCGCTTCCCAACTATCTGCATTCCGATTGGCAAGCCATTTTGAGTTTTTCCAATAGGAATAACTACCGCTAGATGCCCCGTGAGATTAAATGGCACGACATAAGCACCCGATGCCGATGAATGTGAACCTCTTCCCCATTGAATAGAGACTGTCCACTCAACTTTGTCAGACCGCTCCAGCCGAATTGTTGGGCTGCTGTTGTTTGTCATACTGTTATGTAACTTAGGGCATTTCCATCTCATCTCTCAACATTTTTGCATACTGACTTCGTACCGTTTTTAGCCCTTCATCAGTTTCAATAACATCCAATTCTCGTTGCAAGATATACATTTCATTCCGCTGTTTGCGGTAAGATTTTGCTCTTTCTTGCACGGGAAACTTGGTTACTGCCGACTGAATAGCAACTGCAATTGCCCCAAAAACTCCAGTCAATATTTTCTGGGAGTTACCAGGAAGTAACCTGCCATCCTCTAATGTTCCTGTAACTGCTGTCAACAATGTAAAGACGATAGCAGCAACTGTAAGTCCAAGATCCCAACGTTGATAAAGTTTGCACTCATTACCGAATCGGTCTGAACAATGACCAAGCTCACGTTGCAAACCTTCTACATCTTTTTCTAATTCTTCACTCTCTGACATACCAAATCAACCCTCTATAAGCGTGTTTGAGTTTTTACGGAAAGTAATTTAATTGTTTGCTCCATTGTTTGGCGTAGTTTACTGCTTTTGCCACAGCTAATATCTAAACAGATTAGCCTGATATTCATAGACAACTTTGATGCACTGTCTCAGCCAAGATTTGAAGCAGCCCAACTTGTTATTAGGCTTCGTGATTTGATGCCTGAAATTCTGCGATCTTAGAGTATAAGCTTACTACTGACTCTTGGGCAAAAAGCTCATCCTTGAGTTTTAAGTAGTCTCCTTTTCCAATATTGCACGCTGCCCAAAACCGAGCGACAGCAGACGGTTCCATATTAGATAGCAGAATCTGCAACCCTTCTTGTAAGACTTCTTGTTCACTCTTAACCTGGATCATCGTTGCTTATCTCCAAAACAAAATCGACTAGATTTACTACTCTCATCGTTAACCCCGAACACCTATTGATAAGCCGCTTGTCGCAGGTAATGAAATAATCGCTGCCAATTGCTTCAGCACACGCAACATGCAACGCATCAATTGCTTTTAATCCATTTTGTTCCAATTCCTCGGCTCTCTGGCGGATAGCTTCATCAACCTCTTGCCTTAATCCAGCCAACTGAAGATATCGATTCATTGCCTCCTGTTTAATAGGATATGGATTACGGCTATTTTCATATTCCAGAACTGAGGAACTAATCAACTCAACCTCTTTTGCCTCGATCATCTGCAAGATGATAACTACAGCTTGTGATTCGAGGAAAATTTTGGGCTGAGTTTGATCATCAAATGGACGGTTGTAGGCACTGGTATCTAAATATACTCTTGTCATGCGATCGCTCGAAGCAAGACCATCTCATCCTATCTTGCTGCTTTGAGCATATTCACTCATTGACAAAAGTTCCACTTTCTTAACCTGTCAGGAATGGTACATGAGTGATATCGTCAAATTGTCTGTTGTCATCGTTGGTTAGATTTTTACCGCAGATGAAGACAGATTAACGCAGATAAGAATAAGAATAGGAATTTTTTAGGTGACCGATGCTACCGGACATGATATCATCCTCCAGCTGGACTAGCTTGCTGCAACAATTGCTCGATCGACAATCTCTATCATTTGACCAAGCGTCACAGTTGATGGAGGGATGGTTGAACGAAGCAATTGAACCCGTCTTATCGGGAGCGATTTTAGCCGCTATTCAAGCTAAAGGCGTTTCAGCTGAAGAATTGGCTGGGATGGCACAGGTGTTGCAGGCTCAATCTCTTGTGGAATATGGGAAAGAAGAGGATAAGGGAAGAAAGGTACAAGCTGAAGCTTCCCAATCCCCAATCCCAATCATCGATACCTGCGGTACTGGTGGAGATGGGGCATCGACCTTTAATATTTCTACTTCTGTGGCGTTTGTGGCGGCGGCGGCGGGTGTGCGAGTCGCAAAACATGGAAATCGATCGGCTTCAAGTCGGGTGGGTTCGGCGGATGTGCTGGAAGCCTTGGGCGTTAACTTAAATGCTGGGGCCGATCGCGTCCAGGCAGCCCTATCAGAAGTTGGCATTACCTTTTTATTTGCACCCGGTTGGCACCCAGCACTGAAGGTTGTAGCACCGTTGCGGCGTACTCTGAAAGTGCGGACGGTATTTAATTTATTGGGGCCACTCGTCAATCCGTTGCGACCCACAGGTCAAATCGTCGGGGTGTGCGAACCAAACTTGTTGGCAACTATCGCCCATGCTTTACTTAGCTTGGGTACGCAAAAAGCGATCGTCCTCCACGGACGGGAAAAACTGGATGAAGCCGGACTTGGAGATTGGACGGATTTGGCAGTACTCTCTGAAGGTGAAGTGCAGATATCTTCCCTCAATCCCCAAGAACTTGATTTGACACCAGCACCCATTGGGGCAATACGCGGCGGGGATGTGCAGGAAAATGCCGAGATTTTGCGAGAAGTTCTGCAAGGAAATGGAACTGAAGCGCAACATGATGTGGTAGCTTTAAATGCGGCATTAGCACTCCAGATTGGCGGTGCGATCGCGATGGGAGAACACGCCAAAGGGATTTCTATTGCTAAAGAGATTTTGCGTAGCGGTGCTGCTTGGTCGAAACTAGAGGAATTAGTTCAGTTCCTCAACTAGAATTTTAGATGCCCCCCGACCCCTCAATTTTGGGGGGCGAAAAGTCCTGTTACTCCAATTTGGGGAGTAAGCGGCGAAAAGCGTCAGTCCTGTTACCCCCAGATTTGGGGGGTTAGGGGGCGATTGCTTAAGTTCTATTTAATTGGCAAGATGGGAAATGCGATCGCATCACAACAAAAGCTATATTGATAAACTTTATCGACCTGGAGTGTCGTGTAATAATAGCATCGCTTCTAGTCTGTTAATAGAAAATTATGCCCCTCTTTGATGCTCAAGCGGCTTTGCTAGTGCTGGCGGATGGCACCGTTTTTCGCGGTTGGTCGTTCGGTGCGACGGGAACTACGATCGGGGAAGTGGTATTTAACACCGGCATGACTGGTTATCAGGAAGTGTTGACCGATCCCAGCTACTGCGGTCAGATTGTGACCTTTACCTATCCAGAACTGGGAAATACCGGCGTCAATCCAGAGGATGAAGAATCTTCTGGGCCCCAAGTGCGGGGTGCAATAGCACGCAACATCGCCAGCAGACCAAGCAACTGGCGCTCTACTCAATCTTTACCCGATTACCTCAAACAGCACAATATCCCAGGCATTTACGGCCTCGATACCCGCGCACTAACCCGCAAAATTCGCCAGTTTGGTGCAATGAACGGCGGGATTTCCACGGAAATTCTCGATCCGGCTGAGTTATTGGCACAGGTAAAAGCAGCGCCTAGCATGGCAGGATTAAATTTGGTGCGAGAAGTAACAACTCGCAAGATGTACGAATGGTCAGATCCCACCGCATCTGTTTGGGAGTTTAGCCCCACCGCTCAATCGGCTCAAGAGGAACGCCTCACTGTTGTAGCCATTGATTTTGGCGTCAAACGCAATATTCTGCGCCGTCTGGCGAGTTACGGTTGTCGAGTCATCGTTGTCCCGGCAAACACTTCTTCAGAAGAGATCCTTAAATATAACCCGGACGGAATTTTTCTCTCTAATGGCCCAGGCGACCCGTCAGCCGTTACTGAAGGCATCGAAACTACCAAGGCGCTGTTAAGTTCCCAAAAACCAGTATTCGGTATTTGTATGGGGCACCAGATTCTCGGTCTTTCTCTGGGTGCGGAAACTTTCAAGCTAAAATTTGGGCATCGCGGCTTAAATCAGCCAGCCGGTCTGCGCCAAAAGATTGAGATTACCAGTCAAAACCACAGTTTTGCGATCGATCCCGATAGCCTCTCGGATGACGAAGTGGAAATTACTCACCTCAATCTGAACGATCGCACTTTAGCCGGATTGCGTCACAAATCCCTGCCTGTCTTCTCCGTACAGTATCACCCAGAAGCTAGCCCCGGCCCCCACGACGCCGATTACCTGTTTGAGCAATTTGTCCAAGCTATGCGAAAAGCAGGGGCTAAAAGCTAGGGGCTAGGGACTAGGGAAGAGGGAGTGGGGGAGTAGGGGAGTGGGAGAGTGGGGGAATTATTATGTACATTTTCTCCCGCTCTCCCCCTCCTCTTCTCCCTCTCTCCCGTTCTCCCGCTCTCCCCCTCCTCTTCTCCCCTCTTCCCTAGCCCCTTGTAGACAATTACCCAGAAAATATATATACTAGAGCCTCGACTTAAGGACTATGTTGTAGCTAGGAGGGTGTTATTCCTGAGCCATTAACTTTGACCGTTAGCCTTAGAGGCACTCGCGATGTCAAGGAAAAATACCAGCTATTTCGCCTCACCGGCTTATTAGACGCTTTTTCGGAGCCAACTTTCCGAAAAAATATCGGTAAGTGTATCGACGAAGGCCCAAAAAATATTATTTTGGATCTTTCTCAAATCGATTTTGTCGATAGCTCTGGATTGGGCGCTTTAGTGCAGCTAGCCAAGCAGGCTCAAGGTGCTGAGGGTTCTTTGCAAATCGTCAGCAATGCCCGCGTGACGCAGACTGTCAAGCTGGTGCGCTTGGAAAAGTTTCTGTCTTTGCAGCCTTCGGTTGATGCTGCTCTAGAAAAATACAAATAAGTTGGGTAAGCGCTTTGCGATCGCGCTATCCGGTTTAAGCTCTGGATAGCCTTTTTATCATGGCAATACGTCCCTATGCGAGATGACCGGAGACAGTCTGTGACTGACACAGCAAAGTGCTGAGTGGTGAGTGCTGAGTGCTGAGTACAAACACAGTGGCTTCCTTACTTTGATAGCTCTCTAGTGTCTTAACATATCTGACTGTGACTGACACTTTCTGATAGAATAAGGTGCAAATGTTCGATCTGCCGCTCTCAGGCTCATGCTCGCCCGCAGAAATACAGCGACTTTCACCAGTTGCTTTGGCCTATCTGGGAGATGCCGTGTACGAACTATATATCAGGAGCCGTTATCTCCTGCCACCCAAGCGAATAGAAAGTTATCATCGTCAAGTGGTGGCGATGGTGCGAGCAGAAAGTCAGGCGCGACTGCTGCGATCGCTGGAACCCCAACTTACTGACACAGAATTGGCAATTTTACGACGAGGACGCAACGCCGCTTCAGGAGGCCCTAAGCGAGTGTCTCCTGAAATATATCAACAGGCAACAAGTTTAGAAACATTGATGGGATATTTGTATCTAACCGATCCCGAACGACTGACTCAGCTATTAGCACAATTAGAACTTGACCCCCAAAAGGAATAATTGGAAATTGTTCTCTAGATAGCTGTAAAAGCAATTAGTACGCTAGTAAATTAAAACCATAAGGCTGACGAGCTGAAACTTCAAAAAAACATGGCTCCTAGAAATCGTAATCCTGAAGCTCAGAACCAGCCAAATCGGGGCGGATCTATAAAACCCAGGATCAAGCCGAGAGTTGTTAAACCCCTTCGCCTTGCGAAAGGTGTAGCTCGGTTACCCGAACCGGGCGAAGCAAAAAATGCTGGTATAGAAACCACCGAAGAAACAGATACGATCTACGGTCGCCAAACCGTGCTGGCGGCTTTGGCAAATCAGCGTTCTCTGAACCGAATTTGGATATTGCCGCACTTACGTTACGATCCCCGCTTTCACACTTTATTACAACAGGCAAAGGGTAACGGCACCGTAATTGATGAGGTAGAGCCGCAGCGCTTAGACCAAATTACTCAGCGTGGCAATCATCAAGGTATAGCAGCGCAAGTAGCACCTTTTACATACACGGAACTAAAAGATCTGATTTCACAAGCAAAATCGGTTTCCGATCAGCCCGTCCTAGTAGCATTGGATAGCATCACCGATCCGCAAAATCTTGGCTCGATTATTCGTACCGCCGAAGCTTTGGGAGCCCAAGGGTTGGTGATGCCGCAACGACGAGCTGTGGGGATCACCTCTACTGTAATGAAAGTAGCGTCAGGCGCTTTAGAAAATTTTCCAGTGGCGAGGGTTGTCAATCTCAGTCGCGCTTTGGAAGAATTGAAGGAGGCTGGGTTCTGGATTTACGGCGCAGCGGCAAATGCTCCTCAGTCGCTGCATACCATTGAAAAATTTGATAGACCTACAGTGGTGGCGATCGGCTCTGAAGGTGAAGGGCTCAGTCTCCTGACACAACGTCACTGCGATTTTCTTGTATCTATTCCACTCCAAGGAAAAACTTCCAGCCTGAATGCCTCAGTAGCAGCAGCAATGGCGCTGTATGAAATTTTCCGGCGGCGTTGGTCAGATAAACCGCAGCGGGTATGGTCAAAACCAGTTGATGTGGATTGAAAAAAGATCTTTTGAAAAAGGAAAGGTAAGAGAGTATAAAGAAATGTAAATAAAAGCCAAATTACAGACCGCATCCGATCGCATAAGAGAGGTAGAGGCCATGAAAGAAATCTTGATTAACATTCTCAATTTTTTGGGTTTGGCTTGGTGGGTAGAGATTGTGACACAGAACCCACACTGTACCTACTATTTTGGCCCATTTCTAACCGCTAAAGATGCGGAAGCCCAAAAGGGTGGCTACCTTGAAGACTTGGAAATAGAAGGCGCTCAAGTCGCTGCTGTTTTCATCAAATGCTGCAAGCCAGTAAAGCTGACTATCGACGAGGAATCGGGAGAGAAGATTGACCCCCAGGCATCGCCAACTTTTAGCAGTTAGACGTAGCAACTTTTAAGGTGTAAGGCGTCAAGCTTGCTGAAATTTGTTTTGGCTTAGTTTCCGCCCTGTCTGGGTAGGTCGATCGGATGGGGATATGCGATCGCTTCAGGATGACTTTCAAGAAAGCGATCGATATCTCTGAGTACCTGTTCGGGAATTTCCCACGGGAGGAGATGGGCGGTGTTGGGGTAACATTCCCACTGACAATTTTTCAGGTGACGAGCCGTTTCCAAACTCGATTCAGCTGTAATGTGGCGATCGGCTGCTCCAGCTAGCATTAGACAAGGGCATTCAATCTGGGATAGGTGTTCGAGTCGGTTGTACCCAGATCTAAGAGCTGTCATCAGGGCGCGATCGGCAGCTGGTGAGGTTCGCATATATGCTGAAATGGCATCAGAAGCGATGTACCGATAAGCACCGGGAGTATGTTGCCCAATGAGGTAGCGAAAGAGCGATCGCTTCCCAAAAGTATCAATATTCCATTGCCAACCAGGTTGCACTCCGTTAATAATAGCAGCTAACCCAGTGTATAAATTATCCTGCCAACTGATAGGCGGATGGCTACCGCGAGGCCGAGCGGCTGTCGCAATTAAAATTAAACCGCTGACTCGCTCTGGACATCTGAGTGCCAATTCCATAGCCAAAATTCCTCCCAGCGACCATCCCAATATTAAGCAGCGATCGATGTGAAGGCGGTCTATAAGGGCTTCCAAGTCTGTCAAATGGTCGCCCATATCAAAATCGTCATTTGCCCGACTGTTGCCATATCCGCGCAAGTCGGGGGCTATAGTTTGGAACCGCTGGGAGAGGTGTTGGGTGAAAACGGACATACTGCTGCCCGAACCGGGATGTCCGTGCAGACAGAGGATCGGGAAGCCTTGTCCCTGGATGTGGACGTGGAGATGAGCAGCTGGGGAAGAAGGTTGAGGCATATAGGAGGGGGGGAGTGGGAGAGTGGGGGAGTGGGGGAGCGGTTAGTTGAGTAATTTTTTTTCTTCTTCCCCAGTCCCTAGCCCATTTTTTCTTTTGACTTTTGACTTTTGACTTTTGACTTTTGACTTTTGACTTTTCTAGCCCCTATCTTTCCCGATATCCGCCTGCATATTCAATCACGCACATCGTGCGGTAGCGAGTATGAGGCCCACAGGCAACCCCAACGACTCGGAAAGCGGGGTTAAAGATGTTGGTTCTGTGACCGCGATTGGGAACCCCATCATCAATGATTAACTGCATGACGACTTGTTGGGCTGTGTTGGGGCCATAACTGATATTTTCGCCTGTAGTGATTTGCCAGGAACCGTAGCGGTTGACCCGCGTGGAGGGGTTGCTGCGATCGGTTCCATCGTGACCTATGGCACCTTTGGGCCCTTGGTCTCTGACGTGATCTCTAGCAGCCAAAGACATACCTCTGGATGGCGTCAAAGTTGGTCTGGGACGGGTTGATTTTAAGAACCGAATCGCCTCATCGACAGGTTTTACCCCTTCCTGTGTTTGCAAAAACAGGTTAGCGGAGAGTCTGACTCGGTTTCCTTGAAAGCCCTTTTTCCAATTTTCCAGTGTGGCAGCATAAGCAGGGGGATTTGCTCGCGCCCGGTTAGTTTCTGCTATTATCCCTCTCTCCAAAGCTGAAAGATAATTTGTTTGTGCCGAGGGAGTCGATCTTCTTTGAGCAAGTGGAGTTGGTGCGGTATTACGATTATTATTTGCTTGAGATTGGTTAGATGGAAGGATTGAACACGAGAATGTGGCTAGTAGCGTAATAGGGACAATAGCTAAAAATCTGAGTAACTGCATTTTTATTACCTAATGAAGCAACAAATACATAACTAAATAGATGCTAGTATATTCCCATATTATCATACTGCCATAAGCGGTGCAATTGCTCTCTAATTTGTTTTAATCTTGATACATGATTTGGGCGATCGGGCCGACTGGGACAAATGAAGTTGTTAGCCCGATCGCACACAATTTAATTAGACCTATAATTTGCCTCACGACTTGCTTACACGAGCCAATATGTTTTCCATATCGGATAGTTGGACAGCACCTGAAAATATCTCGCCATTCATCACAAAAAAGGGTGTGCCAGAAAGCCCCAATCTTTCAGCTAGCTGCATATCTTTCTGAATTGCGGTATCGGCAAGATTTCTGTCGCGATCGAACTTGTCTAAATCCAGATTCATGTTCTGGGCAATATCCAAATATAATGCTTCACCTAATTTGTCTTGCTGTGTAAATAGGGCATCGTGGTACTCCCAGAATTTGCCCTGTTGACCCGCAGCCCAAGCAGCTTTTGCAGCAGACATGGCTTCAGGATGAATTGAGATTAGGGGGAAATGCTTGTAAACCAGTGTGACTTCATCCTGATGTTTTGCTATGAACTGTTTCAGGGTTGTATTAGCTTTGGAACAATAGGGACATTCAAAGTCTGAGAACTCTAGCAGCACAATTTTTGGCTCAGATGCACCAGTGGTGGGAGATTCGCCAATCACTGCTTTAGGATTGGTTTTTATCTGCTCCACAAATGCCTGCCGTGTTTGCTGTATTTGCTTTTGTTGTTGCTCCTGGTATGCTTGTACAGATTCCAGAATTACTTCTGGGTGTTGGCGGAGAATCTGCAAGACTTGTTCTTCCAATTGTGGGCTAATTCGGCTGGCTGCTTGCGCGGGAACTGACCAACAGAACATTGCCAAACATAACATTAATAGTGCTGCTAATCTCAATGCTTTATTAGCAAGTTTTAGAAAATTGGTCATGGCGCTCTCCCAAAAAAGAATCTCACGCATTTATCATCTCATAGATCGGGAAAATGAAAGTTTTGGGGGCGAGCGATTCTCTTAGCCCCTTCGGTGCGGCTGCGCCAAGGTCGCTGCTACGCGATCGCAGCTTACTTTACTGGGTGGTAAGTGCGATCGCGTAGCTGACCAACAGCAGATCGCTCGAAACTTTATTTTCTAAACCTAGCTAATAGTTCATCGCGAGATAATTGCAGCAACAACGAGGTAAACTCTTCTGGTGGCAACTCTAACAAAGGATTGACGATTCCCCTGAGTTCCTCATCCAATGTATCAAAGCGAACCATGAGTAGATTTTCTACAACTACGCGCTGCCCTTGCTGCATTCCTTCCTGTATTCCTTGCTGCATTCCTTCCTGTATTCCTTGCTGCATTCCTTGCTGCATTCCTTCCTGTATTCCTTGCTGCATTCCTTCCTGTACGGCGGCATCTAGCCGTTCTAAATAAAGTGGCGATAATTGCATAATTAACTCCCTGTCTTCTTCATCTAAATTTTGATTTGCATCTAAAATGACGCGCAGGTTATATAATAACTCTAGCGCATTTACTCGAAATTGATTACCCTCTGGCAGCGCCGTCAATTCATTGATAGCTTGTTTTTGTACTGTTCCCTTACCTAGAATTCTCAGCCAGAGTGTTTCTGGGGTACGGGGTAACTGATGAATCGCTACTATTGCTGTTTTGAAATTTTCTGAGAATAAATAAACTCCTGGTGGGCAGTTTTCTCGCTCTGGAATTACCCCAAAGCCATCTAATAAAAGTGGTGATGCTGTGGGAGTGAGAATCCATAATTTGGGTAAGTCAGATTCGTTGATGCGAGTATTTTCTCGTTTTGCCTGACGTTCTAAATCAGCATGAACGTCAAACAGTTTGCTCATACAACTGCGAATTTGGCTGGCGGTTACTGCGTTGCGGAATGGTTCAAATATTGAGGTAGTGGTAGCAAATCGCCCTAGTAATCCCAAGGTTTGCGTGTGAACCGTTGGTGTTGATGATGGTGTAAACCATACATCAATCTCTCTCACTTCTCCAGCCACATTGCGACTGGTTTCTACTTGTCCTAATGGGGTTAATAATTCTTTGAGGTAGTCTTTGGCAAATTGGTCGTGGGGAAAGCGGGTCATACCATTTTAGATTTTAGATTTTAGATTGCCAGATGTGGGGTGGGAGATAAAAGATAGTAAGGATTTTGATAATTTAATTACCTAAATATCAATAATAGCATAGAGCGATCGCTTATGTCAAAGAAACCCGGTTTTTTAGGAAAACCGGGTTTCGGAAGAAGTAGGCGATCGCACCTTTTTTTTACCTATAATCCCAATCGAAAAGCTGACAGTGCGATCGCATTTAATATTAGCGTTACCCTTCGATACCAACGGGTATTGGTTGCACGGATACGATCGGGATTGTTTCTGAAATGGACAGCGTATAAGCTGAAAGATGCAAATATTCGCACACTGGTTGGTGCAGCAATATATCAAAGACAATTTCTCGCATTTCGCTTGATAGTTGCCCTAATCCCGTGATGGGAAAACTGCGATTTCCCATTTCTGTTTTTTGAGTTAATACTGAGTAGTCAAAAAGATTGATACTTATTGCTTTTCGCTCGAATTTATTAATACGTAACAGAATATGTTCTGTCAATTCTATGCCTGTTGCTTGCACCCCAGGTTCAAAGGATATTGTGAGGGTGTCGCTGAGTTCATCGTATTTTATATTTGGCTTGTTCATAGAGTTAACCTATCGCTTTTTGATAGGCTGTAACGATATAGTTATTTGGTACTGGTTGACCGTCTTTACCTTGAGTATATCGACAGAGAACAATTGCGACAATATGGGTATTGTTTTGTTCTAAATCGTCAAACGCCATGATATAGCGGTATTTTTGTGGGTTTAAGGAATCCTGAGTACGACGACCGTAGCGAATCGTTTGCTGGAGGTTTTCTTCGCAACCTGCCATTTCTGGATGATTTTCTGGGTCGATAATGTGTTCCCAGCGCTCCTCGGTAAAATATATATTATTGCCATAGCGATCGCGAACTATCCAGCGCTTACTAACCTCCATAATATTTTTTATGCTTGTAGTTAAGAAACTTATAAATTTTATCAATTATACCATGAAAACCATTCTAAGTGCGCTCGCTCTTTTTCCGATCAGTACAAAAAAGAGCGATCGCACCTACAGGAATAAAAAAGATTATTAAGAAAATCACCCCTAATTCTATCTGCTAAACCTAGCTAATAGTTCATCGCGAGATAATTGCAACAACAATCGAGTGAACTCTTCTGGTGTTAATTTTAGCAATGGCTCAATAATTGCCTTTAGTTCATCATCCAAGTTACCAAAGCGAATCCTCAATAGGTTTTCCACAACAAGGCGTTCTCCTTGTTGAATTCCTTGTTGAATTCCTGACTGTAAAGCTGTATCGAGTCTTTCTAAATAAAGTGGTGATAATTCCATGATTAACTCCCTGTCTTCTGGCTCTAAATTTTGATTGGTTTCTAGAATGACGCGCAGGTTATACAATAACTCTAGCGCATTTACTCGTAATGGGTTATCTGCTGGTAGTGCCGTCAATTCGTTAATCGCGTTTTTTTGCACTGTTCCCTTACCCAGAATTCTCAGCCATAGTTCGCACTCAATTTTCTTGGCTGCCAAATAAATGTTCTAATATGCGTTGATTTTCTGTGCGAATCCCTCTAATTTCATTCATAATCGCTTCAAAATTGCGTTGGCTTACTTCATGATTGCGCTGATGGATTTCTACGACTTGCACCAATGAATTGACAGTAGCACGCAGTTCGCCGATCGCTGCTCTTTCTGCTTCTATTTGCGATCGTAATTCAGAGATAGCGGCTGAGTTTGCTTGTATTTGCGTTGCATTGGCTTCTATAGAAGCTTCAATTCTGTCTAGTCTATCGGTCATAGTTAATTCGCAGATTCCTTTAAAGCTGTTCCCAATCATCGCGCTCAATTTTAGCTTGTCGCAATATTCTGGCTAAAAGATTGGTGCTGATGTCACCTTGATGAGGATTTGGGATTGTGATTCGGAGGGTATCTTTTAACATGAATTGGTGCTTTTTACCGGAATAGGGGCCGTCAAATCCCAGTTGTTTCAAATAATGAATTAAATCCTGGCGTTTAATTGGGCCTAAAGGTGGCATCAGGCAGCTTCCTTGCTAATAGTTAGATCGATTCCATCAATTAGCGGTAAGGGAAGGTTTAGAGTAAGACTGAGTAAAATCCAATCTTCCAAAACTTCCTGTAATTCCTCTCGACAGGCATCAAGAGTTGCAGCATTGGCGTAGACTCCTTCACAGATGGGTATTTCTCCGTAGAAAGTGCCATCGTCGGGCAAAATTTCATACTTCGCTTGCCGCATCGCCGCTTGGATGTATTTGGTTAACATTTCTTATTCTGGCGTGGATAAGTCTAGTTTATTTGATTATAAGATGTGGCGATCGCACCCACCAAAGAAACCGGGTTTCTGCGGAAGTTGGCGATCGCACTTTTTCTCATCAGCACAAAAAAAGAGCGATATGCCTCCGGTATCCTTTGCGATTGCAGTTTACTTTGTTGGTTGATAAGTGCGATCGCAGCCATTGAAAATAGTGCGATCGCATTCAGAATATTGGGTGCAATTCCACTTTTAGTTCACATTGCCCGCGCACGTTACTATTGTCCCTCCCCAAAGACAACTCATAAAAAAACCATCTTTATTAGTAGGATCAGCGCAAACTTGTCTAGTCTAATTAACGCCGGATCATCTAAACAACCCTCTGGTCTTTGAGGCATCTGTGGCTGTGGTTGTGGTTGCTTAACAGGGACGCCACTAGAGGTGTCGCAAAAAAATCCCCGTGCAGCGGCGTTCTGACCTTGACTAGATTGAGAAAATGTGGTAATTCCGAGAGCGATCGCTCCGGCTGTGACAAATGGCGTCAGTGATGGCAGTTTCATGGTATTGTTAATCTCCCAAGAGACACAATCAGGGAAGAAAAAGGGATTCATTGCCAGCGATATAATCGCTGGCAATGAATCCCGCGTAAAATTTTACAATTTTGTAACAATGGTAAAACTTTATACTGGTTTAAACTAAGGGAAAGTGCCGATGCGCTTTTTGAGAATAGTTATTTTGATTAGTGAGTAAGTATTGAACTGGTAGATCTGATTCCATTTCGTCATTTTTTCCGATAAAATTGGACATTATGCTCCGATGCCCCTGATGAAGCAGGAAGTAAACTTCAAGCGGTGTCTGGTTTATACTATGATGTTCCGCTTTGTGTCAGTTTTATGTAGCAGAACCATATACTTATAGATCGAGCTTTAAGTGAAACAGAGGTCTTGAGGTAACTGCATGGCATCCATCCGCGAGTTGCACCAACAACTCATCAGCAAAGAACGCTCTGCTGTAGAGATCGCGAAAGAAGCGTTAGAGCGCATTCAGGCGCTAGAACCGAAATTGCACAGTTTTTTGTGCCTAACAGCAGAAAAAGCCATAGAACAGGCTCTGGCGGTGGATGCCAAAATCGCCGCCGGTGAAGAAATCGGCCTGCTGGCAGGCATTCCCATTGCCATCAAGGACAATATGTGTACTAAAGGGATTCGCACCACTTGCGGTTCGCGGATTCTGGAAAATTTCGTGCCTCCATACGAGTCAACCGTGACGCAGAAACTGGCGGATGCGGGTGCGGTGATGGTTGGCAAAACGAATATGGATGAGTTTGCGATGGGGAGTTCCACGGAAACTTCTGCCTATCAAATCACGGCTAACCCTTGGGACTTGTCACGGGTGCCGGGTGGCTCATCGGGTGGTTCGGCAGCGGCTGTAGCAGCGGAAGAATGCGTTGTGGCTCTCGGTTCCGATACGGGGGGTTCGATTCGTCAACCGGCGTCTTTTTGTGGGGTGGTGGGGCTCAAACCGACTTATGGGTTGGTTTCGCGGTTTGGATTGGTAGCTTACGCTTCTTCCCTGGATCAAATTGGGCCGTTTGGACGATCGGTAGAGGATACGGCGATTTTGTTGGGTGCGATCGCAGGTTACGACTCCAAAGATTCTACCAGCTTGAAAGTTGATATCCCAGATTATGCCAAAGCGCTCCGACCCAACTTCAAAAGCAGAGGCGTTCTGAGAATTGGCATTATCAAAGAAACTTTTGGTCAAGGGATAGAACCCGCAGTCGAAAAAGCAGTTACAAAAGCGATCGAAGTTCTGCAAGAATTAGGTGCGGAAATTCATGTCATCTCTTGTCCCCGATTCCGCTACGGTTTGCCCACATACTACATCATCGCGCCCTCGGAAGCATCTGCCAATTTGGCTCGTTACGATGGGGTAAAGTATGGCATCCGCGATGAAAGTGCCACAACGCTTTTATCAATGTATACCCAGACTCGCGCTGCCGGTTTTGGGACGGAAGTCAAGCGGAGAATCATGCTGGGAACTTACGCTTTATCAGCTGGGTATTACGATGCCTATTATCTCAAAGCACAAAAAGTCCGCACGTTGATCAAACAAGACTTCGAGAGTGCTTTTGAAAAAGTTGATATATTAGTATGTCCGACTGCTCCCACGACGGCATTTAAAGCAGGGGAAAAAACAGAAGATCCGCTGAGTATGTATTTGTCAGATTTGATGACAATACCAGTAAATTTAGCTGGGTTACCTGGATTGAATATACCATGCGGTTTCGATGAGAAAGGACTGCCGATCGGGATGCAATTGATCGGCAATCTTTTGCGAGAAGATCAGTTGTTTCAAGTGGCTTATGGTTACGAGCAATCAACTTATTGGCATCGCCAAAAGCCTCACTTGGATTGAGATCCGATCGGAAAAATCCGATTTGCTACGCAACGCTGTCCGAACGGTATAACTGGAGTTTATTAGTCTAAACTCCAGTTGTTACGAGTCGCCTTAAAAATTTGATTATTAATTATAGGACTTACGCAAAACTGCTTGGCATACTCTAGCTGTAGGGGTAATTCATGAATTACCCCTACAGCCATAAGCTGCTGTGCATCTAATTTTTCGGAGTTCTGTGGTAAAGTGGTGGCAGTGGATAAAAGTATTGAATGGAAAACGAAGGCACGGCTACCTTTTACAGAGGGGGTAGCAATTTTGAAGCTAGACCCTACGAAGTTAGAATAGATCCGGAAACAAATTATTTTAAGCCAACACATGGAATATCGATTCATCAAGATGCCGATCGCGTTAGGCGTTTTGGAGGAGCGTATAAGATCTTGTTCTTACCAGATACATTAAAAATTGTGCAAAGAGGACGGGATCGCAGCGATCGCGAGATTGTGCCTAAATATGCAAATTTGCTCACCTACCAACAATACCAAGAAGAGTTAAAAAAAATACAAGCCGTTATAGAGGAATCGTGATATGGAAACCGCGCCCAAACTGACGTTTAAATATGGCTGGGACGAAAGAGACGAGGTAGAAACGCCAATGAAAGGACATAGAAGCGATGGGATCGTCCGCTGTAGGGATGGCAAAACCTATTCTGTCTATTTTTACGACCCCATCCGCTTACAACAAGATTTAGATGGGGAGGTGGAGTTGGGTTCTCCTTTTTTGGCTCCACCAGGGTTGATTGTTTTACCAGAGTTAACGCGACCTGCGATGGAAAATGCGATCGCGCAATTGTGGAAGCAGGGATATTTTGATGCGTTGAAGCCGTTAGCCGAAGCGGAAGAGTCATATCATGTCCGGTTGCATCGGTAGCGTAAGCGTGATGCGAGAAATTGTCTGTTGAAATCGAGGGTTAAATTTTTACCACAGATGAAGACAGATGAACACAGATGAACACAGATAAGAGAGTTATTTTTTTTAGACAACCGATGCAACCGGACATGATATCACATCCGGTGGCTGTGATGTATAGCAAAGTGCTGAGTTCTGAGTCCTGATGGGGGAGTGGGGATTCTCTCCCCCACTCCCCCACTCCATTCTTTACTTTTGACTTTTGACTTTTGACTTTTGACTTTCTAGCCCCTCCCCAGAAGCATTTACCAAGGTCACCAGGGGGCCTGTTTGCTCCTGTCCGTTCACAGCTAAATCGCTGTGACACAAATAAACTCTTTCTCCCGCACGACTGAGCAAATCTCGTAAAATCCGTCGCAACCGTTCCTCACCCGCTTCTATTTCATCTTCCGCTGTCCAAGGTTGTCCAAACCGATGCTGGAGAAATAACGGAGAACCGAATAAGGTCGCTGCGCCGCCGCTTAGCCACAGAGGGGAACCAGCATCCAGCCAAAATTGCCAGCGATGAAAACGACGACTGGAACGATATTGGAAGATGTTTGCGATCGTAACAGCTTGAGCGGCTAGACCAAACGATCGCACAGGATAAGGGTTAGCCGTAACTGTACCGTAACGCAGCATCTGAATAAATCGACCGACGGTAGTATAAGATGGGGTATCGGTTTGCTCGCTCTTTCGCAGCCGCACATCAATTTCCCAATAGTGTTGGGCGGTTTCCTGCAATTCTCGCAAAGCGGCTATGCGATCGAAGGGAAGATGGCTGTCATTCCATAAAAAGTGCTGAATTGCTCTATCCAGGATGTAAACAGGGCTGGGAATAAGATGCTGTTGTTGTTGCGATCGCTGTTCTTCTAACCACTGTACAATCTCTTCATAACCTTTGGTAGCCTCATATCCCAATCGATCCCAGCGAGGAAATGTCTTGGCAGGTAGTAAACTGGGTAGTTCTGGATTTGGAGCATAGCAATAGTCTGCCAACAAACCGGCTCGCACTGGGTCTATCCCATTTTGGATTTTGGATTTTGGATTTTGGATGAGAGAATCTTCCCATTCCTGATTGTCTGTTCCTGCGGACGACTGACTTAGTACCACCAGCATTTCGGCAATCGCATCTCTGTCGATCAGACGCCCCAATCCCGGATAAACTAAGCCTAGAAGCGTCAGCAATGCCCGAATGATCGGTGAACTGGATAACGGGCGCTGGTGGTTAAGCGATTCGACTGCTATGCCCTGGCTGTTGAGAATTTCGATAATGCTGTAGCGTGCGATCGCATCCAACCCCGGTGCAATCACTGCTATTTCTTGCGGTTGCACTTCTCCTGACTGTATCGCCAAGCTAATAGTCTGGGCTGTTTGTCGCAGTAGTTGCGATCGCGATACCGTTTGAATCGACAGCACTGGTTCTGGCAAGCTCGACAATAACGTCGGGTCACTAAGTGCTTCCACCAACAACGTTCCCCAATCGGTTTCCAAACAGGCGATCGGTCGGCTTGTGAAGCCTTCTAGGCGGCAACGAGACGCCAAACCCTCCATATAATCCGGGTCAGCCCCCAGTCCTTGCCGCACGCCACCTTCAGGATTATACGTAAAAGCGCCGATCGCGCCTTTGTCAAGCATAAAGTCAAACAAATCCCGTGCGATCGCCGGATAATCGTCCACATCATCCGCCAGCACCAACCGATACCTACGAGTTAAATGTTGCTGATAAGTTACATCTGGCAACAAATAACGCCAATATAGTTCGGTAATAATCCCATAAGTCAGCAATCCCCGCTCCAGACACCATTCCCGCCAGCGCAGCAGCATCTGTCCCAGTGCTGAGTGCTGAGTGCTGAGTAAAGAATCCCCCACTCCCCCACTCTCCCACTCCCCCACTCTCCCCCTCTCCCCCTCTCCCCCTCTCCCCCTCCCCCCCTCTCCCCCTCCCCCACTCTCCCTCTCTCCCGCCAAACCCTGTTCTAAAATTTCAGGTATGTCCTCTGGCGGCGTTCCGCTCAAACCGGCTAATAACAGCAAATCTAGCGCTCTACGCACCAATCGATACTCATTTACCCCCATTTGTTGCCAAATTCCCTGCTCTAGATCCGAACTCCAAAGCTGAGTTGCCAATTCCTGTTCGGTTTCGGGACGCAGGCGCACTGGGAATTGTGCCTTCAAATTCAACCGCTGAATTAACAGGGGCCAAAACAAAATGACTTCATTCTCAAAAAAAGCTAGAGGTGTGGTTGTGTAAACCGGCATATTGGGTATCGCCGCCGAGATACTATTCGCCAATACGATGCGATTATCCCCATTAGCCGCAAACACTAAAGCTGCCGATGCTATTTGCTTAGAACTTAACCGACTGGCACCAGTCTGGGCAACTCCTCGCCGCCGACGTGGAAAATCTGGCCCAAGAGTATCGGCCCGATCGAATCCCATCTGCACCCACGTGCAAAACTGCTCGATCAAACGAGTAGTCTTGCCACTGCGACTGGCGCTTGCGATCCAAATAGACTCAGACACTACCGTCCGTCCTCCGGTTAATTTGCTATCATACCACGTACACTCAACTTTCCAACTTTTGCAAATCTGCATTAACTCAGAAGCAAAAGGGATTTTTCTCCTATACCACTAAGAATAATCAGACAAATTTCTATCATGAAAAGAACCATTTTGACAAAAATTATAGATTCCTTGCGTTATGCCGCCGAATGGTTTTCAGAAACGCCAGAAAGGGCATTAGAGCAAGCATATAATGCCGCTTTGCAAATCAAGGCTATTGAAGACGAATATTTTGGCGGCAAAAAAATAGTGGCTGATTCAGCTGATTACACTGACAGCGAGATGTCCTATTTTCGTGCCGAACTGCAAAAAAATCTAAATATTACCAAGGGGCGACTAGCCGAATTCAGAGCCAGTAATTCAGTGATCGGGATTAGTAATTATAATCAAACCCCAGCCAAAGCAGAAATAGTTGATGCCTCAGTTAATAACGGAAACGTTTATTCGCCCGAATCCAGGGATAAATCAGCGATTATTTTAGAAAAGCTAAAATTTATCGATCGCGTCATATCTAAATATACTACTATAGAGTCCCAAAAATCACAACCTGAAAAATCTTTAGCTTTAGTAGCAATTGCCAAAAATCAAAGCTCTGATTCTGAAAAACTTAGCTCACCCATTTCAAATGAGCAACTGTATTTATCTACTCCCAACTCAGATAGCAAAGCTGACACTATTTCTGACAAAACTGGTGTTTTACCCAGGTCTATTTTTAAAACGATTAATAGACTTCAGAGAGAATTAGATCCGCAGTCGGAAGAAGAAGTTGTCAAAAAGTTCCGTAAGTCCAAGGCAAAAACAGCAATTTCTCTCAGGTTTCTTTTAATTCTAATTATAGCACCTCTGCTAACTTATCAGTTGTCCAAACTATTTGTTGTAGGGCCTCTAGTTGATAATTTCCGAACTGAAAACGAACTCGATATTTTCATTAACCGGGATTTGGAAGAAGAAGCTCTTAGTGAGTTAACAAGATTTAAGGAAAGACTAGAATTTGAAAATCTAATTTTTGAAGCCCCAAAATTTTCCCCTGAGCAAATAGAAGAGCAATTAAAAGAAAAGGCCAAGGAGATAGCAAAAGAATCCCGTCACCAAAGTGCTGATGCTATTAAAAATATCTTTTCCGATTTACTGTCGCTAGTTGCGTTTGCTGTCGTCATATTTATGAGTCGCAGAGAAATCGCAGTTTTGAAGTCTTTTATCGATGAGCTTGTGTATGGTCTCAGCGATAGCGCTAAAGCCTTCATAATTATTTTGTTTACCGATGTATTTGTGGGATTCCACTCACCGCATGGGTGGGAAGTGCTACTGGAGAATGTATCGCGGCATTTAGGTCTTCCAGAAAATAGAGATTTTATCTTTTTGTTTATTGCTACTTTTCCTGTAATTTTGGACACGGTATTTAAATACTGGATATTCCGTTACTTGAATCGGATATCTCCTTCAGCTGTCGCCACCTACAGAAATATGAATGAGTAATAT
This sequence comes from Argonema antarcticum A004/B2, assembly GCF_023333585.1. Classification (GTDB taxonomy): domain Bacteria; phylum Cyanobacteriota; class Cyanobacteriia; order Cyanobacteriales; family Aerosakkonemataceae; genus Argonema; species Argonema antarcticum. Next base: position 25,188 of record NZ_JAIQZN010000071.1, read on the forward strand.
GAGGAATGGGGAATAGTTATGGTTTACAGTTCATAATTCATAATTAATGGCCATTGACCAATCACCTTTTCCCCAATCATCAATCACGAATTACAACATCGCCGGTTCCTTTTGATCTGCCTCTTGTGCCAATTTAGCGTCAGATTCTTCGACCTTCATCAGAGTTGATTCAGGCAGGAATTTAGCGTCAGGACTGTGAGGACTCTTGAAAGTAATTTGAGCATCTGGCTTTTGGCAAGCTACCATCGTTTTAACGTGTTCCATTTCGTCATCGCGGATAGCAACAAATACGTCGTAGAGATTCTCAATTTTCGGGCGACGTTCTTCTGGTGAACGAGAAGTTTGGAATTCATCAAACAGATAAAGGTCACCTTGGAGGTAGTAGTTTATGGCAACCTGGGGTGCTGGCTCAGTTTTAAGTTTCTCCCCATATTCTGCGAGGAAGTTCTTGTAAGTTTCGTAAGCGTGTTCCTCTACCATCTGCATGAATTGGTAAGCTGACTTGGGTGCCACTATATACACGCAAATCAGAATCCAGTAGTAAACAAAAGCTCCTGTATGGGCGACAAAGCGATCGATCCAGTACTTATTGCCGCCAAGGGACTCCATAGTTAGCAGGTGGTGTAATTCGTTCCAGGATTCGGCAAAATGAACTTTGAGCCAATCTGCCTTGCGCCACCAACCCATAGTTTCGTAAAGGTGAAGCACTGATGTAAAGGCAAAGTAAGGAACGCGAGCAACCGTTTCCAAAACAAAAAATCGTGGATATAAACGGTCTCGGTAAAGGTAGTTGAGAATAAATTCTAAGAAATTGACTAGGAGTCGAATCATTTATGGTACTCCTTGTACTTGTATCAGGACGTGGGTATGATATCTGACTGTGAGTGCGATCGGCCCCATTGCAGTGTCTTACTGTAGAGTCTTTTTAGATGGTAAATTTCACTACAATTCGATCGATATCCACACCAAGATTCAGAAGGTTTTCTCTTAATCCACTTCTAAAGTGTAACAAAATCTTTACAAAGTGTGGTTTGGTTAATTTTAGCTTTACTTTTGAGCAAATATAACGTTGAGTCTAAGCTGGAATTAGGGAATTTATTTAATGCTGAGATGAAAAGTAGTCTCGATCGCAATCCAGTGCTGCTAGTTCACGGTATTAACGATACCGGGGCAGTTTTTCACAGAATGGCTCCCTACCTGATTGAGCGGGGTTGGTCTGTTTACGACTTGAACATGATACCAAATAATGGTGCTAAGCACCTTGACCATTTGGCAGAGCAAGTTGCAGATTTTGTAGCCAAAGTCTTCCCGCCAGAACAACCTTTAGATCTAGTTGGTTTCAGCATGGGGGGAGTTGTCAGCCGCTACTACGTGCAGCGACTGGGAGGAATCGATCGCGTGCAGCGCTTCATTACGATCGCCTCGCCTCATCGCGGCACGTTGACAGCCTATGGTTCCCAGCGCCCCGGTTGCGTTCAGATGCGCCCCGGTAGCGCTTTTCTGGAAGATTTGAATCGGGATGTCGCCATGTTGGAGAGGCTAAACTTCACTTCCATCTGGACACCCCTCGACTTGATGATCGTCCCGGCGAATAGTTCGCAACTGCTTGTGGGTAAAGAGGTGCAGGTGCCGGTTCCTCTCCATCCTTGGATGCTGACAGACTCTAGGAGTCTTCATGCGGTGACAGAGGCGCTGGGAGAACCTGTTAGATAGTATCCCCCACCTGTGCATACTCGCGATCGCCAAAAATTGCCGAAGCATGAGAGTAATATTTAAACTCAAGTATGTTATGGAAAGGATCTTCTAAAAAGAAGGTACGATGCTCTGTGGGTAAACCGACAAATCGGCGTTTAGCCTCTTGGTAAAAGTGTAAATTCTTTTGTTTCGCCCGATCTAGCAGTGCTTCCCAATCGGCTTCGGAAGTGAAAACCAAACCGAAGTGCCTGGGATATATACCTTTTTGAGGGGTCAGCAGTTCTTTGACTGTGTGGGCAACGATTTGATGGCCATAAAGGTTTAGAATTACCGAAATTGGGCTTTCGCGACCGATTTCGCAGCCTAAGCCATCGGCGTAGAATGCTTTTGTCTGAGCAATGTCGGTGACGGGAAAGGCAAGATGAAATAAAACTTGGTTCATAGTTTGTTCGGGGAGGCTAGTGCGTTATGTTCTCTAGTATTTATTCTCTTAATTCCTGGCTAGTAGGCGCAGCATTGAATACGGTTTTGTTAGCGATCGCCTATTTTGCCCCTAAAAAATTGCTTACACCAGCAGGCTACGTTCATGCTTGGGTGTTGGGCGTTCTCATTTGGGGTACTCTTGGCTGGCAGGGATATTTAGTGGTACTGTTCTATTTTCTCGTCGGATCTGGCGTCACCCGCATCGGTATGGCTCAAAAAGAAGCCGAAGGAATAGCTGAAAAGCGATCGGGTGCCCGTGGGCCAGAAAATGTCTGGGGTTCTGCGGCGACTGGGGCATTATGTGCATTGGCAACTCTTCTCCCACTCCCCTCTTCTCCCACTCTTCCCCTCCTGCTGCTGGGTTATGTCGCCAGTTTCAGTACTAAGCTTTCTGATACCTGCGCCAGTGAGGTGGGCAAAGCCTACGGTAAACGCACTTTTCTGATTACTACTTTACAACCAGTAGCGCGAGGAACGGAAGGAGCGGTGAGTCTGGAGGGGACTTTAGCTGGGGTTGTGGGGTCAGCTGCGATCGCGATCGTTGGTTGGGGCGTCGGCTTAATCGATTTGGTGGGTGTCGGTTTGTGCGTAGTGGCGGCTTTTATTGCCACTAATTTAGAAAGTCTGATCGGTGCTACAGTGCAAGGCAAGGTAAGCTGGCTCACCAATGAAGTTGTCAACGCGATCAATACTTCGCTGGGTGCGATCGCTGCCATTCTGCTAGCTTTGGCCTTTCGCTTAGCATAATTTCACCCCTATTAAGCATATTTTTCAATACGGCTAAATTGAGCCGCCGCAGATAACTGCTGACTCGTACAGATAGCCACTGTACGGTCGGCTCCAACGCAGTGTTAGACCGCGACAGACTTCGCAATCTTTGCAAGCAATCGTAATGCTTCATTAACGGAAGCTGAGTCTCGAAAGATTTCTGCTACATCCGGATCGAGAACTACAACGTTACTTGATTGCATATAGGCTTCATAGTACTTGCCACGAACTCCGCCTGAAAAATCATATTCAGGTCTCATTTCGTCATTGACTGCTGCTTCAGGTTCCTGACTCATAGTTTCGCTTCTCCTGCCGAGTGGCTAAACGGGCACTAATCAAACGTACCTCACCTTCTCGTTCCGTATGGGAGACAACCAAAAGACGCTGTAGCCTCGACTGCCTTGTTGTCAGAAAGCGAAACTCACCTACCGAGCGATCGGGGTCAAGAATTGTAACAGCTAGTGGATCTCCAAAGACTGTGACAGCTTCTTCAAAAGACACACCATGCTTCTTGGCGTTGCTACTTGCTTTGTCTGGGTTCCACTGAAACGTCATAACGATATTCTTCTCTTGGACAGCAAAATAGGTGGGCGATTTGCCCACCCTACCGCTAAAACACCTTCTGCTTTGATAATCTTAGATTACACAACCATACTTGGCAGTTTTTGTCAACCTCTTCTACTGGACTGGCGCTCTAGGGCATATATTTTCAAATTTGAAATTTCTATCTCAAATTTTCAACCCTATAACTACACATAAATCAACCACGAATCCAGAAAAACTCCCAAACTTCCAAGGCTGTACTTACGTATATATAAGCCTAGCCTCATATCCTAAGAGGAAAAATATGCAGACAGCCCTATTTAAATAGGGTTTTGGGCAAATTCTATCTAGAAGTCGATCCGGCTAAAAACAACAAATAAAAAAACTGCAAAAATTTTATTTCTGCAATTCCGTAAAGAATGCGTAGGGTTTGTATAATAAGAAGTAGGACACAAGATGATTTAGATGAATTTAGCTTCCGCAGATTTTCTTAATCGGCACCTATTGCTAATCACCTAAGCATCATTTAATCGTGTCACAGTATAAAAGGTCATCAGTACAATTTTCAACAACACAGAGATGTAAGTCTACATCTTGGGAGAAAACTTTATGGCTACCAATCTGTTCGATGCTAATTTTTACCGCGCTCTCTATCCAGACCTAGCTCGTGCTGGAATCACCACAGATGACCAACTGCGGCAGCACTTTGTCAATGCGGGTGCTAATGAAGGGCGTCAATTTTCGCGGTTTGCCGACCTCAATTATTATACAGCAAGTTACCTCGATTTAACTAGGGCAGGCTTGACCAAACCCCAAATGTTTAGCCACATGGAAACATTTAGTTTAGGAGAAAAACGCCGACAAGGACTTGTGTTTAACGCATCTTACTACAAAGCTGTCAATACTGACCTAGCCCAAGCTAATCTCACTGACGAACAACTAACTCAGCACTACCAAAGTAATGGTTTGAGAGAGGGACGCACTGCATCAGAATTTTTCAATCCCCGCGTCTACTTAGATGCTAACGCTGACTTAAGGGCAGCATTCGGCAACAATTTTGAAAGTGCAGAACAGCACTTTGTCAACTATGGATATCGAGAAGGGCGTATAGCTGCCACACCTGTTGCTCCAGCATCAGATCCCGGTAACACTCCGACTGTTTCTTACGATCTTGGCAGCTTGCGTACTAGCCCCACTTTGAATGATTTTGTGGGCACTCCCGACCCAGAGGATTACTATAGCTTCAATCTGGATCGTCCAAGCAATCTCAACCTAACATTGAATGGTTTGAGCAACAATGCTACTCTTAAACTGTTTGCAGATGTTAACACTAATAATGCGATCGAACCCGGTGAAGAGATCGCCAGCGTTTCCGGTAGTAGTTCTAGCGCCGCATCAATCAACAGGAATTTGGCTCAAGGTCGGTACTATGTAGATGTGATAACAGGTTCACCCACCACTAACACATCATACAGTCTGAGTTTTGCTGCCACTGGCATTCCGACGACAACTGCATCAGATCCAGGTAGTACACCAGGTACTGCTTTAAACATAGACGCCCTAACTGGGACTCGTAATTATCAGGATTTTGTGGGTACTGCCGATCGCCAAGACTTCTACCGCTTTGTCCTCAGTAATAATTTGAACAACTTCAACTTATCCCTTAATGGTGTGAGCGATACGGCGGTTGCCAATGTCTATGGAGACAGCAACAATAATGGCAGCATAGATCCGGGTGAGTTTTTGGCTAGCACTACTGCTTCTTCTTCCAGCGCAGGCTCGTTAGCGCGGTCTTTAGGGGCGGGTACTTACTTCGTTGAGATTACCACCTCTCCTCTTGCTAATACCAGCTACAATCTCAGCCTGACTGCATAGGTAACTGCTGCGGTTAACACCGGACAGAAAATCATTTCTCGCGAGAAGTTCTTTTAGCGGTAGGGTGCGTTGCAACGCACCCTACTTTACGTTAGTGTGCGATCGCGCCAGCAATCCATCATATCATGTCCGGTGGCATCGGTTGTCTAAAAAAAATAACTCTCTTATCTGTGTTCATCTGTGTTCATCTGTCTACCCTACGGGAAGGCGAAGCGCCTACATCTGTGGTAAAAATTTAACCCTCGATTCCCACAGACAATTTCTCGCATCACGCTTACGCTACCGATGAAACCGGACATGATATCATATCCATGTCCGGTTATATCGGCCTTGTCTGTGGTCATCATTGGTTAAATTTTTACCGCAGATGTAGGCGCTTCGCCTTCCCGTAGGGTAGACAGATAAACGCAGATGAACGCAGATATGAAAAGAGATTTTTTAGCGTCCCGATGCTACCGAACATGATAAGTAGGTGGGCGTAAATGAACTGAACTTCCAGAAACCCGGTTTCTCCAAGAAACCGGGTTTCTAAGGGCCTGGAGTTTTACGTTTAATTATGCCCACCTACTTATCAAGCCCCCAAATAGCGCCGCAAAAAACTTTCCAGAGTTTCCAATTTCAAGTTGAAAATCGACTCTAGATTGGCAATGTCATGTGTTGTGCAAAAAAATTCATTTGCCAGTAATGTCCGCAAAGTGCCGATCGACTTTCCAGCGCTGGGATTGAAAAGCCCCAACGTACTGCGTACCCCATCAAACAGTAACAGCGGCGGATTAATTACGATCGGCTCTTGGTTGAATATCCGGCCAAAAATGCGCGGAATGTCCGATCGCGTGAGAATATCCGGCCCTCCTACTGGTAAAATTTGATTTCGCGCCCCTTGAGTAGAGATTGAATCCACCGCAATCCTCGCCAAGTCATCGGTACTGACGATCGAAGTGCGGTTTTTCGGGTCGCCTACAAGCAGGTAAATCCCCGTCTGACGAAACTGTTCCGCTAGGGGGAGCAGATTGGAGGCAAACCCGGAAGGTCGCAGAATGGTATAATTCAGACCGCTGGTTTGCAGGTATTTTTCCACTTCCCGCTTTGCCTTAAAGGTTGGTGCATCTTCGTATCCGCGATCGACTCCCAGCACCGAAATGAAAACGAAGTGCGTGACTCCATTCTCCTTGGCTCGGTCAATTAGTTCAATATTGGAGCGATAATCCAGCGCTTGGGCATTGCCATCGGAGCCGTGGGCGCTGATGATATACTCAACGCCCCGACAAGCTTTTTGGATATCTTTTTCTTGCTGTAGATCGCCAATAAAAATCTCGGCTCCCCGGTGTTCCAGTTCCCCGTAGCGAGACATGAGGCGGACAAACGATCGCACCGGCATCTCCCGTTCCCGCAGCAGCCGCACAATCCTACGGCCCAATCCTCCTGTAGCTCCTGTGATTAAAAACATATCTGCTACCTCACTCGAAATATCTGGACTGGCTGCTCCCTTCATTTGTTCGCCATATTTCGAGTCTAGCTAGTGACATACTCCTACACCAACCTTTCAGGTATGGTGTAGGCTTCTAGCAGCCCGATGAAGGGTATGCAAGATTTCCTTTATGGTACTATCATCCATAGAACCAACTACAGATAGTTTCCCACTACGGCGTTTTATACTTGGGAAAATGCCCAACCCAAGTCTTTTTAAGTTAATCGCAGCATTAATGTCGCGATTAACCATCAAAGAATTTTGCTCATCCCAATAGTCTCGGATATTGCCATCGGTGAAAACAATTTCATTCCGATAAGAGAGAACCATTGAAGTATAAGCGGGATGTTTGGAAATGACAACTGCTCCGGCAATTGATGCTATGTAGTCCAGTGTCTTGAAGAAGTTTCCAAAGGCTGCATCAGACCAAGATTTATTCAATCCAGATTTGGCAGATTGACCATTAGGAAGGTAGGTTCCATCCTCAGATTGTTTGGCTTGATTCCGTTTGGTTAAACCTTTGAGATTTAGGTCTTCATGAAAGAAAACCTTTTTCCCAGTTCTCACCAATCTGTGAGCAGTTTTGTAATGAAAATCCTTACGAGAACGAGCAATATGAAGATGCTGTCTGCCCTCTTTTTTAGCTAGTTTACGTCTAGCTTTACTACCACGTTTACACTTATTTCGCTTAGTTGATATCTGGGTCAACTTGGCTTGATTTTTGCGTAATGGCTTCAGAGATGTTATTTTTTCGCCATCAGAAGTAGCCAGATAAACATCTTCATGTAAAACAGCATCCATCCCTAAAGAATTGTCCCAATTTGGCACAACTACATCGGCACTAATGCTTGGTACAGTGACATCCTCAAGGATTAATTGAACAAACCAACCATCGGCTTTTTTAGTAACACTGACCTGCTTAATCACAAATCCGCCCGGGATGGGCCGGTGCATTCTGACTTTGATTATTCCTAGCTTTGGCAGTCGCAAATAAAACCAGTTCTTTCGAGCCAATTTAATCCAACTTGGATTGGCAGTAGCAAAAGTCATGGTTCGGAAACTAGCTTCAGACTTAAAGCGTGGTTTGCCAGACTTGTTGCCATTACTATCACCAACAATAAATCTTTCAAATGCCTTGTCAACACGCTTTGATACATCTTGCAAGACCGTTGAATCAACCCTGGCAAAGTCCAACAATTCGCCACTATGGAACACCTGAACCAAATCTTTCTTAATGATTGGTAATTGTTGTTTTTGGCTGTAATAATTGGGCTTTTCTCTGACTGGTGCAATGCTAGTGATTAAGGGACAACAATTAACGCTAGTACGATTCATTTCCCACCAATCAAACCTGTCTCCTAATTGGCGATTATACCAATAGCGACAAATCCTGAGCCACTGATTTAGCTCAATTTTTTGATTAGTGTCGGGATAGAATTTATACTGATACGTTATTGTCACTGTCGCTCTGGCGCTTTAAATTTACTTAAATTAATATACCATAAGATAGGTATGAGTAAAGTAATCAACCTGGAAATTTGCTCGTCTCCTCATCCACCTCATGGCAATCCAACTAGCATCGCAGTTGGATTGCCATGAGGTGGAATCGTCGTGTCGCACGGCTTTCATCCCACACCAAATCAGAATTATGGTGTGGGGATTTCCGCCTGTTTAGCTAAAATTCAACAATTACTGGAGTGTGGTCGCTAGGTTGGGTCAGTTTTCTGGGAGCAACATCGATCGCGCAGGCTAGAGCCCTTTCGTATAGAATCGGGGTGAGATAGTGGTGGTCAATTCGCCAACCACGGTTGCGCCCAAAACCACCAGAACGATAGTCCCACCAGCTAAAGTGTCCGCCCTCAGAAGTGAATTTCCGAAAGGCATCAGCTAATCCCAATTCTAAAACCTGTTGCAAGGCTTGGCGTTCTAAATCTGTAGCCATTACTAATTTTTCTCGCCCTTTGGGATTGTGAATATCTTTATCTTCCAGGGCAATATTGATATCACCGCAAACGCACATCCCACTTGGTTGTTTTTCCAGGAGTGTTTGCAGGTAATCGCGCAGTACTTTTAGCCAGCGCAGTTTGTAATCGTATTTCTCGCTACCAACTTCAGAACCATTGGGAACGTAGAGGTTGACGACACGAATATCATCTATAACACCCGTGATTACCCGTTTCTGTTCGTCAAAATCTGAAATACCCAAAACAGGGTCAAATCCTACGGTGACATCCTCTAGGGGCTTGTGGCTAACAATGGCGACGCCGTTGTAGGATTTCTGTCCCGAAATGTAGAGGTGATAGCCCAGATCTTCAAAAGGCGATCGCGGAAATTCTGCATCTTGAACTTTCGTCTCTTGCAAACACAAAGCATCTACAGGATTTTCCTGTAACCAGTTTACTACCTGCACTAGGCGGGTACGAATCGAATTAACATTCCAAGTGGCGATTTTCATTATTCATTCCCCGTTTGTTCGTCAATCTTTTCACTCAAAAACTCAAGTTTTCAGTGCTTCTTCGGCATCTGGATGAGATTCCCAGAAATCTCGTAAGGTGCTGCGGGACAAAATACGCATAGCATTTGTAATAACGCGATCGGATCTTGCTCACTAGAAGGTAAAGTTTTCAATCGGGCGATCGCACGTTCAAGTAACTTTAACCATGTGCATCACTCACCATTTTTTCACGGATGCAAAGATGCGCGTAACTTTTCAAGCTCATCATTCTGAAAGCACTTGGAAAAAGAACGATAGCTGCGGGCATTTGGATGTGGAAGGAAAGCAAAAAATCTTTCACTGCTCCCTATCTTTATTGCCTCTGACACTGAGATTTTTTCAGGGATATTGAATTGACTTTGAATTGCTTTCCTTGCACCTACTCCCAGCACCACAATTACTTTTGCCCCGGCCAGTTCTAAAGTTCTCAACAAATAGGCTTTAACACATTTATTTTGCGCTTGTTCTACGCCAATTTCTTTATGGGATTTACAATGCACTATTTCGGTAAGTGCATAATCAATTCCTGGAAGCACATCCCGTTCAAATAACTCCATAGCACGTTGCCGGACTGCTGCCCAGAACTTAACAGCATGGCTATATGTCCCGTCCATTAGTAAGGATTTCGTACCATTGACGATCCATTCCTTGCGTCCCCCTCCAAAACGATAACTGAAGTAATCTTCCATATCATCGTCTGACCAAGACCAATTTGGGTAGTTTTCAACAGAGCCAATTGATGGATTTGAACTCAGAAAAAGAATAGGAGCTTTCTCTATATGTCCACTCCAAGGCTCAGGTACTTGAAACTTGTCTAAATTGAGCGATCTTTGATAATCAACAATTTCGCTACATGGATGTTCAGCAGCAGGATTTTCTCGACAGAACCGTGCATGGGGGCAATGAGCAATTTCATGTAGCAGAGTTATCTCAGACATTTTAAATGTTGGATTGCTGAATGTTTCAATTATTTGCGGCTTTTCCAATACCCAGGCTAGCTTTAGCATATTCAGCAAGTGCTTCAGGATGAAATACATACTTCATGGGTCAAGCAACAGCCTCACTTGAGCTAAGGCTTCATCCCCCGGAATTGCTTGCACAGCACCGCTTCGGATCTCGTTACGTCGTTTATGAGCCTCAGTTGTCCAAGCTGCCTGAATTATTGGGTCGATATCGAATTCTAAACTTTCTGCGAGTTTTTCTGCCAAAAGCGCTCTTGATGCACTAGGCAGAGATAAAAGCTCTTCTGTCAGTTGTTCAATTGACCGCATAGCTCTTCGCCAAATGCTTAATTACGATCGTAATGTAACAGATTTTAGACCAATACAAGGTCATTGATCCGGGGTTAATGTGGTTTGCGATCGCGGCTATCGAACAGCCTAGACAAACAGTATAAAGCCCCTCAATCGGCGATCGCTATGCTGTAATTAATAAAGGATCTGTCCTTTCACCACCGGATAGCTGACATGACCCAAAGCCTCAACCCCACAACATTACCCCCCGCCTTTCCCGATCACACCCAACTCCCAGACTCCGACGGCACGTTTGTGAAAAACTTCCAAGAACATCCCCAGAGTATTCTACTCACCGACTCCCTGGAAACTACACTGCAAACCCTCCACCCCGACGGACAATATGCGATCGGGCAAGATTGTGGTATTTACTGGCGCGAAACCGAGCCTCCTGAACGCGGAGCAGAAGCGCCTGACTGGTTCTACATTCCCAACGTTCCGCCCCTATTAGATGGCGAAATTCGCCGCTCTTATGTGTTGTGGCGCGAGTATATTGTGCCATTAATTGCGATCGAATTTGCGAGTGGCGATGGTTCTGAAGAACAAGACAATACTCCTTTATCTCGCCTACCAGAAGGTGTCAACCAGAAACCAGGAAAGTTTTGGGTATACGAGCAGATTATTCGGATTCCTTACTATGCGATATACATCATTAAAACGAACGAATTACAAGTATACAATTGGGTGAATACTCGCTATCGCCGGTTGGAACCAAACGATCGCGGACATTACCCGATCGATCTGATGGGAGTAGAGTTAGGGGTGTGGGAAGGTAGCTATCAAAATCAGAACCAGCGATGGTTACGTTGGTGGGATAATGAGGGGAATTTGTTGCTAACTGGTAGCGAACAAGCTAGACTCGAACGCCTCTATACTGAACAGGAACGCCAACGGGCCGATCGCGCGGAGCAAACCCAACGGGATGCAATTCCTCAACTTCTAGCAATGGGTTTAACAGTAGAGCAAGTGGCTCAAGCGCTGTCGCTGTCCGTAGAAGATGTGCAGCGATTGGGGTAAGGAGAGATGGGGGTAAAGTGCGATCGCACTGGGATCGCCTTGTTATGCCATTTAGCAATTATCCATAATGAAGCCGATAATTTTGTCTTTCCTGTGTTGTATGATTTCCTTGCTCCATACCCCATTCTCGCGGACTAAACTCTGAATTTCTCTTTGCTGTTCATTGTGCGTATAAGTTGCCAATTTTTCGGCGAACGGAATATTTCCCACCGCGCAATTATGTGACTTGGATAACAATAGATAGTTGCCTAAGCAATTAAGGTATTGATTTCTAAACTCATTATCGTAATCGTCATAACCATCTGGTTTTATTTCAGGTTCAGTTGTTGGAGCGATATGCTCCAGTTCTGGACTGATGATTCGGTCAAATCGAGTATGAGAATAACCGTTTTGACCTTGTTGCTCTAAATGAATCTCATATTTCCAGAGCAGATATTTTGCAACTAAATGATGTATTCCCCCTTGGAGCGATTCTTTGAGCTTTTCATTATTCCAATAACCCCACCACCATTCCGATGTTGTTTTCATCCATTCTATTCGTTCTATTATCGGGCGAATATCTTTGTTGCTTTCGGTGAAATTCTCAAATACATCCTTGATTCTTGATGTTATATCAGCGCGAGTTCCGATCGAACGGTGACGAAGCCTGACGGGGTGACAACAATGGGTCAACCCCTTACTGCGTGCGGGGTTGACCCATTGTTGTCAAAAAAAAATAGGTCT
>NZ_JAIQZN010000072.1 GCF_023333585.1 Argonema antarcticum A004/B2
ACAAGTTTCTGTAGGGGCGAAGCATTGCGGATTTAACGTTTCGTTTTTGAGTTAAGATAAATCCCGCAATGCTTCGCCCGACCACTATACATAGTCTTCCACCGGGAAGGGAGTAAAGCAGAAGTACACCGAGTTTTTTTGCTCACTCAGCTTCTCCAATCAGAGTAAAAGCTGCCCAATTTTTCGGTTCAGGATGATTTTTCATCGTCTTCAGCATCGCCTGACGCAATGCCTGAGCCTTATCGGGGTTATTTTGCAAATTTTGATAAAATTCAGTCATCAATACTGCTGTTGGGGCATCTGGCACTGACCAAAGCGATACAATTACACTGGGTACACCCGCACTAATTAAACTACGAGATAATCCAATTACGCCATCGCCAGTTAGTTTACCACGTCCAGTATCGCAAGCACTTAAAACTACTAATTCGGCGTGTAATTTCAAATCCAAAATTTCGCTAGAAGTCAGTAAACCATTATCATTTCCTGATGGTGCAAGTGCTACAGCACCGGGTATGCCTAGACCTGTAAAATCATCAATTAACCCATGTGTTGCTAAATGAATAATCCTGGCTTTTGGTAATAACTGTAATATCGCTAATTTGGTAGCATCATTACCTGTAAGCGCTTGCGTATTGAATAATTGAGCAATCGTTTTTGCTTCGGTTTCTGAACCCGGTAAGCTAGGTAATTTTTGCGGTGTTTCTCCAATTTTTTCGGCGATACTCGGCATATTGGGATTGCCGACAATTAAGATATCTTTACCTGAAACTAATTGTCGTTGTTGATGAGTTAAATCTAAGACTTGAATTGATGGGGCAGTCAGAATTGTATGTTTTTCAATTAGATATTTGCCTTGGGCGTCAAGGAGTGCAACAAAGGGAACTAGGAATAACTCGTTTTGAGGAACGAAAGTAACGCGACCATTAGGATCTGTAGGTAGTAAATCAGTAATTGGTTGAATTAGTAATTGATAAAGTTGTTGTAATTTTTCAGTTGGGTTTACTACTTCAACTCTGGCGGATACAAATAAACCTCGACCTCTAACTCCTATTGATTCTCGACTGGTGGTAACGAGGTCTGCTAATGTTGTATTTTGTTTCTGCCATAATGGTTTGAGGTCGCTGCGGCGAAAGGTAACTTCCCCTGTGGGTTTGATTACCCAAATATATAGTTCTGATTGTTTCCATTGCTGTTTACCTTGGATTTGGAAGTCATCATAAATTATCGAATATTGAACTAAGGTAGATTTTTGCTGTTGGGCAATTTTTTTAAGCTGGGTAATGGTAGGTTTAAGAGATGCAGTAGGCAAGGTTTCTTGAGGATTAGAAGTTAATTTTTTGGCTAATAATTCCACAAATGCTCTAGCGCGACCTCGTTCAGCTATTTCGAGCGCGGTATCTGTTTTATTCTGGGCAATTAGGACTTCTTGTAAAGTGCGATAGGATGTAGATTGCTGTTCAAAAATAGATACTTTTTGGGCATCAGTTAATCCACCTCGGAGTGATTCAAATACCTCAATAGCATTGTTGAGGTTTGTTTCTGCTGCTGCGAGATTGCCAGATTTGAATAGAGTACGTCCCAGATTATTGAGTGACTGTCCCTCCCCAAGTAGGTCTTTAATTTCCCGTACAATGGCCAATTTTTGCTGTTGGTATGCGATCGCTTTTGGGTAGTCTCCTAGTGAATCGTAAGCAATTCCCAGATTTCCCAGTGCTGCACCCTCTCCTTGGCGGTCTTTAATTTCCTGTGCAATGGCCAAACTTTGCTGATGGTATGCGATCGCTTTTGCGTAATCTCCCAGGTTATAGTAAACAAGTCCCAGATTTCCGAGTGACTCTCCCTCCCCTTGGCGGTCTTTAATTTCCCGTACAATGGCCAATTTTTGCTGTTGGTATGCGATCGCTTTTGGGTAGTCTCCTAGTGAATCGTAAGCAATTCCCAGATTTCCCAGTGCTGCACCCTCTCCTTGGCGGTCTTTAATTTCCTGTGCAATGGCCAATCTTTGCTGATGGTATGCGATCGCTTTTGGGTAGTCTCCGAGAGAAAAGTAAGTATTTCCCAGATTTCCGAGTACTCTTCCCTCACCTTTTCGGTCTTTAATTTCCCGTGCAATAGCCAAACTTTGCTGATGGTATTCGATCGCTTTTGCGTAATCTCCCAGGTTATAGTAAACAATTCCCAGATTTCCGAGTGACTCTCCCTCCCCTTGGCGGTCTTTAATTTCCCGTACAATGACCAATTTTTGCTGTTGGTATGCGATCGCTTTTGGGTAGTCTCCCAGGAAATAGTAAGCATTTCCTAAATTTCCCAGTGCGTGTCCCTCACCTTTTCGGTCTTTAATTTCCTGTGCAATGGCCAATCTTTGCTGATGGTATGCGATCGCTTTTGGGTAGTCTCCCAGATAAAGGTACGCAACTCCCATATTTCCGAGTACTCTACCCTCCTCTTCGCGGTCTTTTATTTCACGATAAATATTTAGTGCTTGTTGCCAAGACTTTACTGCGGCTTCAAATTGATTACTCTGATACTGCTGCGTACCCTGCTCAATCAGTCTATCTGCTTCTGCTTTCCTTGCATCTGGCGTTTGCGCCAACACTGGCGGCGTAGACAATATCACCCTCAAATTAGCAGCAAAAGGTATTGCACCAGCACTCAGCAGGGTAATCAACACAGTAAAGCCAATTTTTCGGAGATGCACGGTCATTTTTTGGGAAAAGTGCAGCGACATTACTGTTTTAAACCAAGGTGAAACGGCAGTGTAAACAAAAATTCTGGCAGTTTTGATCTATGCCATCAAATCATACTTTTACAGATAAAAAAAGTACAGATAAGTTGTAGGGGCGGGTTTGGTAGATACAGCGCCTTGCGAGTGGGTGAGGTACAGGTAAATTGTAGGGGCGGGTTTTGCCATGATTCTTGTCCGTTAGCCACAAATTATCTGCTAAACCCGCCCCAAATGTCGCGTTATCAAGAAAATCATTTTATTGTACCTCACGCGGCTGCAAGCCGCTGTAATTTGTGAGTAACCGACAAGAATCATGGCAAAACCTGCCCCTTGTATATTCAAAGAGCCATAGCGATCGCACCACTTTAGCCGGAGATCGCCCTTTCACTTTACACCGAATGAATAAAGATTTATTCATTTTCATCAACATTATCAAAGATATCTTCAGCCGCGCTCAGAAAGCGATCGGAAGCATCCATGTGATCTTCTGCAATGTAAGTCGCTAATTCAATCAAGTCACGGATAACTTGTGGACGTTTTTGGAGCGAGGTCATTTTTCCCCCTACAACCCCTGATGCTTGGAAATACGCGATCGCACAGCTTGACGAATCTCCATCCAATCTTCCTCCGTCATCGCCGTAGCATTTCCTGATTCCAAACCCTCTAATAACATCCCTTCCAAACGTTCTGTAGCTTTGCGTTTTTGGTCTTGGCGAATTAACTGACGAAAATACTCGCTAACTGTACTATAACCCCCTTGAGCTACCTGTTCTTCAATATAAGTTCGCATTGAGTCAGGTAGAGAAATATTAATACTTGTCACGGGTATTACTTACCTCATTTAACTCCTTATTTTTATTGTGGCATATTTTGCCAAAATCGAATCTAAGCTACAATGCAAGCAGGTCAAGCATTCCACTAGCCCCAGCATGATAGAAACACTGCAAACTTATCTCTACCAACTTGGACAATTTGCCGATACCCTCGTCAAAACTCAGCTAACTCAACTCAGTTGGCTGAGTGTCGGCATCATTTTTGCAGCGGGCTTGCTCACCAGCCTGACACCCTGTATGCTTTCCATGTTACCGATTACGATCGGCTACATCGGCGGCTATGAAGCCAAAAGCCGCCTGCAAGCAGCCGCGCAATCCACCTGGTTTTCCTTGGGATTGGCAACTACCCTCGCTGGATTGGGAATTGCAGCAGGTTTGCTGGGACAAGTTTACGGTCAAATTGGCATTGGGTTGCCGATCGTCGTTAGCATTATCGCTATCCTGATGGGGTTAAACTTACTAGAAGCCCTGCCTTTACAGTTTCCATCCTTTACCAACACAGAATTTATCTCCAAAGATTTACCAGCAGGAGTCCGTTCCTATCTGCTAGGTTTAACATTCGGCTTAGTTGCTTCCCCTTGCAGCACTCCCGTTCTAGCAACATTGCTAGCTTGGGTTGCAGGAACAAAAGACTTTATTTTAGGCGCTGTTTTGCTGCTATCCTATACATTAGGATACGTCGCGCCATTAATTGTGGCTGGTACTTTCACCGCCTCTATTAAAAAATTATTGGAATTGCGTCGTTGGTCTGGTTGGATAAATCCAGTTAGCGGCGCATTGTTAGTAGGATTTGGCGTATTTTCGCTGCTGTCTCGGATTCCCGTGAGAATGTGGTAACTACCAATTCGGAATCACTTAAGACAAAGCGTCATAGAAAAAAGATAAGGGAAAATGACAATTAACAATTACCAATCACCAATTACCAAAGTAAAAAAATTCTTCCAGGGCGAGTTATTGCCGCTACTGGCAAATTTACGATTTGCGATTTTGCTACTGCTAGCGATCGCACTATTCAGCATCAGCGGCACCCTCATCGAACAAGGTCAATCTATTCCATTTTACCAGACAAACTATCCAGAACATCCAGCTTTATTTGGCTTCCTCACCTGGAAAGTTATCTTAATCTTGGGATTAAACGATGTTTATCGCACTTGGTGGTTTTTATCCCTGCTGATTTTATTTGGCAGCAGCTTAAGCGCCTGCACATTTACCCGTCAATTTCCAGCTTTAAAAGCTGCCCGCAGTTGGAAATTTTACGACCAACCCCGCCAGTTTGAAAAATTAGCTTTAAGTGCAGAAATAGAAACAGGTTCCATAAATTCGTTATTGCCAGCTTTGCAAAAGCGCGGCTATCGCATCTTTCAAGAAGCAGATACTCTCTATGCTCGTAAAGGCATAGTCGGACGGATCGGCCCGATCGTCGTTCATGCCAGTATGCTTATCATTTTAGCAGGATCGATTTGGGGAGCCATGACCGGATTTCTGGCTCAAGAAATGGTTCCTAGCGGGCAAACTTTTCAAGTTAAAAATATCATTGATGCTGGGCCTTTGGCAGAACCGCAATTTCCCAAAGATTGGTCATTAAAGGTAAATCGCTTCTGGATTGACTACACGCCACAAGGTGCAGTTAACCAGTTTTATTCCGATCTATCAGTTTTGGATAAAGAAGGAAAAGAAGTAGATCGTCAGACAATTTACGTCAACAAACCGCTACGCTACCGGGGAGTGACATTCTATCAGACAGATTGGGGCATCGCCGCGATCCGATTCCAGTTTAATAATAGCCCGATTTTGCAGTTACCTATGGCTCAATTAGATACTGGCGGTAAAGGTAGAATTTGGGGAACTTGGATTCCCACCAAACCGGATTTGAGTGAGGGAGTTTCCCTTTTAACACGGGACTTGCAAGGAACTTTACTAATTTACGATACTGCGGGTAAACTAATATCAACTCTTCGCGAAGGAATGTCTGCCGAAATCAATGGCGTCAGGTTTAAAATTGTGGAAGTTGTCGGCAGTACTGGTTTGCAAATTAAAGCCGATCCAGGTATTCCATTTGTTTACACTGGTTTTGGTTTACTCATGCTAGGCGTGATTATGAGCTATGTCTCTCACTCCCAGATTTGGGCGCTACAAGAAGATGGACTGCTATATGTAGGCGGTAGAACAAATCGCGCTCAAGTCGCCTTCGAGCGCGAGGTGATCGATATTTTGGATCGACTCAAAACGCCTGCAATTAGTGAAAAAGTTGCGATCGCACCCACCTCATTAGCCAGCGAAACTTGATAGCGTCCGGCGATTGAGAGAGAGGGATTCCTTCCTCCCTCTTACTTTTGGTGACGCGCCTCAATCACCGTATGGACATTACCGCGAGGAGTAAAATCCCCTTTCACAGTTACCTCTAAAGGATCGCAAGCAGCAACAAAATCATCCAAAATTTGATTAACCGATTCTTCGTGAGAGATGTAGCGATCGCGGTAACTGTTAATATAAAGTTTCAGCGCCTTCAACTCCACCACCTTTTCATCTGGCACATAGGCAATCTGGATTGTCGCAAAATCAGGATATCCAGAAAAAGGACACTTACAAGTAAACTCTGGCAAAGTAATGTTGATATTGTAGCGTCGCCCCACGCGGGGATTGGCGAAAGTTATCAGCTTTCCTTCAGCAATATCCCGTTCCCCATACTTCATCTCTAAAGTTTGCTCCAATACTACAGACTCTGGCGTGGTATTGAATTGAGTTGAGGAATTAGCCATGATAAGTACCTAAAAAATAAATGGTGGATTGTAATCGTTATCCATTCTGTCACCCGATTCCCAATCTGGGCAATTATCCCCATCCCAACCATAAGGGTGCATTCCACAAACTAACAAATTACCCCCATAAGCTTGACCGTGGAAATGACGACAACCAACACAAGCAGGATGTTGGGTTTGCAAAGAATCTTCCGGATCGCTTACTGACCATTCATCCTCGAAAAATGTCTCTTCCAGTTGCGAATTCAGCCCCAGAAATGGCTCGACCACCTGACTAAAAAACCGCTCTACATCTTCTGATATACTGGTCTGCAACTCATGGGCAACTTCTTCAGAAATCACTGCAAACGTTTCCAGCACTTCAGTAATGTCAAGTAAGAACTGCTCCGCTTCATTAGCAACCGTCTCTAGTATTTCAACCAAATTTTTCTGCAATTCTTCCATAGTTTCTTATGTTGGCCTACCTCTCAAAATAAATTAGAATCTTCTTGAGACAAGCCTTTTAATGTGAACATCTTTAATAAACAATATATTAACGGTCGTTGCTTGTATATTTATGCCAAAAGGCTATTCCATAACCATAAACACCAAGCATAACTTCAAGTGCTGACAACGCATCGGCTGTCACCATATTAATCCTGCTTCAGATGGCGCAGTTCTTCTTGCAGTGCTATAACTTGTTCTCGTAAAGAATCCACATTCTTCGTTTCCCCCCCTGGGGAGTCATCCTCTTCAACGACAATTTCAATGCGACGCGGTTCAGAGGGTTTGGTTTCCGTGGATGAGCTAATAGGTTGCTGCTCCTGGGCTCGGTTTACCATCTCGTCAACCAGACGTCGGGCTTCTTCGGTTGTCATTTCGCCCTTTGCCACCATTTCATCTGTGAGTTTTTGGGCTTGCTCTCGCAGTTCCCCTAGTGTTACGCCCGCCTTCTCTCCCGCAGAGGCAACCACCCCAACTCCCAGGTAAAACGCTTTTTTAACCAGATCTCCTAAACCAGCCATAGCCGCTGCTGCTCTTTAAAAAAGGGTGACCCGGAGTTCACGCCTGCTACAAGCATCCCGTATTGCTGCTACCTTCCGGTTCTGACAAGGTTTGGGCGTTGTGGCCGCGTGAGTCCAGGTCTAAGACTAGGATAGCATCATTCACAGAACTTGTGCAGCCAAAAGTCAAAAGTCAAAAGTCAAAAGTTAAAAGTCAAAAAATAATTAATTACAACTGACAACTGACAACTGACAACTGACAACTGACCACTGACAACTGACAACTGACCACTGACAACTGACAACTGACCACTGACAACTGACAACTGACCAATGACTAATGACTGCTGACCAATTCGGATTCCTGGTCTTGGACGGCAGAGCTTGTCGTACCGACCTGAATCAGCTCAACCTTATACCCATCGGGGTCTTGCACAAAAGCAATCACAGTATTACCGTGTTTCATCGGGCCTGGTTCTCGCACTACTTTACCGCCACGAGCCTTGATTTCTTCGCAAGTACCATAAATATCATCGACTCCAATGGCAATGTGACCGTAACCATCGCCCAAATCGTACTTATCGACTCCCCAGTTGTAAGTTAATTCCAAGACAGTGTGGTCAGACTCGTCCCCATATCCCACAAAAGCCAAGGTAAATTTGCCATCTGGATAATCTTTCTGGCGCAGCAACTTCATGCCCAGCACTTCACTGTAGAACTTAACGGATTCTTCCAGATTGCCCACTCGTAGCATCGTGTGTAGCAGTCGCATGGCCAACTCCAAATTCACTCGCTGCTTTCCATTCTAGGGGTACGCCACTTCCGGCTGCCGATAAACCTAACTTTTTATCAACTTTGTTAAGGAAACAACAAATAAAATCCTTAGACATCTTTAATCTCTGTTTCATGAGTCTGTTAAACATTTATGCTTAACGATGGCTTTCTGGGGTGCGTCTTTCTCAAAAAGCACGTACCGCCAGTCACGCGCCTGTTGCCATCCGTGCTACTACAAGGTTAGATACCATGACTGACACACTCGATACTGCGATCGAATTTATTCAAGCGCGAGAAATCCTCGATTCGCGGGGACGTCCTACAGTTGAAGCGGAAGTCCATCTAGCTAACGGCGTTATGGGACTAGCCCAAGTTCCCAGCGGTGCTTCTACTGGCACCTTTGAAGCCCATGAACTGCGGGATGGGGATAAAAGCCGTTACGGAGGTAAAGGAGTTCTCACCGCTGTAGAAAATGTCAAAGAAAAAATTGCCCCCGAACTGTTAGGTTTGGATGCGGTTAACCAGGAACTCTTAGACCGCACGATGATCGATTTGGATGGTTCTGCCAATAAATCCAATCTGGGTGCCAATGCTATCCTGGCGGTTTCCCTGGCGGCAGCAAAAGCTAGTGCAGCCGCACTGACACTGCCCCTCTATCGCTATTTAGGTGGGCCCTTGGCGAACCTATTGCCAGTGCCGTTGATGAATGTGATCAACGGTGGTGCCCACGCTGATAATAATGTGGATTTTCAAGAATTCATGATTGTACCTGTAGGGGCACCCTCTTTTCGGGAAGCGCTACGCTGGGGTGCAGAGGTATTTGCATCTCTGAGCAAAGTGTTGCACGACAAGGGTTTGCTGACTGGTGTGGGCGATGAAGGTGGTTTTGCACCTAATTTAGAGTCAAATCAAGCGGCTTTGGATTTGCTGGTTGCGGCGATTGAGAAGGCTGGCTATAAACCGGGAGAAGAAGTTGCTTTGGCGCTAGATGTGGCAGCTAGCGAGTTCTACAAAGAAGGCCAGTATGTCTATGATGGTGCAGCTCACTCGCCTGTTGAGTTTATAGATTATATGGCGAGTTTGGTTGGGCAATACCCAATTGTTTCGATCGAGGATGGGCTGCACGAGGAAGACTGGGAGAATTGGACGCTGCTGACGCAGAAGTTGGGTAGTACCGTTCAGCTAGTCGGGGATGATTTGTTTGTCACCAATCCCATCCGTTTGCGAAAAGGCATTGAAACGAAAGCCAGTAACTCCATTTTGATTAAACTCAATCAAATTGGCTCTTTGACGGAAACTCTCGAAGCGATCGATCTGGCAACCCGCAATGGTTATCGTTCGGTAATCAGTCATCGCTCCGGCGAAACTGAGGATACCACGATCGCGGACTTAGCTGTGGCAACTCGTGCCGGTCAAATCAAAACTGGTTCTCTCTGTCGCAGCGAACGGGTGGCTAAATACAACCGTCTGCTACGAATTGAAGAAGAATTAGGCGACCAGGCAATCTACGCCGGTGCTGTTGGTTTAGGGCCTAAGTAGAAAAGTCAAAAGTCAAAAGTCAAAAGTCAAAAAGGGAGTGGGAGAGTGGAAGAGGGGGAGAGTGGGAGCGGGGGAGAATGACTAATGACCAATGACCAATGACTAATGACTAATCCCCAATCCCCACTCCCCAATCCCTTCTTAACTTTTGACTTTTGACTTTTGACTTTTGACTTTTATAGCCCCAGTCCCCACTCCCTTTTTGACTTTTGACTTTTGACTTTTGACTTTTGTGGCCCCAGTCCGGATCAGGGATAGAAACACATATTCGGTAATCCCAAGGTTTCGTCCCAACCCATCATCAGGTTTAAGCACTGTAAGGCTTGACCAGCTTGACCTTTCATTAAGTTGTCAATTGCTGACATTACGATTACGCGATCGGTCCTGGGGTCAACTTCGACGCCGATATAACAGAGATTTGTGCCACAAGCCCATTTGGTTTGGGGATAAATACCACCTGATAATACTTTCACCCACGGAGCGTTGCGATAGAAGGCGTTGTAAATCGTAATTAAGTCTTCTCGCACTAGCCCCGGATCTCTGAGAGTGGCATAGACGGTTGCCAAAATTCCCCGCACCATTGGAATTAGGTGGGGAGTGAATTGCACTGTAACTTCGTGTCCGGCTAAATCGCTACAAATTTGTTCGATTTCCGGGGTATGTCTGTGGCGGGCTACGCCATAAGCTCCCAAAGTGTTGTCTGCTTCTGCTAGTAACAGATTGGTTTTGGCTTGACGCCCACCGCCAGAAGCGCCGGATTTGGCATCGATAATGGCGGTTTCTGGCAAGATTAAACCCTGTTTGAGCAGCGGTGAAAGCGCTAGCAAACTGGCTGTGGGATAGCAACCGGGACATCCCACTAACTGGGCTCCTGCAATGCGATCGCGATATAGTTCTGGCAACCCGTAGACGGCAGTAGTTGCTAGTTCTTTATCGGTGCGATCGCCACCGTACCATGCTGTATAAGTATCTAGATCGGTAAAGCGATAGTCGGCTGAGAGATCCAAAACTTTGCATCCCTTCTCCAACAGAGTTGGTGCCATTTTATAGGCTAAACCATTCGGGAGAGAAAGAAAAACAACTTGACATCTAGAGGCTATTTTTTCTAAATCGATCGGTTCGATCATCAGGTCAACTACATGACCCAGGTGCGGGTACAGGTCGGAAAAAGGCTTCCCAGCACTGCTCTCACCGCCTAAGTAAACCAGTTCGACTCCTGGATGTTCCATCAGCAGTCTCACCAGTTGGACGCCGCCGTAACCTGACGCGCCTACAATCCCAACGGGCACGCGCCGCATATCACCCATGATCCTTGACCTTTTTACGCTTTTGGTTTAAAACAAAACGGTTCAACTTTTGCTGCATTGTAGTACTAAAATCCCACTTTGGAATTTTAGATTTTAGAAGTCAGTGGTCAGTGGTCAGTGGTCAGTTGTCAGTTGTCAGTTGTCAGTGGTCAGTTGTCAGTGGTCAGTTGTCAGTTGTCATTCTCCCACTCCCCCCCTCTCCCTTTCTCCCACTCTCGCCTCTCCCACTCTCCCACTCCCTTTTTGACTTTTGACTTTTGACTTTTGACTTTCCTAGCCCCTACCTACGGGAAAAGGCTACAATCAAAGATGAAAAGCTTTAAAAAAGTTTACGATCGCTTAACTGTGGAACCACCCCAAAACGTCTCTATACAATCTTTTCAGTTTGATTCAATTGATGCCGCTCTAGCAGATATAAAAGCCGGTCGAGCGGTGGTGGTGGTGGATGACGAAAACCGGGAAAACGAAGGTGACTTGATCTGCGCGGCTCAGTTTGCCACACCTGACTTGATTAACTTCATGGCTGTGTATGCGAGGGGACTGATTTGTTTGGCGCTGACTGGCGATCGCCTCGACGAACTAGACCTGCCTTTGATGGTCACCAACAACACCGATAGCAACCAAACAGCTTTTACGGTCAGCATCGATGCCGCAACTCATCTGGGCGTTAGTACCGGCATCTCAGCCGACGATCGCGCCCGCACCATCCAGGTAACAATTAACCCAGCTACAAAGCCTAACGACTTACGGCGTCCCGGCCACATCTTCCCCCTCCGCGCCAGAGTAGGGGGCGTCCTCAAACGCGCCGGTCATACTGAGGCGGGTGTTGACTTGGCTCAATTAGCCGGATTGTACCCAGCTGGGGTGATTTGTGAAATCCAAAACCCCGATGGCTCGATGGCCCGATTGCCAGAGTTAATTGAGTATGCCAAAACTCACCATCTCAAAATCATCAGTATTGCAGACTTGATCGGTTACCGCCTCCAACACGAACGGTTTGTCTGCCGCGAGACTGTTGCCCAATTACCCAGCCAATTCGGTCAGTTCCAAATTTATGCTTACCGCAATACTCTAGATAATTCCGAACACATTGCCATTGTCAAGGGAGATCCAGCCGCATTCTCAGACCAAGCGGTGATGGTGCGGATGCACTCGGAATGCCTCACGGGTGACGCTTTGGGTTCTCTGCGCTGCGACTGTCGGATGCAGCTTGTGGCAGCAATGAAGATGATTGAGAGTGCTGGGTCTGGTGTTGTGGTCTACTTGCGCCAAGAAGGTCGAGGAATTGGTTTGATTAATAAGTTGAAGGCGTATTCTTTACAGGATTTGGGGTTGGATACAGTCGAAGCAAATGAGCGATTGGGTTTTCCCGCTGATTTGCGGAATTATGGTGTGGGGGCTCAAATTCTCAACGATTTGGGTATCAAAAAAATCCGCCTGATTACGAACAATCCTCGCAAAATTGCTGGGTTAAAGGGTTATGGTTTGGAGGTGGTCGATCGCGTACCGTTGCTGATCGAGGCGACTGACTACAATTCTGGCTATCTCGCCACTAAAGCTAAAAAGCTGGGTCATCTGCTGTTGCAGACTTATCTGGTGACTGTGGCGATCGAGTGGAAAGATGAGTCGGCTTCTGTGCAAGAACGCTATGAAAGATTAGAGAAATTGCGCTTTTTGGCGGGTTTGTCTCATCTTTTGTTGCAGGAGGAAGCGCGACCTGTGGCGATCGCTCTTTTCGGCAATCCTTCTCTCACCGTTCATTTAGGCTTCGATCAACCCAATTTAGCAGCACCGGGATGGTTCGAGCAACCCAACCATCCTTACGTGCAAGCGCTAGCCCAAATTCTGGACAATTTAGCTGCTTGGCCTAATTTAAAACGGCTGGAATTCCTGATTTCACAAGGGTTTGACCCTCTGACTAGCTTGCAGGTGCAGCTCGATCGTCAGACTTTCTCTTTGCCCCAGCTGCCTTCATCGGTCTGTAGCCACTTAGAAACCCAAAAAATCTATAGCTTTTCTGCTGATAAGTCTTCTGACTAGCCAAAAGGCGCTCTTTCGGAGTTGCTATGCTTTTGTTCACTTAAGAACATTTTTATTGCTTTTCTCCTCTCCCACTCTCCCCCACTCCCCCACTCCCCCACTCTCCCACTCTCCCCCTCTCCCCCTCTCCCACTCTCCCCCTCTCCCCCTCTCCCCCTCTCCCCCTCTCCCACTCTCCCACAAGGTGTTGCCGTTGAGTTTGTGAAGCTTAAGTGAAAGCCCGCAGACGATATTTAAAGATTCTGTAAAGACTGATATATTCACCTAATTTTAGGGATAATAACAGTATATTTACGGGGAATTAGAGCCATAATAAAAACTGACGGATTAAGTAATTGCACTCAAGTTATTACCTCAAAGCCACAGGCAAACAAAGGCATTCTCGGTGTAAACAAGGAGCTAGGGTCATCTACTCAAGTTTGACGGTTTCAGATTTGTAGACCTACGAACTTGATTGGTTTAGCAATCCGAGGAATAGCCAAGACTTCATACATAAACCATTGGTGAATCAGGATTGCAAACTATGAATATTAAAAATTGCTTGAACCAAGGCGTAGACAAGGCTCAGCAAGGAGACTATCAAGGTGCTATTGAAAAATTCGATCGCGTTCTGCGCCTTGAACCGAATCATGCCAAAGCCTACTACAATAGGGGACTTGCCCGGTATGACTTGGGAGATTACAAAAGAGCGATCGAAGACTTTAACCAAGCTCTGCGCCTCCAACCTGACTATCTGGCAGCCTATAGCAATCGGGGCAATGCCTACCATAACTTAGGAGAATATCATAGAGCGATCGCAGACTTTAGCCAAGCAATAGAACTGAATCCAAACTTTGTGATTGCTTACATCAGCCGAGGTCTAGTCCATTTTGACATGAAGGACTTTCCAGAAGCTAGAGCAGATTACGACCGCGCTTTGCGAATTGAGCCAAACTTCGCCGAAGCCTATAACAATCGAGGGATGGCTCGATTTCAGATGGGGGATGCAAGGGGAGCTATTGAGGACTTTAATCGGGCTCTAAAGATTGAGCCGAACTTGGTCGAAGCTTACAACAACAGGGGTCTAGCTCGCTTTGAAGTGGGGGACTCAAGAGGAGCAATTGAAGATTTCAAACTGGCGCTGGCGATCGATTCCACTGTAGCAGAACTTTACTACAACCGAGCTTTTGCCCGTTGCACTCTGGGAGATGAAAAAGGCGCGGTTGAAGATTACAACCAAACGCTGGGTATCAATCCCAACGATGCGGAAGCTTACAATAATCGAGGTAATGTCTGCGCTTTGATGGGAGATAATGAAGGAGCGATCGAAAACTATACTCAGGCGATCGAGATTAATCCCCATAAAGCTAATGCTTATTATAACCGGGGGCTGACCCACTATGCTGTGGGAAATCATCATAGAGCGATCGCAGATTTCGATCGAGCGATCGAGCTTAATCCCAATTATGCAGCAGCTTACAACAATCGGGGACTTGTGCTTCGCGACAAGGGAGACATCCAGCAAGCGTTAGAAGACTTCAATCAGGCGTTGCAGCTAAATCCTAACTTAGCTGAAGCCTATGTAAGCCGGGGTTTGGGACGCTCGGATTTGGGAGATAAACAGGGCGCGATCGAAGATTTTAACCACGCATTGCAACTCAATCCCCACGATGCCAGAACCTATAATAGCCGGGGATTTGCTCGTTACAGGATGGGTGATAATCAACAAGCAATTGAAGACTTTAACCAAGCCTTGCTACTGAATCCCAATCTAAGTGCAGCTTATCTGAATCGAGGTCTAGCTCGTTTTCATCTGGGCGATCGATTAGGCGGCATTGAAGATATTAACCACGCACTACATCTCAATCCAACTAATATCTCTGCTAATTCGCAGATGGGTATCAATTTTGGCAATATTTTTGTCAGTCAAAGTAGTAATATTAATCCTACCTTGACTGAAGCATAAAATACTATAAATGCACATCAATCGGAGTAGCATTTTTTTGTAGGTTGGGTTTCGCTTCTCTCAACCTACGAATCTGAGTTAATATTAAATAAGTATTCCATTTTGATCGATTAAATAGGAGATCGAAAACAATGGTCACAGAAGCGCCTCCCCTATTCAGAACAGCACCACTCAAAATCACCTGGCAAAAACTACCAGACAACTATAAATTAGACGAGGAACCTGTGGACAATACTGGTCAGCCCTTGATTGCTGGTGCATTACGAGAAACCTTAGAATTAATCGGTTTTATCAAGCCAGAAATGTTAATCGCCACCAATTTTGGACTCTGTGCCACGATTGATGAACAGTTAGTAATTAAAGCTCCGGATTGGGTGTATGTTACATCTGTGAAGCCGCTGGCAGTGCCAAAATACCGGAGAAGTTATACGCCAAATTTAGAGGGAGAAGTGCCGCTGATTGTGATGGAATTTCTCTCGGAAACTGAGGGCGGCGAATATTCAGTTAAACGCACCTATCCGCCGGGAAAATGGTTTTTCTATGAGCAAATTTTGCGGGTTCCAATTTATGTAATTTTCGATCCGGAAGGTGGACTTTTGGAAGTTTATCGCCTAAGCGGAGAACGGTATGAATTAGAATTTCCGAATGAAAATGGCCGTAATTGGATTCCTGAAATGGGGTTATTTTTAGGAACATGGCAGGGCAAAAAGGAAGAAGAAACGGGTTATTGGTTGCGTTGGTGGGATGAAGCAGAGAATTTGCAACCTTGGGCAGTTGAACAAATTGAAATTGAACGTCAAAGGGCAGAACAGCAAGCTCAAAGGGCGGAACGTTTAGCAGAGTATTTGCGTTCTCAAGGCATTGATCCCGATGAATTGAGTTAATTAGCTGTCGCGCATCTAGGTACGTTGTTGCGCTTTTGCGATCTTATCCCCGTTATAATAAGAGCGCAAACGCGCAACAACATACCTTTATAGCAATTACCGCTGTAATAGAGTACATTTTAAGTAGGGGCGAAGCATTCCGGTAATTAAGCTCTGCATATAACCAATAAGTTATTTGCCGGAATGCTTCGCCCTTACTTCTGTACCTCATAACAGCGGGAACCCCTGTATCTCCCAAGCTAGAAAAGAAATGTGGGGCAATTTTACAAAAGAGAATATTTAATGACAGCCGTTGTAGCCGATACTCATACAATTATTTGGTATTTGCGGGAGACTGCTCGATTATCGCCAGCAGCAATGATTGATTTAGATGCAGCATTGGCAAATCGGAAAAAAGAGATCGCAGCTTATTTGGAGAAAAAATATCCTCAATATCATCCACAATCATTGACCCTCTGATAAGTTGGGTCTACAATGAAAGCAACCAAGTTCTGGATTAGGAAATACTATGAACGCACATCGTATTGAAACAACCTTTGCAGAGAATGGCAAAATTACCTTAGATAATTTACCTTTTGTGAGAGGCGATGCAGTGGAAATTATTATTCTTGAATCTCCTCGCCGCCCTCACCCTGACTCAAATTCTTATCCCTTAGAGGGTAAAGTCTGCCAATATGATGACCCCCACTGAACCTGTGGCATTAGAAGACTGGGAATGCTTAAAATGATTATTCTCGATACTCATATTTGGGTGTGGTGGGTTGATAAGATGATTCTGGGGTAATTAAGGAGGAAAAATAATAATGAATTTAGAGCAAGCAGTTTTAGATAAGTTACGGGCTTTGCTTCCGGTTCAGCAGCAGGAAGTTTTGGATTTTGCTGAGTTTCTTCAACCAAAAAATATGACTAAAAAACCGCTAAAGAGTGTGAAAGGGTTGTGTGCTGACTTAAAAGTAGATATTACGGAAGAAGACATCGCCCAAGCCCGACAAGAAATGTGGGGAAATTTTCCCAGGCAGATTGTTTGATGCCCTCAGTCGTAGCAGATACCCACACCATGATTTGGTACATTTTTGAACTGCCAAGATTGTCGGCAGCAGCATTGACAGCATTAGAACAAGCGGTTAATGAGGGAAATTTTATCTACTTTTCCGCAATTACAATTGTAGAAATTTCTTACTTAATTGAGCGAGGGCGTTTGGCAGGTGAGGTGCTGACACGAGTTTTAAATGCTGCGGACGATCCAAATGTGGGGATTCTGCTAGCACCTTTGGATCGCAATATCTCGGCAACTATTCAACAAATTGACAGGGCAACGGTTCCTGATATGCCAGATAGAATTATTGCTGCGACTGCTTTATCTTTGAGTCTTCCCTTAGTCACCCGCGATGGGAAAATTCAAGCTTAAACTACTATTCAGACAATTTGGTGAATATGATAAAATAAATATCGGTGTTACTACCTACCCCCTGGTCATCATGGATGAAACCCGCGCACAAGCTTATCTAAAATTGATTGATTATCATCTAACCTTAATTTAATCCATGAAAACAGATAGCTTATTTTACAGCATCTTCCAAGAATTTCCCTTTGTGTTCTTCGCCCTCTTGGGCATACCAGCCGAGGCTACTAACCAATACCAATTTACCTCTCAAGAGGTTAAACAATTAGCCTTTCGCCTAGATGGCTTGTTTCTGCCAATTATTGAAGATTTTCAACTACCTTTCTACATTGTGGAGGTGCAATTTCAACCCGATCCAAATCTGTACTATCGTCTATTTGCCGAACTATTTATCTATCTAAAACAATACCAACCGCCGCACCCTTGGCAATTGGTAGTGATTTACCCAAATCGCCAAACTGAAAGAGAAAGCGATCTCCACTTTCAGCAAATGCTGGCACTCCCTAACATCACCCGGATTTACATTGATGAACTGAATCCACCGGAAACAGCATCGCTGTCAATCAAATTACTGAAGCTGATAATTGAACCCGAAAATACGGCCCCAGACTTGGCTAGAGAATTAGCTAGGCAAGCTGAAACAGAAATCCCCAATGCTGCTATCAGAAAGAGTCTGATCGACTTGTTAGAGACTATCATAGTTTACAAGTTACCCCAAAAATCCAGAGAGGAAATTGCCGCCATGTTTGAACTCAGTGATTTAAAGAAAACTAGATTTTATCAAGATGTTTTTGCTGAATGCCAAGCTGAAGCTAAACAGCGAGAAAAAGCTTCAATTCTCAGAATGGTTAGTCTGGGATTAAGTACAGAACAAATTGCTACAGTCTTAGACTTGCCTGTGGCTGAAGTAGAAGGGACTATTGCGGAAGCGGCACAAAATTAATCCCACTATAAAGCGTAGGTTGGGTTTCTGAAATCAACCAAACCTACGCACTATCATCGAGGCTGAATGTAATGTATAATTTCCAGTAACCTAGTAACTATGATTACTTGACAGCGAAGATGAGTGGAATTGAGCGTAAAATTACCCTGGAAACTAGAACCAGTCTCATTGATAAACATCTCCCCGGAACCCAAAAAGCCCAAAGCGAACTTGAAAGTGAAGGAATTGTCCATCTCTTTAATGATAGAGAAACAATGGAAAGAGTAGCCGCAGAAATTAAGCTAAGAGGGGAACGTACAGGAGACGATGATGCAGAAGATAATTATGAACGTTATGGATTGTACTTTTCAGAACCAATTGGTTATATACTAAAAGCAGACGGAACTCGGACACCTCTAAATTACGGTGAAATAAAAATCAAGAAAACTACAGGTAAATATCATGTCATACCTCGCACAAGACCCCGTAAAATCTATTGAAGTTACGCAAGAATCAGATCAAGAAATTGAGTGGGAGTTTGCGGAAATATGGGCAGACACTCTGATATCTCCTCCTTATATCCTGATGTTAGTTAAGGAAAAATCAGGGAAGTTTTGCATTTATAACCCGGCACAAAACTACAAGGTTATTTTTACCGCTGACAATTACGATGATGCTAAAATGTGGCTCTTAGAGGATGAATATGAGCGTTTGAATAGTCGCATTTTACAAGAAGTATGAAACCTAATAAAAGCTGGCGCTTTAGCGCAACAACGTACCTAGAAAATTCCAGAAACCCGGTTTCTGCATAAGAAATTGTAGTTAATTAATGAATCGATGCTGAATGTCATGTATAATTTAGGGTAATTAATTCGGAGGTTTTCATGCTGACTATAGAATTGGACAAGGAAACGGAAGCTTATTTAGTAGAAATTCTAGGAAGGGAGAAAACTACAAGCGATGAATTGATTAAACGCTTAGTTAAAGATCGCTGGCTGAGTTTACAACCGCGTCAAACTATTGTAGAAAGGCGTGGGGGACATCCCGAACATCTGTTAGAAGATGCGCCGCCTGGTTTGTCAGAAAGGGCAAATCGGAAAAAAGCGATCGCAGCTTATTTGGAGAAAAGACATCCTCAATATCATCCGCGATCGCCGATCGCTTTTACAGTAACAATGGCTCAATTTTGATTTGCACCTCCTCAATCACATCTTCAGATACAGACTCAACGAATCGAACACCGCGAGCTTTCCAGTCTAAACACTTGATTTGATCGGCAAGAATTACTCCTTCAACTTTCAATGTAGTTGGTAGAGAGACTTCAAAAGGATACCCTTTTTGTTGTTTTGTAATCGGCATAAATAAAGCTAAGGAGCTTTTCTCATTGTAAGCACGAGGCGACAGCACAAAAGCCGGTCTAAGTCCCTTTTGTTCGTGTCCCTTGGTTGGGTCAAAGTCTAAATAAACGATATCGCCTCGACTCGGAATGTAGGGATTTGATTGTGTCACCAAACTTCATTCCCCACGGCAACTCCACTATCAATCTCATTATGAAGATTTTCTGGAGTAATCGCTTCTATCAATTCCTCTATGGAATATCGCCGACGAGTTATCGGCTCGATTGTTAGCTTACCATCTATCAATACAAACTGCACTTGAGAACCCTCAGCTAAGTTAATCTCTTTAGCTAAATGCTGTGGAATCCGAACAGCAAGACTGTTTCCCCACTTGGCGATCGTCGCAACCATAGCTTAATCCTCTAGCTAGTGATATTACTCTCAGCACTTCACCCTTTTTTAAGGATGTATATACAGAGTGTCTACAGTATAGCAACTAATACCAAAGAAACCGAATTTTTACGATTTTTGCCGACAGTAAGGAAGTATCTCGAAAAAATCCGGTTTCTGGCCACCCACCCATCAAAATCAATAGCCGTTGTTTTTTCGTTGGGTTTACGTTAGGATATAGTAAAGAGGTGAAACTATGCAGATTACAAATAAAAAATTTAGGTTGCGAAGCGGTGCAAATTGGACATCGTTTGAGAAGTTTCGTTTGCAGGGCGCAGAAGCACTCAGTTCGATCGCCAATGGTGCGATCGCTACCCTCC
Source organism: Argonema antarcticum A004/B2 (assembly GCF_023333585.1). GTDB lineage: Bacteria > Cyanobacteriota > Cyanobacteriia > Cyanobacteriales > Aerosakkonemataceae > Argonema > Argonema antarcticum. Next base: position 20,224 of record NZ_JAIQZN010000072.1, read on the forward strand.
AGACAAAAACAGGACAGTACCGCATTATTGAGGAACGTGACTTTCAAGCAATGTATGGACTAGCCCGTGATGTCGATCGGCTAAGGGGAGGATTGCGTGTCGTCATCTTGGCTGTGCGTGCGGCACAAAAACACCCCGATCCAGAGAATCTTAATCTACTTGCTGAAGCAGTTGCTATGCTGGGAGACTTGCCCGATCTTCCTACCCGCAATAGCTTCGATCGATTAGTTCCAGAGAATTTCGACTTGAATGAGGATGATGAAGTGATGCTTGACCCTGATGAAATTGAGCGTCCTTTGCAATCTGAGAGTGCGATCGATTTTGATGGAAGATTTTAGAGGGTGTGAGGGAAAGTGAGCGATTTTTCAGATGAGGAGATTTATCGAGAGATTGGTGCGATAGTCAGCCAGTACGATATCCTTAAATGTGAGCCGTGTGCCAAAGCCGTGTTAAAATGGCTGGCAGAAAATAGAATTGCGGGTAAGTTACTCAAGCTCAAAACTAAGTATAGAGAAGAATTCATCTTAAGTACACGCTTAGAAAGATGGGGCGGGGGTGCAAATGAGTCTATTACAACGAATGGAATTCACTACGGAGTTGAAGTACGCGGGCTGGTTTTTGATAATTTGTCAACTAAGGGACTGTCTAAAGAAGATTGGGTGAATGATTTTTCCTGTCGTAGAGGAGAGTTTATACTTGAAGAATTAGACGGTTTCTAAAAATGTTTTTGGTAAAAAAAGGAGAGTATTTAGATGAGCGGACTTTTTGATATATTGAATAAAATTCATAAAAAACCAGGAATGTATATCGGACGAGCTTCTGCAACAGATCTTTTTATGTTTATAGTCGGTTATAGAACGGCTAGAGAAGAGTTGGGAGTTGAACCCACAGAAAAAGAAATGGAATTTTATGGAGACTTTCAACCCTGGTTGCAAAAGCGATATGAAGTATCAACATCAGGTTCATGGGCAAGAATAATCGAGTTTTATACTAACAATGAAGAACGAGCATTTTATCGTTTTTATGAGTTGCTTGATGAGTTTTTGCAGCGAGATAACCATTCAGAAGTAGAGCAAGTTAAGGAAAAAGTCGGTAATGTAAAAACTGGATAGTCAATTGTAAAGGTTAAGATTATTTAAGAGTAATTATGGAGCAAAATAAACGATGAATTTAGAGCAAGCTGTTTTAGATAAGTTGCGGGCATTGCCCCCAGACAGACAGCAAGAAGTTTTAGATTTTGCTGAATTTCTTCAACAAAAAAATATGCCTAAAAAACCGCTAAAGAGTGTCAAAGGGTTGTGTGCTGACTTAAAAGTAAATATTACGGAAGAAGACATCGCCCAAGCCCGACAAGAAATGTGGGGAAATTTTCCCAGAGAGATTGTTTGATGCCTTCAGTCGTAGCAGATACCCATACCCTAATTTGGTACATTTTTGAACTGACAATTACGATGATGCTAAAATGTGGCTCTTAGAGGATGAATATGAGCGTTTGAATAGTCGCATTTTACAAGAAGTATGAAACCTAATAAAAGCTGGCGCTTTAGCGCGACAACGTAATCATCCGCAATCATTGACCGTCTGATAATTTGGATCTAAAATGAAAGCAACCAAGTTCTGGATTAGGAAATAATATGAACGCACATCGTATTGAAACAACCTTTGCAGAGAATGGCAAAATCACCTTAGATAATTTACCTTTTGTGAGAGGCGATGCAGTGGAAATTATTATTCTTGAATCTCCTCGCCGCCCTCACCCCGACTCAAATCCTTATCCCTTAGAGGGTAAAGTCTGCCAATATGATGACCCCACTGAACCTGTGGCATTAGAAGACTGGGAATGCTTAAAATGATTATTCTTGATACTCATATTTGGGTGTGGTGGGTTGATAACAATGCACGACTGACTCCAAAATATCGTCAATGGATACAAGAATATCAGCAGCAGGGCTTGGGAGTTAGCATTGTTTCTTGTTGGGAAGTAGCAAAGTTGATAGAGAAAAATCGTTTGATTTTTTCTGTGACTGTTGAGGATTGGTTGTCGGCTGCTTTAGCTTACCCCGGTGTGCAACTGATAAATTTAACTTTGCCAATTATTATTGATTCAACACAGTTAAGCGGATTTCATAATGACCCCTTCGACCAAGTAATTGTATCAACAGCTAGAGTTCTGGGGTGTCCTTTGCTGACGGCTGATGCTAAGATTCTTAGTTACCCTAATGTGCTAACACTTAAATAATTGATAAGGTGATTCCCAATGGATGATAGTCGCACTCAAGCTTACCTAAATCTGATTCGTATGCTGTTGGATTATCCCACCCAGGTAAATGAAATTTTGAACGCCAATCAAGAACTGATAGATGGTGGATTGGTACATACGATGAGGCAAGTAGTAGAACAGCTTACTACCCAAGGATATGAAAGTACAGCAGAGTTTTTGAAAGATATAGCGGATCAACTGGCTACTCAGACTGGTGCTGTGACCTTTACCATTTGTATTGATTTTTTATTAGAAGTATTATCGTTAACTGAAAGAAGCAATGGCAATCAAGAAGAAGTGTATTCTTTTTTGGTAGGAAAGGAGGATCAATTAAATATAGATTTTATGTACACTTTGAAACTTTGGGCAACCGAATATTTAAAAAGCGAAGACTTAGAAAAACATCAAGGTCTTGCAAAAATTATTTTCACTTTTAGTAGATTGATTCAGGAGTTTCCGCGAGGCGATAAAGCAATTAATCAAGAAATTGCTCTTACAGGTAATAAGATAGCGCTGACCGTCTACACTCTCGAAGTTTTTCCAAAAGATTGGGCAAATACGCTAGTTAATTTAGCTATTGTTTATATCAATAGAATTTCGGGTAAAACAGCGAAAAATATTGAAATGGCGATTCAATTTTTAAAAGATGCTTTAATCGTCTATACTCATAAAGAATATCCCGAAGATTGGGCAAATATTCAAACTAACTTAGGATGTGTTTACGACTACAGAATTGAAGGTTCAAGATCCGAAAATATTGAAAAAGCGATTGAATATCATCAAGCTGCTTTGGAAGTCTATACCCGCGACAAAAATGATTATCAATGGGCAAGAATTCAGCATAATTTGGGAATAGCTTACAACAACAAACTGCGCGGAGAAAAGGCAGATAATCTGGAAGAAGCGATTGAATACTATTTAGCTGCGTTAAAAGTCCGTACCCGTGAAAAATACAAGCAAGAATGGGCAATGACTCAGCTTTCTCTGGGATATGCTTACGATTGTAGACTTCGTGAGTCTAAAGCAGAAAATACTGAATGGGCGATCGAATGTTACAAAGCTGCGTTAGAATTCTATACTCCTGAAGGCAATCCCGAACAATGGGCAAAAACTCAGAATAATTTAGGAATTGCATACTCACACAGAGTTCGAGAAGACAAAGAAGAAAATATAGATAAATCAATCAAATATTATCAAGCTGCACTGACAGTTTATACTCGTACAGCATATCCTGAAGACTGGGCAAAAGTTTATAGTAATTTAGCAGGTACTTACCTAAGAAGAATTCGAGAAAGTAAAGAAGAAAATATCGAACGGGCAATTGAATGTTGCGAGGCGGCTTTACAAGTTTATACTTATGAGGATTATCCAGAAAGTTGGGCTAATACTCTGAATAATCTAGGCGTAGCATATAAACAGAGAATTCGCGAAGACAAAGCAAATAATTTGAAGCTGGCGCTCAATAATTTTGAATTAGCGGCTAAAGTTTTTACTCCTGAAAAATTTTATTATCACTGGGCAGGAATTCAATATAATCTAGTGGATTTATATGGGCATTTAGAACAGTTTAAAGAAATGGTTGATTGTTTTAACTTAGCCGCAGAAATCTTTACCCCTACATCCTTTCCAATAGAATGTTTTAACTTATGGGAGTTAATGGGTGAATTTACTTTGGCTAATAAACGATGGACAGCAGCTTGGCAAAGTTACTCCGATGCAATAGCAGCAGTCGAACAAAGTCGGGAATGGACAACCAACGAAGCAGCCCGTCAAGAAATTCAATTGAACGCCATAGATGTCTACATTAAAATGGTGCAAGCCTGCATCAATGATGGACAAATTGAAAAAGCCCTCGAAACCGTTGAACGCAGCAAATCTCGTAACTTAGTCGAATTACTAGCAAATGATAAACTTGAACCCAAAAACGCTAATGATTCACTCAAAGAGGAATTACGCAACCTAAGAAGAAACATCTCATCAATACAGCTATCACTAGCCTCAACAGATAATCGCAGCACATTTAATCGCGACAGTTTCCAGGGATTTCGTAGCAGAGAAATATCCACCGACACCCGCGAGTATATCGCCCAACAGCGTGAACTCCTGCAAGAATATCAGCGCCAACTTGATAAAGTTTTCGCCCAGTGTCAGAAAGGAGATCCCGCCTTCACCCTCACTCAACAAGTCAAACCTATTACCGTTGCCGAAATCCGCGATTTAATTGATTCCCACACCGCTATTTTAGAGTGGCATATTGGCACAGACAGTTTCCAAATATTCATCGTCACCCAGTCAAGTTTAGAAGTTGTGGAGTTTGACAAAGCCGAATTAGACAAGCTAGAAGCTTGGAATGAACAGTATCTCGAAGCCTTATTTAACAACACCAAAACTTGGCGAAATAATCTTTCTGAGTGGCTAAGTAGTCTTTCCCAAATATTGCGCCTTGATGAAATTCTCAACCACCCTACCCTAGCTAATTGTGACTCCCTGATTTTAGTTCCCCACCGCTACCTGCATCTATTCCCCCTTCATGCCTTATCTGTTAGCCAACAAACTTGGTTGCAATTTAATCAAGAAACTCCCCATCTCCAACCCCCCGCTAAACCTTGTCTGCTTGATTGCTTCAAAAAAGGCGTGCGATACGCCCCCAGTTGCCAACTCCTGCAACGAGTACAGCAACGACAACGCCCACCAGCCGATACCCGCACCCTTTTTGCCATCCAAAACCCTACCGAAGACCTTGCCTACACAGATATAGAAGTAGAAATCATCAAACGTGACTTTACACCCGCCGACATTTTAAGCAAACAACAAGCCACCAAAACCGCCCTCATCGACAACCTAGAAACCCTCGCCCAAGCGCACTACGTCCACTTTTCCTGTCACGGTTCCTTTGATTTCCAGACACCCCTCATGTCATCCCTAATCCTAGCAGGAGCGATGGAATCAACAGACTCACCCACCGGGACAAAATCCATCCGATTGCGTTCCGGGGGACAAGCCAACCCCGCCAAATGCCTAACTCTGCAAGACATCTTTGCTACACTAAACTTACCTAAATGTCGCCTCGTCACCCTCTCCGCTTGCGAAACGGGGTTGACAGACACAACCAAGCAAAGTGATGACTGTATTGGCTTGGCTACAGGCTTTTTGTATGCTGGTAGTCAGGGGGTACTCTCCAGTTTGTGGTCAGTCGCTGACTTAGCAACGGCGTTTTTGATGATTAAATTCTATGAAAATCTGAAAACTACTGATATGGCAGTAGCCCTCAACACCGCCCAAATTTGGCTGCGAGATGTTCCCAAATCTAAATTACTAGAATGGCTCGGCGAATTAAAATTAGATTCAGAGTCAATCAAAGACTTCGAGGATTTGGTTAAAAAATACAGGTCTGACAAGAAACTATTTGAAAGCCCGTCTTACTGGGCTGCATTTTGCGCTATAGGAAACTAAAAACTATGACTACAGATTCTCTCTTATTAGCTTTCCCAAATTTCGTGGAAAGCGAACCCATTGAAATAGACATTTTAAGGGAATTGGATCGAGCCTTAGAATCCGTCAGCAGCGAACCTTGGCAAAATACAGAGGAAACTCTTAATGAATGGTTACGCAACCACGAAGATATAACAGATCAGCTTAGGGAATTTGAAGAAAGTACCAGAGAAATTACCAAAGTTAAAGCTCAACAACCCAAAACAGGAGTCGCTAACGTCTTTGAAGAATTAAGCGAAGCAGTGAAACAAAAACTCAAAGATATCGAAAACGGCAAATAACTTTTATGTCTCCTACCAAAATCTATGCGCCGAACGTTCATTTATTTGCCTATCAATTGCGAAAAGAATCTGGAGATCAAAAAGATAATCTCAAAGAACTATTTGAGAAAGGCGAAAATATCTTAAAAGAATTCGGGATTAATCAAACAATTGATATCTTAGACAAACCCGGATATCGAGTTGAACTTTCTGCTCAACAAACCGAAGATGATGCCTCCATTTTCTTTGAAAAATGGTCAGATTCCCCCATCACAGGCATTGCTTATCCCGTCCGAGTTCACGATACTTTTGCCTTAGCATTGAATGTCCGCCGTCCCGAAAAAAACGAACAGGGAATTAAAACTTCTGACGTAGACATAGACTTTTTTAAACGCTTGCATCCTAGCGAATGCTGGATGCCAAGCCAAGTTAACGCTTCTCTAGGTCAAACTTTATTATTAACTCTTTGGTACACTCCAGAAAAAACTTGGCAATTCTGGAACTCAAGAGAAGAGCAAAAAAAGCTGAAATCTTTGGCTGATAAATGCTTGGGAGCTTTTATTCCTGACAAATTAAACACTCCTCCATTATACCGATCGGGCCAACTATTTGGGAGTTCCATTTTTGAGTATGGTATTGCCGATCAATTAGAAAATTATTGTCACGTTTTAGTTTGGATATTCGTCACTCCTGAAACCGACACAAAATTACAAGAAGAATACCCGAACTTAGTTGATATTTTTTGCTACCGTAATAAAATTATCGAGGCATATAAATTAAGTCGCTCTGTCTATAAAGTCCTCTCCAATAGCTATAAAGAAATAGAAACGGAAATAGCTATTGTTGAAAGTTTTCCAGATGCTCAAACCTTAGATTCGAGTGATTTAGAAAAATTTAAAAAGGCACTTAAGCGCATTCCTCGCCTTAATTTTAGTTACGTTGAGTTAATCAGAGACTTGGATAACTACCGCCTCCCTCTTAAAATTAATCTTCAAAATTATGAAAGAGAGATAAAGCTGATACAAAAAAAATACCCACAAGAAGATTTAAGTTTTCTCAAAAATTTCGCAGACGAAAATGCTCATATTTTTGAAGAGCAAATTCAAGCGGACTTGGACTATTTTGCCAATGGATCGGATTTACTAGAAAAAGCCTTAGATGCTATCCGAGGACGGGTGGAGATCGAACAAGCAGAACGCGATCGCAATCTGCAACAAACCATCTACCATGTAGGCTTTGGCATAGGTGCAGCAGGAGTTGTCGCAACTAGCGCCCCTTATTGGCTCCCTCAAGAACCTCGTTCTCTCAATACTTTCACCCTGGTTATCCTCCTCAGCCTCTTAGCAGGCGTAGCTACATGGGGTATGGTTTCTGGAGTGATGAACGGTAAAAGCTTAATAGCAGGAGTAAAACGCAGGTTGTCATTAGGAATTGGCAATCATAAAAATCAGGTTAATTTACCTAGTTCTCCAAGTCAACCAGTGCAGATAAGTTCTCAGCCAAAAGTGCGATCGCATAACCAAAGTACGCTGCCACCAAAAACATGATAAACCAAGTAAGATATGGTAGCGTCCGGCTGCTGGGCTATCGGGAACCTCACCCCCCTAACCCCCCTCTCCGATCTCGGAGAGGGGGGGGAGTATTTCTCCCCCCCCTGTTGCGGGGTGGGGTTGGGGGTGGGGTTCCACTGTCCCGGCGAACGGTTCACCAGTCAAGCTGAAAGGGCGAATCTCGGTGATTTTCACTTGCACTGACTTACCTTTTACTTTAGTAATATCGCCAGTGAAAAATGTCAAGCGATTGCCTCTTGTTCTCCCCATTACTTGAGTGGCGTCTTTGGGATTTTGGTCTTCTACCAGGACTGCTTCGATCCGATCGAGATAACGGTGCGATCGCTCTGCTGCCTTAATATTAACTAAGTGATTGAGCCGTTGCAATCTGTCTGCCTTCACCTCTTCACTTAACTGATTCTCCCACAGCGCTGCTGGTGTACCCGGACGCGGTGAATAAGCAGCAGTATTCAAGAGGTCGAAACTAATATCTTCAACAATTTTGAGCGTATTTTCAAACTGTGCTTCTGTTTCGCCTGGGAAACCGACGATCGCATCCCCACTAATCGACGCATCCGGCATATAACGCCGAATCGTATCAATAATGCGGCGATATTTCTCCTGAGTATAACCCCGCGCCATCGCCTTCAGTAATTCGTTATCCCCAGACTGGAAGGGAATGTGGAAATGTTCGCAAACTTTCGGCAACTCTGCACAAGCTTTGATCAGGCGTTCTGTGAAATAGCGGGGGTGACTGGTAGCAAAACGAATGCGATCGATTCCCGGCACATCATGTACATAGTAAAGCAAATCTGTCAAGGTGTTTTGATGACGACCTTCTGCCGTCGATCCGGGCAAATCTCGACCGTAGGCATCGATATTCTGACCCAGTAATGTTACTTCCCGATAACCCTGACGCCCCAACTCTTCCATTTCAGCGCGAATCGCCTCTGGTGTGCGAGATTGTTCAATACCGCGCACGAATGGAACTACACAATAGGTGCAGCGTTCGTTGCAACCGTAAATCACATTCACCCAAGCACTAACGGTGCTATCCCGTCGCGGTTTCGTGATATCTTCGATGATGCGAATGGGTTCTGTGGCAACTACCTGATTTCCATCCAATACCTGTTCGAGCAAATCTTTGAGGCGATTGGCGTGTTGCGGCCCCATCACCAAGTCTAACTCTGGCACGCGCCGCAGCAAAGCTTCCCCTTCCTGCTGGGCGACGCAACCGGCGACAATGAGAGTAAGGTCGGGTTGTTCGTGTTTGCGCTTGGCTTGTCTTCCCAGATAAGAATAAACCTTTTGTTCGGCGTTATCCCGAATCGTGCAAGTATTGTAGAGGATCAGACTGGCATCGTTGGGGTCTTCTGACCACTGAAAGCCCATATCTTCCAGGACGCCAGCCATGCGTTCGGAGTCGGCTTTGTTCATCTGACAGCCGAAGGTGGTGATGTGATAGCGGCGAGGGGAGGTGGTCATGGTAAGTTACGGGCAAAGATTGGAAACGGGTTGCAAACCCTTATAAATTATAGAATGGTTAACCAGGGAGCGGGCGATCGCATCGAACCACTGAAGATTATCCCGTTTGTCAAGGGTTGCGATCGCAGATTGTAGACATCAGTAGTGTAGTGTAGAAGTCGTTTAACTATCAAATCTACAGATTTTTTCCATATAACATATCTAATTACAGATTTTATCAAAAATTTTCCGGATAATATACCCAAGAGCAGAATAGACAAAATTCTGACGTTACGCTCTAATTAAACAGAAATAGTTTTACAGATAAAATCATCCGCTCTAACTCAGTTTTGTTATGTTTGAGAAGAGCGTGATTCCATAATTCATTCGTGTTGTCGGAGCAATCCTTTGCAAGAGCTTCTCCGCTCCCCTCAAAATCCTTTTTAATGTCTCTCCTTAAACTCTCTGGGTTAGATTGCACTCCAAGAACGAAGACTCTTTCTTTTAAATCATCTGGAATCTGACTCTCCACATAACTAAACCGATTTTCATCCTTATCGAAATCAATGATCAAAACAATCCTTCTTTGTGGGAATTGTCGCATTCCAGGCGCATAATCATTCGTCAATTGATCCACAGCTTTTTTCCACCCATCAGCAATCGGTACGACTTGAATGACGCTGCTATTAAGGTTACGAATAAATCCATTGGCAATCTGGCGATTAGCATCGTCTTCAGGCAAAACAAGAAGGTGTGGTTGATACTTATTGACGCTCATAGTTCTATATCGCCAAGAATCAAGGCATTTATGAGGTCGCCTGGTACAGGTATATCACTGAGTAATCTGACCAAAGTTGGCTCCAAGTGGCTTTTTCGATCGAGTACAAATGTATTTTCATTTGAAAACTTTCGGATCGCTTCAGGATTATGAGATGTCACTAAAATTTGACTGTTACCCTGAAATGAGCGTCGCAGTGACGTTACAAAATGTCCAACTTCTGATAAGGAGAGATAGTTGTCAGGTTCGTCCCAGAAGCAAAAAAGTGGGCCGTAAAATTTGTTGGCAGCCAAGACGACAGCGCAAAGAAAAAAGCATTTCTCCCCATCCGATAAGTCCTTAAAATCAACACTCAGATTCGCATTATTTGCTTCAAACCGAACAATCATGCTTTTGGAGTCTTTGCCAATAAGTTCATTCAGAAAATCCTGAATGTCAGGCATAACTTCTCGGAGATATTTATCAACTATCTGTGTGTAAGCGGCGGGATAGCGACTGAGTAACCCAGAAAACCACTCCCCAAAGTTTGAACCATCTCGCTTTGGCTCCAAAGTTTCGCCGTTGGAGTCTCCAGTCATCAAGTTTGGGATCGGGGCTAAAATTATTGTGCGAGCAAGCCAAGTCTTGAAAATACGAAGCGGATCGGTTTCTGATTGATCCTGAATTACTGGAAGGGCAACAAGATGCCAATCCACCAGAAACTGAGCCTCACTATTTTGTGCGCTTTTGCGAAGAGTGACTTGGGCTTCTTTTCTAGAGTAAATTGTATCTCCAGAAACTAACAGTTCTTCTTCAAAAACTCGAAGCTCTTTAAATTTTTCCGGCAACTCGAAGGCAAGGACATATTTGTATAATTTATTTTCAAGTAATACTTCTATTTCAAACCGGATCGGTACATCAGATCTTCCACGAGCGAAATCCTTCTCCTCGACAAGTTGTTTAACTCTATTTATTCCTCGACCGATCTTCTGAAGTACCTCTAATGCAAAGGCAATAGTTGATTTACCTGCACCGTTTTTTCCAATCAAGAGAGCAGATGGCATCTCCTTTATGGTCAGTTCAAAGTTTTCTAGGCATCTGAAGTTGTGTACATATAGTCTTTGGAGCATAGCAAAACGATTTCGATGAATAGGAAGTGAAAGAAAATTTTGATGATCTGCACCCATTATATCACTATAGCCAATAGCAAAAACAGGTATTAAATCAAGTTCACAGAGGTTGATTCGTTAGTTACGATCGGATGAGGTACGGCTTACTTAACTGTATCGACACCAATGTTTCGATTCCTTAAAAATGATGCTTTTGGGAAAGTGCGATCGTCTCAGTCAGCCGATTTTAAATTTTAGATTGAATGTATAGCAACCGATGAGTCAGTCAGGTCGTTTTTAATTCCTGAAACGTTGGCGGATTCTAGACCCTTCTTCCCCTAGTCCCTAGTCCCTAGTCCCTAGCTATAGCGATCGCTATTATAAACCCAGACAAGAAACTTTTATAATAACCCCTTTTAAATAGCATCTAACCAAAGTTAGAGTTATGGACGAAGAGAAGAAGAGATAATTTTTGATAAAATTACGTCCAACACACACGGGTATCGCAATTTGTTAGAATTGGATAATTATTTTCATGTGGCCAAATTCGTGACCGCTCTTAGTTTTTAGCTGTCGGCTAGGCCACTCGATCTAATTTGGGAATTGCACCCTCAGCAATTCTAGCGCCCTGTTTGATTTTTCCGCGATCTATACCTAATGGTAGTTGATTATTATGTTGGACATCAACCCGTTTTTCAGTGAAAGCTATTACTTGTCCGAGAACCAGGATGTACTAGCAGCAGTTAATAGTGGCGCTTTTAGCAGCGGTCTTCAACACTTTAACTCATTTGGTAAATTTGAAAGTCGCGACCCCAGCCTGCTATTCAGTAATAGCTTTTATTTACAGCAAAACTCGGATGTAGCAGCGCAGGTTAACGCTGGCGTTTTTAGGAGTGGCTTTGAACACTACGAATTATCCGGTCAATTTGAGAAGCGTAATATCAGCCAAGTATTCGATACCCGCTATTATTTAGAGCAAAATCTGGATGTAGCAGCAGCTGTGGAAAGAGGACAAACGACTGCGATCGCACACTACCTGAATAGTGGTCAATTTGAGGGTCGCAACCCCAGCCGTTTGTACGATAACAGCTTGTATCTAGCCCAAAACCCTGATGTAGCGGCTGCGATCGGTACTGACTCGCTTACTGGTATCAAACACTATTTAAATTCAGGTCAATTTGAAAACCGCAGCCCCAGCGCTGACTACAGTAACGGTTTTTATCTACAGCAAAACCCAGATGTAGCGGCTGCTGTTGGTCGTCCGGGAATAGAAAGTGCCTTTGAACACTACGTTGAATATGGTGTAGCAGAAAGACGCTTCGGCAATGATGTCTTGCTCAATCCTTCAGCTATCTACGTTTCTAATAACGGTACTGGTAACATTGGAGATGTCGATCGCACGAGCCCCGATTTGGTAGTCCAAAAGCGGTTTGTCGCTGGAAACAATGAAGGCGTTGAGCTTGATGTTTTAGGAAATCTTTATCAGGCGGGAGACGTAACTCCAGGCGCTGGAACCATTCGCATCATTTCTGAAATAGGCAACAGACTTAACGGTGACGTATTTTCAACTATAAGGGATCGCCAGATCGGAGGAGCTAGCACCGGATTGGTTAATCCTAAAGGATTTGCCATTGCCCAAACTGCTGGTTTTCTGATTGTCACCGATAATGGCGCTGGAAACCTCAAGGTATTCGGAACAGCCGCTGGTGGTGATGTCTTCCCCGTAGCGATTACAAACCTGACGGCGAATCCTTGGGACGCTGCCTACGATGAAGAAAGCGATCGCTTATATGTCGCCTTAGTCAATGGGAACATCAGCGTTTTCGATAACTACATCGGTGACGGTACAAATATCGGTGCTGGCGGTATATCTCGGACTATTACCCCTGTAAATGCTGAGGGAACCAAGGTTTCTACCAATCTGCACGGCATTGTCTATTCTCCCGCACGAAATAAGTTGATTGTCACTGACGTTGGTGCAGCAACTATGGCGCAAAGTCCAAATTTCAACACTGATGGGCGAATTTATGTCATAGACAACGCCAGCAACGCCAATGGCAATGTCATACCTTCCCGTACCATTGAAGGGCCAGCAACCCAGCTGGGCAATCCAGTAGATCTGATCTTAAACGGTACTGATGTCCGAGTAGCGGAGAAGGCAAGAGATCAACTTCTGACTTTCAGGAACATTTTTGATGGGCCTAGCGGAAATATCGCTCCCGATGTCAGCGTTGCGGAAATCAAGCCAGAAGCTTTGGTGGCGGATGTGAGTGATGGGATAACGAGTCGCGGTGTAACTGATATCGAGACTACAGCTACTATAATCGATGCGATTTTTACCACGAGTAACCCCCCAGCAGCAGGTTTGACCGATTTCGTGACTAAGCTTTCCAGCAGCTTGCAAACCGAGACAACATTTAATACTTCCAACGCAGTTCCAAGCTTGGAAAACATCACCTTCGATTTGGCGGGTGATGGCTTTATCACATTTGATAGCAATGACACAAACGGCGGTATTTTAATTATGAATCGGCTTGCCGATGGCCGAAACGGTGGAGGAGTTAATCCCTCCAGAGACCGGACAATTACTGGTGCTAATACGGGGCTTGTCAGTCCTAAAGGCTTGGATGTGGCAGATGGTTTAGGGCTTGTATTTGTCACCGAAAATAATGCCGCATCTCCAAGTATTCTTGCTTTCAGCACGCAAGCTCAAGGTGATGTTGCACCAGTATTCCGTACTACTAATCTCGGCGGGCGGCGTCCTTGGGATGTTGATTACGAACCGAATAGCGATCGCCTATTCGTAGCCGCAACTGATGGCACCGTACTCGTCTACGACCAGTATGTAGCTACCCAAGGTTCTAGCGGCCCGACACGAGTAATCACACCTTTCGATCCTACGAGGACGAATAAGGTATCCGTTAACCTGCACGGGGTGATTTACGTGGAATCGTCAGACACATTGCTGCTTTCCGATGTAGGCAGTGCCGCGAGTCCAACTGACGGACAACTTTTTGTAATTAACAACGCTAGCACTGCAAACGGTAACTTTGCCGTTCAAGCGCAAATCGGCGGGGCAAATACTAGATTGGGGAATCCAGTTGACATTACTTTCGACGGTGGCAACCTTTATGTAGCTGAGAAATCAAATGATGCGATCTTGCGCTTTGATAATATTCTCAGACAGTCGGGTGTCCTCAATATTGCAGCCAATCAGACAGCGAACAGGAACAAGCCTGAGTCGGTAGCTTTAGCTCCCGATTACCTCTCAGCTCGTCCGGTATAATAATGATGAGAAACACCTGGTAAAACGAAAGTTTTATTACATACAGTCCCCTGTGAAGTTGGAAGCTTTAACTATATTGCAAGCAATTAGTTGGAGTAGTTCACAGGGGAATCACTTGACTCACATGACCTGCTACGATTTGCCAAAGGTTCTGTCGCTGTACCCAGACACGAGTGAAGCGATAGGTTTCCCAGAAAGCTCGATCGTTGTGGGTTCCAGCAAGTTCAGCTTTGAGGGTGACCACGACGCAATCGCCATACTGATGGATTTGGCGATCGCTAATATCCAACTTCGTGAACCTGAATATTCCACAGCGGTGCGCTTCGAGATCGTATTGCTTGTTGACCACCAGACCTGTATGCATCGTGAAAACCAGGTCGTCTGCAATGAGTTCATCGAGTGCGGAAACATCGCTGGTGAGCATGGCGTGCCGCAGTTTTTCTTCCAGGTTTTCGATCGTGATATTTTCCATTGATTATGGCAGTATGTGAGCCGAATAAAGTTGAGGTGGTAGAGAAATTTTATCCAAGTTATTATAGCTAGGGGCTAGGGGCTAGGGACTAGGGAAGAGGGAAGAGGGAAAAGGGTGACTCCGTAAGGGATGGAAAGACCAGAGGTAAGAGTTGGAGTTGTCCTAAGCGCCTTGGCGGTTACTATATTTACTCTTAAACAAATGCTGGAATTTTTACGTCTATTCAGACCTTGCACCAGGATCGGAAACCGGGTTTCTTGCAAATGGCTAAACCTCAAAACCCATATTTTTCGTCTAGAAACCCGGTTTCTCAAACCTTATTGAGAAAGGTGCAAGATCTGAATCAAACAATCCAGGCGCGATTGCAAAACTTTTCGGTCTACTGAAAGTGCTTTGAGGGGAGGGGTGGCAGATAGCGTTTCTGCCGAAGTTGAACGCTCCTCCAAAGTAACACACAGCCAAATATCAAAGTTGAGAGTAGCACGACACTGGCTCCAGAAGCGATATCAAAGTAGTAGCTCAGGTAAATGCCCATAAATGCGATCGCAGCTCCTAAAACCCCCGAAATAATCATCATCAAACCAAAGCGATTGCTCAAAAGTCGGGCGATAGAAGCCGGAATCACCACCGCCGAGATAATCAAAGTCACCCCCAACACATTGAGCGTCGCCACCAGTAAAGTCGCCAGCATCAAAGCAAACAGGGTATCCATCGCCCATACAGGCACCCCATGAACTTGAGCCACTTCGCGGTCAAAACACCAGAACAGCAATGGACGATAGAACAAGAAAACCAAGCTCAGAAGGACAACGGTAACCCCCGTTACCACCCATAAATCCGTAGGTGAAACGCCCAAAACATTACCAAACAAAGCCGCTTCAAAGTTTTGGCTGAATTTGCGATAGGTGCTGATAATAGCGACTCCCAAGGCAAAGCTAGCTGTAGTGACAATGCCGATCGCAGCATCCGAGTAAACTCTCCGACTGGTAAGATACTGAATCAGCAACGCAGCTGCAAATCCCCAAATCCCGGAACCGATATAAAAATTCAAGCCCAGCACGTAACTCAGTACAGCTCCCCCTAAAATCGCATGGGACAGACCGTGGGCGATATAGCTCATGCGGCGAGTTGTAATATAAACCCCCATCACGCCACACAACAGTCCTGCCATCATGCCGACTAAGATAGCACGGCTAAAAAATTCATAGCGAAACGGTTCAAGCAACCAGTTCATGGGAATTTTGGATTTTGGATTTTAGATTTTGGATTTTGGATTGGCTATGAGGAATTGTGATGCTTTTGTTCAAAAAAATAACATTTTTATTCCCCCACTCCCCCACTCCCCCACTCCCCCACTCCCCCACTCCCCCACTCCCCCACTCCCCACTCCCCCACTCCTCTAGCTTTTAGCAATATGCTCCAGATGTTGGTTGGGATGAAATTGGGTTGTCATGCTGTTGGCAATTAAAACCCGACCTTCGTGATGATAAACCACCATTTCCGCTCCAAAAGTACGCTCAAGATTGGCAGGTGTAAAAATATCGATCGGCTTCCCTTGGCAGATTAAACTGTGGTTAAAGCACACTACCCAAGGCAAATGGGTGGCGACAGAATTGAGATCGTGGGTGGAAAGCAAAACCGTCAAACCTTGTTGGTTTAGCTGAGATAAAAGATGTAACAGTTCGTGCTGAACCCGCAAGTCAGAACTGCTGGTCGGTTCATCCAGCAGAACTATATCTGGCTCTCCAATGAGCGCACGCGCCAGGAACACCCGCTGCTGTTGACCTCCAGATAACTCACCGATCGCTTGTCCTGCTACCTCTTCGATACCAAGTCTGGCTAGCAATTCTCTGGCAGCTGCCTTGTCTTGTGCGGAAAGCCAAGGCCACTTATGCTGATGTCGATACCGACCCATCATTACCACTTCAAGAGCCGTGACGGGGAAGTTCCAATCTACCGTTTCTACCTGCGGTACGTAGCCCACCTTGGGGGGAGAATTTCCCGGTTTGAGGCGGATACCACGAAACAAAATTTCTCCCTCCCAAGGTCGATTTAACCCCAAAATCGCTCGGATTAAGGTAGTTTTGCCGCTGCCCGAAGGCCCGACCAGACCGCAGAATTGACCGGGATAGAGGGCTAGATTCACTTGCCTAAATACTGGCGCGGTTTCATAGCCACAAGTCAGATTTTTTACTTCGAGTAAAGGTTCCATCAGCAGTCAGTGGTCAGTGGTCAGTGGTCAGTGGTCAGTGGTCAGTGGTCAGTGGTCAGTGGTCAGCAGTCAGTGGTCAGTGGTCAGTGGTCAGTGGTCAGTGGTCAGTGGTCAGTGGTCAGTGGTCAGTGGTCAGTGGTCAGT
>NZ_JAIQZN010000208.1 GCF_023333585.1 Argonema antarcticum A004/B2
ATTGAAAATGGTTTCATTGAGAAATATTTTTGTTGTTTATTATTTGAGTGTATCACAATACAGCGGGAACCGCTGTATTATTATCTCTATTTTCTAAACCAAGAATTTCTATAATTTCTTGGTATTTATCAGCCAATCCTTGCAAAGTGCTGATAGCTGCTTTAGGATTAAGCTCGCGATTTTGAAAAAGGTCAAAGCTGTCTAAGATAGATTTAACAAATTGAGTAAATTCACCTTCTGGAAATTCTCCTTCTGAGGGGAGGCGATTTCGTTTGTCTTCATTGACAAAACTTAAAAATATGTGTTTACAGATAATTCCATCGAGTTTGGTGGTTTTTGTGACTCCCCAATTTTCAATGCAAGCACCTGTGAGGTTAACACCTGTGAGGTTTGCTAGTTCTAGCTGCGATCGCACCAAAATTGCTCCCGATAAATCAGCTTGTTGTAAGTTAGCTTTGCAGAGATTAGCACCAATAAATCTAGTCTCAGCTAGGTTAGCACCTAACAAATTAACTCCCTCTAAATTTCGATTATCAAAGTTGCGATCGCGTCCTTGTCCTGTAATTACTAATTGCCGGATTTGGAAATCTTCTAGATAAGTACCATCAAGACGCGCACGTTCAAGTTTTTTAGTTTTTCTCCAGCAAGTTCGAGTTAAATTAGCCTTTCTGAAATCAGCGCTTTTGAGAATTGCATTAGTAAAGTTAGCATCAGTTAAATTAGCCCACTGAAATTAGTACCTCTTTTGCTTGCTAAATTAACAGCAACCCTGAGAATGAAATTATAATGCACATCTCCCGCCAAAGCTCGCCAAGCAATGTAGCTACCCAAAATCAGTGCAGGTAATGTTACAGCTATCATTGCTAATACAGTTGCTGTACCTACACCAGCACCAGCTAAAGCGAAAATTTTCGCCCAAGTTTCGGTAGCTGTAATTTTGTCATTCACAAATTCAGCCATAATTTTGTTCACAGCAATAAGTCCATCGGTAGAAAAAAGATTACCTCCCGACTGTGCCATTGCCATCGGTACAGTTCCAACCGTAACTAATAGCATACTTATTGCTCCAGCTACAGCTACAATTATTGCCGCACTCCTACACGCAACCCCGGCGATAGTTACTGATGTAGCCAAAAATATTGCTCCCGTTAGGCACATAACTGCTGCGATCGCTCCAGCTATTCCGCCTACAAAAGCGATCGCTACAACAGTAACACTTTTTCCTGGTACAAACCCACTTAAACCACCTACCAGAGACATCACTAAAAGGAGAACCATAGACACAGGTAAAGCAGCAATTAAAGCCCAAATTGCTGCTCCTAAACCCCGTGAATTTATAAAAATAACAAAAACTGTAAAAGTTGCCAACATTACTACAGTAAAAAATGTGATTGGAAGTTCTCCAAAAGTGAAGATCATTCCAACCATGCCACCCCCAAAGGTTAATGTTACCAATCCTGATGTTATGGCTAAAATGAAGGAAATTATGGCTAAACCTGTTATCCATCCTGATGGTATGCCTGTTTGGGCCTTGCTGAAGTTAGCCCGGATGAGAATAGCATTGGTAAAATCAACTCCCTGGATTTCACAATGAGAGAAGTTGGCATCGGTGAGGTCTTGTCCTTTGAAGGAGTAACCTTGGAGATTCTGGCGGTGGAAGTCTTGGGGCATAAAAAGTAATTTTGGGGTTATTTACTTAATAGGGTGGCGATCGCTGGCAATAACCGATCGCACGCTTCACCAAATTGTTTAGCGTTGGGAAATTCTAATGCCAAACCTTTAAAAAACTTGATAGCTATATTTACATTCTTTTGCGTTTCTACAGTTTTTGGGTTTTGCCATACTGCGATAAATACTTCTAGTTGTTCCAATGCTTCGACCTTATCTTCTGGTTCTAGGTTTGGTTCGGTGGCGAGCGCTTCTGCTAATTTTCTTAAAACGGTGATGTAATTAACAGAAAATTGGCGGAAGTTTCCTATTTGGTTAATAGCAATACTCACCTCTTGATAAAGATCGTCAAAACCTATAATTGTTCGACCGCTAGACAATGGGTTAACTCCTTGACTGACAGTTCGATCGACATTAAGATTCACATTACCGCCAGTGATGACAATTCCATCACTATAAATATATTTGATAGTTGTGGTGGGATGGCGTTTAATTTCTTCTACTAAATTTGATAATTCTGAAACCTTGGCGTTTATAAAATCATGGTCAGGCGAAAGAGGACGATTTGCTAATGGCTGTTTCAAAGCTTCTTCGTATTCCGCATAATATTCTTGCCTGAGTACCTCGTGGTTGATTGAATTAAAGGTTTTCAATTTAATAATAATGCCATTGCCTCGCTTCTCTAAACCAACGATTTGCAAAGTTTCCTGATATTTTTCAGACAACTTTTTGAGGACGATAACAGCCGCTAAGGGGTTGAGGAGGTCGTGATAAAGGTCGAGGGTATCCAGAAGAGACTGGATAAAACTAATAAATTCGTTCTTTTGAAAATTTCCTTGGGTGGGAATTCGATTCGGATCGCGATTATCGTCTGTATCCTGACGCATATAGATGTAATCACATTCAACTGCATCTAGTTTTGTAGTTCGAGAAATAATCCAATTTTCGATACAGGCACCAGTGAGGATAGCACCAGTTATACTCAGCACGGTCAAAGACCGTGCTTTTGTGGCTGCCCAAAATTTGTCGTTAACTGGTCTTCATTGAAAGTTTG
>NZ_JAIQZN010000073.1 GCF_023333585.1 Argonema antarcticum A004/B2
ACGGTAAGACTACTCCGGTAGCACGGCCCAATGAAGCGTAAAGAATCCCCACGCCTTCAGGCTGGGGAGTATGTCAACATTAAGCACGAACACAATAGCTAGCACGCTAGTACAAGCGGCAGCGATAACCAAAATTAAAATAGCCAAGCGACTTTCGTCTTGACGCTGAGCATTACGACGCATCTTTTGTGGCGTGGCGCTAAGCATCATCCACCAAGCTAAGGCTAAGAAACAGATAACGCCTGAGTTCCAAGCACAGAGAATCCGCGTCGGTAAGTGCAGCGAAGACGGGAGTAGTCCTGAAACTAAAGCAGATATGCCGATCGAAATCAGCAGTCGGGGTTTAGCATCTAGCGTTTTGAACAACTTGGGTAGGAAAACGGATTTTACAACTCTGTAGACTATACCAGGTGTGCCTGAGTAAGGCTACTCAGCTTGCTAAACCGGCAGTCTGAGGTTGCAGAAGACACACTAATTGGTCGATCCCTTTTTGCAGGTGTCGCGTTACCGTCATCGGACTGACACCAATTCGCTTAGCCGCTTCCTTACGGGGTAATTCGCGTAGAAATACGCACTCAATAGCTGCTCTAGTTTTTTCTTCTAACTGGTTCATAGCACCTTGCAATTGTTGCCGCTCTTCCTCTAAATTCTGGAAGGCTTGGTAGCGAGAATCAGGTAATGTCTCTGCCAAACTCATCGGAGAATCTACTTGGTGAGAAATAGTAGCATCCAAACTTAGAGGCTGGCGGTTTTGGGCAGCCAATTGGCTCTCCCGCCACTCTTGCACAGATACTTTAAGTATTTGGGCAATTTCGGCATCTTTAGGCGATCGGCCCAACGTTGCTGTCAGTTCTTTTCGCACCTTCTCCCCGTCGTTGTAGAGTTCTTGCCATCTGCGGGGAACCTTGACCATACTGCTCTTATCGCGCAGAAAATGCAGCATCTCGCCCCGAATGTAAGGAATCGCAAAAGAACTAAAGGCACATCCTTGAGTAGGGTCGAACCGTTCGATCGCCCGAATCAAACCGAAATAACCAATTTGTTCTAAATCTTCATAGGGTTCAGCACACTGATGGCTGATTCGATGGGCAACCTTGCGAACCAATCCAGCGTGCAACCGTACCAGTTGATTCCGCCGCGCAACTGAAGGATTTTGGTGGTAGGAAACCATCATTTCCATCCCATAAGAGCTAATATCATACTGAGTTGCTGTCATAAAAAATCCTCTGCCGCAAAAACCCATCTCGTCTAAATATCTTTAGGTCATCTCTCCGTAGACTGATATTAGAGCGTTGACCCTATCTAAATTCATTGTCTGTAGATAACGAGAGACATACCATCGTTGTTTTACGGAAATTACAGCGAAGGTTGCACGGAGGATCAGCATAAACACGCAAACCACCCTAAAGCCAGGTCAAGTAATTCGGTAAAAGCGGGGGGTTAACCGAACATTATTACCTCCACCCTCTCCAGGCTTATAGCTTAGGATCTAAGTAAAAATGAGACTAAAGCGCAATTTTGGCTCTTTAAGCAAAAATCACCCCAAAAAAGTGAGAGAGTACCATGAGTCATACAAGCAACTTCCGTGAAGCGTTTCGAGAGGCCAAAGGCAATGCGCTTGTTGGCCCCAACGTAATTGCCAACGCCCTGCCCTTTGTAGGCGGCGGGCTGGTTTTAACAGCACTTGGCACCTATGGCGGTTTGGGAGTTATCCGTAACTATCCAAGCATATTCTTCCCAACCTTCATCGGTGCGGTCATCGTCGAGTTGATTCTTTTCTTTGTCGCCCAAGGGGTTGTCGCACAAGGTAACAATAAAGTTGCCCTGCCCCTGCTGGCTACGTACAGCCTGCTGTCTGGCTACACCCTCAGCGGGCTGGTGTTTCTTGCCCTGAGAAGTCAGGGCGTTGGCATTGAAGGAGTTGGTATTGCCGCCCTTGGTTGTGGCATTGCCTTTATTGCCGGTCGTCAAATAGGCTCCAACCTATCCGAAGAAGACGGGATGGCGCTGACTAAAACGATAAGTATAGGGATTCTTGCCCTATGCGTTGTTGTTTTTGGTCAATTCCTGCTGGCAATGTTTGGCGTCTACGCCCCAACCTTTTTAGAAATTGGCATTTCAGGGATTGGTGTCCTTCTATTTGCCGGTGCAGCGGTAGTAGACTTCTTCATCTTGCCGCGCACCTACCGCGATGACCAGTACTTGCCAGCCGCGCTGTCGATGTACTTAACTTACATCAACTTGTTCATCTTCATTTTGCGGTTGCTGATTGCGATCAATAGCCGCGACTAGAGGTAAGCTGGATTAACTTTATCAGGAGGGTGGGCAATGCCCACCCTTTAATCTGCAATTACCAGAGCCAAAAACAAAGGTATTATATAAATGCCCAGTTCCCCACAACTGTCAGACGAGGAAATCTATCAACAAGTAGCCAATATCGTGGGACAGTTTAAACTATTAGAATGTGATGAGTGTGCCCAAGCTATCAAAGAATGGTTAAAAGCCAATAGAATTAACGGTATCCATCTAAAAATCAGCCCTCTCGATCAAGCAGATTTTATCCTCAGCGAACGATGGGATGGCGGACGCACAACGATTTGCCAAAATGGCTTACACTATGGTATAGAAGTTCGAGGTAAGGTTTTTGATAATCTTTCACCGATAGGAATATCTAGGGAAGATTGGATCGCAGACTTCTACTGTGGTATTGGGGAATTCATTATTCAAGAATTAGAAAAATTTTAACGAAAATATCATATCAAGGATAACAGGCCATGATTTCGCTTTACCAACTTCTGGAAAAAATCAAAGAAAGACCGGGAATGTATATCGGCTATCCTTCTGTCTCCGAGCTATTTATGTTTCTGTGCGGTTACAAACGCGCTTGTCAGGATATGGAGCTTCCTTTAAGCGACGAAGAACAGGAATTTCACGAATTTCAGCCTTGGTTGCAGAAAAGATTTGGCGTTAGTACCTCGGCTTCCTGGGCAAGAATTATACTATTATATTCTGGTGATGAAGCAGATGGCTTAAAAAATTTCTTCGATTTATTGACGGAGTTTAGAAACGAGAGACAGCAATCGTCTATGACGTTACTATCAGATAGTAGTAAGGATGTAACGCTTATACATTCTTAGCATACCGATTCAGTATTGGCTTTTGGGATGTTGAAGAACCCCACCTAAATCACAGATTTAGATGGAGATTCCGGGCAGAACCCCATCAAATCAAACAAACTTAATTGTATTGCTACAACTGGTTTATCTGACTTGTTCCCAGACTCAACAGGTTTTACTGTTGATTTCCCTTGTCTCTCAACAAGCTTCTTGGGCGTAGATTTCGACGTGACCCGCCGTATTTTTAGCTTAATTCCTAATTCTTCAAGTCCACGATTCAAAATATTAATCGCAGCTTGAATGTCGGCATCGGCATGATAATTACAGGACTCACAGAGAAACTTTTCTTTATCCCTGTTAGTTGGACTAACAAAACCACATTGGGAGCATTCTTGGCTACTATGACGTGGGTTAACTTCGTGAACCAAAACACCATACCTTTCGGCTAATACTTTGATTTTCTGTTTCAACGAGTACCACGACGCATCTTGAATTGCTTTGTTTAATCCTACCTTTCTAGATTGACCATTTTCTAAATATCTGCTTTCATCCTCACTCCATTTAGGTTTGCACCGTTTCATCATGCCCTGAACGTTCAAATCCTCAAACACAATCAGGTCATATTTCTTAGTTAATCTATGAGCAACTTTCCACTGATAATCATTGCGTTGGTTAGTTACTTTTTGCTCAACTCGCGCTAACCGTTCATAAACTTTTCTACGTTTATTACTACCTTTCTGTTTACGACTGGCAGCACGATTTAATCTTTTCCGTTTTTTCTCCTGCTGTTTGTAAAATTTAGGATTAGCGATAGTTTGCTCGTCAGATAAAGATGCTAGTTTATTAATACCCAAGTCTATACCAACAGCAGTTTTAACCTCATTGGGTTGAGGTGTTGCTGGGACTGTCGCATCTTCTAAGCAAACTGATATATACCAGCCATTAGTCTTCTTTCTAACAGTGACTTTCTTGGGCTTAAATCCATCTGGAAATTGGCGGGATTGATGAAATCTCATCCAACCAAAACCAGGCAATCTAACTTTATTCCCCTGAAATTCACACGCACCCGCAGGATAAGTAAAAGACCTGAATTTACCTCTACGCTTGGGTTTAGGATAACCGCCTAATCCCTTAAAGAATCGTTGAAATGCGTCATCCAACTGCATTAAGGTTTGCTGCAATGGTTGACTTGGTATTTCTTTGTACCAGGGGCGCAATGATTTTAAGTTAGGTAAATCAGACGATTGCATCTCATACGCAGACTTTCTTTTTACCTCACCTTTCTTGTTAGTCTTATAAGCTTCACCGTATAAAGCTGACTTACTAATTGAACAGGTTAAGGGGTAAATTACAGCCTTAGTTTCTAAATCAGAATACTCTCCTAATTTTGGTTGAGTTACTTGCTCATAAGCTTCAATCCTTTCTCCTAACCTAAAGTTATATTGCAAGCGTAGAAGATGCAAACAACGCTCCATTGCTGCAATTTGTGTTTGGTTAGGCTGTAGTTTGGATTGATGAGCCAGTAACATAAGTATCTAAACTTGATGTATTATATTTATTGTACGGACAAGTTACGGTGATGTCAATGGCTAGAATGTTAAGATTAGAAATTAGATTAAAAGAGAAGGAGTATGCCAAAATTAAGGCAGAAGCGGAAAAACGTGGCGTGTCTATGGCTGATATCTTGCGTGAGCCTATTAGGTTTTTACCAGAAGTCTAAGACAGCATTCATCCCCACCTATGAGTACATAGATGGGGTATTCTGCTGAAAAATGATAAACCGGGGTTCTTTGGTTGTCAAGGTCGATATTTTGTTGTGATAACCCGCATATTCCCGGTTTCATCGGATTATTGAATTGGAATTATAGTAAGGGATGACAAACTGCCTTTCTGCTTTAAGCGAGGGAGTGGTTAAAATAGTCTAAAATGGAGAGTAGTGCGATCGCAGGCATCGTACCTCTGAAAGAAAACGCTAACCATGATTGAAGTACTAGATATCAAACGCGAAGTCGAATCGTTGTCTCAGCGCCTGGGTAAAACTCAGGACTATCTTTGACGTACCGGCGCTGACAGCGAAAATTCAAGATTTGGAGCAATTGGCAGCTCAACCGGAGTTTTGGAACGACCAAACCTCTGCCCAGCAAACGCTTCAAGAACTCAATGACCTCAAATCCCACTTGCAGCAATTTGAGGATTGGAAAGACAGCCTGGAAGATGCCAAAGCGATCGCAGAATTGCTGGAGTTAGAAACCGACCCGGCGCTACTGGAAGAAGCCGAGACTAACCTAACTAAGCTTAGCCAGGAACTCGATCGCTGGGAGTTGCAACAGCTGTTGTCTGGGCCTTACGACGCCGAAGGCGCAGTCCTGACAATTAACGCTGGTGCTGGTGGTACAGATGCTCAAGATTGGACAGAAATGTTGCTGCGGATGTATACCCGTTGGGGAGAAAGCCACGGTTACAAAGTACACTTGGCCGAAATTTCCCCAGGGGAAGAAGCTGGGATTAAGTCTGTGACTCTGGAAATTGAAGGTCGCTATGCCTATGGCTACCTGAAAGCTGAGAAAGGAACGCATCGCTTGGTGCGGATTTCCCCCTTCAACGCTAATGGTAAACGGCAAACCAGCTTTGCAGGCGTGGAAATTATGCCCCTTCTGGATCACTCCGTCGAACTTGACATTCCGGATAAGGATTTAGAAATTACCACGACTCGTTCCGGCGGTAAGGGCGGGCAAAATGTCAACAAAGTGGAAACTGCCGTGCAAATTAAGCACATTCCCACTGGCTTAGCTGTGCGCTGTACCGAGGAACGTTCTCAGCTGCAAAACAAGGAGAAAGCTCTCGCCAGACTCAAAGCAAAGCTGCTGATTATCGCTCAAGAGCAAAAGGCTCAAGAAATAGCCGAAATTCGGGGCGATATGGTAGAAGCGGCTTGGGGCAACCAGATCCGCAACTATGTGTTTCATCCGTACCAACTGGTGAAGGATCTGCGTACTGGGGTGGAAACTACTGGCATTACAGATGTGATGAACGGCGAACTCGACCCATATATCCAAGCTTATCTCCGTCAGGAAAATCAACTGGTGGAGAGCAGTACTCCAATAAAACTGCCATGAAAGAAATCCTCACCCAAACCAAACTACCCCGCCATTCCCCGACCCCAATTACTCTGGTTGACCTGACTCGTCTTCGGCAATAGTCCGTTTTGTCCCAAAGCCCTTGAGAATGATGTCTCGAATCAGCGACACCTCCTCATCCAAGCGCTTTGCATGATCTTCGTATTTTTCGGCTGCCTTTTGTAGTTTATAATTTCCCATCCGCTCTGCCATTTGACGCGAAAACGTCACCTTTTCCTCCATTGCCCGAACCGCCGACCAAAGAGCGTTTTCTATATTCTGGGTTTGCTCTGATAGAAAGATATTCGCCGTAAAGGAATGCCCGATATGACAGCGAAACCGCAGCGGCGCTTCTTTGCCGATCTGCCAAATGCTGCCGTTACATTCAGGGCAGGTGTAGGTTGTTCGAGTCCCGATCGCTTCGACGTTCTGCAAAAATTCCTGCGTGTTCATCTCCTGTTCAGCAATCTTAGATTCGACTTCTATCTCTTCAGTCACTGGATAGGCTGACTCCGATGCTGCGGGTGCCTTCGATAGGCGCACTAAAAGGTCTGGAATTTCGGCAAGCGGTAGGCAGTAATCGACCTTAACAAACTGCAAAGCGCTCTTTGCCATGCTGGGATATTCGGCTTCTTTCGGGTCTTGCACGATCGCCACTCCGCCCCGTTTCTTGACTGCCTGCAACCCCACCGTTCCATCATCGAGATAGCCCGTCAGCACGACTCCCACAGCCCTCGGACCATAAGCGCGAGCAGCAGAACGAAATAGCGCATCGATCGCGGGTCTAAATCGGTTTTCTTGCGGTCCGCGCACGACCCGTATTGAGTCTTGATTCACCAGCAAATGGTGATCGGGCGGAGCAACATAAATTCGCCCTTTTTGAATCGTCTCTCCATCGACTGCGTGAGAGGCTGGAAGAGAGCCAACATCTGCCAGAATTTTCGGGAGAATGCTGGGCTTATCGGCTGCAAGGTGTTGAACAATGAAGAGAACAGCATCCAGGTCAGCCGGGAGCGCACCGACGATCGCGCCCAGTGCTTTGAGTCCGCCTGCTGAAGTGCCGATCGCAATAATGTCGTGTCCAGTCATTAGACTCCTTGAACCAGGTTCGCAATGACCCATGCCAGTTGAACGGGTTCGACGGGTTTAGCAACGTGCATTTGAAACCCAGCCGCGATCGCTCTTTGTTGTTCTCGCTCACTGGCATAGGCAGTTAGCGCAATGGCTGGAATTTGTCCAGAGGCTTCAGCACCCAGCGATCGCACTTGTCGAATCAGGGAGTATCCATCTGACTCTGGCATCGCAATATCAGAAATCAGCACGTCATATCGGTTGGAAGTCTCGCTCAGAGCGGCGATCGCATCTTTAACACAGATCGCGGTCAGCACCTGGGCTCCATAGTTTTCTAGCACAAACTTCAATAGCTCAAGGCTATCGATATCATCATCGACAGCTAAGATCTTTAAGCCTGCCAGAGAGGGGACGCGATCCGGCTCGGCGTTCAAGAACGGTTTTAAAACGCTTGGCGGTGTCGATTTTTGGGTCGGTGATTGCAAAGGCAACCACACCGTCAGCGTAGCTCCTTGCCCTTCACCCGCACTCTGGGCTTGCACCTCCCCACCATGCAGATCGACCAGATGCCGCACGATCGATAGCCCCAACCCCAGCCCTGCAACCCTTTTGGTGGTGCTGGAATCGCCTTGACGGAACCGATCGAAAATCTGCGGCAACAAATCTGCCCCAATCCCTTGTCCCGTGTCGCTGATTTGAATTTGAGCCCGGTTTCCGACCGACAAGAGCGTGACTTCGACTCGTCCGCCCGCAGGCGTAAACTTGATAGCATTTGATAGGAGATTCCACAGAACTTGCTGCAAGCGATCGATATCGCCGAGAACTGTTATAGAACTCAAGGATGAAACAATTTGAATATTTTTTGCTTCCATTGCTAATTGAAGGATGTCGAGTGCAGCTTGCACGATTAAGCGCAAGTCGATCGGACGGATGTTAAGAAGAAGCTTGCCGCTCATAATCCGAGAGACATCAAGGAGATCCTCAATGAGTTGAGATTGTGCCTTGACACTCCGCTCGATCACTTCTAAGGCCCGATCGACTGCCGCTTCGTTGAGGGTGCGCGTGCGGAGCAATTGCGACCATCCCAGCATGATATTCAGCGGGTTACGGAGTTCATGTGAAAGGTTTGAGAGAAAATCATCTTTGGCTCGATTGGCGATTTCTGCCTGTTGACGGGCTAATTGCTCCTGCATTAATAGCTGCGATCGTTCAGTCTCAAACTGCTTGCGCTCGGTAATATCTTCGATAGACAGCAAAATCATCGCCGCCTCGTCTTGGCGTTGCAGCTTGCAAGCATTGAGCAGCATTGTTTTTTGCCCAATCTGCTCAAAATAACGATTCACCTCAAAATTCTGAATCTGAATATTATCGATCAGAATATCTTCCAGGACGGATTGCACTTGGGGAATATTCCACTGCCCATTGCCTGTCCCAAACAGGGAAAATTGCGCGGCTTCTAGGGCTGAAAACTGAAACATTTCGTAGAACGATCGATTGGCGGTATTCACCCGCAGATCGGCATCTAGCACAACTAGAGGGAATTGCACCGTCTCTACGATCGTTTCCGCATAGTCGCGAGCTAAATCTAACGTGGCGGCATTGCGTTTGAGCGCATCAATATCGAAAAAAACCATTGTCACCCCGTCAATTTGGTTTTCTGTAGTCCGGTAGGGACGAATGCGGAGGCTGTACCAGTAACCTGCTTGCGTTTGAATTTCCTGTTCTTTCGTGTTGAGCGTCTCCAACACTTCCGAAATCATCGGTTCTAGATTGGGAACGTCAAAATTGGCGCGGAGGTCATTGAAAGGTCGTCCTACATCGCCGGGGATGAAATTGAAGAGTCGCTGCGCCGTTGGCGTAAAGCGGCGAATTCTTAAATCATTGGTCAGCATGACGATGGGGATACTGATGCTGGCAATCAGATTGTTTAGATCGCTATTGTCTCGGTTTTGTTGCAGATTTCGGTTGCGAAGTTCGTCGTTAGTGGTGGAGAGTTCTTCGTTGGTGGCTTGGATCTCTTCTTTGGCAGTTTCGAGTTCTTCATTCGTACTTTGCAACTCCTCGTTGCTCGATAAGATTTCTTCGTTCGCCACTCGCAGGCTTTGGTTGAGATAGTTTTGTTCCTGAATCACCGCTTGTAGATGCGCTTGAGCCGAAAGTTCTCTTTGGGTAGCGGCTGCCAGCGCCTGACGTAGCTGCACAGTCTCACGCTCTAAGTCTGCTGGCTTTGGGCTTTCGCCAGTAGCAAGGCCCAGGGGAATGATCGGAGGTGAAACCGCTTCAAAAATCACCAAGAAGTAGAAATCTTTCAGGACTGTTGGCTGGAATGGAATCACTTCAAGGTTGACGAATATCGATCGCTCACCCGATTCCATATCAATTTGTTCGACTCGAACTGGAGTCTTTTGGGTTTGGGCTTGATAAATCGCACTGCGAAGCACGATCGCTAATCCTTCCCTTGCCATCAGCAGCAAGTTTAAGTCAGTTGTTCCGGGGGAAAGCTTCAGGTAAGGATCGGTTTCTCCTCGCAGTTGTAGAATGTGCATCTGCTCGTTAATTACCACAGACACAGGCACGTAGCGATTTGAGATCACTTGGTCAACCGATCGCGCTAAATCAAAATTCTTGGCGATGTTTTCAGTCACTCGCTGCTGACTATTGACGCTGACAGCAGTGTAAGCATTTGTCGAGAACGAAAACAAGGGGCGAGTCAAGGTCAATCTTCTCGCATAGATTTTGGATGCTTCATGGACTGAACTAAACAAGTCTGAAAATGTTTTAACGCTTTCTGAAGTGCCTAGCATCAGAAAGCCAGTTAAGTTGAGACTGTAATGAAACAGGGGCATGATCTGTTCCTGCAACGAATCTGATAAATAAATCAGCACGTTGCGACAGCTAATCAGGTCGAGATTAGAAAACGGCGGATCGCCACCTAAGTTGTGTCTAGCAAAGACACACAGTTCGCGGACGGCACTGCTAATTTGATAGTCACCGTTTGCCAGAGGGACAAAGAAGCGGTTTCGTCGCTCAGGTGAAACCGCTTCCATCTGGGTTTCTAAGTAGAAGCCTGACCGGGCTCTGCTGATTGCCGCTTCGCTGATGTCTGTGGCAAAAATCTGAATCGGCAGTACAGTGGCTCGCTCGCTTAAAAACTCTAGTAAGCAGATGGCAATTGAGTAGACTTCTTCACCCGTTGAACATCCCGCCACCCAAATCCGGATCGGATTATGGCTCGATTTGTTTTGGCTAATCGTGGGAAAAACCAGCTTTTTCAATTGTTCAAAGGCTTCATGGTCACGGAAGAAACTGGTGACGTGGATCAGAATTTCTTCATACAGGGCTTGAACTTCAGCCGGATTCTGTTGCAAATATTCAGCGTAGTCTTCCAAGCTTTCTAGCTTGTACAACAGCATCCGTCGCTGTAGTCGTCGATTCAGAGTGGTCGGTTTGTAGTCGCTGAAGTCAACGCCTGTGCTTGTTCGGAGCAGAGCAAAAATTGTGGTCATGGCATCGCCCTGGTCGGGCAACTCTTTCACGACCTGGAGCGGCTGTGAGGCAACGAGAAAGGGACTCCGACTGAGTTTTGTCAGTTCTTCGGCAATGGCTTTAGGCGGCAAAACAAAATCAACATTTCCGGTCGCAACAGCGGTATTCGGCATACTGTTAAATTTTGCCGTGGATTCACATTGAGCAAACGTCACGCCTCCGGCAACCTTGATTGCTTTCAACCCCAGCGAACCGTCTCCATCCGCTCCTGACAGCACGACGGCGATCGCTTTATTGCCCCGATCCGCTGCCAAGGACTCAAAAAATGTATCTCCCGGCATATATTTGCCGTAGCTTTTCTGACGGGGAGCCAGATGAAGCATTCCGTCTACCAGGGTCATTTGGGTATTGGGCGGAATGATATAGACCTCGTTTGGCTCGACCATCATGCGGTCTTCCACCTGACGCACAGGCATTGCTGTTGCTCTGCCCAGAATTTCGGACAGCAGACTTTTGTGGTCAGGAGATAAATGCTGGATCAGCACAAATGCCATGCCCGTATCAGTAGGTAAATGGCCGATCAGTTCTGTGAATGCCTCTAGTCCGCCTGCTGAAGCGGCGATTCCCACCACGGGAAAGGGGGCATCGGTTTTGGCTGACTGATTTAGGTCAATGCTGACTTCAGATGCGATCGATTCGGATGTATTTTCTGGAGAGGGCGAGTCAGAAGTCATATAGCTGGGGTCTAGGGTCTAGGGGCTAGGGGCTAGGGGCTAGGGGCTAGGGGCTAGGGTCAGAAGGGTTGATAATCAAGGGCTTCGCCGTGAGCCGACTCTTGACAGTAGGGGCGAACGCGAGTGCGTGCCGAGTTCATTAGCATTCGGGTAGTAAATCTTTGATTTTAACCAATAAATTATCTGCCCGAATGCTTCGCCCCTAGCCCCCTCCCCAGATTTATGGCTTAACCGACTTTCATCGGTTGCTATATCACGCCGAAGTCCGAACGGTTTAGTGGAATTCAGAATTTCCTAACCAACTTTCATCGGTTGTTATAACTACTAACTGCTAAACAAACTGTTACATTTAAGGGAAGAATTTCTTGCCTCTTTATCTTTTATAATCCAAAATCCCAAATCTAAAATCCAAAATAGACATGAGCCAACCATCTTCACCTACCCAAACATCCGAGCATCCAGATGCCTCACCGACAACACCACCCACACCCCCTGCTGCTGGGGAACCTAAACCAACTTACGTCAAGCTGGCAATGCGTAACATGGTGCGAAAGCGGGGCACTTCCCTGAAACATTTCGCGCTGACCACAATTGGGATGCTGGGCGTCTTCATCGGTCTTGCCTACCTGACTCGTTAAGTAAAGGAAATTTATCTGGAATGGGAAGACTAGGTGTGGAAGTAGAAGTGAACGTGGAGGATAATATATCGAACTCTTCCTTCTCAAGTGGGATTGACGGGGAAACCTGGCAGAACTGGTTTGATGCTTGGTTAGAAACTTTGCAACCGAATATCTCGCCATCTCAAACCTACGAACTGGGCCTCCGCCTCACGGACGATGCTGAAATTCAGACACTCAACTCCCAGTACCGTCACCAAGATAAGCCAACAGATGTGCTGGCGTTTGCTGCTTTAGAAGTAGACTCTCCCCAGTTAGATGAAATGCTAGAGTCCGAACCTTTGTATCTGGGTGATATAGTGATTTCCATCGATACTGCCTTTCGGCAGGCTCAAGAGCAGGGCCATCCTTTGCAAACTGAGTTAGCTTGGTTAGCAGCCCACGGTTTGCTCCATCTTCTTGGCTGGGATCACCCGGATGAAGATAGTTTAAACCAGATGCTCGATCGGCAAGCCACTTTGCTTGAGACTATCGGCGTTAGGATATGTCAATCTAGTTAAATTATTCGTTTTGTCGCTGTGTGCTGAATAGTAAACGCAAGCCTTTATTAATCAAGGCGACTGGACATGGAACGCGCCAAATGTGTCGAACCGATAAATTTGGATTTCCAGATCGTTACGTTCCTAGATTTAAGTTTGTCAAAGGTTTTCAAACTGGAGACATTGTAAAGGCGATAGTCTCATCTGGGAAGAAAGTCGGACAATATTTAGGGCGTGTAGCGATTAGGTCAATTGGTTCTTTCAATATCTCAACTGCCTCTGGATTAGTACAAGGTATTAATTCCAAATACTGTCAAACTATTCACAAAAAGGATGGATACAGCTATGTGGCATAGACCCCGCCCCCCGTTTCCTCTCACCACTGACAAACGTACAGGTACAGTGGGAGTCTCTACGGGGGAAGAGAGATGAAATTCAATGAACAGCTAATTTCATCAAAAAAGACAAAAGCCCAAAAGAGCAAAATTGTAGGCACCAGTTCCCTGTCTATGTCTGAGGAAATATCGACAGAGACTCCCAACCAAACCGATCGCGTTCCACTAGGAGACCGGGAGTTAGCATGGCAGGTCGCCTCCAGCTTAGTGATAAGTTTTAAATATGCCTGGGCTGGACTGAGTTACGCTTTTGGCACCCAACGGAACTTTCGCATCCATGTGGTTATTGGCGCTGTGGCGATCGCGTTGAGCGTTTTTTTACATTTAAGCCGCGTGGAAATATCTCTGATTGGGATAACGACTGGATTAGTTCTGACGCTGGAATTATTGAATACGGCCATTGAGTCGGTTGTTGACTTAACCGTTAAGCAGACTTATCATGAGCTAGCCAAAATTGCTAAAGATTGTGCTGCTGGGGCTGTATTAATTTCAGCGCTAGCAGCGGTGCTGGTGGCTGGGGCGCTTCTGCTGCCTCCCGCGATCGCGCTCTTGCAATCGACTCTGCGCTAGTGCAGGATGGCGGAAATAACTCACCACTAAAAATTGCCAATGATTGCTCTGGAAATCTTGATTTTTACCACTGACAACTGACCACTGACAACTGACCACTTGCGCTAGAACATCTGTCAGGAGCAGAAACTTTGATTATTGTCATCGATAATTACGACAGTTTTACCTACAATCTGGTTCAATATCTTGGCGAACTCGGATCTGAGTTTCCCGTCGCAGCTGATATTCAGGTTTACCGTAACGACCAAATTTCCCTGGAGCAAATTAAAGAATTACAACCAGCTGGCGTAGTGATTTCTCCTGGGCCGGGGCGACCGGAAGACGCCGGAATTTCCCCAGAATTGATCGCACAGCTTGGCCCCAGCCTACCGATTTTAGGAGTTTGCTTGGGTCATCAAGGCATAGGTCTGGTGTTTGGCGGTAATATTGTCTCTGCCCCAGAACTAATGCACGGTAAAACCTCTCCGGTACATCACACTGGTGTTGGCGTTTTCGAGGGGGTGGAGAGTCCGCTGACGGCAACCCGATATCACAGTTTGGTAATCGATCGCCAAAGTTGCCCAGAGGTGCTGGAAATTACAGCCTGGGTTGATGACGGTACGATTATGGGTGTGCGGCATCGTAACTATCCGCACATTGAGGGTGTGCAATTTCACCCAGAAAGTATTTTGACGACTTCTGGGAAACAGTTACTGAGAAATTTCCTCAAACGGTTGTAAAAGTTAATTAGAGTTAGTTGTTAATCACCATTATCGATCGCAAGAAGACATGATGAAACGGCGACAGTTGATGCGCTACGCTGGGGCGAGTTTGCTTGCGGCTGTAGGAACTACCTGGGCTTCAGGATTTCAATCTTATCGATCGCAGACAGGTGGCTCGCTGTCGATGCAGTGGCTGGGTCATACCTGCTTTTTGTTTGCTGGTAATAACCAGCGCATCTTGGTAAATCCATTTCGGACGCTGGGCTGTACGGCTAAATATCGATCGCCTAAACTACCATCTGATGTAGTGCTGATTAGCAGCCAGTTATTCGATGAAGGCTCCGTGGAAGGATTACCCGGCGATCCCAAAATCATCTATGAGCCAGGTGTTTATCAATACAACGGTATACAGTACCAAGGTATTGGCACAAACCACGATCGATTGGGCGGACGCCAATTTGGTACAAATACAGCTTGGCGCTGGACTCAAGCCGGAATCAATATCCTGCATTTAGGTGGAGCCGCTGCGCCGATTGAGCTTGAGCAGAAAATTTTGATGGGCCGTCCCGATGTGCTGCTAATCCCTGTCGGTGGTGGAGCTAAAGCTTATACGCCCCAGGAAGCAAAACAGGCGATCCAAACCCTTAACCCGAAGCTGGTGATTCCCACCCATTACCGCACGCAAGCAGCCGATCCCAATCCCGATAGTTGCGATATTGTGTCTCTCGACGACTTTCTGAAGTTGATGGATGGTATGACGGTACTCCGTAATAATAGCGATACCTTTACGCTTACTTCTGCTGATTTGCCAGCGAATGGTACTGCGATCAAAGTTTTTAGTTACAAATTTTAGAAATCGCCTAACGACTAAAGTCGCGACTACACAAACAAAGCCTGCCTTCGCAGGCTAAATACCCCGAAAAATCGCCTAATTTTTTTGTGTCAGCGACTAGATACATATCGAGGTCGCCCTTATTTTTGGCAGTAATTTTTCCTAACCCAAAATTAGATATCCGTACTGTATATAGCAACCGCTCTCGTCGGTTAAGGCAACTCCAACTCTTACTTCTTTTCCAAATCCCTTACGGAGTAAACTTTTCCCTCTCCCCTCTTCCCTAGCCCCTAGCCCCTAGCCCCTAGCCCCTAGCTATAGTAAACTACTTTAGCAGAATGGAAAGAAAACAAAGCTAAACAATTATGCAAGCAGAATATCGCCAGCGTCGCGAACAATTGATGGCTAAGATTGGCAATAGCACAGCAATATTCCGCAGTGCTACAACTGCCGTGATGCACAATGATGTAGAATACAATTTTCGACAGGATAGCGATTTTTTCTACTTGACTGGGTTTAACGAACCGGAAGCGGTAGTAGTTTTGGCACCGCATCATTCAGAACATCGCTTCGTTCTGTTTGTCCAGCCGAAAGATCCAGAAAAGGAAACGTGGACGGGATACCGCGTTGGTGTGGAAGCAGCGAAGGAACTATATGGGGCAGATGAAGCTTATTCTATTGCAGAATTGAATGAAAAGCTGCCCAAGTATCTGGAAAAGGCCGATCGCATTTATTATCATCTGGGACGGGATGAAAAATTCAACAATACTATCCTCAAACACTGGCGGGGGTTGATCGCAACTTATGGCAAACGGGGTACGGGGCCGATCGCTATTGAAGACTCAAACTTTGTGCTTCATCCCATGAGGTTGGTAAAAAGTCAAGCTGAATTAGAGTTAATGCGAAAAGCAATAAATATTTCCGTAGAAGCGCATAATCACGCACGGGAATTTACCCAACCGGGGCGTTACGAATACGAAATACAGGCAGAAATCGAGCATATCTTTCGGTTGCGGGGCGGCGTAGGGCCAGCTTATCCCTCAATTGTGGCATCTGGCGCTAATGCCTGCGTCCTGCATTACATCGAGAACGATCGCCAAATGCAGGATAATGAATTACTGCTGATTGATGCCGGTTGTTGTTATGGTTATTATAACGGTGATATTACGCGCACATTTCCAGTAGGAGGTAAGTTTACGCCAGAACAAAAGACGATTTACGATCTAGTTTTGTCGGCGCAACTGCAAGCTCTAGCCCAAGTCCAACCTGGTAATTCTTGGAACTTAATTCACGATACTGCTGTGCGCGTGCTAGTAGAAGGTATGCTGGATTTGGGAATTCTCCAAGGCAATATCGACGAATTGATTAAAGAGGAAAAATACAAACCTTATTATATGCACCGTACCGGACATTGGTTGGGTTTAGATGTTCACGATGCTGGTATGTATAAGCAAGGCGAAGAAACTTGGCAGATTTTGCAACCGGGACAAATTTTGACAGTAGAACCGGGAATTTATATTGCGCCTAATGTGAAACCAGCAGAAGGACAACCGGAGGTAGATAATAGGTGGCGCGGTATTGGAATTCGCATTGAAGATAATGTGTTAGTTACTGAGTCAGGACATGAAGTATTAACTGCGGGTGTTCCTAAATGATGGATTTATTGTTTAAGGTCGATTGGTATAGGATATTCGTTCCGAGTACCTCAGTAGCCGAACTTGTTGTGCGCGGATCGTTGGTTTACTTGATGCTTTTTGCGGTGCTGCGCTTTCTTCCTAACCGCCAACAAGGAACGGTGGGGATTTCAGATTTGCTGGTGGT
Source organism: Argonema antarcticum A004/B2 (assembly GCF_023333585.1). GTDB lineage: Bacteria > Cyanobacteriota > Cyanobacteriia > Cyanobacteriales > Aerosakkonemataceae > Argonema > Argonema antarcticum. The sequence continues at coordinate 16,999 of NZ_JAIQZN010000073.1, forward strand.
GGTGCTGTTTGCCGAAGCTGCCCAAAATGCGATGACAAGCAATTATACTGCGATCGCAGATGCTATTATTCTTGTGGGCACGATCGTCTTATGGAGCTACACTTTAAACTGGCTTGGCTATAAAATTCCCCGCTTTCAGCGCTTCCTCAACCCACCGCCCATGCCCCTGGTAATGAACGGTCGCATCCTACGCGAAAACATGGCACAGCAATTGATTACCCAGGATGAGTTGATGAGTATTCTTCGCAAGCAGGGCGTGCAAAAGCTGAATGAGGTGAAGTTGGCATTTATGGAGTCTGACGGAAGTATCAGTGTCATCGCCCATTCCCAAAAATCTCTGGTTGAGAATGAGACAAAGGAAGGCTAAGCGTTACTCAAATTGGTGCTGTTAGTAATTGAATCCGAAATTCAGCACCTTGACTTTCCGTATTTATAGCAACCGCCAGGGCGGTTAAGACATTCTTAATTCTTGAAACGTTGGCGGATTCTAAACCCTTCTTCCCCTAGCCCCTAGTCCCTAGCTATACTATTCTATTTGAGCAGCTTTAGCAGAAGACCAGTAACCGCTCAATTAGCTGTTTGCCACCGCTTTCTCGTCTGCAATTGGCTCTGAGGAAGGCTGATTGACGGCAGGCGTCGGTGTATAGTTGGTTATGCCAGACATATTGGGTTAACAGACTTGAATTATATAGATCGTAGTCTGCCAGCAACGAAAAGCGATACATTTAATTCTGCCTTAAGTCTCCTTCAAGGAAGTTGTGCAATAAGCATACCAGAATCATCGTAAGCGCGTAAAAAGCTACCAGATGAGAGCCTATCTGTAAATACAACTAGGTTGCTGTTAGGATAAACCAAAGCTGAAGGAACTTTCAATGCTTCGATGCTTTGTAAGTTGTACGCAGCAACTCCGAGTGCTTGAGTTGGGGCGATGTTGCCTTTGGCATTAAATGTCACAAGCCATAATCCCGTCAGTTCCTGCAAATTTGTCCCTAAAGCAGTTTGGATGTTTTCTTCAGTGAGGTCAATCACAGAATTAAGCTTGTACTCAATGGTGAATTCAGTGCGTGGTGTAGCTGCTTGAACCTCAAGTAGTCCAGCGGCTGTTTCGACTAAGATTCTTACCTCTCTACGAGCATTTTCGCGAGTGTCAGCTAAGTAGAGCGCTCCAAATCCTTGAGTAAATGATTGCGGTGAGTTGTATCTTCCACCAACTACGAGAGAGCCTGTGGTGGACAAGGGGGTGTTGGCAAATCTTTCAGGCACGGAACGGTATGCCACTCCTTGTGCGGGTGGGGTTGGCAAGACAGCCAAAGCAGTAATGAGTTCGTTACCAGTTAACACTTTTAGATAAGCCTTAGCCAGGAATTCCTTGTTCGATCGCTCCAACGAGAGTCTCAACTACCTCAATCTTGCCCTCGTCCAGGTAAGACATCGGTGTACGGCTCCCCAACCAAGGGTGTGGTGAAGATAGCCAGAGATTAACCTGTTCTTTTGAGCCACCTAGCAAATAAAGTAACCGCTCAATTAGCTGTTCGCGTCCGGTTGTCTCGTCTGCAATTGGCTCTGAGGAAGGCTGATTGACGGCAGGCGTCGGTGTATAGTTGGTTATGCCAGACATATTGGGTTAACAGACTTGAATTATATAGATCGTAGTCTGCCAGCAACGAAAAGCGATCGTTACCACCCTGTAAGTTTATATTTAAATATCAAAGAAACCGGGTTTCTTCCTCACAAACCCGGTTTCTGCGTAAGTTCGCGGTGAAATAATTGTTCCTTGCGGTATATTTTACTCACCTTACCAGCCACTGTAAGATCGCTCTCGGTGGGAATCGGTGGGTTGGGATTATGGAAGCGTTGGATCTTTCTTCTTCAAAAGAGTCAGACAAATTTCGGCTTCTTCAGGCTCAATTGCGCGATCGCTGGGAGTCGATCGAAGGATTGGACAATCCTGATTACGATATCTTGGTGGTTCCTTCCCTCAGCTTGGATCGGGGAGAATTGCTGAAAATTGAGGGCTTCCTGAACTATGAAGAAAGGTTGCTATTTTCGTTAATTCGGTTGCAGAGCCCTCGAACGCGGGTGATTTACGTGACTTCGCAGCCGCTATCGCCGATTGTGATTGATTACTACCTGCAATTGCTCCCTGGCATCCCTTTTTCCCACGCTCGCGATCGGCTCTTATTATTCTCCACCTACGATTCTTCTACCACACCTCTAACCCAAAAAATATTAGACCGGCCCCGCTTGATGGAGCGCATTCGGCAGTCATTGCGCCTCGAAAAATCCTTCATGATTTGCTACAACTCAACGATCGTAGAGCGAGATTTATCTGTCCAATTAGGCGTACCCCTACTGGCGGCAGATCCTGATTTGCTTTACTGGGGAACTAAAAGCGGCAGTAGGCAAATCTTTGCTGAGTGCGGCGTTTCCCATCCAGATGGTAGCGAACTTGTGATGAGTGCAGAAGACCTTGCGGAAGCGGCAGCAGAATTGTGGGAACGCCAACCTTCTTTGCAGCGAATGGTAGTCAAACTTAACGAAGGATTTTCGGGAGAAGGTAATGCACTGCTGGACTTAAACCCGCTCCAGCATAAGGCTCCAGGTTGTGCATCCCACAAAGAAAGAGTTGCTGCTATTTGCGATCGCTTCCCTTTTTTGAGCTTTCAAGCCAAAAATGAAACTTGGTCAAACTTTTCTAGCCGCATCCCAGAATTAGGAGCAATTGTCGAAGCTTTCATTGAAGGAGAAGAAAAGCGAAGTCCCAGCGTTCAAGGTCGGATCGCACCGAATGGAGAAGTAGAAATTCTCTCCACTCACGATCAAATTTTAGGTGGTTCCGGCGGTCAAATTTACTTGGGTTGCTATTTCCCAGGAGACGAAACTTACCGCTTGCAATTGCAGCAATTCGGATTGCGGGTTGGTCGAAATCTGGCCGAAAAAGGAGCGTTAGAACGCTTTGCCGTTGATTTTATCGCCGTTCGCCAACCTGACAAGGCAGGTAAGCCACAGTGGGATCTCCAAGCGATAGAAATCAACCTACGTAAAGGCGGCACCACCCATCCATTTATGACCCTCAAATTCTTAACTAACGGTCGTTATGATATGGCTACCGGCTTATTTTACAGCCAGCAGGGATGTCCGAAATATTACATTGCCACCGACAACTTGCAAAAAGAGCGCTATCGGGGTCTGCTTCCAAACGATTTGATGGACATCATTGCCCATCAGCGGCTGCATTTTGATAGCAGTACCCAGACAGGCACCGTGTTCCACTTAATGGGTTGTCTCTCCGAATTCGGCAAGTTGGGATTAACCAGTATCGGCAATTCTCCCCAACAAGCTAAAGATATTTACAATCGGGTTATTAACGTGCTGGATGAAGAAACGAAACAACAGCAAAAATTTTAACCTCTGCCGGTAGTTCACAAGAAAACTAACTTTCAACCAAGTCTTTGTTTTGGACTACTGCTTAGTTTTTATCTAAAATTTCGTTGCCGAATCCTTATTAAAGGCTGCTTAATCTAACAAGCCACAACTGGACAACGGGAAAAATTCCTTTGGGGTCGTGTAGAATCAAGACATTCTGCATCTTCTCTAGCGCTGTTTGTCCCAAGTTGCCTTGTTTGTCCCAAGTTGCCTTTTAATTGAGCTGTGCATCAACAATCTGTTGCGACTGCTGTCCATTGTATCAATCCTGCTTGTCCGCGCCCCTATCCTCAGAGTATAGGGAACAATTTTTGTAACATTTGTGGCTCACCGCTGCGGCTGAAAGATCGCTACATTCCGCTAGAAAGGCTGGGATTTGGTGGATTTGCTGCCATCTACTCAGTCTGGGATCGAAAGACGGAAACAGAACGAGTGCTGAAGGTGTTGGTGGAAACATCTCCTAAAGCCTTGTCGATGTTTGAGCAAGAAGCTCAAGTATTGGGGAGTCTGCGCCATCCGGGAGTACCAAGAATAGAGCCTGATAGTTATTTTCAGGTAATGGTGGGCGAGCGACCCCAGCGGTTACTACCCTGTCTGGTGATGGAAAAAATATCCGGTCAGACGTTGGAGGATATTCTCAAACACCATCCCCAAGGTTGTCCTGAAGCGTGGGTACTCAACTGGCTGAAGCAGGCGGTGCAGATTTTACGGGAGTTGCACCTGCGTAAGATTATCCATCGCGACATCAAACCGTCTAACCTCATGCTGCGATCGGCCCTTAATAATGGGCGATCGAAGGGCGATCGATTGGTACTGATTGATTTTGGCGGCGCAAAACAAATAGGCCCAGCCCATTCCAATTCTCAAGCTAGCTCAACGCGGTTATTTTCGCCCGGTTACAGTCCACCAGAACAGATTGCTGGAGGTGTGGTAGGGCCATCTGCCGATTTCTACGCGCTAGGTATGACGTGCATTCACTTGCTGACGGGCAAATATCCTCCCGATCTGGAAGACCCAAATACTGGGCAATTACGTTGGCGTCCTTATGTTAAAGTTAGCCCAGCTTTTGCCGCCCTGTTGGATGATATGGTGCGGCCAGATATGGGTCAAAGACCAACTAATGCCAGAGAAATTATCAAGCGTCTACGGCATATTTCGCCAAGACAGATAACGCCAACTACGGCGGCGGAGTCTGTTTGGAAGATTGTGACCAAATCGGTGGAAATTTGCCTCAATTTTTTGTTGGTTGGTATTTCACTGAGTTGGAAATGGTTTAAATGGTTGATTATTTCTGCTTACCATCTCACTATCCAGTTGGTAAAAGCTGGCTTCGGTACGCTTTTGGAGATGGTAGGCGGCGGTATTGGTGGGGGTGTGGGTGCGGGAATTGGCTTTTGGTTAGCCGATCGCACCTCAAATAATTTTCGGCTGCCCAGTCCCATTTTGCAACATTTGCCCGACTGGGTTGCTAATATTGCGATCGCTGCCAGTAAACCCCAGATGATCGTATTTGCATTAGCTGGTTTGGGAACCGCCTGGGGTTTGACCCAGGTAAAAAGTTTGGGTCAGCAGCAGCGGCGATATTTAATCGCAGGAATCATGGGCGTCTTGGGCTATGTTGTTGGGTGGTTAATTTTGCAAAGAGTAGCACCTTCAGGAGTAATAGCACCTGACGATTTAGTAATAATGACCGCCGTTGCAGCTTTTACGTTAACTCTGGGATTGAGATTGCCCAGTCACGATTTGGTTCATGCTATATTTACCGCCATTGGCACAGCCAGTTTCTTTGTCGGTTTGGTCACCCTCACCATCAAGTTTTTGCCGGTAACTGCTATTTTTGGTTTTTCTGATGCCTTTTTCACTACCCTCAATTGGACTAATTTTGGTTTCTGTATCGCCTTTTTCAGTCTGTTGGGCATCATCCTTGGCTTCTGGTTAGGTATCAGCTATTATTTGTTTGTGCCTTTTCTGCGACTATTGGGTTTCCGCTGAATAGCAAATCAAAATAAAAAGTGAAAACAGACACCATTTTTTACCAACTTTTCAAAGAATTTCCCAACATATTCTTTGAGTTAATCGGCAAGCCTGACACCAACCTCAATGCCTACGAATTCACTGTCCCTGAAATCAAAGAGCAAGGCTTTCGGTTGGACGGCTTATTTTCAACTTTAGAAGAGTTTTCGACCGAACCAATCTACTTTGTCGAAGTCCAATGTTATAAAGACGAAGAATTTTACGAGCGACTATTCGCCGAAATATTTCTTTACTTCCGGCAATATAAACCAGCCAATCCGTCCTGGTACGCTATAGTTATATACGATCGCCGCAGTAACGAAACCCCATGCCACCCGCGCTATCGCGTGTTAGTGGAGAATCACCTGCGCCGCTTCTACCTGAATGAAATAGAACCCGCCGCCGACGAGTCTCTGGGAACAGGTATCCTGAGATTAATTGTAGAGACTCCCAAAAATACTAGCACCCGCGCTCAAGAGCTAATTAACAAAGCCAGAGTTGAATTGGTAGATGACATTATCCAGCGGCAAGTGCTAGAATTTATAGAAACAATAGTTGTGTACAAATTTCCTAATTTAGGTAGAGAGGAAATAGAAGCCATGCTAGGACTAGATTTACTCAGACAAACCAGAGTTTATCAAGAAGCCAAAGAAGAAGGGATTGAAGAAGGGATTGAACGGGGAAAGCTACAAAATAAATTAGAAATGGTGCCTTTGCTACTGGAACTGGGATTAAGCATTCAGGAAGTTTCAGTCCGCTTACAGCTTGATGAGGAAACTGTAAGAAAAGCGGCAGAGAATTAAATTTAGTCTAATAGTATGAACATAAAAATTATGTCAATGCTCGATCTTATCAGACATACCAAAGTTTATCAAGAAGCTTACGAAGAAGGTCTCAAGGAAGGTCACGAACAAGCGCTCGAACAAGCCATCGAACAGGGCAAACTACAATCTAAATTAGAAATGGTGCCTTTGCTACTGGAACTGGGATTAAGCGTTCAGGAAGTTGCAGTCCGCTTACAACTCGACCCAGAAACTGTAAGAGAAGTGGCGGAAAATGACTGCTGGTGAAATGATCGAAACGGCATCTCGTCCGATTATTATTGCCCACCGAGGCGCAAGTGGTTTGCGTCCTGAACATACTTTAGCTGCTTATGAATTAGCCATTGATTTGGGCGCTGATTTTATCGAACCAGACTTAGTTTCAACTAAAGATGGGGTGCTAATTGCTCGTCACGAAAATGAAATATCTGAGACTACTAATGTAGATGAACATCCAGCATTTTTCAACCGCAAAACTACTAAAATTATTGATGGACAAACAGTAAGTGGATGGTTTGCTGAAGACTTTACTTTAGCTGAAATTAAGACGCTACGTGCTAAAGAACGTCTGCCGTTTCGCGATCGGGCCTTTGACGGCCAATTTCCCATTCCCACCCTCCAAGAAATCATCGATTTAGCTAAGTGCAAAAGTACCCAAACAGGACGCACTATTGGTATTTACCCAGAAACAAAACACCCGACTTTTTTTGATGCCATTGGTTTATCTCTAGAAGAGCCTTTAGTCGAAATCCTTCACGCTAACGGATACAATAAAGCTGACGATCGCATTTTCATTCAGTCGTTTGAAACGGCAAATCTCAAACAGTTGGATAAAATGACAAATTTGCCGCTGATCCAGTTACTAAGCGCTACTGGTAAACCTTATGATTTGGCGATAACGAACGATGTTCGCACTTATAAAGATATGACTTCTCCCGATGAATTAGTCAAAATCGCTGAATATGCTGACGGAATTGGGCCGGATAAACGTATGATAGTTCCTGTGGATGAAAACGGTAAATTGTTACAACCGACATCTTTAATTCAGGATGCTCATGCGGTGGGTTTGTTGGTGCATCCATATACGTTTCGTAATGAAGCGCAGTACTTAGCGCCAGACTACAATCACAATCCAGAAGCGGAATACGAGCAGTTTTTTAATCTCGGTGTGGATGGATTGTTTACTGATTTTCCCGCTACTGCTTTTGGCGCGTTGCAACCTAATTACAATTTCAGATTTCAGATTTAAAATCTAAAATCTAAAATTCTTTGATGACTAATTAGGTTGCATCCGCCGCAGCTCATAAATAATCTCCTTAACTGTTTTTGCATTGGGAGATTGAATTTGCTCAAATATTTCTAAGGTTTGACGTAAATATACAAGTGCGGTCGTAAAATCTCCCTGGGTGGCTAACAATTGTCCTAACATTCCCATTGTTGTGGCTTTTCCTTCGATATCGTCGCTTTGTTCTTTGAGTTCTAGGGATTGTTGATAAAAATCGATCGCCTCCTCAATTCTACCTAACTGTTTGTATAGTTCGCCCAACTGATGCAATGTGGCGGCTTTACCTTCGATGTCGCCAATGCCTTCTTTGATTTCCAAAGATTGCTGATATAAGTCGCTTGCTGCCTCTAATTGTCCGTGATGAGCGTAAATAACGGCTAGACAGTGCAATGTGGCGCTTTTACCCTGGAGATCGTTGACGCTTTCTTTGAGGGATAGGGACTCCTGAAATAGCGCGATCGCATTTTTAACTTCTCCCTGATTTGCTTTGAGAATCGCCAGCTGGTGCAGCGTCGCCGCCTTACCCTGGATATCGTTTATACTTTCTTTTAGCCGAATTGACTGCTGACAAAGGGCGATCGCATCTTTAACTTGTCCCTGATTGGCTTTAATCATTGCTAGCGAATGCAGAGTTTGCGCCTGCGTCTCCTCATCGCCAATGCTTTTTGCCAGTTTGAGCGATCGCTCGAACAAACGGATGGCATCCTTAAAATGTCCCTGATTGGCTTTCAGGGTCGCCACCTGATATAATATTGTGGCTATACCCTCTGTGTCGCCGATCCGCTCGTAGATTTTCTGACATTGCTCGTAGAGAGCGATCGCTTCATCGATTTTTCCCTGATTGGCTTTGAGAAGCGCCAGCTGGTGCAATTTCTCTGCCTTACCCTCAGCATCATTTCTGCGTTCATCGACTTCTAGCGCTTGCTGTAAGAGCGCGATCGCTTGTTCGATTTGTTTTTCTTGGGTTTGCTTAACCATGCTTGCTGGTTCTTTTCTTTGAGTTGTCAGTATTTGTGTTTCAATACTGTCCTAACATATCTTAACTGCTATATATAACAACTATGTGTATATTGTGTTGATATCATGCGTCATTAGTCATTAGCCTCAGTCCTGATATAGATATTTTGCACAAGCGACACTGAAGATATTTTTGGCTCTTCCGTACTTACTATTGAGTAGAGGGGGAGAGGGGGAGAGGAGAAAAGAAATAAAAATGTTCTTAGGTGAACAAAAGCATAGCAACTCCGAAAGAGCCACAAAGTGCGATCGCCTGCCTAGAAGCGTTATATTAAATAATGTAACGTACTTCTATCAAAAATCAGAGTCAAAAATAATGGGACTATTCGGAATTGGCAAAAAGGCTACTTTACCCACACCAGAACAAGCTTTGCCGGGACGCGCAGAAACCATGCCAGTCCCCTCCAAACACTATGTTAACGCCAACCCGCTGAAACCGCCCTTTCCCGATGGAATGGAAACCGCAATGTTTGGGATGGGTTGTTTCTGGGGTGCAGAACGCAAATTCTGGCAGTTGGAGGGAGTTTACACCACCGCAGTGGGTTATGCGGCGGGGGTGACACCCAACCCCACTTACCAAGAGGTATGTTCGGGAATGACTGGTCATAATGAAGTCGTTCTCGTTGTTTTTGACCCGAAAGTTATCAGTTACGAACAACTTTTGAAAGCCTTCTGGGAAAGTCACAATCCTACCCAAGGAATGCGTCAGGGTAATGACGCTGGCACTCAGTATCGTTCGGGTATTTATGTTTACTCCCAGAACCAGAAAAAATTAGCTGAAGCATCGCGAGACGCATATCAGCAAGCGCTCAAAGCATCAAATTACGGTGAGATTACCACTGAGATAATTGATGCGCCTGAGTTTTATTACGCCGAAGGTTACCATCAGCAATATCTGGCGAAAAATCCGGGTGGGTATTGCGGTTTAGGCGGTACAAAAGTTTGTTTTCCCGGTATGGCTGAATCATCGGTGAAGTAGTCAAAGGTATGTTGTTGCGCTTTTGCGCTAAAGCGCAACAACGTACCTAAAGAATTATGTCAGTAGATAATTGTAGGTTGGGTTTCGTTACCTCAACCCAACCATGCTTTTATAAGCCTTATTATAAAAGTGCGATCGCAAGTTTCAATAAAATGGGTTCAATCAACCGTATTTCTATAACTTCAACAGTAAGAAGTATTACCGCTCATAAAGGAAAGCTGCCAGACTCCTACTGTTAGATAAATACCCCAAATAAATATTCCCAAAAATGTTAAAATTTTTAACGTAGAAATTGCGGAATCTATGACCCCAAAATTTAATTTGCTTTTAATTTTCCTCTGAAACCTCCTGCCATTCCCCAAACTCCTGTTGGCAAAGACAGTAGTAATACCAGTAAGGCGATAAGCGAATATCGCTTTAGCTCCATCTACAAGTAAGCTGCTATTCAACTGGATGCAATATATACTTTAGCAATTTTCTAAAGATCCGTGCGATCGCGCTTGTTAAATTTTCTTACTTTGAGCCATTTCTCTTTAACGAAACGTAATCAACCAAAATGATATCAGAGGAGAGTAATCGAGATAGAATACAGCCGATAAAACTTTCGCTCTCACAACGCGCTTTGTAGCGCAGGGAACATAATGCGTCATTTGATTTGGTTGTTGAGCCGTGAACCCAAACACCAAAAATTGAAGCCGTCAAAGAAAACTGGCAAGCGCCTAGTCCGTTTTGGAACTACTCTATTTTTTGTAGTCTTGGGTTTAGTAACATTTCTCGCATTGGGATTTCAAGCAGAAAAAGCTAAAGCAATGGAAATTGCAGATAGTATAATGCGATCGAATTTGCGAGACACTTCTTTCCCCGTCGAAAACTTTCAACGCTATTCCTCCGCTTACGGTTATAGATTAAATCCAGATGGTTCTGCCGGTTGGGGATTTCATCGCGGTATAGATATCGCAGCTCCAGCAGGTAGCTACATCCGCAGTTGGTCAAACGGTGAAGTTGTGGAAGTTGCGAACGATCGCCTTTGTGGAACTAAAGTTGTAGTTAAATCAGGCTCCTGGCAACATATTTATTGTCACCTCAAAGGGCGTGCCGCCAGTTCACCCCAGGGACGTTACCTCAACGATCCCGAAAGTGGCCTCCAAATATGGGAAGGACAGCAAATCAGCGCCGGTAACCGCATTGGTCGAGTCGGAACAACCGGCAGAACCACCGGCCCTCACCTGCACTGGGGATTGAAGTACTATAACACCTATGTCGATCCCGGCTTAGTTCTCCAGGCAATGTATCGGCAACAAAACTAGGGCCGCTACGCGGAAGTCAAAAGTCAAAAGTCAAAAGTCAAAAATCCTTTGAATTAGGACTTACGCAACTGGCACATTATGGTAGGGTGCGTCAGAAACTGAAATCCTGATTCTAGCGATCTATAATTTCGTCTGACGCACCCTACAAGCCTCTTTTTTTCTTTTGACTTTTGACTTTTGACTTTTGACTTCCCTATTGCTGGGGCAGCGGAATATATTCAGCAACAATTTTACGGAATTGCTCGCCGTCGATCGTTTCTTGGTCGATCAACAAATCCACCAAGCGATCGATCAAAGTGCGATTTTCCCGAATTATCCGTTTTGCTTGGACGTAGCAATGGTCAACAATCGATCGCACCTGAGCATCAATACGAGCTGCTATTGCTTCCGAATACTCCGATCGGGCCGTAAAGTCGCGGCCCAAAAACACCTCATTATTTTGACTTTCCAGAGACATCGGCCCCAAATCCGACATCCCGAAGCGAGTCACCATCTGCCGAGCTCGCGAAGTCACCACCGCCAGATCGTTCCCCGCTCCAGTAGTGATTTCCGTCTCACCAAAAATCACCTCCTCAGCCGCTCGACCGCCCAAAGTGGCCGTGATGTCAGCTAGCAGCTGAGACTTTGACTCCAAACCCAACTCCTCAGCGGGGCTAAACCAAGTTAAACCCAGGGCTCGTCCGCGAGGCAGAATAGTGACTTTCTCCAAAAGATCGTGCTGGGGAAGCAGAGTCCCCACCACCGCGTGACCGACTTCGTGATATGCAATCAAGCGTTTCTTGCTGCTGTCTACCAGGGGCGTCCGTTCCATCCCAGCAACAACCCGGTCAACCGCGTCGTTGATTTCCAGGATAGTAATAGCTTCTTTACGCCGACGAGCGGTGAGAATTGCCGCTTCGTTGAGCAAATTAGCCAAATCAGCACCAGTAAATCCAGGAGTACGGCGGGCAACAGCTTCCAGAGAAACTTCCGGGGCGATTTTCTTGTTGCGGGCATGAACCTTCAAAATTTCCAAACGCCCTTTAAGATCGGGAGAATCGACAATCACTTGGCGATCGAATCTTCCCGGACGCAATAAAGCCGAATCGAGAACATCGGGACGGTTAGTAGCAGCGATGATAATAATACCGTTGTTGCCTTCAAAGCCGTCCATTTCCGTCAGCAGCTGATTGAGAGTCTGTTCTCTTTCGTCATTACCGCCGCCGATGCCCGTACCCCGCTGACGCCCAACAGCGTCAATTTCATCAATAAATACCAGACAAGGAGCGTTTTCTTTCGCTTTTTTGAACAAGTCGCGCACGCGCGAAGCACCCACTCCCACGAACATCTCCACAAATTCGGAACCGGAAATGCTGAAGAAAGGAACACCTGCTTCACCGGCAATAGCTTTGGCTAGCATAGTTTTGCCAGTTCCCGGAGCGCCAATCAGCAGCACTCCTTTGGGAATGCGAGCGCCAATAGCGCTGAAACGTTCCGACTGTTTGAGGAAAGTGACGACTTCAGCGAGTTCTTCTTTAGCTTCTTCGATCCCAGCAACATCGTCGAATTTGATGCCGGTTTTGGCTTCCATCTGAAAGCGGGCGCGAGATTTGCCAAAGCTCATCGCTTGGTTGGACGCATTGGCAGATCTCCGCAAAATCATTAGCAATCCTGAGATTACCAGCATTACCAAGAGTAGATTGACCACAAACCCCAAAGCAGCCGTGCGATCGGCAGATGCCTGTTCTGCAAAGTCAATTCGCTTCGATCGCAGTTTGCTAATTAGCTCCGGGTTTTTGGCAAATAGATTCACCTGTACCAGAGACGTGCCCTGCTTTTTATCCTTTAAAGTAACTTTGGCAACATTTTGGGTTGGGTCAATTTCAACTTTCGTGACTTCGCCACTATCTATCTTCTTGAGCAAATCGGTATAAGTCAGGGATGGTTGCTGCTGAGCAGAAGCCGGGAGTGGGGTACTTCCTAGCAAAACACCCTGCAAAATCAACCAACTAGCCGTCAGAGCAAAAGTTCCTGCCAAACCTCTCTTAGGTGCTTGCCCGATCCATTTTTGGATTGAGGAATTTTTCATAATGCGATCGCCCTTTTCCTGCTGCTATTACCCGCCTTAGCGTTGGGGATGTGAGAAAATATGCCCCCAAATCCAGTGTAACGAAGGAGAGGCACTCTCAGCGTATGGGGCATGACCCATAGGGCATGGGGCATAAGACAACGGGAATCTCCCTTGCCTTCCCAGTCAACAATTTTTGTTCAAATTCCAAAAGAGTTTCAAGCGCCTTGTCAAACCCTTAACCCAGGGATTATCTTAAAATTAAACAATACTTTATTTATCCACATTGCATCTACCTTCAGAATTATTTAACCTAATTTAAACCAGAGAAATTAAATATGCTTAACATTCCCGGCGTTTCCGTTCAAGCCCAAATCTATGAAAGTGCCAACTCCCTAGTTTATCGAGCAATCCGAGAGCAAGATAACGAACCCATCATCCTCAAAGTTCTCAAAGAAGATTATCCCACGCCGCAAGAACTCACTCGTTACCGCACTGAATACCGCATTACCCAAGAGCTGAAAGAGGCGGGAGTCGTGCGGGTTTATGACTTGCAAAAATACCAAAACACCCTTGTGATGTTTGTGGAGGACTTTGGCGGCGAATCCGTGAAAATTTGGATGCAGCAGCGCCAGTTTAGTCTCAAGGAATTTCTACAAATTGCGATCGCCACCACTGAAATTTTAGGGCAAATTCACCGCGCCAACGTCATCCACAAAGATATTAACCCCTCAAATATTGTTTACCAGCCAGAAACGGAACAATTAAAAATTATTGATTTTGGCATTTCCACTCAGCTAAGCCGAGAGACACCGATACTGACAAACCCCGGCGTTTTAGAAGGAACTCTCGCTTACATATCGCCGGAACAAACTGGCAGGATGAATCGCACTCTCGATTACCGGACTGATTTTTACTCCCTCGGTATCACCCTTTACGAATTGCTAACAGGAAAACTACCTTTTGAGACAGAAGATGCTTTAGAACTGGTTCACTGCCACATTGCCAAACAACCAATTCCTGCCCACGAAATAGAGCCACAAATTCCCGTAATTGTGTCTCTAATTGTCAGTAAATTGATGGCGAAGAATGCCGAAAACCGCTATCAAACAGCCTGGGGAATCAAGCAGGATTTAGAAATGTGTCTGGTTCAATTACAAGAAACCGATAGCATAGAAGAATTTGCCTTGGCAACGCGGGATATTACAGACCGTTTCCTGATTCCCGAAAAGTTATACGGGAGAGAAACTGAAGTTGATAATCTATTAGCAGCCTTTGAACGAGTCAGTACAGGTAGCGCTGAAATGATTCTGGTAGCTGGCTTTTCTGGGATTGGTAAAACCGCAGTAGTGAACGAAGTCCACAAGCCGATAGCCCGACAGCGTGGCTATTTTATTAAAGGCAAATACGACCAATTCCAACGCAATATTCCCTTCAGTGCATTTGTGCAAGCATTTCGGGAATTGATGGGGCAATTATTGTCAGAATCCGATGCTCAATTACAAACATGGAAAACTCTGATTCTCACAGCAGTAGGCGAGAGTGGGCAAGTGTTGATTGAGGTAATTCCTGAATTAGAACGCATCATTGGCGCTCAACCGATCGTACTAGAACTTTCAGGGAGTGCAGCACAAAATCGCTTTAATCTGCTGATGCAAAAGTTTGTGCAAGTATTTACTACTGCCGAACATCCCTTAGTGATGTTTTTGGACGATTTGCAGTGGGCAGATTCGGCATCGCTGAAATTGCTACAAGTGTTAATGCAGGATACGGGGCATCTATTGGTGTTGGGTGCTTATCGGGATAATGAGGTATCTCCTACTCATCCATTTATGTTGACAGTAGATGAGATTATTAAGTCTGGGGCAGTGGTGAATACGATTACGTTGCAACCGTTAAGTTTAGCAGATATGAATCAGTTGGTAGCAGATACGCTGATTTGTGATTTATCCTCTTCTCAACCCTTGACAGAATTGGTTTATCAAAAAACCAAAGGTAATCCCTTTTTCTCGACTCAATTCCTTAAGTCGTTATATGAAGATGGTCAAATTAGCTTTGACTGGGATGTACGGCATTGGCAGTGCGATATTAATCGAGTTACATTTGCCGATGCCTCGGATGTGGTGGAGTTTATGGCGGCGCAATTACAGAAGTTGCCCAAAGAAACTCAGGAGGTTCTCAAACTGGCGGCTTGTATTGGGGCGCAGTTTGATTTAGAGACATTGGCAGTAGTCAGTGAAGAATTACCAGAACAAACGGCATCAGCATTGTGGAAAGCTTTGCAAGAAGGACTTATTTTACCCATTACAGAGGGCTATAAGTTTATTCAAATAGATGCTCAATTGCCTACTAATTATGTTGCCAATCCAATTTATAAGTTCCTGCACGATCGCGTCCAGCAAGCAGCTTATTCCCTAATACCCGAAAACCAAAAACAAGCCACTCATCTCAAAATTGGACAGTTACTCCTACACAAATATTCTGACATAGAAAGAGAGGAAAAACTATTTGATATTGTCGGGCATTTGAATCAAGGAATTGAGTTAATCAATCAATTAAGCGAACGCGAAGCCTTAGCCCAACTCAACTTAGAAGCGGGAGGTAAGGCAAGAAGTTCTACCGCATACTCTGCGGCAAATATCTATCTGCAAACAGGGATTGAGCTACTAGCAGCCAACTGCTGGCAAAGTCAGTATGAATTGACCCTGCATCTCTATATTGCTGCTACCGAAGCCGCCTATTTGAATGCTGACTTTGAGGGTATGGAACAGATGGCAACACAGGTATTGCAGAATGCTCAGACAATTTTAGACAAAATCAAAATTTACGAAATTTTAATCGCCGCCCAGACAGCCCAAGGCAAGATGTTGGAGGCGATCGCAGTGGGTAGAGATGTATTGGGGCAATTAGGGGTTGAACTCCCCGCCACACCTGACGAAGCCAAAATTAGCCAAGCGCTACAAACCGTCAATAGCCGGCTTCAGGGAAGAAAAGTTGGGGAATTGATTGACCTGCCAGTGATGACTAATCTCCAAACTCAGGCAGCTATGCAACTGCTAGGAATGTTGGTTTCAACCATTTTTCAAGCAATGCCAACTTTGCTGCCCCTACTTAGCTCTACGATGGTGAGTTTATCGCTCCAATTTGGGAATGCACCTGCATCGACGGTGGGATATGCAATTCATGGTATGGTGCTGTGTGCATTTTTGGGAGAGGCGAAAACGGGCTATGACTTTGGGAAATTGGCACTGAACTTACTGGAGCGGTTCAATGTGCGGGAATTCAAGTCTACAATTCGGGCTCTGTTTGGGGGCTTTATTCAGCATCACCAAGAATCTCTCTTGGCAACGATACCGACGTTAAAAGATGGCTTTACGGCTGGCATGGAAACTGGCGACTTTCTACCCGCTGGCTACAGCATAGATATGTACTTTTATGCCAAATTTTTCGGTGGGGTAGAAGTAGACACTTGGGAAACTGAAATAGTAAGTTACAGCGCTGCCTTGGCTCAGGTGAAGCAATATTCTGCACAGGGTTTTTTGAATATAACGCAGCAGACGATGAAGAACTTGAGGGAAACCCTTAGTCAACCGGATTGCTTAATGGGAACTGCCTACGATGAAACAGTGATGCTTCCTAAGCACCATCAGGATAATGAATTCACGGCGATCACTGTTGCCTACACCAAAAAACTGCTGCTTGCTTACTCCTTTAGTAATTACACGACTGCCCTTGACCACATTGCTCAAGTCAAGCCGTATTTGATGGCATTATCGGGAACGATTCATGTTCCCATTTTTCATCTGTATGCCGCCCTCACGCACTTGGCACTCTTCCCCACACAGCCAGAAACCGAGCAAGCTGAAATTCTTACTCAGGTTGAAACCCATCAAACCACGCTGAAACAATGGGCGCAAAATGCTCCGATGAATCATCTGCATAAATGGTATTTAGTTGAGGCCGAAAAACATCGAGTTTTGGGCAATAAAGCTGAGGCGATTGAAATGTACGATCGCGCCATTTCTGGAGCCAAAGAAAATCAATTCCTCAACGAAGAAGCATTAGCTAATGAACTAGCAGCAAAATTTTACCTAGAATGGGGTAAAGAAAATTTTGCTCAAATCTACATAATTCAGGCGTATTATTGTTATATCCAATGGGGAGCAACTGCTAAGGTAAAAGATTTAGAAACGCGATATCCCCAGTTATTGAAAGCAATTCAACCTGGAAATAAAAACACTAAAACTACGACATCAGTGACGACCACGAGTTCTGGTTCTAACTTAGATATCACCACAGTAACGAAAGCTTCCCAGGCAATCTCTGGCGAAATATTGCTAGATAAGTTACTGTCTAGCTTGATGAAAATTTTGATAGAAAATGCGGGGGCGCAACGAGGCTCTCTGATTTGGCCAAGCCAGGGAAAACTATTAATTGAAGCTGAAGGGACAATCGATGACGATCTCGTCACTGTGTTGCAGTCAATCCCTGTTGAGCACTGTCAAGAAATTTCCTCCTCGATTGTTAATTATGTGGCTCGAACTCAAGAAAGTGTGGTATTAGATGATGCTGTCCAATCAGGACAATTTACCAACGACCCCTACATCCAAAAGAATCAGCCAAAATCAATTTTATGCGTGCCGCTGATTAATCAATCTCAAATCATTAGTATTGTTTACCTAGAAAATAATTTGACAGCCGGAGTTTTTACGCCAGAAAGAGTAGAACTATTAAAAGTATTATCTGGACAGGCGGCTATCTCGATTCAAAATTCTAAGCTTTATACAGAAGTCCATAAAAATGAATTAAGGTTGGCTCAACTCAACAAAGCTTACGAGCGTTTTGTCCCCAATCAATTTCTCCAGTTTTTAGGAAAATCAAGCATTATTGATGTGAAATTGGGCGACCAAGTGCAGTTGGAAATGTCGGTGTTGTTTTCCGATATTCGCGACTTTACTACTCTTTCAGAAAGGATGACGCCGGAGGAGAATTTCAGATTTATCAACTCCTATCTCAGTCGCATGGAACCAGTTATTAATGAAAATAACGGGTTTATTGATAAATATATTGGCGATGCGATTATGGCGCTGTTTAGCGGCGAGGCGGATAATGCAGTGAGAGCGGGAATTGCCATGCTGTATCGCCTAGTTGAATATAATCAACACCGCGCTAATTCTGGCTATGCGCCGATTCAGATTGGGATTGGCATTAATACTGGAACTTTGATGCTAGGAACGGTGGGCGGTCAAAATCGCATGGATGGTACGGTAATCAGCGATGCAGTTAATTTAGCTTCTCGCGTGGAGGGGTTGACGAAAAATTATGGGGTGTCGCTATTAATCACTCAGGAAACTTACTCGCGTTTAGAAAATCCATTCCAGTACGCAATCCGCACTCTCGATACGGTAAAAGTTAAGGGAAAATCTGAATTAGTCACGGTTTATGAGGTGTTTGATGCTGACCCGCTAGAAATCAAAGCGGGAAAGTTAGCTACACTGCAATTGTTTGCTGAAGCTTTGGCGATTTACTCGGAAGGCAAGTTGGCTGAAGCGGCGCGGCTGTTTGCGGAGTGTTGTCATCAGAATCAGGGCGATCGCGTTGCTAAAATTTATTTTGAACGTTGTCAGCAAGCGAGTTATGGCTAGGGACTAGGGTCAGAGGGGCTAGGGACTAGTCCCTAGTCACTAGCCCCTCTGACCCAGATGCTCTTAATTCTTCTTGCAGGATCTGCTGATAAATTTTTGGTAAATTTTTAGACATCGAATTAGTTTCGATTCCATATCCCAAACTCGTCCAAGTGCCAGAAAGCAGCCGCAACACCTCTTTCAACTTTCCCTGACGCAGCTGCTTGGAAATATCAGATCCCCAGACTTCGCGATCGCTTAACCAAGCATAAACCACCGCATCCTGATATTCGGGCTCAAAACTGTAGGTAGTCCACAAAAAAAAGTGGGACGGCTTAGGATGATAACGCCTAGCGTTCTTTATCCAAGTCCGATTCAACATTTGATATCGTCCAGCCGCCGTCGAGCAATTTCCCTTGTTAGGGCCAGTAACAATTGTGACGCATCGCTGAGGATGATGGCTAAGGTCGCCGACCTGTTCCCCTCCGTAAATCACCGAGTAGGGTTGTCGCACATTCGACTCGCTCGCAGAAATTGTTCGCATCAAAGCGCGAATATAGGGGTCGCCCCCTTTCATCACCAGCGGTATCGTGCCATATAAGCCGGTAGTGGGGTCACGGTGACTTTGCCGGTCTTGAAAAGAAGACCACATTAGTAACACCAAAATCAGCGCCAAAGCAGCGGCACTACCGGCAAGGAGACGCCTTAAGGCTAAATAGGGCAATTTTTGTGTTGGAACCTTCCGCCGTGGCGATGAGCCTGACGGGATAGGCTGACGCGATCGCTGAACCAAATTCGACACTCCTCACCATTGCGTGCCATTCAATTACGCCAAACTGGCAAATAGCTCTTGCCAGTTTTTTTCTGGAGCCTCTGCCTTGGCAATAATTTCTACAATTTTATTACGAGCCGACGGTTGAAATAGTGCTTCAACACACACTTGCGCTACTTTAGTCCGGGGGATACGGCCATCAAACAGCGTGTCAACGGCAGACATCACTACTGGGTATGGATTTTCGTCATTTTGTAGGCCACCGGGACGCACGATGGTATAAGTTAAGCCACTTTTCTGAAGGTACTCTTCTGCTTGCTTTTTCCATACCAAAATTAGCCAAAATAAATTTAGCGGATGGAATAGTTGGGAGGTACACAAAGAAGTAACCAGTACAAAATGCTCAATTCCCTTAGCTTTGCCTGCGTCCACCAGATTTTTGGTGCCCTCCCAGTCTACCTTATATGGCCCAGTCGGATCGAAGCTGGGACTAGCACCCGTAGCACAGAGTATCGCAGTGCTATCAGCTATGGCGGTTTTGAGGCTGTCTGGATTGAGGACATCGCCCACAACTAACTCAGCTGCATCAGGCAGAATTAACCTAGCTTTCTCTAAGTCTCGGACTAAAGCCCGGACGGGTATATTGCTAGAGACCAGCTCTTTTACAATCCGGCGACCAGTTTCGCCTGTTGCCCCTGCTACAAATACTTTCATAAAAACACTCGGTAAGTGGGAAACTCAGAGTCTTTAGACCTGAGAGGGAAACGACACGAGCGGTTTTAACCGC
>NZ_JAIQZN010000209.1 GCF_023333585.1 Argonema antarcticum A004/B2
AAAGCTGATACTACCGTTTCCATCTCCATACATAGCTAGCAATTGCTGGGGACTACTGATACCTGTTTCAGCCGAGATGACCGCACTTAAACCAGGGCTCAAAAAAAGCTCATGAATGGAGACTTTGCCGTCTTGATCGAGATCTAAGATATCAAAAAGAGATTGAAGTTCTTGCTCAGTTGCCATAAGTTTCTATTTGGATTGATATTCGAGTTTAATATATTTTAATTAAATAAACTTATATCCTTAGACATAGAAACGGGTATTAATACAGTTAAAACCAAAATATATCTCAAGAATGAAATTTAGTATGTCTTAAGAATGAAAGATTCTCTCTTCGCGAGAATGGGTTTCTCAAAATTAATCCCCCATAGCCGCCACAATCGCCTCGATGTCCCGCAGCGTGACTTTGGATTTTGGATTCTGCCGCCTGATGGTGTTGAGTAAGAAGGCGGCGTCGGGGGCGCTTGTCGCCCCCTCAACTGCTATCTACTCGAGCGTCCGAAATTGCCCAGCAGCCTTGGGGTTATGCGATTATTTATCCCCAATACTTCAGCGGGTGCAATGCCAGTCGTGGTCAGTACCAACAGGCAGAAGCCGGAGCTAGACAAAACAGATTGGCTTTTTGGAGCCAACCCAACCCGGTAGCGGCTTGGGATTTTCGATCGGGACGGCGAAACACTCAACCGCCAGCGGCTAGGCCAGCACCCACATCAGCACCTAGCCCTGCGGCTGGCACTGCGATCGTCTATTACCAGCCAGAAATTTTCAAGAATTCATTTTGAAAGCAACGATGAATTTCTGGCTCAAAACAAACAAAAACAATCGTCCCGATCGCGCTAGATCTTAAAAGAAAGCGACTGGTTTGGGCAAAAGCAATTGCAGCCGCAAGCTGGGCTGGAAAACCCATTGCTCCCGTCCCAATAGCTGGAAAAGCAATACTCCGCAGCGAATGCTGTAAAGCTAATTCCAAACAACGACGGTAACATTGTGCTAAGACCTGTTCCTCTCCATGAGAGCCACCGCGCCAAGGGGGACAAACTGTATGAATTACCCACGGCGTTGGCAAATTATAGCCCGGAGTAATTTTGGCATCGCCTTCCTCACAATCACCTAAACGGCGACATTCTGCCAAAAGTTCTGGCCCAGCAGCTAGGTGAATCGCACTGGATATGGCACCGGAATTGGATAGGTAGCGATCGCAGGAGTTAACGATCGCATCGACTCCTAAATCTTCAGTAATATTGCCCAAGACAGGGCCTTTGCGATAGCCGTATAAAAGGCTGACATGACCGCTACTGCGTTGACCACCACGACTATAGCTTTGATGAGTGGACATTTTGCGATATTTACTGTATTCTCGCTGTTTGAGTTGTGCTTCTAAGTCGGCGATTGCTTCCGCTTCTGGCGCACTCATGGGAAGATCGGGATTGTTTAATAACTGCTGTTTTGTTTGCTGCAATACTTGAGTAGCGCAATCGTAATCTCCTCCATCTACCAGTTTAACGGCTTCTTTTTTGGCGCGTGCTGTCATCATTAAAATCGCTTGCTGTCGTACTTCAGAATTGAACGTAAATTCCTCTAATTGTGCAGCAGTGACAACGGGTAAGCGCAATCCAACGCGGATTTTTTGCGCCTGTGGTTGTTCGGGGTCGTTCCAACTGAAGCGGAAATAACATAAATCTACTTCCTGTGTCATGGCTGGTACTTTCAGCCGCACGACTATATCAATTGGATTACCAATGATTAAATTAGGTAAGCGAAACCGACCATTTTGATCGACTTCTAATTGATTGATTACTTCAACCATTTCTACTTCACCTTGCGGCTCAATTCCCAAGGTGACATTGGTGCCAACTGTTGCCATTAAGCCAAGTAATTCTTGTTGAAAGATACTTGGCAATTGTTCAGGAGATTGGATGTAATAATAATTGCCATCGCCACTCCGCGCCATTGCTTCTAGTAAGTCTTCGTTGTAATCATCGCCAATTCCCATTGTGCTGGTACTGACACCTTGTTTGGTTAAACGGTTGACATCAGAGGCAATTACATCTGGATTGGTTTCACCTACATTGGCTAGTCCATCTGATAATAAAATGACTCGATTTAAATGTTCTGGCTTGAGGTGTTGGCTGACTTGAATTCCTCCTTGCACCCATCCGGCGTGCAGTGCGGTACTGTTACGAGGATGTATTGTTTGAATTTGGCGCAGAAGGTGGGATTTATGGGTGGCGAGGGTGCTAGGGATAAGGGTTTCAACCCGATCGTCATAAATCGTAATACTAACGCGATCGGTTGGTAACAACTGTTCGACTGCGTAACTAGCGGCAAGACGTGCGTATTCAATTTTTTGTCCGCCCATAGAACCAGAGCGATCGATTACTAAACCTAGATTAAGCAGGGGTCGCTCGATTTGTTTTTGTGGGTCAGGCGGCGTAATTCTGACTAAAACATCTAGAGTCGTTGAACGTTCGGAACAAATGGCTGCACGCAGAGGGATAAGCTGTATCTCCATATTTTACCTCTTTTATATCTGGCTATTTGAATGATAATAGTTTTGAAGCGAGCGCACTTATGCAGCTTGGTTCAAATTACTTACAGATTAACCCAAATCTCTGGGGGGGAGACAACTATAGCTCAAAGGTAGATTGGATAAGGGTTTCGGCTCGGCGACCTCGTTGATAATAAGGTC
>NZ_JAIQZN010000074.1 GCF_023333585.1 Argonema antarcticum A004/B2
TTGACTTTTGACTTTTGACTTTTGACTTTTGACTTTTGACTTTTGACTTTTGACTTTTGACTTTTGACTTTTGACTATCGATTGTTGCCGGGAGCAGATAAACCGCCCCGCTGTAAGAGTTGCTGCACGTCTGGCCCTGGCCTGTATCGGTAGCCAAACGGGGAATTAGACGAGTCATCAAGAATTTGCGGCGTCAGCATCACGATCACCTCAGCGCGCTGATTAGTTCTGTTTGTGCGTCTGAACAGGGCACCCACAATAGGAATATCGCCTAAAATGGGCACCTTGCTGACCGTCGCTCGGTCTTGATCCTGAATAATGCCCGACAGAATCAACGTCTGACCATCTCGCAGACGAACTTGTCCAGATACAAGATCCCTTCTTGAGAGCAATGAAATTGTCACCGCACCGGCGACACCACCCGTGCCTATAACTGTGTCACTACCTGGTGCCGTCACGCTGGGATTCACATTCAGAGTAATAAAGCCGTTATCGTCAATTCGATTGACCTGAACCTGAAGGATTAGACCAACAGTTCCTTTTTCCGTGCTTACTGTTGTAGTTACAGTGCCACCAGAATTTGTTTGGTTGACAGTCTGGTTTGTAATCACATCTGCGCCCAAGTTAACTCTAGCAGTTTCACCCTCTTGGATCACCAAAGTCGGGTCAGTCAGAATCTTGGCATTGCCACTGATAACCTGAGCTCGCAACTGTGATAAAAACCGGGTGGGAAACTGGAACAGTTCTGGCAGTGAAAATGTAAGCCGTCCTGTTTCGTCGATACTGTTGACACCAGGTTGAAGGGGATTGACGTTTGTACCAAAGGGGGCACGGGGTAAGACGCCTGGGAAAATAGGGCTTATAGGTGATTCGGGAGACCCAGTGCTTCGGCTAAAGGGAGCGTTTTGCTGAGCATCCAAGAAAGGACTGTTTCCACTAAAGGGATTGTTAATGATCGGTGGGCTAAATTGACTACCAGCAGTCTGCTCTGCGGTAGCTGGTGCGGTATCGCCAAAATTTATTACCGCTGAGCCATTGTCAAATGTAAAGAAGCTGCGACCGAGCCCGAAGGAGAAGCTGGTGCCAGCCGTATCGGTGTTATTTAAGTTGATATCAAGAATTTTGACATTGACGGCGACTTGGCGACGGCGAGCATCCAGTTGGCTCAATAAGGCTGAGGCGATTTCAATTTTGCGCGGGTCGCCAACCAGAGTGATGGCATTGAGTCGGGTATCGGCAAGTATTGACAAACCCGAAAGTACCAGAGGGCCAGTTCCTCTTTGTGCCCTGAGTACTTTAATATCTGGTTCTCTGATCTCAACTGTCCTAGCAGCAGCTCCTTCTCCGATAGTCTGGATTTGGACGCGGGTGATCGGCAGTTGCGTTTCTGCTCCCTGTGCAGTCAAGAAGTTGGCGGCATCAGCGACGTTAACTTGGTTGAGTCGCAGGCTCCGCATGACGATATTGCTGGCTGCTTCGGGTAAGTTTGAACCTATAAAAACGGTGTTGTTGCGACGGTTGGCTTGCAGGCCGGTAATCCGCAAAACGGTGTTGAAGACATCTTGGAGGGGCTCGTTTTCAATATCTAAGGAAATTGTGCCATCAAGTGGGGTGCTTGCTCCCTGAGCTTGACCGGGCGCTCCCTGTTGAGCTTGTCCTGCCGCTCCTGCGCCAGCTTGAGGTGTCACAAATACGAGGTTGCGGTTGGCGGCGCGAGCTAGGAGCGATAAAACCTCTCTTACTGGGGCGTCGCGCAGCAGCAGGCGGGGAATGCGCTCAGCGGTGCCGAGATCGATGACGGTGGCAGTAGGATCGACTTCGGAAACAGATATATCTCCTACTGGTGGCGCAACTGCTCTGGGCAAGAATGGAGGGGCGGGGCTAACTGGTTGAACTGTACCGGCTGCTGGTGCTGGTCCCCCTTCGTAGGTAATTTGCGGGTTAGGAACCAAAACATTTGGGGTTGGCGCTGTTGGGGTTGGCGCTGTTGGGATTTGCGCTGTTGGGGTTGACCCCAAGGATGGAAGGGTGGCCGCTGGTGGCGGTGCTGCCGCATTGGGGGGAGAGGCTGCCAAGTCAGCTGCTGCTGGGCTGAAGTTAAGGGTGATTGCTTGAGCTTCTCTACTGATAACTTGTCCTGTGGGAGGGCTGGTGATGCCGTTGACGGTCACCCGGATGCTATTGCCATCTAATTGGGTGACAGCTACAGAACGGATACCTGGGGCTGGGTTTGGCTGAATGAAATTTTTGCCTTCTCTGAGGCGCAGTTGGGCATTGGTGATGTCTACCACGAATGCGTTGCGGCGATCGACTGTGAAAATTTGGGGCCGATCGCCACTTTGGGTGTCCAGGATGACCTGAACGCCATTATCTGTTGGTTTTAGCCGCACTCCCGTTACTTGCGTTGCTGCTGCCCATACTGGTTGGCTGGCCAGAAGAACTGTCCCTGCCCCAATTAATAGTCCGGCTAGTCCTTGATGCTCTTTCACCCGCTTCTCCTCACACAAACAAATTGGCTTTTACTGGAAAATTAAGAGTAACCTGTTTCGCCTTACCAGAAAGTTTACCGATAATTTCAGATTTTAGATTTAAAAGGGAAGATTTTTGGTTAATGGCTCGCTATGTAGGGCGAAATCAATTTCCCATCTAAAATTTTTGGTTAATGGCTCGCCCCTGATGGGGCTAGCAAATCTGAAATCTTCCCTTTTTGCAATAGTGGCTCTTTCGGAGTTGCTATGCTTTTGTTCACTTAAGAACATTTTTATTGATTTTCTCCTCTCCCACTCTCCCCCTCTCCCCCTCTCCCCCTCTACTCAAATAGCATAGTAAGTACGGAAGAGCCATTACTTTGGTGACGGTGATGGCGACGGTGTCCCTGCCGCTGGTGGTGGTGCTACCAGTTTCTGTTCTTCTGGGGTGAGCGGTCTTAGCACTTGCAGCTTAAAAGCAGTGTTAATTTTTGTTTCGGGGTTGCCGATCGGGACAATCTGCCCTTCTTGCTGCATTACCGCTATTCTTTGAGTCGATTCTGCCAATGTCGATTTCAGTTCTTTGACGACTGATAGTGACTTCTGGCGCTCCAGCTCGATCAGAAACAGCCGCGTCTGATCGAAGGTTCCTTCCATCTGCACGTTGAACGCTTGACGGTATATTTTACCATTAATCTGCGCTCCTAAAGAGCTGTCATTAACAATACCAGAAGTTTGTGGGTCTGGCTCAAACTTTGTCAGTCTTGCCTTAATTCTATCTTCTGGTAGAGTACTATTTCTAGCTTCAATGCGTTTGTTGATATCCAGTAGCAGAGTGCTTAAGCTGTTTGGATTGGCAAACAAAGCCGTAACTCCGGCTTTTTTCTGTTGGGCTTCTTTTACCTTAGCTTCAGCTGCTTTGACCTGATCCTCGATCGTTGCTAGTTCTTGCTTTTCCTTTTCTTTGGTTTCAATCTCGCTTTTCTTGGTTTGTAACTGCTCCCAGGTTGGCATTAATAATGTCACAAACAGGTAAGCCGCTCCTCCCAAACCAAGAACAGCAACGAGGACGCCGATGACGGGCGGCGTGAACTGAATCCCAAATAGACTGGGAGCATCAGACCCAGCTTCCTCCTCTGAGCTTTGACCGGGCATATACGCAGTCATGGTTTAAGGGCTCCTTGTTGTTTAAGGTTTTCGATGCGAGTTACCAGTCCCAATGCACCTTTGCTTTCCAGCTCTTTGAGCATAGCGGAAGCTGGCTTTTCACTGAGGTAAGTTTCAATTTTAAATTGCACTACTCTCGGTAGTTTGGGCGGTTGTCCAGAACTACTGCCAGACCTGATTTGGGATGGAGGTAAGTACAATTGGATGGGATTATCGATCAACGCAGCCGATACGAGCTTGGTGTCGATATCTTTGAAAAATGAGGATTTCTGGAGTGTCAGCACTAAATCGTTCACATTACTGAAGGAATTGGCGACTCCGGCAATCTCAATTTTGTCTGTGGTGGGTGGGGGTGGGACTGCCAGGGCAACCGTGCCAGCAGGGGGAGGCGGTGGGGCTGTGGTGACAGGGGGTTTGGTTTGCGTAACTGTTGTAACTTGCACTCCTACTGGCAGGCGATCGCGAACATCCTGTAGCATGGCAGACCAAGGCTTCATTTGATCGAATACAGTTACTAAATCTTTGGTTTCGGACTCAATTTGACTAACCTGAGCCAGGAAATCGTCCCTATTCTTCTTTTTAGCCTGCAAAGTACCCAACTCTTGATCTAGTGTGGTTCCTTTATCGGCCAGCTGTTGTATTTGGCCTTGTAGGAAGAACCAGGCACCTCCAACCGCTACTGGCAAAAGTACGCCAACCCCTATTCCCGCCAACATCAGTAACCTGTCGTTGACGGGTACTGACTTTTTGGGCCTAGCAGTGTTATCTGCTGGTTGCTGAACGTGACCGTCTTTGAGAAAATTAATTTCTAGGCTATACATTTTGTTAAACCTCTCGTAATCCTAAACCCAGGACAACTCCCAATCCAGGTCGTTGCACTGCGGGGATCTCTTCGGTCACTTCCAAGGATAATGCCGCCACCGGGTCTACTTGAGTCGTTGGCAAACTTAACCGGGATGTGAAAAATTCATCCAGCTGTCCGATGCCGCCGCCTGGACCTGCAAGTAGCAACTGGGCTACTTCCAAATTGTTGCTTTGATTGAGATAAAAATCGATCGAGCGGCGCAGTTCGTCGGCTAGTTCTCCCAAGACTCTCATCATAGCGGACATTCCCGGATTGAGCCCGGTTGAGCCACTCCGCACAGTATCCACCGGCGCGGTGGGAATTGTCATCCCTCTGAGCAAATCGGTGTTCCGAGAGGCGGGTAAATTCATGGCGCGGCTGAGGGCGCTTTGAATTTGATACATCCCGATCGCAACGGTGCGAGAAAATTGGGGTACACCATCTACAATAATCGCTATTTCGGTACTCTCGAATTCAATGTTTACTAGCACGGCGGCTTCTTGAGAAGAAAATTGTCGCAGTTGCTCTCGAATTGTCCGAATCAGAGCAAAACTGTTAATTTCCAGCACGTCGAGCTGCAATCCAGCTTGCTTAAAAGTCTCGATATAAGTTCGAGTTACTTCTTCGCGGACTGCGGCTAGCATCACTTGTACTTTTTCTATGCCATCTTCATCGGTGAAGAAACCGAGTTTCTGATAATCCACATCGGCTTCTTCGCGAGGAAATGGTAAGTAGAGACTTGCTTCATGATTTAATACCATATCCCGGAGTTCTCGTTCATCTAGTTCTGCCGGAACTGGAATAATTCTCACAATTGCTCCTGCCGATCCCGGTATGGCTGAGGCGACGCGAGTGGCTTTAATTTTTTTATCTGCCAGCGCTGTCTGGATGATTTCCGCCATTGTCGGCGGGTCGATAATCTGTCCTTCTTGAAAGACTCCTTCGGGAACTTCGACGGAGTGCAGTGTTACAAGTTTGAAGCCTTGACCTTGCTTACGCAGTTGGGCAATATTTATGCGTTCGGGGGCTAATTCGATCGCAATTCCCGGTTTGCGCTTGGAAAATAAATTCTTAAAGGCGTTAACCACTGTTGTAGTCCGTTTTAGTCTATGAATAATCAGGCGGTGGCTGAAAAATTGTCTTGAGGTAGATTAAGGCAATGTACCTGCTAATCACCAATTTAGTCTAGGATTACTGCGTTTGTCTGTTTAGGATCTGAACCTTGTGCTGAGCCGATATAAAACCTGGAAACATTTGGGAATTTTTGCTTTGTTGGGATTGCTGCTGTGCTGGGCGGTCAGTTGTAGTACTGGGAATACAGGAACTAGACAAGCCCGGACCGATCGCCAGGAGGTTGAGTTCTGGACGATGCAGTTGCAGCCGCAATTTACAGATTACTTCAATAAGTTGATTGCTGCCTTTGAAGCTTCCAATCCCACTGTGGCGGTACGTTGGGTGGATATACCCTGGTCGGCGATGGAGAGTAAGATCTTGACGGCGGTTTCCGCTAAGACTGCTCCTGATGTGGTAAATTTGAATCCCGATTTTGCTTCTCAGTTGGCTTCCCGCAATGCTTGGCTGGATCTGAATACTCAGGTTTCCGATCGAGAACGCCAGCTATATTTACCCAATATCTGGAAGGCTAGCACGTTTGGCGGTAAGAGTTTTGGTATTCCTTGGTATCTGGCAACGGATATTACAATTTATAACAAAGATCTGTTTAAGCAGGCTGGGATCGCCAAGCCTCCCGTTACTTACGAGGAACTGGCGCTTTTGGCTAGGCAAGTTAAGCAGAAGACTGGTAAGTATGCTTTTTTTGTGACTTTTGTGCCGGGAGATTCGGCGGAGGTGCTGGAATCTTTGGTGCAGATGGGGGTAACGCTGG
Organism: Argonema antarcticum A004/B2; assembly: GCF_023333585.1. Taxonomy (GTDB): domain Bacteria; phylum Cyanobacteriota; class Cyanobacteriia; order Cyanobacteriales; family Aerosakkonemataceae; genus Argonema; species Argonema antarcticum. The sequence continues at coordinate 6,365 of NZ_JAIQZN010000074.1, forward strand.
TGGATGCTAAGGGTAAGGCTGCTTTTAATAGTCCTGAAGGTAAGGCGGCGTTTCAGTATTGGGTAGACCTTTATAAAAATGGGCTATTACCAAAGGAGGTATTGACTCAAGGACACAGACGTGCTATTGAACTTTACCAAGCTGGTGAGACGGCTCTGCTGAAGTCGGGGGCTCAGTTTTTGAGTACAATTGCTAAGAATGCGCCCGCTCTAGCTCAAGTTTCTGCTACTTCGCCTCAAATTACTGGCAAAACTGGCAAGAAAAGTGTGGCGGTGATGAATTTGGTGATTAAGCGCGATAGCGATCGCGCTGATGCTGCTCTCAAGTTTGCTTTGTTTGTCACTAATGATGAGAATCAGCTGGCTTTTGCTAAGACTGCTAATACTTTACCTTCTACAGTGAAGGCTTTGCAAGATAGTTACTTCAAAAAGCTATCACCGGATGCCACGCCTGTCGATCGGGCTCGTGTCGTCAGTGCTACTCAAATGAAAGAGGCGCAAGTGTTGATTCCGGCGATGAAGGATGTCAATGTTCTCCAACGGGTGATTTACGACAATTTGCAGGCGGCGATGCTGGATGAGAAGTCGGTGGATCGGGCTGTGGCGGATGCTGCGACAGAGTGGGATCGACGAGGTGGTTAGGCGATTGGTTGGTGTCTATTCCTAGATTTATTGCCAAAATCGATGATTTTGGCAATAAATTAGATAGTAGTTACGGTTTTCGCCCCCTAATCCCCCCCAAATCTGGGGGGAACAGGACTTTTCTCCAAATCTGGGGGGGTGGGGCAGGGCAAAATCTAGGCTTGTGAGTAAGTCGTACCACAGAGAAACCCGGTTTCTCCGGGTGTTCTGGATCTTCAGATTTTTTTCGGCTTACCCCTTGATTTTATAGGGAGTTTGGTATAGTATAGTATTGTGGGAATATATGCGCTCAGGTAAGTAATTTTAAGTTGGTATTATATACTTGATAATTTTAGAAATAGAGCAAAATTTCTAAACTGTCAATAACCTGGAAAAAATAAGGGTTTTGGGGATGAGTTTTCTGACTTGAGAAAGCGCAGATATCAGATATCATATTGAGTCGATTAGCCATGTTTAAATATTTGGTATGCTGTTGCGATGCCGCGCTATCTTATATGAATTGCCTCTACATCAAGACATGATACGATCTCGTCAAATTGTCTGTTGTCATTGTTGGTTAAATTTTTACCACAGATAAAGACAGATGAACACAGATGAACACAGATAAGAATAAGAACAGGAATTTTTTAGGTGACCGATGCGTAAGGAGATGAGATGATATCTGCGTTCATCTGTGGTTGAAAATGTAAAGTTGGTATTTGGTCAGTCATAGTAGGGTGCGTTACGCTATTGAGTAGGGATAGCTAAGAAATGACCGAGTAGATAGAGGGAACCGCACAAAACTACTAAATCTGAGTTGGTTGTTATAGCAGTATCTAAACCTGTTATGAGGTCTGGATAAGTTTGAACTACCTCTAATTCTGGACAGATGTTACGACCGAGAATTGCTAAGTTTTCTGGATTGGCGGAAGAATGATCGGGAATGGGAACTAAATGCAGTTGGTCGTCAGGTCGAAGTAATGCTTTAAAGATATCGGCATGATCTTTAGTAGAGAGGATTCCCATTACCCAGGATATCCGATTTGGGATTGATGGAAGGTTCGACTTTTTATCGCTGATATCTTCTAAGGTATCGACATATTGACGAAGTGCGATCGCAGCTGCTGGATTATGAGCGCCATCTATTAATAATGGACGATCTTTCCAAGTTGTCCATTGAAGTCGTCCCGGCCATTTAGTCTTAGCCATACCAGATGCGATCGCATCTGGTGTGATTTGCCAGCCTTGTTGTTGGAGGAGTTGGAGAGATGCGATCGCCAACGCCGAATTAGCTAGTTGGATATCTCCCAACAACGGTAAAGAATATTCAATATTCTGATATTCTGCCCATCTTTCCTCTTCTCTTCTTGTACTTCGCGCCTTCGTGGTTCGTAATGCGATCGCAGGTTCTGGGAAAATAGCCGGACAGCCTAATTCCTGAATGCGATTTTCCACAACAGTTTTTGCTTCTGGAGGTAACTGTCCGATCGCAGCAGAACATCCCGCTTTAAGGATACCCGCTTTTTCTCTAGCGATATCGGCTAAAGTTGGGCCTAAATTTTGCCAATGTTCGCGACTGATGGAGGTGATAATGGAGACGAGGGGCCGATCGCAAACATTAGTTGCATCCAATCGTCCTCCCAATCCCACTTCTATTACAGCTATATCGACTTTTTGTTGAGCGAAATATAGCCAAGCAGCAGCAGTGATAACTTCAAATTGGGTAGGATATTCTGCATTTGGGTTAATCGCAGATTGGACTTGCAGAAGTAACTGTTGTAATTCTTCAGATGAAATCGGTTTTTCATTGAGACAGATGCGTTCGTTCCAATCGATTAAATGGGGAGAAATATATCGTCCGACGCGATAACCCGCCTCAGTTAGGACTGAAGAGAGATAAGCGCAAACGGAACCTTTACCATTTGTTCCGGCGACGTGGATAATGGGTACTTGGTGATGGGGGTTGTTTAAATTGGCTAGGAGTTGTTGAATGCGATCGAGTCCGAGATGGACGCCAAAACGTTGGAAGGGTTTGAGGATAGAGTCGATGTTCATATTATTTAGATTAATATAAAAGCAGATTGACGTAAAGGCAGCACAGATTATGATTCAGGAACTATCAGATTTAAGGGCTAGTATTTTAGAGGGACGATATACCGATGCTTTGGCACTACTGGAGCAATTGGATGGCATGAGCAGACAGGCAAAAATAGATGCTATTGAATCGTTCTTAGTCAGGATGTTGATTCATATTATTAAAAACCAACTTGAGCAACGCTTGACGAACTCATGGGCTGCTTCCATTCGAGGTTCCCTTGTTGAAATTAAGAAAGTGAATCTCCAAGATAATAGAACTGCTTATTATGTGAATCGGGATGAATGGGAGCAAATGTTGGAAGATGCCCTGGAGCAGGCTATTAGCGATGCAAGTGTGGAAGTGTTTGAGGGTGCTTATACGCCATTTAAAATTGCCGATATGGTGGATAGAGATCGCGTAATTCAGATAGCCCATAGTTTGCTGAATCTGACTTACACCCACGCCAAAAAGGAGTTACCCACAGTAGTAAATGATTATTTAACTCAGTTGCCGGGGGGCCAAGATTGGAAGGGAGGGAGACAAAGTTAGAGTTTAAGGAATGATACAGAATTAGGGCTTACAGCGCTTTGCATTTACCCAGAAGATTGTAGAGACGTTTCATGAAAAGTCTGTACAGCAGCTCAACAGAAGAGGGATAATCGTTGCGGATTCCGTATGAGTTAGATTCAAGGGCCGATCGCCTAAATGATCGAAGGCTTGTAAGCGATCGGCCCGACAAGCTAGAAAGGCACCAAAAAGTATTACTGAATAGGTGTTCTACAGAGAATGGCGAGTTAGGGAATAGTCGAGTTATATTGATAAAAAACAAGGATAAATTGAAATGATAAATTCGACACTTGAATCAACAACCGTCAAGCTAAGTGAATCTCACCACATTTCACTGGAAGAATGGATGCAAAATCCCCCTGACAACATGGAATGGGTAAATGGACAATTACTTGAGAAAAACGGCATGACACTTAAGCACAGTCGAGTACAATCGAAGTTAGATTCTTCTTGGAGAGCTTACAAAGACAGCAGCGGAAAGGGAGGAGAAGTTTATACAGATGCACCCTGTCGCACTAACAAGCAAGGACGTAAACCTGATGTTGCCTATCTTAGTCCAGAATTGTTGGCTCAATTTGGTGACGCTGCGGTATTACCTCAGAGTTTTTCCTTAAGTGCTGAAATAGTTTCACCTACAGACTTAGCTGAAGATGTAATTGCGAGAGCAACTGAATATTTACAATCTGGAGGTGAGGAAGTTTGGTTAGTATTCCCTGATAATAAATGGATTATTGTGGTGACTGAAAACCAGCAGCTTGTGTTTACTTCTGGAAAAACTGTTAGCACTCAACTTGTTCTGGAAGGCTTTAGTATTGCTGTCGATGATTTACTAGCTTAAAATCCAACATTGGTTGTGAAATAATTATAGCAACCGCTCTCGTCGATTAGGACAGTAGGGGCGAACGCGCAAAGCGTGCCGAGTTCATTAGCATTCGGGCATATAATTTATTGGTTAAAGCAGAAGATTTACTACCCGAATGCTTCGCCCCTAGCCCCTAGCCCCTAGCCCCTAGCCCCTAGCCCCTAGCCCCTAGCCCCTAGCCCCCTTCCCAGATTTATGGCTTAACCGACGAAAACGGTTGCTATAGAATATGAACAAGTACTGCTAAATCAAACCTATGGTTTCAAACATCCAAGCCAAAGATATCAGCCTCTCCGTCTTAGAAAACAAATTCGGCATCCAACTCGTTGAAGATGAGCAATTTTTCAGGGAGTGGCAGGATAATTTACCTGAGATTACCGACTTTGACAAGCAGTTTCTCGACCAAGTGAAAGCCAGCTATTTTAATTTAATCAAGTACCCGCCGATGTTGGAAACTACCGTCAAAATGGTAGTGCTGTCTCCCTTGCTGCAACTGGCTGGTTTTTATCTTTTTCCCTTTCATATCAAAAGCGAAGCAGAGATAGAAATTTCCTTTGAGGATGAGGAAGACCAAACAATTATTAGAGGAAAAATGGATGTTTTGGTTTTACAAGAAGTGTTTTGGGTAATGGCGATCGAATCCAAACGCGCTGAAGTTTCTATAGAAACAGGATTAGCACAAATACTAGCTTATATGCTAGCAAATCCTCATAGCGATCGCCCGTTATTTGGGATGTTGGCAAATGGCAGAGATTTCCAGTTTATTAAAATGACCCGACAAGGTACGCCGCAGTACGCATTATCTAATTCCTTCGATGTTCGCAATCGAGGTAATGAACTTTATACCGTACTCAGAATTATGAAGCTGATTGCTGGAATTATCAGGGAGTAAATTACGCCAAAAATGGATCTTTTGTATTTATTAGGCTATTTGAGCAGAGGAGCAGAGGCATAAAAATGTGATTTTTTGAACAAAAGCATCACAAGTCCAAAAGAGCTAAAAAAAGTAGGCTAGCTTTACGCCAGCCTACTTTTAATTAAATGTCAGTTAAACCTTTATCCAAAAAAGTTTAAACCACCTACCGCCATTGCTCCCGCCAACGCAGAAATTGCAACAGAGGTAACAGCCGTACCAAATAGCCACCAAGCAGCGGTTGCTGCGGCTTTCCGGGTTTCTTCCCCTTGCTTCTTGGCTTTCTCCTTGATATCTTCAAAGCGTTTCTTAGCTTGCTCTTGCAGGCGTTCGCCTCGTTTCTGTACACTATCGCGTGCAGACTCAATCTGATCGATAATGCGGTTAGCATCAACCTCAGAAATATCTTCGCGAGAACTGATGATGGCGACCAAGGTATCGCGATCGAAGTGACTCAAACGCTCTTTTACTGCATCAAATCCCGCTTGCGGATCGTCAAACACTTTGCGGAAATCTCGCTTGATGCCTTCATAGTTGAGTTCGGGACGTTCGAGCGAGTTCAGGTAACCGCGAATTCGGGTAAAAATACCATCAAGTGCCGATTGTATTTTACCTTGAACGTTCTCAATTTGTGCGACGAATTGGTCGCGCACAGATACGATGCGATCGGCAATCTGATTCGCTTCTTCCTCGGAGGTATCCTCACGCTGAGATAGCAGGGCCACAAGGGTAGAACGATCGAACTCCTTGAAGCGATCGCCTATAGTCCCTATCCCCGCTTTCGGATCGCGGAACAACAATTGCAGATCTCGCTTGATACCTTCAGGACTGAGTTCTTCCTTGTTGGTATTTCGGAGATAACTTTCCAGATTTCCTTGCAAATCTTGCACCTTATCTTTGGCGCGAGATGCTAGCTGGCGGGGTGCTTTCACAAAGCTACTAATGCTTTCTTGCACCTGGTCTATTATCTGATTAACCCGTTCTTCGCTCAAGTCTTCCCGCTGACTCAGCAATTTCACCAAGGTTTCGCGATCGACCTGGGAAAGTCTTTCTCGTAACGCCAAAGCACCTTCTTTGGGATTCTCGAATAGTTTGGCTAAATCTTGCTTAATGCCTTCAGGGTCGAGTTCTTGCAAGTTAGTGTTCCGCAGATAATCAGCGATTTGGGTCGTAACTTGGTCGTACTGTTCCTTAGCTTTATCTGCAACTTGTTGCGGTGCTTGCAAGATGCGATCGCTTACAGATTGAATTTGATCGACGAACTGATTAATCTGTTCCTCGCTGAGATCGCCCCGTGCCGTCAGCAATTGTACCAGAGTATCGCGATCGAATTGAGAAAATCTTTCTCGTAATGCTGATAATCCCGCTTGCGGATCGTCTAGGAGAGTTTGGAAATCTCGCTCGATCCCTTCAGGATTCAATTCTTCCTTATTGGTATCCCGCAGATAAGATTCAACTTTTTGCCGAAATTCTTGTGCTTTGGATTTCGCTTGTTCTTGCAATTCTTGCGCTTGTGACAAGACGCGATCGCGCGTTTCCTCCAACTTACCGATCAGTCGATCCGCTTCTTCGGGACTAAAATCTTCTCGTTGTCCGAGTAATTGCACCAACGTATCGCGATCGAACTTGCCGAGACGAGATTGCAACGCCTCAAATCCAGCATCTGAATCTGACAAAAGTGCTGCAAAATCACGTTCGATCCCTTCTGGATTCAATTCCTCTTTGCCAGTCGATCGCAGATAATTTTCAATGCGACTGCGGATGTCTTGCGCTTGTTCTTCAGACTCGCCAGTTTGAACGGTATTCAAAACTTCTGTCCGAATCTCTTCTAACTGGTCGGCAATTTCATTTACCCTATCCGCATCGAAATCGCCGCGCTGATTCAGGAATTGCACGAAATTATCCCGATTCAGTTGTTCCAATTGGCGACGAACTAACCCCGGTGCAGCTTCAAGATCGTGGATGACTTCTTGGAATTCCTGCTTGATAGTTTCTCTGTTCAGGTGCCAAGGTTGGGAATTGAGGATGTAGTTTTCTACATCTCCCAGAATCGGATTAAACTGTAGCGAAGGCAGATTTTCTTTTACCTTGCTGCCAAGTTTTTGCGCTTGTTCCGTCGCTTGTCCTGTCAGTTTTTGCAACTGAGAGGAAATTTTTTGCACATCAGCGTCGGAGAGGTCTACCCTCTCCAAAACTGCCGTCATCGCTGCACCAATGCCAGCTTGTAGGGCTCGATTCATCATGCCGTTGCCAGACTGTTCCTTATCGTGTCCGTTGCCGATCGCTTGAGCAAACTTAGCGGTAATATCGCCAGACTTGAGTTCTTCTGGGGCAGCAGACTTGAGATAATTAACTAATTCAGCTTGCGGATCTTTCGGCTGTTGCCGACCCAATACTTGCTGCCAAACAGATTCTAGCTGCTCTGCCACACGATCGATATCTTTTTTGGAGAAATCAGTGCGACTGCTAACTAAATCAACAAAAGTTTGGCGATTGATATTCTTGAGAACATCGCTGTCACCCAGCGATTTTACATCGACATCGCTGAGTAACTTTTCCAAATCACCGCGAATCGATTTAAAATCTAGCTTTGGCAGTTGTAAATCGCTCAAATAATCCTCTACTGTTTCCCGGATACTGCTGGGGTCTATAGCAGAGGATAATTCGCGGCGAACTGCTGCTACAGATGCTTCTACGGTATTAACAATCTGCTTGTTGGCAATATTTCCGCCAACAGCTGCGGTTGCTATACCCATAACTCCTTGAGCGCCTGAAGTTGCCGTCTTGACTGCCGAACCAATCAACGAACCTACAGCATTAGAACTCGTCCAAATTAGTAGTAAGAAGTACGCTGACCAGATCGTTACGCCAATTATTGCCCCTACAGTTACGCTGTTTATTAGGCTCAATTTCACTGCTAGAAAACAAGCGATGAATAGGGCAATATTGACACTTAATAACGCCCAAGCGCCTACCTTTGCCTCAATATTGCGAAATTTCTTGCCCCAGCTTTCTTCCTCATCAGCGTCCAGTTCTATTACGTCATCCCGGTCTGAAATCTTGGCGGCAAGGGCTAAGTTTGTTAACAAAAATTGGAAGGCGAATGCCATTAGCACGCCAGCGATCAATGCTACAAAAAAGTGAGGCCCCGAAAACATAAGCGTGATATTTTCGTTTTCTGGAATTTGGGCTATCCAGAAGGAAAAGCTATCCAGTACAATTCCCGCATTTGGAAACATGATATTTTCCTCATTAAAGCTTAATCCCACGCAAACAAACTAAATTTTGCGTGAGGTATAAAATATGTGGTTTGCCACACTTCCCAATATAGGAAAATACGCAGACAGAAAACATCCTTCTGACGAATGAAAAATTTATGAGTTATTCGAGCTTATATCTCGCTCTAAAGCAGTAATAAGACCCGTTTATTTCATAAGTAAAGCTCTTTATCTACTTCATTTGTCGTATTCATTTTGGTTGGTCTCCGGCTTTTATCGTTACGCCCAGAAGGGAGAATGAGAGATTGGAAGGAAAATACGCTATCCGTTTTCATAACCCGCTTTTCCGCAAAGCAGGGGGAGCTTTCGGGAGCAGGGGCAGTAATAAAGACCTAAGATAAAAAAGGGGTTTTAGAAGCGGATTCCGTATAAACTAACCAATTACCAATTACCAAATAATAAAACCGACTGTCCCCAAAAACAGAAGACAGTCGGTTTTGTAGCTGAAATGCGGAGCCTGGATTAAGCTTGCTTGTTCAAAAATGCTTGAGCTTGTGCTATGGCAATCTTGCCGACGTTGTAAAAGGCCCAACCACCTGCTAGGAGCAGTGGCAGCAAAACGACTATCAAACGCCAATCCATGTCTAATTCCTCCCGGTTAAAGATTTATAAAGGATTCTCATCTTGCTTATATTTTGCGATGAAGTTGGCTAAATTTCCAGTACCTTGGGAGTTGTTAGGTCGATCGATCCGGGCCAGCAAAACCCAGATTGCTTCCTTTGCCAGCATGAACTAGAGCCAGCTTCTCATAACGCTGGGCGTGTTCGATTAGTTCAGCAGCTTCAGCGTCAGAGATATCGCGCAACTTTTTGGCAGGAACACCGACAACCAGGGACTTTGGCGGCACATCCTTCGTTACTACGGAACCAGCGCCAATAATTGCACCTTTTCCGACTCGCACGCCGTCTAGCACCACCGCACCAATGCCGATGAGGCTACCTCGTTCAATATAAGCTGAATGAACGACAGCTCGATGTCCGATCGTCACAAATTCTGACAAAATGGTAGGCTTGCCGGGATCGCCGTGCAAAATCGCCCCATCTTGGATATTAGTGCATTCTCCGATTTCAATTCGCTCTACATCTCCGCGCACGACAGCGCCGTACCAGATGCTGACTCCGGCTGCTATCTTCACCCAACCCATGACAATGGCATTTGGGGCGATAAAGGCGGCTTGAGATACATCGACGCTCGGCCAATAGAGAGAAGACAACAGTTTACTCAGATTGTTTACGTTATCAGTATAGTATCGGCTCCCTTGCGATCGCGTTTCTTTAGGTGGCAAAGATGTTAAGCTTTCACTAGATGTACCCAGGGGCACCGGGAAACTTCCAGCTATGGGGCTGGTAAACGCTTGAGGAGTAGCCTGCAATGGCTAGATATCAGAGCTTAAGACCTTGACTTTTCCGCCAGTTAAGGTAGTCTGATCCCAAGAATCCCATTCCTAATTAGGCGATCGGGAATGTCAAAATAAACTTGCTGGCAATGTTGCAAAGATAATATGCCGATACGCACTTCATGATGAATCCAGGCTTGCAATACCCAATATTTGGCCCGGAGATTCAGTGTCCCCACTGTCGCCAAACGATTCCGGCGCTGACGCTGACGGATACTTATTTATGTCCGCGTCATGGTGCCTTTGAGTCCAATCCAAAAACGGGTGAACTCATCCATCTCCAGTCTGGTCGGCAATGGCGGCTGTGGAATAATGAATGGTATCGGCAGCACACCCATCCAGATGGGATTCGCTTTGAAATTCACGAGGCGCTAGACCGACTTTATACTCAAGGTTACCGCGCTACAAGGGTGATTGTGGCTCGACGCTATCAAGATTTGATCAGCGGTTACTTGGAACGCAGTACGCCTTGGCGGGGTCAGTCGGAGTCCGGTCGTCCTCGACTCTACGGTTTGCCGGTTGATTTTAGTCCTGACGCGGAAGATGAACCGTGCTGGGAGGTAATTAATTTTGACTTGGAAAAAGAACCGGGTGTACCTGTGCGATATCCTTATTTCCGATTGTTTGAATAATCGTCATTAGTCAATGGTCATTAGTCAGTGGTCATTCGTCAGTGGTCATTCGTCAATGGTCATTCGTCAGTGGTCATTCGTCAGTGGTCGCGATCGTTCATAGTTATGGTTTATAGCAACAAGTAATAAACAAATGAACAATAAACTTTTGACTAATGACCGATGACTCATGACTCATGACTTATGACTAAGGACAAATTATGCACCACGCTTCAATCCGTACTGCGAATATCCATCGCGCGATCGCATTCTACGAACTGCTAGGATTTACTGTATGCGATCGCTTTACTACCGGGTACACCCTCGCTTGCTGGATGGAAGGTTTGGGTGGACGCATCGAATTGATCCAAATCCCCGAACCGAAACCTGCACCCGATGCTTTTGGGGATGAACATTATGTCGGATATTATCATTTATCTTTCGATCTCTCTAACTCGACTGATGATTTACCCACTTGGTTAACATCCCTGCAAGAACGCTTTACTGAGGCGTCGCGAGAAAACCAAGACCAATTCCAACCGCTGAAGGTGTTATTAGAACCGACTCAGCAGATGATCGGCTCTAGCATTTACGAAGTCGCTTTCATCGCTGACACCGACGGCTTACCTCTGGAATTCCTCCGCGTCGTCGGAAATCTCAAATGAAGAGAGCAAATAAATCTCTTACTATAAGATAACCTAAGATGCTATACTTTTACGGGATAACCGAATTAGCTAGGAGCAGATAGTACTTCTGAAATGACTAATTCCGATCGGGCCAACCAAGATGAGATTTCTAGTCCGGTAGAACAATTATCCTCTACATCGAGTCCAAATATGTCGTTAATCCTGAAAAGCGTCGAGTATTTCTTTCTGGCTGCTTTTGTTTGTGCTGGCATCATTAACTTTTTTTTGCCAGGAAATCCAGTTGAAGTTATCTGGTTAGCTGCTCTTGTTTCGCTTTGGCTGTTTGTTTTTCTAACGAATAGACAACTCTCTAGTAACGTTAGGTTTGGGGAAAATCAGTTAGATATTGCCAAGAAAGCCGAACTCTATAGCTATCTATCGGGTAATAATAATTTATCAGAAAGCAACCAGATAAATCCGGCAAGAGAAAAGGCTCTACAGTATTGCAAAGAGTTGATAGAGGATTATAAAGCCACTCGAAGTAATTCCAGAAATTTTTACTATAGTTTGCAACTGGCAACCGTTGTTTTTTCGGGAATCACACCAATATTGGTTTTAGTAGACAAGTTGGATATAGGGATTTCGTGGTTCAAGTGGCTGCCGGTAATATTCCCTGCGATCGCATCTATAGTCGCTAGTGTAGTTACCTCATTCCCTTTTCAGGAAAATTGGATTGCTGCTAATAAAAGCGTGGAATCATTAGAAGCAGAACAGGAAAAATTCATATTAGGAGTGACTCAACCGTATCGTTGCTATGATGTGGACGACGAAACAGAACGTCAAAAAAAGGCAAAACAGGCAATAGAAAACTTTATTGTTGAGGTGAATAATATTCATCTTAAGCAAGTAGAAGATTCGGGGAAAACCAAGTCAAAGGAGGACAAGAGCGAGTCAGGTCAATCTGCTGAGTCAAAGTAGGGGAAAGTGCGACTATTTTAGCTCAAACTAAAAAAGTCGCACGGTAAGTTTTTAGTGGCAGACTAGAGTTATATTCAGGGCGCTCGTCTCAGCAAAATTCAATTCACGCCTTGGGCTCTAGAAAATTTATGTCATTTTTAACAACTTGTTGGCGTCGATACCGCATTCCCGCATTGCTGTTTAGCCTCTGCTTGAGCTATGTGGTGCTGTTTGCTGGCGGGAATGCTAAGATGCAGCCAGCAGCAGCGACCATTCCCAAGATTGGGGAGGCTCACGCACTTTCCCAATCATCTGCGGTGGCGGATGAAACATCCATCTCCCTCACCCAAAACGTTCGCAAAACCGTCCTGGAAAATGGACTCACCGTTTTAACAAAAGAAGTGCATACCGCGCCCGTAGTCACCGTTCAGGCGTGGTATAAAGTCGGGTCGCGCAACGAAGAACCCGGAGTAAATGGGATTGCACACCAGCTAGAACACATGATGTTCAAAGGCACTACAAATCGCCCGATTCAATTCGGTCGGCTTTTCAGCGCCCTGGGTAGCAACTCGAACGCTTTTACCAGCTACGACGAAACAGCCTACTTTGGTACAGTGGAGCGGGAAAAACTCCCCGCAATGCTGGTTTTAGAAGCAGACAGGATGCAAAACGCCCGCATCGAAGCAGAGCAACTCGCCAGCGAAAAGCGGGTGGTGATTTCCGAATTGCAAGGCTACGAAAATTCTCCCCAAAATAGGCTAGACCGAGCAGTCATGCGAGCCGTCTTCCCTAATCTGCCCTACGGTCTGCCTGTGGGCGGCACCAAAGCAGATGTGGAGAAGTTTACAGTCACGGAGGTGCAGCGTTACTACAACAACTACTACAGCCCTAATAACGCCACCTTGATCGTTGTGGGAGATTTCCAAACCGAACCCACCCTCAAGGCGGTGAGAGAAATCTTTGGCAAACTTCCTAACCGAGCGGGAGAGCGAGAGAGCGAGAGAGCGAGAGAAAATGTACCTTCAGATTCCCCCACTCCCCCACTCCCCCACTCCCCCACTCCCATTGTGTTGCGCGAGGCAGGTAGCGCACCTTTGTTGCAGGTGGTGTATCCGTTACCGCCGAACAATCACCCCGATGTGGCAGCGTTGAAGGTAATGGATTACATTTTGACTGGGGGGCGCAGTTCTCGGATTTATCAAGCTTTGGTGGAATCGGGTCTAGCTAGCGATGCAGGAGGCTACGCAGCTAATTTAATTGACGGGGGTTGGTATCAACTGTCCGCTACAGCAGTTCGAGACCAGAAAGTGACGGAAATCGATCGCGTTCTTAAGGAAACGATCGCAGATTTACAAAATAAAGGCGTTACAGAAGCAGAACTGAATCGGGCTAAAGCCCAATTCCGCGCTGGGGTTATCTTGGGTAACCGAGAAATAACAGCCCAAGCTATGCAACTGGGTGACGACTATATAAGTACGGGTGACTACAGCTATACAGACAAACTGTTGAAAGCGGTTGAGGGAATTAGCGCCGCTGACGTACAGCGAGTGGCAAAAGAATATCTCAAAGAATCGAATCGCACTGTCGGCTATTTTGAGCCAACCCAGCTGACAGATCAAGGCGGTGCGACCACAACTAATAACAGTCAAACTACGGAAAACTTCAACTTGGGGCCACCAGTAGACCCAGCGGAAGTCGCTAAGTATCTACCTTCCTTTACTTCATCTGCTACATCCACAACTCAATCATTGCCAGAGTCATTCAAACTGAGTAATGGTTTGCAAGTGTTGCTTTTACCCGATCGCAGTACCCCAACGATAACTCTGAGCGGTTACATCCAAGCAGGGACGGAATTTGACTCGGTAGCATCGGCAGGCATAGCTTCTCTGACAGCAGAAAATCTTCTGAATGGCACTAAAACTAAAGATGCTTTAACGCTAGCCAAAACATTGGAAGAACGAGGCGCGAGTCTGGACTTTGGCGCGTCCAGAGAGGGTGTAAGTTTTGATGGATATAGTTTATCGAAAGACCTGCCCACATTAGTTCAAACCTTGGCTGATGTTTTGCAGAATGCCAACTTTCCAGAAGATCAGCTGGAACTAAGCCGTCAGCGATCTTTAACACAACTTAAAGAGCGGTTCGATAACCCAAGTTACTTGGCATATCGAACATTGCAACAAACTATTTACCCAAGCAAACATCCCTTCCACGTCTATCCCACCAACGACAGCCTGAAGCGCATTAGCGATGCCGATGTGATGCGTTTTTACCAAGAGCATTACCGCCCCGATACTACCGTGCTGACTGTGGTGGGGGACTTTGAAGCGCAAAAGGTGCGATCGCTCATCGAAACCCAATTAGGCAGTTGGAAAGCCAGCGGCAAAGCACCACGTCTCGATTTTCCCAGCGTACCCATGCCGTCAAAAATTGTCCGCTTGAATCCGGTAATACCGGGCAAAACACAAGCGATCACCTTTATGGGATATCGTGGGATCGATCGCCAAGATCCGCGTTACTATGCCACATTGGTGCTAAATGAGATTTTGGGTGGCGATACGCTATCGAGTCGGCTGGGAACGGAAATTCGCGATCGCCTTGGTCTTACCTACGGGATTTACAGCGCTTTCCAAGCCGGAAAGGAGCCCGGTTTGTTTCTGATTAATATGCAGACAGCCCCGGAAGATACCAATAAAGCGATCGCCAGTACCCTGGGCCTATTGCAACAAGTTCACGCTCAAGGCGTTACCAGTGCCGAAGTAGATACTGCCAAGCGTTCCCTCATTAGCAGTTACACTGTTCAACTAGCAGACCCCGACTCGTTAACATCGGTAATTCTGATGAACGAAGTTTACGGACTTTCTCTTGCAGAAATTCGCGATTTTACTCGTAAAATCCAAGCAGTCAGTCTGGAACAAGTTAACCAGATAGCCAAAGATTTGCTGCAACCCGATAACTTAGTTGTCGTGACGGCTGGGCCATCTGTGTCTTCAGCGGCGTCGCGATAAGTATAGCTAGGGACTAGGGTCAGTTGTCAGTTGTCAGTGGTCAGTTGTCAGTTGTCAGTTGTCAGTGGTCAGTTGTCAGTTGTCAGTGGTCAGTTGTCAGTGGTCAGTTGTCAGTGGTCAGTTGTCAGTTGCCAGTGGTAAAAATTCTGAGTTGACTTAGGATTGAATAACCGAAGAGTCTTACACATCAGCGTCCAGTTTTAAATATGGCGATTTCATGCCTCAAAATTCCCAAGCTGGAGCGCTATGCAGCAATGGCAATGGTAATATGGGGCTGTCTGAGCCTCTGGATGGGAGTCGATCGGTTAGGCTAGTTGCCTCCACCTTCTCAGAGCGCTGTTTCTTTTAGGCCAACTGCATCCCATGAGCTTGCCTGGGGCAGACTATATCCAGCCAGATCCCGATCGGCATCTTCATCATCATCACTGATAAATTATGGTTCGGTTAATTGGCTCTATCTATAAACTATGGCGGCATTGGTGGATGCTTTTGGCGCTCATAGTTTGCTTTGGCTTTATCTTTGCATCCCCAGCCGAAGCTTCTCTGATCGGCAACCCAGTTACAGAAGTTAAGATCGATTTGGGCAATGCCGGTAACGAATTAAAGTTTTTTCCAAACAACCTCAAGTTTGTTGCCGATAAGCCTTATAAACTGATCGTCAACAATCCCAGTCCCCAGAAGCACTATTTCACCGCCAAAGACTTTGCAGATGCAATTTGGACGCAAAAAGTCCAAGATGGCAAAATGGAAGTAAAAGGAGCCATCCACGAGATAGAAATTAAACCCGGAGCCCAGGCAGAGTGGGTATTTGTACCGCTCAAATCGGGCACTTACAGTCTCCGCTGTCCAATCGCGGGACATACCGAAGCGGGGATGACCGGCCAAATTGCCATTTCTGCTGAGTAGCGCAAATATCAGTTAAATTTGGATGAACTGCCTTCGGGCAACAAAATATGCGCCCTCAAGTTCTGATCGGACAATTTTTCTATCAATCTTTTCGAGTCTTGATATAATATTATGTCCGGTAGCACCGCCCGTGTAAGAGTGATATCGTCAAATTGTTTGTTGTCATCTGTGGTTAAATTTTTACCACAGATGTAGGCGCTTCGCCTTCCCGTAGGGTAGACAGATGAACACAGATGAACACAGATAAAAACGGGATTTTTTTAGAAAACGGATGCGTAAGGACATGATATAATTGATTGATTTAGCTGAATTTGCAATTAATCATTACTGTTGCCATCCCACCTTTAGCCACTTGTTGATTCCATGAATATTCTAGGCAATTTGCTTTCCCACTCCGTTCAACCTTCCTCCAGCAATAAAAGACGTAAAGGCATTGAGATTAAGTCGCCCCGTGAAATCGAAATCATGCGACAGGCGGCGAAAATTGTGGCAACAGTACTTAAAGAAATTTCCCAGACGATGGCACCTGGGATGACAACGGCAGATGTGGACGCCTACGCGGAAAAGCGCATCCGAGAAATGGGCGCAAAACCAAGTTTCAAAGGCTACCACGGATTTCCTGCTTCTATCTGTTCGAGCATCAATAACGAAGTGGTACATGGGATTCCCAGTGCCAAAAAAGTGATTCGGACTGGAGATGTAGTAAAAATAGATACTGGTGCTTACTATGAAGGCTTTCACGGCGACTCTTGCATTACGATCGCAGTAGGTGAAGTAACGCCAGAAGCCGCTAAGTTAATTCGTGTTGCAGAAGAAGCGCTTTACAAGGGTATTGAGCAAGTTAAAGCAGGAAACTATCTGATGGATCTTGCTGGTGCAATTCAAGATTGTGTTGTAGCAAACGACTTCACCGTGGTAGAAGATTTTACCGGACACGGTGTTGGTCGCAACCTGCATGAAGAACCTTCTGTGTTTAACTTCCGCACCCGCGAGATGCCAAATGTCAAGCTGCGTGCTGGGATGACTTTAGCGATCGAACCAATTTTGAATGCAGGTTCTAAATTCACGCGCATTCTGGCGGACAAATGGACGGCGGTGACAGTGGATAATGCCCTGTCTGCCCAGTTTGAGCATACCGTACTGGTAACTGAAGACGGTTATGAGATTTTGACCGATCGCTCTTTGGTCTAGTTTTATTAGACCCAATTTCAGATTTCAGATTTCAAATTTCATATTGTCAATCAACATAAATTTGAAATCTAAAATCTTCCCTTTTCTTTTGTTAGTTGTCATATCATATCCTTACACATCGGTCACCTAAAAAAATCCTGTTCTTATTCTTATCTGTGTTCATCTGTGTTCATCTGTCTTCATCTGTGGTAAAAATTTAACCAACGATGACAACAAACAATTTGACGATATCACTCATATCCTTACACATCGGCCACCTAAAAAAACCTGTTCTTATTCTTATCTGTGTTCATCTGTGTTCATCTGTCTTCATCTGTGGTAAAAATTTAACCAACGATGACAACAAACAATTTGACGATATCACTCATATCCTTACACATCGGCCACCTAAAAAAACCTGTTCTTATTCTTATCTGCGTTTATCTGCGTTCATCTGCCTTCATCTGCGGTAAAAATTTAACCACCGATGACAACAAACAATTTGACAATATGAACAAAATTGATTTAGCATTTACCCCCGCACTAGAACAATCGCGGCTGATCCGCAACAAAGAAGTGTCGCCGTTGGAGTTAGTGCAACTTTACCTAGAACGTATTCAGCAATTGGATACCCAACTAGGCAGTTATTTTACCGTAATAGCAGATTTAGCTTTGGCGGATGCTAAAGCCAAAACCGAACAACTCAGTAGAAGCGATACTTCCGATTTGCCGCCTTTTTTTGGTGTGCCGATTTCAATTAAAGACCTCAACCCAGTTGTCGATGTCCCCTGTAGTTATGGTTCACCAGTTTTGAGGAACCAGGTGGCTACCTATGATGATGGGGTAGTGACGCGAATACGCCGGGGTGGGTTTATTATTTTGGGGAAAACTGCGACTTCTGAGTTAGGTTCTTTCCCTTACACAGAACCACCAGGGTTTCCACCGGCTCGAAATCCTTGGAATTTGGATTATACTCCGGGGGGTTCGAGTGGCGGTGCGGCGGCGTCCCTAGCTGCTGGACTGTGTGCGATCGCGCAAGGTTCTGATGGCGGTGGTTCAATTCGCGGCCCAGCTTTCTGCTGCGGTTTGGTGGGGATTAAGCCTTCCAGAGGTCGGGTATCTTATGCACCTCTAGGCGATCGTCAAAATGGTATTGCTAGTAATGGCCCTTTAGCTCGTACCGTCGCCGATGCGGCAGCGCTGCTTGATGTTATGTCTGGTTATATCACTGGCGACCCTTACTGGTTGCCCGATCCAGACCCCTCATTCCTTGCTGCTGCCAGTTTAAGGCCCGATCGTTTGCGAATTGCTTTTTCTACAGAAATTGCGCCTGTGGGTGAAGCATCGCCTGTGTGCCAGCAACCTGTGCTAGAAACGGTGAAACTTCTAGAAGAAATGGGTCACGCGGTTGAACCCGGTTGTCCCGACTTTAACGGTTTGGTTGAGCCTTTTAAGATCGTTTGGCAAGCAGGTGTAGCAGCAGCTGGCATTCCTAAAGAAGCTCTAGGCCCGATGAATGCTTGGCTAGCCGATCGAATCTGCGATGCGGGAGAATACTTGCGGGCCGTTGCTCAGATGCAAGCGATCGCACGCCAGATCGTTGCTTTCTTTGATAACGTGGATGTCTTAGTCCTGCCAGTCTATATGCACCCCACAATCCGCGTTGGGGAATGGGCCGATCTCACTCCAGAAGAAACTTTGCCAAAGCTTGTGCATTGGGTGGCACCCTGTCCGCCGTTTAATGCCAGCGGACAGCCTAGCATAGCCATCCCTACAGGTTTTGATGCCAATGGCTTACCGCTAGGCATTCAGCTTGTAGGGCGACCTGCTGCTGAAGCCACTATCATTTCTCTAGCAGCTCAGATTGAAGCAGCAAAACCCTGGATTCAGCACCGCCCTGCTTTTGGATTGTAAATAAGCTATGTCACATTCGATCGGAAGCAATCGAAATGAAAAATATCCTTCACAAAGCAAATGAAAGACCGCACTTTGATATTGGATGGATTCAATATTATTCTTCCTTCGACTCCGAAAGTGAAGCTCCCCTAAAAGATCCTTTCGGAAAACTAATCAGCATTTACGACTGTATCATTCCTTCCGGCGGACAAGGATCGGGAATGCACCCTCACGAAGATATGGAAGTAATTAGTGTAGTACTCAGCGGCGTACTGTCACATCAGGATAGCAAAGGCAACTATGGAAAAATTCCTGCTGGAGGCTTGCAAGTCATGAGTGCTGGTTGTGGGATAATGCACGCTGAATTTAATGATTTAGCAGAACAAACCTGCGAAATATTGCAAATTAACATTTTACCGAAACAAAATAATCTTACGCCTACCTATCAAAATAAAGTATTTTCTAAGCCAGATATTACTACTAACCATATTACCACAATGGTATCGCCTGATGGTTCTAATAGATCTTTGAAGATTAACCAGGATGCTTATATATCTTATGGATTGTTAGAGGCGGGAACTTCTGCTAATTATCAAGTTAAACTAGCAGCAAACGGAATTTACCTTTTTTTGATAGATGGAAATATAGAAGTTGCCGGAGAGAATCTATCTAAACGAGATGCGATCGCCATCAAAAATGTTCAAGAAATAAACATTAAATCGAAAGAAAAAGCCAAAATCCTCATTTTGGAAGTTCCGATAGACTGAACTACATGAGCCCGGTCGATTAGCCATAGTTAAATATTTGGTACGTAGTTGCGCTTTAGCGCCATCTTAATCGGTACGTTGTTGCGCTTTAGCGCCCTCTTAATCGGTACGTAGTTGCGCTTTAGCGCCATCTTACTCGGTACGTAGTTGCGCTTTAGCGCCATCTTACTCCCTTCGCGCTACAACATTATGTAGGGGCATTCCCTCTCGCAGCGCTTTTGCGCTATTCATTCCGCCGATAATCCGTCACCTCACACATCAGTTTTAGCGCGGAATACTTCGCCCTTCTCAACATAGATATTCTTATGGCGCGAAGGGAGTAAAGAGCGCTAAAGCGCAACAACATACCTGGGAAATGCCCACCTACTTAACCTAACAATTAAAGTGCAGCTGCAAGTTCTTTCAACTGCTGAGTTCCATCCCGAAAAACTGACCACCCATCTCCTACCAGCACAGTTTCAATGCCGCCCAGAGAAGCCAACCTATGCAGGGACGCTACAGCCTCTGCCCGATTTTTTAGTTTCGCATCCGGCAAAATCATCAAACTTCCTGCCCGATGCGCCCTTACCAAATCGCCAGTAATTAAAGTAGTTTCTTCTAAAATCAAAGCTAACTCACCCGGAGTTTTCGAGCCATGCAGTTCAATAACTTTCAATCCCGGCACCAATTCCTCACCGTCAGATAACCAACGCTGACAGGGAATAGGGAAAGTTTCTTTTTCCGCAGTAGGAGCTGCTATCTTAGCACCAGTGAGTTGAGCGATATCTTTTGTTGCGCGTATATGATCGGAGTTGGTAATAACAATCCAGGCAGCACCGCCCAAAGAAGTGAGGCGATCGCGATCGTGATTTGATAAAGGTAAGGGATCTATCAGGATATTACCTTCAGGACGAATCCACGCAACGCTATTGAAATCTACGTTGCGATCGGTATCAAAAGATGACCAAGTATATAGATCGGGGCGATGGAGTGATTTCATCGAAATTGCTGAGATAGTTGGCTAGCTAATTTGACAATACCACTGTTGTTCCGCTCAAGTATTAAAATTTTCGCTTTTAGCAACGAAACTAGATGTTTCTCGTTGCTGTTCTGGCGGTCTGGTAAACCACCAAGCCCAGGCAATTAAAACTGCTTGAAAGGGAAGTCTCCCCCAGTATAGTAATTGATTGTGCGGAATACCTTCAATCGCAATATTATTGACCGCCTGGTTGATATTTGCCGGAAAAACTGCGATAAAAAGCGCAATCAATCCCCATGCAGCAGCACGACTTACGAACGGAATTAGTAACCCAACTCCACCCAGAATCTCAAAGAAGCCGCTAATGTAAACCAACTCCAAGGGATAGGGAAGTTGCGGCGGCACGATTTTTACAAAGGGATCGGGCCTTACAAAATGCAGCACGCCTATTGTCACCATAAATATCGAGAGGATGACGCGCAAAATTCCTTTCCACCTATTCACGTTGCTGCTGTTCTGGTTCATGTTATAAAGAAGGATTAAGTTGACTGTTTCAATTTAAATTCATCAAACTTGATAACTCCTCCCCCTTTGGCAATATCAAAGCGGTAACTGCTAACCGTACCAGTTCCCGTATCGAAAATACTGAAAACAGTGAGATCGTTGCTGGCAATATAAGGCATTGGCTGACCGTTTTCATCTATCAATGGATCGATTGTTGGCACTACTGGTTCGAGTCCATTCGGATCGCCAGTTGCAACATAATCTTCCTTATAGCCGATGGGAATATTATTGCGCTGTTTATCGCCGATAAAAGCACCGTAAGAATTACCCACATTCGAGCTTTCTAAAAAGTGCATTCCGCTGTCGCTAATAAATCGATTCCACAAATGGGAATGTCCGTAAAAAACCAGTTGGACGTTAGCAGCTTCTAGGAGGGGTATGACATCGCGGATGATGTAATCTTCTTGTTTTGGGTACTCATAGCGGATGGATTTAATATTGCGATCGATTACTTGCACTGGGTCGGTATAAGCAGGAACAATGTTTTCACCCAGTGTATGAGGTGGGTGATGGAACATTACGACTTTGTACTTAGCTTTTTTAAATTCCGGGCTATTGAGTTCTTGTTCTAGCCAATTATACTGAGTGCTGCCTTTTTTAATGGGCTCAAAGATGTGCTGTCCGTATCCCCACTCCGTTGGGTTGTGGAAATCTCCTTCAGATTCGCGATATTTTCCTTTAACATTCGCCGCCAGACTAGGCGATCGCCAAATACTGGTGACGTATGCTACCACCAACCGCACATCCCCAAAGGTAAGTGCATAATATTTTTTACCCCCGGTCGAACTGGAGGGTAGCGTAAAAATTTCTTCGTATGTATCGGTATTAAAAGAATTATTTTTCAGCCAAGTTTGTCGCACTTTTGGGTCATTATTTGGATTCAATTCCTGAGCATTTTGGGCGTAAATTTGTTCGGCTGCTACCAGGGGAAATGGATCGCTAAACTGAGACTTGAGATCGGTTTCCATTGAGAAGCGACCCATCACTTCATGGTTGCCAAGGGCTGGAAAAAGTGGGGCGTGTTGAATAAGCTGCCCGCCTGTGTAAACGGTTTTGATGTCGTTTTTGTTAATTTCGTGGCTTGCACGACCCTGTAGACAAGGGAAAAAGGCAACTCCACGACGATCGTCAAACCACTCAGAAGCGCGATCGGGAACATTTACCAAGTCACCAACGGCGAAAACCGCATCCACCCGTTGCACCGTCTCGGCTACCTTTTGCAAATTTGCAGGCGTCATCGGCATCAGTTGGTGGTCAGATGTGAGTAAAATTTTCAGAGGCGTTCCTGCTGGTGGCGAACTAGCAAGGGTGAAAACATCGCTGCTGACTGTTTGACCATCTGACCGCACGCTGGTAACCTGATAAGGAACTCGTTTACCTGGAGTTAATCCGGTGACTTCCGCTTCGTGTCGCCAGATATCGCGTGTTGTGGTTTTTTGATAAATTTCGCCATCTTCGGTTTGTTTACCTACTTTTGAGTTCCGATCTTCGCGAGTCCGACTTAGCTTAATGGTAGTTGCGACAGCAGTATGATTTAAGTCCTCACCGTAGTTAACGGTATGGCGGGAACCAGCAAATTCGGTAAACCAAACAACCCGCACTCCTGTTTCGGTGGGAAGTTGCAAAAATGGATCGGTTAGCAGCTGGGGTGAAGAGGACATAAATAGCGGATTGGATACGGATACGTTTATTAAGATAAACGAAATTATGACCATAAACACAGCACCTAAGCTGGCTTTGAGTTTTTTGTTTAGATAGCTTATCGTTGTGCGGAAATAATTAAAGTTTGTCATAATTAAAGTGAAATGGTGAAAATAAGTCGATAGTCTTCCATATTCGGAAAGGAGTAAATCCAGGATTTATGATGACAAATGAAACGATTAAGCTCGACCAGTTTTTAAAGTTCGTAGGTATAGCGCCGACGGGTGGACAAGCTAAACTGCTGATTGAAGATGGTAGGGTCAAAGTTAACGGTATGACTGAAACCCGGCGCGGACGGAAATTGGTGTCAGGCGATCGCGTGACGGCGTTTGGACAAACGTATCAAGTCAGGTTGAACGGTTAAAGCTTCTAAGCGGTGTAGGGTGGGTTGCAACGTACCCTACGAGGAGAAGTAATTGGAAGGGCGAAGCACTTGCGAATTATGTTATTGCTAATACCCAAAATTTCGGCGCAAGTGCTTCGCCCCTACCTTTAGCTAACCTTTGGGATTGTTTCTCATGGCTTTATGAATCTTTTTCCATTTTTCCTTCTCACTTAAATACGCTTTTTGGTCTTGTTTTCGCGCCATGTATTTAAGCTCATTTTGGAGTTTTTGATAGTTTTGGAAGCGTCGCTCATCAAGGGTGCCATCTAAGAGAGCTTTTTGCACTGCACAACCCGGTTCTTTTTCGTGTTGGCAGTTACGGAAGCGACATTGGTTTGCTAGGGTATTGATGTCGGTAAATGTTTCCTGAAAACCATCATTTCCATTCCAAATTTGAATTTCTCGCATTCCCGGAGTATCAATTAACAAACCGCCAGAAGGCAAGATAATTAATTCTCGATGTGTTGTAGTGTGCCTACCTCGACTATCTGTTTGGCGTACTGATTGAACTGCTTGAATGTTTTCTTCAGCTAATTGATTAACGATTGTGGATTTTCCAACTCCAGAAGATCCCACTAATGCTACAGTCTGTCCAATACCGAGATAAGGAATCAAGGCTTCGATGCCTTGATTTGCGATCGCACTCAGGACAATAATCGGGACTCCACAGGCTATTGCTTCTACTTCAAGTCCGATCTCCTCAACATTATCGCATAAATCGGCCTTGTTCAAAATGATGACTGGATTAGCACCACTTTCCCAAACCAAAATCAAATAGCGCTCGATTCTCCTGATATTGAAATCTCCATCTAACCCTGAAACCAAAAATACCCTATCGATGTTGGTGGCAATTATTTGCTCATCTGTTTTTGCACCAGCTATTTTTCGAGAAAATTTGCTTTTTCTCGGCAATATCTCATGAATTGCGGCTCTTTCTTCATCGTTGATGATCCTAATTACTACCCAATCTCCTACTGCTGGAAAATCTGTGCGTCCCCCTGCCCGGTGGCGCATTTTCCCGGTTACTTCTGCCGAGATTTCTCCAAATTCAGTGTAGAGAATATAAGTGTTTTTCTGTTCTTGGACGACTCGACCAACAGTATATCCTTGTCGAGAATAGCTGTCAAAGTTTTTGGCAAAAAAACTATTCCAGCCCAATAACTCTAAATTCATTGAAGTTTCCTCGATGTGTGCATATAGTTGCCAAAACGCTCACAGAGGAATTGCGTAAATTAAGATCGCGCATCACGATGATTGAATCAAAAACTCTGTGAGGTTGCTGTGTTGTGTATGAAGGGTGATAGCAGTCTTAATGGCGACAATCTCTGTCATAATTCTTACTCCTTGATGTTAGTCAATCGATTTTAGTCAACAATTTGCCGATCGGGTTTATTGTAACATTATACTACATCAAAAGCAAGCTGTGCAAAATATTGACTTTTGTAATGAGTTAAGGTATAGATGACTTGAAAATCCGTATATTAATCAGAATAGAGTCCCATATAGGAATATCCCACAGCCAGATCTAAAAAGCGATATGAAATACATAAACCCCATCGGGGAACCGTAGTATAGTTAAGATGTTGGCCTTTAGACGATCGCATCTGCATAGAACTGTACATTTAGCTTTTAAGGAGTCGAAAAATGCGAATTGCTCAGGATATCACCGAATTGGTTGGCCATACGCCTTTAGTTCAACTCAATCGGGTTCCCCAGTCGGAAGGATGTTTGGCGAGAATTGTTGTGAAATTGGAAGGGATGAACCCAGCGGCTTCGGTGAAAGACCGCATCGGTGTAAGTATGATTCAAGCAGCTGAGGAAGCTGGACTGATTGAGCCCGGTAAAACTGTTTTAGTCGAACCCACTTCTGGCAACACAGGTATTGCTTTGGCGATGGTGGCAGCTGCCAAAGGCTACAACTTGATTTTGACTATGCCGGAAACTATGAGCCTGGAACGGCAGAATATGCTCAAAGCCTACGGTGCCAAACTGGAACTGACGCCGGGGTCGGAAGGCATGAGAGGGGCGATTAAGCGTGCCGAAGAAATTACAGCTACAACTGCCAATGCCTTTATGCCGCAACAGTTTAGCAACCCAGCCAATCCTCAAATCCACCGGGAGACAACAGCCGAAGAAATATGGACTGATACCGATGGACAAGTGGATATTTTGGTATCTGGAGTTGGTACTGGTGGTACGCTTACGGGGGTAGCTGAGGTAATCAAGAAGCGAAAACCCAGTTTTCAGGTAGTTGCGGTGGAACCTCTCAGCAGTCCGGTTATTTCTGGAGGTCACGCTGGATCTCATAAGATTCAAGGGATTGGTGCTGGGTTTATCCCGGAAGTTTTGCGAGTAGAGCTGATTGACGAAGTTATCACCGTTGCGGATGAGGAGGCGATTTACTACGGTCGCCGACTGGCTAGGGAAGAGGGGTTGCTGTCGGGTATTTCGTCTGGGGCGGCTTTAGCTGCGGCGATTCGGGTTGGTAAACGTGCAGAGAATGCAAGTCGTTTGATTGTGATGGTGCAACCGAGTTATGGCGAACGCTATCTGAGTACGCCGCTGTTCAAGGATTTGGAACTGTTTGAAAGCGCTGCTCTCAATTAAGTGTCGGGACTTACGCATTTCCACAAACGCTCTAATGGGATGCGTTTGTCCTAACAACTTTCACCAGATAGAAATCGATTTTGGATTGTCAGAGGTTACAAATATCCAAGCGTGTATAAAAATTGTCTGCACTCCGCGACCATAGCCCCCAGACTAAAGATGCCACCCACGCACCGCAACCGGGGAGGTGGCCTGTGGGGGCATCGCTACTATAATTGAGCGATGAGATGCTCAACCATTCTCCTTTGACGCGCCAACCGACGATATCGCCCATTTTTTCCCAATCTTTTCCCATTTCTTCATAATAGATGCGCTTTTGCACGCTAAAGCCGAAGCGCCCTTTTGAGTACTCGACCCAAAGGCGATCGACTGTGCGTAGGTCAGCGCAGGATAATTTGCTCATCCCATCCTCATTTAGCCAGCCTTCGTGTTCCCGTCCGGCAACCTTGAGCATGACCGATCGCGTTTCATCATCAGCCTCTTTCAACTTGCCAGCTGCCAGCAAGTCACGCAAGCGAGTGTAGTTAGCATCAACATCCAACAATTGCATTGCCCACCAAAAAAACCTTGTGCCTGTAAGAATTGTAGCTGTTGTCAGCCTTTCGGCATTGGGCATTGGGCATGGGAAATGCCCGCAACCGCTGACCAATTACTTAATGACCAATGACTAATGACTAATGACTAATGACTTAATGACTAATGACAACACAAAGAAAAATGGTAGGGGGTAGCTGGGTAAAATTTCAACCCATTTATCTACCACCTACCACACCTTGAGCTACCTAAAATCGCGCAACCACAAACAATTGTCGTTCTTCCAGCGGTTGCGAAAATCTTCAAAGGAATTAAACAGCAGCGGATGCGTGCTATACCTAAAGCATCCTAATTGTCAGCGATCAGCCGTTCAATTGCCTCCATCAGTTCTGTTTGCTTAAACGGTTTACCAAGGTAAGCATCTGCACCGACCTTCAGCCCCCAATAGCGATCGGCTTCTGTAGTTTTTGCCG
The DNA here is from genome assembly GCF_023333585.1 of Argonema antarcticum A004/B2. Taxonomy (GTDB): domain Bacteria; phylum Cyanobacteriota; class Cyanobacteriia; order Cyanobacteriales; family Aerosakkonemataceae; genus Argonema; species Argonema antarcticum. The sequence goes on from NZ_JAIQZN010000074.1 coordinate 33,238, forward strand.
AACACATAATGACTGGGATGTCCTGCGTCTTTGGTGTTTTCTTAATGCGACGGCAGACCTCGTAACCATTCATTTGAGGTAAGAGAACATCCAGTAGTACCACATCGGGCGAAGAATCAAGTATCCGCTCTAAGGCTTCTACGCCATTTCGGGCGATTGTTACTTGAAAGTCTTTGCCTTCAAGGAACTCTGTCATCATCTGCCGTTGTGTGGCGCTGTCTTCTACAACTAGAATTGTACCCATATAAGTTTGTTTTCTGTTATAGAATCAGTTTGTTTCTCATAGCTCCATCTTAGAATTAGTATAGAGAGGCTACATGAGGCGCAAGTCCTGAATCGATCTGGGACTTTAGTCCTAGAGCGGCTTGGGATTCGTGATTTGGCTTCGCCGGATCGCAACAACCTCGTTTGTTGGTTGTCTAAAACCTTGTGATTAGCTCTCTGACGGCAGCTCGTACATATCTTGTACTGATTCTTCTGCTTCTAGAGTTAGTTTTGCCGATCGTCAATGTTTTGAGCGAAACCTTGACATTCTCATTGCCAATGGTGTATAAGTTTTTAATTCCCGGTTCCGATTATGATTCGTATTTTGTTAGTTGACGATCAGAGCCTGATCCGTCGGGGGTTAAGCGAATTGCTAAGGTATGAGGATTCCATTGAGGTAGTGGGAGAGGCGGATAACGGCAAAGCTGCTATTTCTCAAGTGGAACTGTTGCAACCGGATGTCGTACTTATGGATATTCGGATGCCTGTGATGGATGGGGTGGCGGCGACTAGGGAAATTTGCCAGCGTTTTCCGCAGACGAAGGTACTGGTGTTGACTATTGATGACGATGATGAGTATGTAGCCAAAGCGTTGCGTTACGGAGCTGCTGGGTATTTGCTTAAGGATACGCCACCGGAAGAGATCGCCCAGGCTATTCGAGTGGTATATAAGGGCTATACTCATTTAGGGCCGGGTTTGGCTAAGAAGATTATGGCACAACTGCCTACGAAATCTCCCAGCCCTCCGCCTGGTTGGAGTGAACTAACGCCGAGAGAGCAGGAAATTTTAAAGTTGATTGCGACTGGTGCAAGCAACCGGGAGATTGCACAAACGCTTTACATTTCTGAGAAGACGGTGAAAAACCATGTCACGAGTATTTTACATCGGTTGAATTTACGCGATCGCACTCAGGTGGCTATTTTTGCTAATTCTTTTCTGCCTTCCCCAGCTAATTAAGCTTTTGGTGGATGATGGGTATTTGAGCAGAGTAGGGAGAGGGGGAGAGGGGGAGAGGGGGAGAGGGGGAGAGGGGGAGAGTGGGAGAGTGGGAGAGTGGGAGAGGAGAAAAGAAAGAAAAATGTTCTTAAGTGAACAAAAGCATAGCAACTCCGAAAGAGGCAGGATATAACGCACCGTCTATGTAGTGGAATGGTGCAATTAAGCTTAGATACATTATATAAAGTCAGTGAATCTGCGGTTGACAAATTTCACTCGCCGAAATTAGGTTGTGTAGCAGCGAATTCAATTCGCTTGCTTTTTGAGAAGCATACTATGAACAATATCTAACATCGGTGGTGGTATGTCCGTAAATCTGTTGACTAAACGGCTCACTCTCGACGACTTCATTTTGGAGATGATGCGTATAGCACCGCAGGATCTCAACTTGGAGCAGCTGCAAGATTTAGTGGCACAGCTAGACTTGAACGATACCCTACTCAGACAACATATTACGTTTTCCGACAAGACTTATGCGCGAAAGCTGCTTTGTCGGACATCTCGGTTTGATATGTTGGTGCTGAGCTGGCATCCAGGTCAGTTTACCACAATTCACGATCATGCGGGAGCTTTGAACGTGACTCGCGTTAGAAGCGGTACGCTGACAGCACGGCTGTTTGAAGTTTACGATAAAAGGTCATCGACGGAACAACTGGTGCGAGTTGAGTCCCAGGAACAGCTGGTCAGGGGTGAGTTAGCATCGGTCGATCGCGATCGCATTCACCAGCTGGCGAATACCTCGGATGAAAAGCTCGTTACCCTGCACGTCTACGCGCACCCGCTTAGCAGTATCAATGTATACTGTCCTAATTCCGGTCAGGTCGATCGCGTTGCACTCCAATATACCCTAGAACAGTAATTGATAGAAATCCTTGACTAAAAATAACTTGCCGATCGCAATTGCTATTATTGGAGGTGGCTTCAGCGGGTCGATTGTTGCCGCTCATCTGCTCAGAAATGCCACTTTTCCCCTCAACATTAAACTGATCGAACGCAGACCCACTTTCGGACGGGGAGTAGCTTATGGAACTAAGTATGGTTGCCATTTACTTAACGTTCCTGCTGCTAAAATGAGCGCTTTTCCCGACGATCCCGAACACTTTCTGCGTTGGGTACAAAAAGAAGCACAAAGTCGGGGTAACCTGATGCTATCGATCGTAAAGCCAGACACTTTTGTGCCTCGCAAGATTTACGGCGAATACATTCAAGCTGTCTTGGATGAGGCGGAAGCTGCTGCAAAAGAGAATGTGCAACTAGAGCGGATCAAAAACGAAGCTGTATCAATTTCACCAGATGCCAATGGTGCAACTGTGTCCTTAAGCACTGGTCAAACGCTACGAGCAGAAAAGGTTGTTCTCGCTTTGGGAAATTTCCCGCCTACCGATCCTGCCATTCAGGATAGATCTTTTTATACCAGTTTGCGCTACGTAAGCTACCCTTGGTCTCCTCATGCGCTTACCGACATCGACCCGAAGGATGCCGTTTTGCTGATCGGATCGGGGTTGACGATGCTGGATTTGGCTGTAGCTTTGAAAGAGCAAGGTCACGCAGGTGCGATTCATGTAGTTTCGCGTCACGGGCTGCTGCCTTATCCCCACAAGTTTACCACGCCTTACCCAGCTTTTCTCAGCGTTGAAGGAGCGCCGAAAACTATTCGGAGTTTAGTTCGCTTGGTGCGTGAGGAAGTCAAGAATGCGATCGCTCGCGGTTATGACTGGCGTGCTGTGCTAGACTCGCTGCGTCCTCTCACTCAGCAACTGTGGCAACAACTGCCTCTAGAGGAACAGCGACGCTTTCTACGCCACGTTCGCATTTACTGGGAAGTGCATCGTCACCGCGTTTCGCCGGGAGTTGCCGATATAGTGGCGGATATGCTGCACTCAGAGCAAATGGTAGTTCATGCAGGTCGCATTCAAGCTTACGATGAAGATGATGAGGCGGTAGATGTGGCGATTCGCAAGCGGCATACTACAGACCTTGAGGTAGTGCGAGTGGCGCGGGTAATTAACAGCACTGGTACGGAGTGCGATTATCGAAAATTTGGACATCCGCTCATCCAAAATTTGCGATCGCACGGTTTCATTCGTTCTGATGCTTTGGCGATCGGTTTGGATGTTTCCCCCAATGGTGCTTTACTGGATGTTGATGGTGTAGTTTCCCAAATTTTATATACTCTGGGGCCACCTCGACAAGGACGCCTTTGGGAGACTACTGCTGTTCCCGAAATTCGGGTGCAAGCTCAAGAGTTAGCGCGAGAGTTATTGCGATCGAGGAATTATAGCTAGGGACTAGGGGCTAGGGGCTAGGGGCTAGGGAAGAGGGAAGAGGGAAAAGCTTACTCCGTAAGGGATT
>NZ_JAIQZN010000075.1 GCF_023333585.1 Argonema antarcticum A004/B2
TTTCCTTCGTGCATTGGTTGATACGCCCTCTCTGAGAGAGTGTATTTGTTAGCAAACGTTAGCAAAAATGTATCGGTAAAACTGTGAGCTACAAATCATCAACAGAAAAAGAAGAACACTTGCTCAACGGCGCGATCGCAGATAGCCCTCTAGTGCCCGAAGAGTTTGAATTTGAGCAAGATTTACCTTCTACCGCAACAAAGGGCAAACCAAAGCCGAAGGGTGGATGGCTGACTCCAACTGTGCTGGGGATGGGACTCGGTGCAGCACTTGCCGTGGTAGGAATGCGTTCTTTCTCAAGCCCGACAGGCCAAAAAGCCGTCGAGCCAACCGTAACAGCACCTCCACCTAGCATGACCGTTACAGTTGCGTCTGTCGTCACCGCTTCTGTAGTCCGCACCCTGGACGCCACAGGTACTGTTGCTGCCTACAACCTTCAGCCTGTGCAGCCGCAGACAACTGGCTTGTTAATCAAGCAAGTATTAGTTGAAGAAGGGAATATCGTGAAAGCGGGACAAATCGTGGCGATCCTCGATAATTCCGTAATGCAAACGCAAGTGAGCGGGGCGCAAGCCCAGCTAGAGGCATCAAGAGCCGCAGTGCAACAAAAACAAGCAGCTTTGGCACAAACACAAGCCGATATGGGTAAGGCACAAGCAGTTTTGGCACAAGCAGAGGCGGAACGGGTTAAAGCACAAGCCAACTTAGCTGACTCTCGCGCTAAACTTAAAGACGCCTCGCGAACGCGCCAGCGATATCAATACTTGGCTGACCAAGGCGCAATCAATCGTCAAGATTTAGACACTCGCATTACGAGCGCTACATCTGCGGCGGAAGGAGTCCGAGTTGCCCAAGCCAGTATTAGCAGTGCGATCGCGAATATTGATAGTGCTAAAGCCAGTATTAGTAGTGCCCAAGCTAGTATTAATAGTGCCAAAGCTAATGTGTTAAGCGCCCAAGCTGATGTCCGCAACAACGAAGCAAAGGTGCAACAGATCGAAACTCAACTAGGACAAACCCAGGTATTTGCTCCTGCTAGTGGAATTGTAGTGGCCCCCAGTGCTGATGGCCGTTGCGATGGAAATGCCACTTCTCTTACAACCGCAGCTTCTCAGTCGATCGCACAGTCGATCTCTCGCGTTGGGGATACCTCTGGCAGCAAAGCCTTGTTCTGCATCATCCGCAACGGTTTTCTCGAATTACAAGTAAAAATACCGGAAACCGCGTTAAGCGAGGTACATATAGGGGCACCAGTCAGCATTACCAGCGATGCCAATACCGATATCAAATGGCAAGGGAGAGTGCGAAGAATTACGCCTGTAATCGATCCCCAAACCCGTCAAGCAACCATCAAAATTGATTTACCTTCCAGCGCGTTAATGAAACCCGGTATGTTTCTGAAAGCAGCTATTACCTCCAAAACAGCGCCAGCGTTAACAGTACCGGCAAAAGCTATACAGCGTCAGAGCGATGGTAACCCAATTGTTTATTTGTTAGACGCTAATGATATAGTTCACACCGATCCGGTAGAAGTAGGAACTACTATTGACGGCAACAAAGGTGACGCATCAGCAGCAAAAGTGGAGATAAAGAGCGGTTTGAAAGAAGGCGATCGCATTGTAGTTGCCGGTGCTGGTTATATCAAAGACGGTGACAAAGTGCGAATCGGCAAGTGATTTTGGATTTGGGATTTTTGCTCTTTTATTTTTATCTGAAATGACTAACGATCTCAAGTCCGGTGGCATCTTTAGCATAAGAGTGATATCGTCACATTGTCTGTTTTTATCGTTGGTTAATTTTTTTACCGCAGATGAAGACTAGATAAACGCAGATAAACGCAGATAAGAATAATCACAGGTATTTTTGAGGTAACCGATGCGTAAGGACATGATATGACTAATGACCAATAGACCTCTCCAAAAAACATCTGTAGAGACGTTTCATGAAACGTCTCTACAAGGGTTCAAGGGCTAGCACCTTTAATTTCTGGAGAGGTCTAATGACTAATGACCAATGACTAATGACCAATGACTAATGACAAAATTTTATGTCTTTCAACATTTCCGCCTGGTCAATTAAACAACCCATACCTACCATTGTTTTATTCTTAGTTTTGACAATTGGAGGTTTGGTATCATTTCCCGTTCTTGGTATTGATGACTCGCCTAACGTTGATATTCCTTCAGTATCTGTCAGCGTTACTCAGCCAGGAGCCGATCCAGCTGAACTGGAATCTCAAGTTACAAAGAAAATTGAAGATGCCGTTGCTGGTTTGGGGAACATCGACCATATTATTAGCACAGTAAGCGATGGTTCTTCTAGCACAACGATAAATTTTATTCTGGGTACGAATAGCGATCGGGCCACCAATGACGTGCGTAACGCCGTCGCCCAAACGCGCCAAAGTCTGCCGCAAGACATTAACGACCCCGTTGTCAAGCGAGTTGATTTTGTCGGTGGTTCGATCATGTCCTACGCCGTAATTTCCGAGCGACAATCCGTAGAACAATTAAGCGATTTAATCGACCAGAAAATCAGCCGCACTCTTTTATCAGTTCCAGGCGTCGGACAAGTCCAGCGGATTGGCGGTGTAAACCGCGAAATCAGAGTAAATTTGAACCCAGACCGCCTACAAGCTTTAGGCATTACTTCAACTCAAGTTAACGACCAAATCCGTAATTTCAACACCAACCTCCCAGGCGGACGAACCGACATCGGCAACTCCGAGCAAACTGTTCGCACCTTGGGTAGCGCCGCTAGCGTCGAAGATTTGAAAAACTATCAAATCACTCTCCCTAAAGGCAGCTTTGTGCCTCTCTCCAGTTTAGGAGAAGTGACAGACAGCTATGGAGAAGCTCGTCAGGCGGCGCGTCTGAATGGCAAACCAGTGGTTGCTTTTTCCGTACTGCGTAGCACCGGCAGTACTCTTGTCACCGTGGAAGAAGGGGTACAAGATGCGGTGAAGACACTACAAAAAACTTTGCCAGCAGATGTCAAGATCCAACTTATCTATACGATGGCCGATCGCATTCGTCAATCTTATGAAGCTTCCATAGACGCAGTAGTTTTAGGCGCAGCACTAGCAGTACTCACCATTTTAATTTTTTTGCGAGACTGGCGAGCGACTTTGATTACGGCGGTGGCGCTACCCCTATCGGCAATTCCCACCTTTGTAGTATTCAAGATGTTGAACTATACCCTCAACAGCATGACTTTGCTGGCGCTGGCATTAGTGGTGGGAATTTTGGTGGATGATGCAATTGTAGAAATTGAGAACATCGAACGGCATATGCAGATGGGGAAAACGCCCTATAAAGCTGCCGTGGATGCTTCTGACGAGATTGGTTTGGCTGTCGTCGCCACGACGATGACTATTGTGTCGGTATTTGCGCCCGTCGCTTTTATGGGGGGAATACCCGGTCAATTTTTTAGACCTTTTGGCGTTACCGTTGCCGTATCGGTGTTATTTTCCCTGCTAGTTGCCCGTACCGTAACGCCCCTAATGGCAGCTTACTTGCTCAAAGATAAGAAACATCATCAGCATCAGCAGCATAATCTAAAAAAAGACATTCTTTCCTATCAGTATCGTCGGCTGTTAACTTGGGCGTTAAAGCATCGAGTGCTGACGCTGATTTTAGCTTTGGGATTATTTATAGGCAGCGTTCAGCTAATACCTTATATTCCCACTGGCTTTATCGATCGCGACGATACCGGACTTTCAACTCTCTCCATCGAACTGTCTCCCGGCTCTACTCTAGAGCAGACAGACGGCGCTGTGCAGCAAGCAACCCAAATCTTGAGTACCCATCCAGCGGTAGATACTATCCTCGCTACAGAGGGCGCTCCCGCTGTTTCTGGTGGTGGTAGCAGCGGCGGTGGTGGCCGTGGTGGTGTCAATACTGCCAGCCTCTACGTCAAACTTAAATCAGAGGAAAAACGTCCGCCAAGCGAACATTCCAAACATATTGGTCAAATAGAATTTGAACAACAGATGCTGCCCAAACTTGTGGAAATCCCAGGAGTACGGATCGGTTTTAGCCAAGGGCGATTGGGAAGCAAAAAGCAATTGGCCATTTTGCTCAAGAGCGAAAACGGCCAGATCCTGACTCGGACAGCTGAAACGTTAGTCAAACAAATGAGCGAGATATCGGGAATTGTGGAAGTTACATCTACCGCCAGTTTGGTGAAACCGGAGATTTTGGTGAAACCAGACCCTTCGCGGGCGGCAGATCAGGGGGTATCGGTGCTGGCTATAGCACGTACTGCTTCGATCGCTACCATAGGAGACATCGACGCTAATCTCGCCAAGTTCGATTTGCCAGACAGACAAATACCGATTCGAGTGCAGTTAACTCCCGAACTTCGCAACGATATCGATACCATCAAGAATTTACAAGTACCGGGTAAAAATAACACTTTAGTGCCTTTGATGGCCGTTGCCGATGTTAGCCTTGGCAGCGGGCCTTCTCAGATTGACCGATACGATCGCGCTCGTCAAGTATCTGTGGAAGCTAACTTGCATGGACTTTCTTTAGGAGATGCTCTCAAGAAAGCGACTCAGCAAACATTACTTAAGCAACTACCGCCCGGTGTCACCCAGGAACCTTTCGGGGATGCCAAAGTAATGAAGGATATTTTTAGCGGTTTTGCTATAGCTCTGTCAACGGCAGTGCTGTTTATCTATGCTGTCTTAGTTTTGTTGTTCAGCAATTTCCTGCATCCAGTCACGATTATGGCGGCGTTGCCTTTGTCTATTGGCGGCGCACTTCTCGGACTCCTTGTGGGGCATAGATCCTTGGGGTTATATGCGCTAATTGGTGTAGTGCTGCTGATGGGAATTGTGACAAAAAATTCCATCTTGCTAGTGGATTACGCCTTAATGAATGAGAACGAAGGAAAACCGCTATTCAAAGCCACCCTAGAATCGGGTGTGGCACGCTTGCGACCGATTTTGATGACTACCATAGCTATGATTGCCGGGATGATGCCGATCGCGCTGGGAATTGGCGCTGGCTCTCAGGTGCGAGCCCCAATGGCGATTTCTGTGATTGGCGGTTTGATGACTTCCACTTTACTTACCCTAGTGGTGATTCCAGTGATTTTCACATACATGGAAAGCTTTCAAAGATGGTTTTTCAAGCGAGTGCATTTCCATTAAAATTGTTGCGATCGGTCATTGATTTCTGAGCAAATCCGGGTGGATCGCTTGAGGGGGGTGATGATGAGTTTTTTGATGTTTTATTGACTTTTTCTAATAGTTGCTGCTGGAGTGATAGTAATTCACGCGCCTGTTGTTCTAATGAGTTACTCCCTAAGTTTCTACCTTATCAGATCCTTGACCGGATTTAGCTAGGTATATACCAACTAAAACCCCCAAAAAAGTTAACAAGTTGAGAGGGCTTAGGCTTTCATCAAAGACGAGCCAGCCAAGTATAGCTGTAATAATCGGCTCTAGCAGAAGAAACATAGAAGTAAACCCTGATGAAAACCGCTTGACGCTATAAATAAGTATTCCTGAACCGATGACTTGGCAAACAACAGCTAAGGAAATAACTGCTAACCATCCTTGTAAGGAGGAAGGGAATAATTGATTTTCAGTTAACAGCGCTACTGGCAAGGTTATACAACTTCTGAAAAAACAAGACCAAAGTAATATGGTGGCTGTAGAAAACTTAACTCTTAGTTTTTCTGACACTAGAAAATTTCCTGCATAAAACACGGCAGAGAGTAAAGCCAAAACATCACCAACAAGGTTATCTCCACCAATGTTCAAATCTTCAATGCTAATACTGAACGCACCCCCCATAGCAAGAGCCATTCCGATCAGGAATTTTCTATTAAAGCGATGACCCAATAGCAACCATCCACCCAAAGTAGTAAAAATAGGTGCTAAGTTATGCAGTAAATTCGAGTTGGCAATAGTAGTTTGAGTAACAGACCAAGCCCAGGAAATTTGGGAAATAGATGTTACAGCAGCCGAGGCTAGCAAAAGCAACAAATCTTCTAGCGTGTAAGTCTGTTGTTCTGTGGGAGAAGCACGAACAAATAGGGAAATTAAGTATCTGATTCCTTGGAATAGTCCTAGAATGAAAAAGGATATCCAGAAACGATTGAAAACTGTGGAACTAGGACCGATGTAATGTTCGCTCCATTTGATGAATATTGCTGCGAAGGACAGGCTTAATACTGCTACTAACAATAAACTAACTGGTATCAGACTTGAGGTCAATTTTGTCGGTTGATCTGGCAGTGCTACTGGATTCGTCACCATTACATTTTTGAGTAAAAATACTACAACTTTGGATTGATTTTTATCGAAATAGTAGTCCTTAATTGGTACTTAAACAAATATTAAGCCCAAACAAGCGTTTACACCATCTGTGAAAGCATAGGGGCATCGCTGAGGGTGTGTTTCTTTCATCGAGTCTCCTGTCAACCTGAATCCACTTCCGATCCTGGATTATACCATGTTTTTCCCTTTACAGCAAAAACTGCTGTTATGAGGTACAGTAACAGCAATTGTGCAAACCGATTTCTTAAATGTTGAGGATTCACGATTGTACCGGATAACAGCGGGAAACGCTGTATCGCTATTTTGTAACTTTCAGTAGAGAAAAAGCTGAAATTCTTATACTGAGAGACTTCTAGCAACTAGGCTGCGTTTGAACGTTTCTATCAGCTTGCGTTCGCGTAGCTTGCCGGAGGCATATCGCTCACATCGTCTATTAGGGAGGCTTTTCACGATTCGACTGATATTTTCCTCTGATTAGAATGACAAAAGAGCGGTATATAGCTAGGGACTAGGGGCTAGGGGCTAGGGGCTAGGGAAGAGGGAAGAGGGAAAAGCTTACTCCGTAAGGGATTATGGACTTCATGTAACAGTTGGAGTTGGCTTAATCGCCCTGGCGGTTGCTATATCTGTTTAAGATCCCACTAAGATCTCCGGCTCACACTCCTGAAAATTATAGCAGTCGCCAAGGCGCTTATGACAATTGGCTCTAGCCAATTGTTAAAAATTGCTAACTTAGAATGTCCTAATCGATACTAGCGATTACTATAACTGTTACAGTAAATTTAAAATGACCTTCTACAAAGGGCTAATCCTCCCTCTCATACCACTTTTGTCAGTCAACCATTCTGAATCCTTACGAAAAGGAAGAAATTAGTGAGCGACTTCATCAAAACCTTGGAGCAAATGATTTGCGATCAACGCAAGATGACTAGCCCTCTTTACCAATTAATTATGGATGGTAAAGCCAGTCAGAAACTTTTGCAGGAATTCGTCATTAATCGCTGGCCTATTAAGAACTTTTGGACGAGAAATATTCTGGGGATAGCTTCCCGAATTGATGATTACGAACTCCGATGCGGCCTAATTACAAACATTTATGAGGAAGAAACTGGTGCTTTGACCAATTCCTGCCGACACTTGCAATCTTTTGTAGACTTTGGCGAACAGGTTGGTGTATCAAAAGAAACTATTGAAAATGCACCGATTCTACCAGAAACTCGTGCGGTTATCGAACACAATGTTCATGTTTGTAATGACTCTACTGTCCACTTTAGTGCTGGTGTCGCCTCGGTGCTTTTACTAATGGAGGGACAGCCTCCAATTATCAACGATCGAGGGCAAAGTATGCAAAAAGTGATGCGGGATGTTTATCAACTGCCGCACAAAGGGTATGATTTCTTCACCCACCATGCTTCGAGTGAAGGCGACCAAGAACATATTAGTGAATTGGAAGACGATCATGCCAGTACAGCTAAAGAAATTCTGCGTCGGTATTGTACAACACCCAAGTTACAGCAACAGGCAATTGACTATTTAGCCAAAGCTATTGACCTGAGGCATCTTCATTTTGATGTTATTTTAGAACGTTACTACAATCCAAGTGAACCTCCATTTCGTTGGACGGTGTGGCAGGAAAAAGAATTGGTGTCTCAAAGGTGAAATTGCCACAAACGAATGTAATTCCTGAAGCGATACAAAATTAGAAAGAGGTGTCGCTCGCTTTTTAGTTATTAATCCAGGTAACGTTAATCTCCACAAATTGCTTGACTTATGTCAGTTAGACTGTTAGATGTGACTCTTCGAGACGGTGGATACGTCAACGATCATAACTTTAGCGACAATGAAGCCCATAGCATTGTTAATGGGCTTGGCAAAGCTAATATTGAATACGCAGAGTTGGGATATTATCGACCGAGCCAGATTGATTCTTCTGGAAGGTTCAGACAAGGACCAGCAGTGAGCGATTCTGAATATTTAGCTGGCTTTATAGATGCAGGGACTTCGCCCAAACTGGTTGTTATGGTTCATCTGGATCGGGTTACTCTAAAAGAGTATAAGATGTTAAGCGATTTCAACATCTCTCTAGTTCGAGTTATTGTGAAACCTGAAACTCCTGAAAATTTTGATGTAGTTAGAAAGCATATAGAGGCTATTAAAGACTGGGGAATGCTTTGTTCGGTAAATCTGATCAGAGTCAGCGAAATACCCTTAGACTCGATCGTGTCTTATGGAAAGAAGTCAGAAGCATTTGGAGCGGATTTTTTCTACATAGCTGACTCAAATGGCAGCTTATTTCCCTCTCAGGTTTATGCTACCGTGCGAGAACTTTCAGAAAACCTATCTATTCAGATAGGCTTCCACGCTCACGACGGACTTAGCTTAGCATTTGCCAACTCAGTAGCAGCGATTGATGCAGGAGTCCACATATTGGATAGTACTCTTGGTGGAATGGGCAAAGGGGGAGGTAATTTGAGGACAGAACTCATTGCTACTTACCTGAATTGGGGCAAGGGTTCGACATACAATCTTTCTCAATTGGCGCAAATAACACAAGAGTACATAAGTAAATGGTTAACTTTCAACAGCATCAACAAATGTAAAAATGTCCTTTCATCAATAATGAACTTAAATATAGACAAGATTCAAGCAATAGAGGAGACTGCTAAAGAAGCTAATTTACCCTCATTAAATCTAATGGAAAAGCTGTTGACTAATGAAGTTGAAGCGGTTAACTTCCAGAGGAAAATCAGGCTTGATGAAACTATCTTTAGAGCAAAAAAATCGCTCATATAGCGTTTCCCTGTCTGTTTCGGATTTTTTGACTTTCCCTTAATTTTTCTAATTCTCTGTGTCTTTTTATCGATGATGATATTAGCGTTTGCAACGGGTGCATCCCAATGTTGCAAATATATTAGGAGTGCGAGCAAGATGCTCGCTTGTGTATGTACGTGAGCAAGATGCTCACACTACAAATTTACAAAAGCGGGATACTCCCTTTGCAACTGCTCATAGCTAATCCCTAATATCTGCGATGAATAAGCCTTAAATCTTGAAATAGTGGGTGAAAATTGCTGTGAATATCGACACAATAGTTCTGAGATTTGTGAAGATTCCCCTTCATCGTCCGTTTTCCAATCGCTGGGAGCGCTTTGAAGAATGGACTAAGCTCATTGTTGAGGTTCAAAGTGAAGGGAGGAGTGGATATGGCGAATGTACTGCTATGGAAACGCCTTACTATAACTACGAAACTATAGAGACTTGTTGGCTGGTGATTCAAAGGTATCTTGCACCAATTCTGCTAGATCGAACCATTGATTGTCCCAACCAAGTTGCCGATTTTTTCTCTCACATTCGCGGTCATTACGAAGCACGTGCTGCCTTGGAATGTGCTTGTTGGGATTTGTACGGTCGAATCCAAGGGGTTCCGCTCTACCAACTTATCGGCGGTGAGTTTCGACCAGTAAAGTCTGGAGCTACAATTGGTGTCCACCAGAGCAAGGAGGAATTGATTGGTGAACTTCAACAAGCACTTGAGGATGGCTATCATAGGTTCAAAATCAAGATCAAGCGAGGATGGGATGTAGAACCGTTGGAAACCATCCGAGCTGCATTTCCCGACATCGGGCTTTTGGCGGATGCTAATGGAGCTTACTCACCGTCAGACATTTCCTACTTAGCAAGTTTCGATCGGTTTAACTTAATGTGTCTGGAACAGCCATTTCCTCCACGAACGCTTTATGAAACGGCAAAACTCCAAGCGCAAATGACCACACCGATCGCTTTAGACGAAGCGGTAGTGTCGTTAGAAGATGTTCGGCAAATCATCGAATTGAAAGTGGCGCGAATTGTTAACCTGAAAATTGGGCGCGTGGGGGGTATTTCTGAAGCGTTAAGAATTCATGATGCGTGCAAGGAGGCTGGGATTCCTATTTTTATAGGTGCTAAGTATGAAATGGGGATTGGAAGATGGACAAACATTGCGCTGGCTACCTTGGATAACGTTACATATCCTAGTGATGTCAGTGCGAGTAACCGATATTTCCGGCAGGAGATTGTGAATGATGCTGTGGAATTGGTCGCTCCTGGCATGGTACAGCCTATGGAACAACCTGGATTTGGCAGCACTATTTGCTGGGAGAACTTGAATCAGTACATGACTCAAGAAGCCGTCATTCGCCGTTAGCCAAATCAGGACTTACGCAAAGCATCTATATGTAGGGTGTGTTATCGGTAGCTAACAGACCCTTCACACTATTAGTAGTTTTACTGCGTAATTCCTACAAATTTAACCTATAGCTTCTACAATTTTTACCCCTAATTTTTGCCCTCCTTTGAACAGATTTACTTTATCTTCCAAGCTGGCTTTAGAACCAAAACCTACCAATCTACCACCAAACATAAATGAATCAATGCTGACATTCATTGGTAAGACCAATGGCTTTCTTTGGAAAGAAATAATTGGATAGGTCATCGGTTGAATGTAGCGTTGAACGACAAAGCCTTGGCGCATTCCCAAACTCATCTGATCGAGCCACGTCTTTCGATCGACACTCCGTCCAATTGTCACACCGTCTCCGCGTATATCATAAGGTTGCTTCAAAACAAAATCTGCTTGTCGATCGCTAAGTAGTTCTGCCAAATTCCAGTCTTTGTCTTCATAGACGACTTGTTTGTCAGGTTCGAGTTTTCGCGACCAAGGCAAAAGCGACTGTAATAGTGAGTGTTCTTCCTCTTTGAAAAACTGTTTATATTCTGGTTCTTGAAAAAAGGAGATACACCGCTTGTTTTCTGCTACATATCGAGAGGCAAATGAATTAACATGGCAGATTTTTCGTTCTGAAATAGCCTCTATCCATTCAGACAGCAAATTCGGATGTTCAACTTGAAGGGAATTCCAATCCCAAAAACAAGTGTTAATCTTGTTCCATACAAAATGGATAGGTTGACCGTTAATTTCTGCACCTGTCCGAGTAAAAGTAAATTCTCTAGGATCTGCAACCAATGTTGGTATACCGTGTTTGGTAAACTCCCGTGCCATTTCCTGACTTTCAATATTTGACTTGCCCGCCACCTGCAAAATCGCCAGTCGTGGTTGCTCTTGAGTGCCACCATACTCCCGGTAGGTAGCTAGGAGTTGCTCCAAGAATGTTGTGGGATTATCTAAGGGCATACTTTTAGTTTGAATGGTTTGAGCTTTCAGCCCCCGTTCAATAACTTGACTGACAAAACCATTTAATCTTGGGGTAAAAAGAGTACCAGCAGGGGAATCTGCATTATTCTCCAGAATCTTTAAGCTACCATCTTTTCGATCGAAGTAACCATCTAATCGGCAAATACGAATCTGGGGGTTATAACCACAATCTAACCGAACTAATTTATCCTCCTCTAGTTTAAGTCCAAAATAGTCGCGAATTTCTTGGTGTTCGTTGTAAAGCCGACACAATTTTTCCAGGATAACCACATACCGCTCAACGTTGTTTTGATGGTTGTCAACTTCTTCCCCAGATAAAAACAGTGGTAATGGTGTTATTGGGTAGCTGACATTCTGGAACTTAGGCGACTGTGAAAGATGCTCCTCCATCATTTCAGACACTTGAGAGTGAAATTGGTGGATATAAGCTAGCATTGCTCCCGTTGCATACCAATCGATCATTTTCGTTCCCATCTCCATTTTAATTAACAACTCGATTTAGAGCCTGGTTATTTCGCCTCTGACTAACTGAAAATAGGCTTGGCAGATCTTATTTGTGATTGGAGATTCTGCCATTTTCTTCAAAGAATGTCCGTCAAAGGAAGCAATCGGGGCAATTTCTATGCCAGTGCCGCATAAAAATGCCTCATCAGCGAGGTAGGCATCAGCCGGACGCAGGCGTCGCTCTGTAGCCCGAATGCCGAGTAGCTCGCACAACTGCAAAATAGTTTTTCGGGTAATGCTGGGGAGAATTCCTTCGCTCAAAGGCGGAGTCACAACTTCTTCATCCTGAATAATAAATAGCGCAGCCGTGGGAGCCTCGCACAGATAACCTTCATGGTTGATCAAAATTGTACTGTCATATCCTGCCGCGATCGCTTCCTGCAATGCCAAGCGCGGTCCTGCATAGTTAGAGATATTTTTGGCAGCAGAGGGAAAGGCTAGCTCAGCAGTGCGCTGCCATTTACTGATAGAAACTTTCATTTTTTTTCCCTGTGCCAACCATCGCTTTCTACCCATTTTTGTGGCGGTGACGGTGAGGGATGGCGTAGGTGGCGATGCGAGTTCACCAAAATTTATCGTATTGACGGCTACTCGAATGTAAGTGTCTTCAATGATTTGGTTTTTAATCACGAGGTCTTTAATAATAGAATCGATCTGGTTAGATCCCGGATCTGGTAAAAGCATCAGATCCAGGGATCTAACCAGGCGATCGACGTGAGCCTCTAAAGCAAAAGGCTTTAATTCGTCAATATCAGGCTGGCGATAAAGCCGAATTCCTTCAAACACTGACAGCGCATATCGCATTGACAAGCAATTGGCGTGGATGACAGCCTCTTCCCATGAAACAAAATTCCCGTTATGAAAACAGATTGGGTAGGCATTGTCCGGTTTACTGAGAGATGCTTCCATATCAATATCAGTTTAAAGATTTAAAGATTTTAGTTCAATTCGCTGCTGAACCACTTTCTCGATCGCCTCTCGATTGTACAGTAAAGGGAAGGCTTGTTCTTGTTCATAAAGGGGAAACAAATTTTTGTAGTGTGTGCTACTTGCAACTCCTGACTGTCCTGGCATATTCAAAGCTAGGGAATTATCCCAGTTTCCGACATCAAGAATCATCCGAAATGAAGCAGAGACGATGGTACGGAAATCGTTGGTTCGGTACTGGGTCTTGTTGACAGTAAAACTACTGCCTCCCTTTGGCTTTGGCCCTATATCGATCTGCTCTCTAGTTTTCTCATCCACCAGGTTAGAGAGCGGATGTTCTAAAAAGACATAGTGTAGTTTACCCCAAGCCCATTGCGATCGATCTAGACCCAGAGTTTTTTCAACTTTCTCAATTGCGGCTACTAAACTAGACAGGAGAATGTCATTCCTAAGCGCCTGCGAATTGGCTCCCAACCTCATGTCAGGATTTTCCAGCACATCGATCGCAACAGCAGGATCTCCCGCACCGATTAGTTTGTGTGCTTCAGGCGGTACAAGTTTAGCCATAACTGCCGGACACAGATACTGACTGAACCAGACTTCAAATAGAGCGGCTGGGGCTGATTCTATGCCCATAACACAATCCCAATTCTTGAGCATTTCTAGAGCTTGGGTCAGTTTGAGATTGTCTGACTCCAGCCCTTGGAGAAGATTTACTACCCTCCGAGCAGGAAGGGACAGAAAGTCTGTTTGCAGGCGCAGAGAATCGAGCAATGTTAAACGCGAACCCTCGTTGAGGTTCTCGGCAATCCGCTGATATCTCCATAGATTTGACCATTCATCAAATCCCAGTTTGCGTTCTTTGTATGGGTAATCCGACGGTAGATTCATTTGGTTGGCTGTTGCCACCCAGCCCCGTTTGGGGTTGTACTCCACAGGAAAATGTTCATCAATGTTGTAGAAGCCTGCCCATTCGTAGCGTCCATCTCCTGGTACTGGCAGCAAACCATCCCAATTTGGGCGGATCGGGGCTAGTGCAGCTGGTTTCCAGCCAATGTTGCCATCAACGTCAGCATAGACCTGATTCACAGCCGGTCCCCCCCAAGAGTTGATCGCGGCGAGAAACTCTTCCCAGGTAGTAGCCTGCATATACTGGATACTGCTAAAGTAGGGAGCCATACCCGGTTGCAGCCAAACTGCCCGAACGGAGAACGCGGTATGTTTCTCCTTGTCTTCGTAAATGACTGGTCCGTAACGGGTGAACTTGAGTGTTGCCTTTACAGGTGTACTCCCACACACTGGGATTTCTTCCTCTACGACCTGTATCGCTTCCCAGCCTCCTTTGTACTGATACTCGTTTGGGTTGTCTGGGTTGGTCTGGTGGAAGTACAAATCTTCTTGGTCGATGGGAAAAAGCGTCAGACCGAAGGCAATGCGATCGTTGTGTCCAATGGATATGCCTGGTATGTCTGGTTCGCCAGCGCCAATAACGTTTAGACCAGGGGCGACCAAATGGGCGATATAGCGGAGCGAAGGAACACCAAGAGTTCGATGAGGGTCGCTGGCGAGAATTGGACGACCCGTAGCCGTCAATTGGGGAGAAATTGCCCAGTTATTGCTTCCTCCTGCCAAATGTTCAATGCTTTGAGCGACAGACAGTCCGCTTAACTGCCCAGAATCGTCTCCAACGGCTCCCAAGGATTCTTTGGTGAAGGTTACGCCCTGTTTCGCTAGAGTGTAGAGATGAAGGACGTTTTCAGGAATCGAACACGGATCTAACCCTTGCGGAATTTCCGTTTTCCACTCCGGCTCAAGTTGTTTTCGGAATTCATCGACTTCTAGACCGAACTGACAGGCAATTCGGGCGCGGGTGACTTCACTTTCCAGGTTAAACCAATATCCATGACTACGAAAACGAACCACATCCTCTGGAGACCAGAAAGCAGGCTTATACCCAAGCACTTGAAACTCCCAAGGCATGAGATCGGGGTTTTGGTTTACTATCTCGACATACTCGTTCACGCCATTGGTAAAAGCTGTCGCAATGTCTTGAGCATTTGAGCCATAAGCTGACCATTCCTTGTGCATATCCCCCCGATAGAGAAACAGTCTGGCGGCTGTGTCTTGTTCCAGGTAATTGGGACCGAATACCTCAGAAAGTAGCCCCAACCCTCGCCGTCTCGACAAGTCAATCTGCCACAGTCGATCGCGTGCGGCATTAAATCCTTGTACAAAAAAAGCATCAAAGAAGGACGAAGCATAGATATGAGGTACTCCCCAAGAATCAATAAGAATTTCTGCCGAACTCTTCAAACCCTTGACTAAGTAAGAAATTGTTGGCGTATTTTTGCTCATGGAGCCTAGCGCGACAGTTTAAGCAAATCATCAATCAATACATTACTCAGGACTTACGCAGGCACACTATATATAGTGTGCCTGCATAAGTCCGATTGGTGACAGCTACAATAACACATCCCAAGGCATTTTGTTTAAGTTGTCAGGAATGCCTTTCCTTGCTTATCACTTAATTCGGTAAGTTTCTACAAACCGTGCTGGCGATCGCATTAAACTGCCATTCCAGTTTTCGATACAACTTTCAGCGAAAGTTTTGCCTGTTTCTACAATTGTTTTGAGAGGTTCCAAATACTCTAGAACTTTGGGATCTTCCAGACCTAAATTAATCCGGTGTTGAAGTCCCTCTTCTGCGAGTCGAATGACTTCTTTTGCCAGTGAGGCTATCGGTTTTCCACAGTACTGTGCTGAAAGTCCTTGCCGTGCAGCATCAGCTCGTGCTACTTGGTGTTGTTCGATCGTACAATCTTTGAGTAATTGCCAGACAGAATCGCAGGAGGGACGGTGATAGAGAATACCGACCCAGAAAGCGGGAACTGCTGCAATTGCCTCAAAAGGAGGACCATCGGGAGCCCGCAACTCAATAGTCTCGCGGGTGCGAACATCCGGCCAAAGCTGACAGAGGTGGTTTCGCCAATCAACTAGAGTAGGGTATCGTCCATCAGGAAATCCCTCTGCCAGCACAGCGGCAAACGTCAGACCTTCTCCACTCTTGTACTCTCCATCGGTTGCGTAAAAAATCACTTGATTGTTAAGCGCCCAGTCGATATAGTCATCTATCGTTACTTCCTCTTGCAGGGCGCTAGGGATCAAACCGCTTCTTCTGGGATCGGTCTTGAACCAATGCTCGGTGCGACGTGACAGCGAACCGCTAGATTCTCCATCCTCAAGCGGAGAATTAGCAAACAAGGCAACAACTATTGGCGTCAAGGACACTGATGTGCGAAGTTTGCAGATTAAATCCTCTTGTGAAGTATAGTCTAGTGTTGTCTGGGCAGAAATAGTATGAGCCATAAGCTGCTCTCCACCCGAACCTGGATCGCCCAGGGCAGTGAAGTGTTCACGCATGAACTTACCGTATGGCTTGGGCATCCAATTAGCATTCTCAACGGTATTGAAAGGGAAAATACCACCAGGAACTAGAGCCAAATTAAGCGTACTGGCAGTTTCAGCTAGCCTCCGCAGAGATTGCTGCATGGTTACAATAAGCTTGATGAGGTTATGTGTGACTGGCGAACAGTATTCGATAGCCCCACCATGCTCAAATGTGATTTTGGCTCCATCATACATATCTACTTGTGTGAGTAATTCACCCTTGTAGGCGGGCTGTCCAATTCCATCGCGAACAAATGCTTCAAGCAACGATCGCATACCCCTTTGTCCCTCATACGGCAGCGATCTCCCTGTGTCTCGATCGAGCACGGCTATCTCAATTTCGAGACCGATTTTTTCATCGACTCCTGGCTGCTTGTGAAACAGGCTGCGTAAATCTTCTCTGATGAGCTTTGATGACATGTTCATTAAGGTTGTTAGTGAGAATTTTACCCCGTGTAGAGACGCACTGAATGAAAGTTTCTCTACACGGTTTATCGGTTAATAAATCAGCTTTAGGGCTTACGTATTGACAGAATAATCGGTATGGGGTATTGATTTTCAGGCATTAACCTTTGATTTTTCCAATATGAGCGATTGCGATCCGCGCACTGCCCCTTGGTCAAATGCCGTCAATACACATGAGTTTCAATTTGTACCGTGGGTAAGTCCTAGCCTAGTCAGAATTTTCGCATAACTTGGTATCGTAAGAACGATAGACCTCGATTTTCAAAAAAAAGTTTTTTTGGAAAAATCCCATTATGGGACTTACTCCCTTCCCGCCCGAAGGGGCAACTAAGCAATAATACTTAGACAAATATGCAGGTAGAAGAGCTAAGTATGAGCGTTCAGTACAAATTCAGTAGACCGAAAACTTTTGCGATTGCACCCTAAAGACAATAAACCAATATTAGAAAGGCTTTGGGAGTGTTTGGAGATGTCTATTAGTAAGTTGGTTGTATTTCATGATTTCACGAGCTTCACGCAGAGGTAGTCCTTCAAACACGACTAACCTTTCAATTTGCTTTTCTACATCTTGAATGTACTCTGCTCTAGTAAGCACTTCTTCAGCTTTTTCAAAGGGAATAACTACAACTCCATTGGCATCCCCAAAAATTAGATCGCTAGGATGAATGGTAACGCCTTCAATATTCACAGGTATATTCAGCCCTTTTAATCGGGTTCTCCCTTTTCCAGTGACCATGAATACACCTTTGGAAAATACTGGGTAGTTTAATGCTCGAACTGTTTCAGCATCGCGGTAAACACCATTGATGACTGTTCCTTGAATTTGCTTGTTCTTGGCGGAAGCTGTCAGAATTCCCCCCCAACATGTGCTGTCAGTAATTCCAAGATTATCAATAACGATCACATATCCGGTCGGTACTTGGTCAATAAATTCACTGGCTTCGCAGTAATTTGGATCGTCATTGGTAGTTCTGGTTACTGTAAAAGCAGGGCCAAAAATTTTTAATCCCCATTGGTTCACTCGGATACCCTTCAAAGCACCACAGTATCCAAATGAGTTGAGGCTATCAGATACCTCAGCCGTAGACAGGCGCATATAACCTGCGTACAAGTTTGTTGGTGACATCATAAATACTATATAAATACTATAATTATAATAGCACTAGCCTTTTCAATGTTTAAATTTACAGTTGTTCCCGCTGTTATCAGGTACAGTAGCGCACAAATTATTAAACGAAGGAGAGATTGTGATTAAGAGGGACAGAAGAATCAACAATAAAGGTAATGCTGTTTGTCCGGTTTAGCTGCGTAGCAGCTAAGCACAATAACGGGCCGATCGTCTCTCGGATCTACTTGTACTGCGTCCCAGAGGGCCACGAAAGCGGCATCTAGTGCGCCCCGCATGACCGCCCGTGAGGAATCCAGCTGATTTTCAAACCGAACTAGCTACCCTAGCCCCTAGCTCCTAGTCCAGCAGCTACAATACATTATGGAAACAAATAGATATTTTTAGCAATTTCGCAATCCGAGCCAGATCAACCATGCGATTCGTATCCGATCCGCCGATTTCCATAAAAATCCGCAAAATGAAGGAAAGAGTGCGGTGGCAAAATCCGCTAATTATGCAAAAAGGAATAGATCAAACCCGGATGGTTATAGAGGATGCTTCTGACGATGGTTCGGAATTCTCATTTTTGGTTGTCGGCGATAGCGGATCGGGAAATCATCAGGGATACAACCCCCAACGACAAATTGCCGAACTGATGCTGGAACACAAAGAAAACAGTCGTTTTGTGTTGCACACAGGTGATGTTGTCTATCTGGTTGGCTCAAGCGAATATTATCAGCAAAATTTTATCAAGCCTTACCGAGAATTTCTGCTAGGCGGCGAACACCCAGAACGGATTGCATACGATCGCATGATCTTCACTCTACCAATTTTACCTGTGCCAGGTAATCACGATTACTACGATTTACCGTTTGTTTTCGGTTTGCTTGCACAGACTGCACTGCCGTTGCGCCGCCTACTTAAATCTCAATTAGATTTCGACATTGGCTGGCACGGTTCTTTTCAGGGTAACGCCTACGCACAGGCATTTCTCGATTACCTCAAAACTTTCCAGAACCAGGCAGAACTCGATCGTCATCTCGATCGCCATTATATCGCCAAAACCGACACCGGGCGCTGCCTACTTTACGAACCCGGACGTTTTACTCGCTTACCCAACCGCTATTACACATTCCGTTGTGGCGGTATTGACTTTTTCGCGCTGGACTCAAATACCTTTAATGCACCACCACCACTCCCTGCAACTCGTAAGGGAAAAGCATTTCGCCGCGAATTGGAAAAACGTCGCAACCAACTCGAACAGGAAAAAGAGCAAATCCTGGAAACATATAGCACTTTTAATTCGGACTCACCCGAAGAAGCTGAACATATCAACGATTTGAACGCCAAATTGGAGCAAATCGAAGAGTTAAAGCTTGACATCGACAAACAACTGGAATCCAACGAAACAACTGTCACTGACTTTGAACAACTTGATTGGCTTAAACAAAAACTGATCGAATCTTGGCACACAAAAGAAGTGCGCGGACGAGTGATTTATTTCCACCATCCTCCCTACGTAACCGAGGCGACAAAGTGGCACCAGGCGCAAACTTTGGCAGTTCGCCTCCGCCTCCGCCAAGTATTAGATGCCGTATCATCAGCAGTCGGTTCCCTGACAGAAGGTCGTCCGTTAGTCGATCTAATTCTAAACGGTCACGCTCACTGTTTGGAATATCTTCGTACTGGCGACACCGGACACGCGGATTCTAATCTCAACTGGATCGTATGCGGTGGTAGCGGTTACAGCCTCCGTCGTCAGCGCATTGAGGGGCCAGAATTAATGGAGACTTTTGAGGATGCCAAGGGCAGTTACACTCGAAAGGTAGCGGAATCTCTGCTTTTTGTGGGTCGCAGCGGACAAGGTTTGGAAAAGCGACGACCTTACTCATTTTTACGAATTGATGTTAAGGACGGACGACCGCCAAAATTTATCGTTCGTCCGTTTATCGCTGAGCGAATTCATGGAAAGTGGCAAAATAGTCAACCGATTTTGGATTTTAGATTTTAGATGATCGTCAAATTCTCGGTTTTCATCGTTGGTTAAATTTTTACCACAGATGAAGACTGATGAACACAGATGAACACAGATAAGAATAAGAAAAGGAGTTTTTTAGGTAACCGTTGCTGCCGGAGATGATACAGCGCTTTTCAGGTGAGTAAGGTACAGAGAAACCCGGTTTCTTGAAGAAACTGGGTTTCTGATATGTACTTCATTCTACTGCAAGCCGCTGTATGAATACATTGGCTTGTTTTTGTTCTAATCCTAAATCTTTAAATCTCCAAATCAAAAATCGATTTGTCACCAAGAAGTCAAAAAATTCCACTTTTCTGGTTCTTCAGGTTCTGCTGGTGTTTCCGGTTTGTTTAAGTTTTTCTGTTGAATTAGATTCTCATATTCTCCTGAATCAACCCATTTCAATAACTCGGCAATTCTCATGACTGACCAGGAACGCCAATGTTCTGTATAGCTCAATATTTTGGTGACCCGATCGAGACTATCAAAGCTATTGGATGAAAACTCGCTAGCTTGGGTAAGGAAATCTTCAATTACAGCATCAGTCAAGTACTCATCAGGTAAACCTGCGAGTTTAATTAATGCAGTCGTTGCGACATTAATATCTTGACAAGCAAGCAAACCGGCCCGATCGGATGTGAACTTTGCCATCATCAGCCAATTATACAAAGCTAGTTCTATGCCACCAGCTACTAAGCCACCTAATCCGAGTGTAGTATTGCTCAATAAATTTTTCACAGTTGGCATAACGATCGCGGTTTGGTGGTAAATTATATGCCGACTTTTTATGTGCGCTACTTCGTGTCCAAGGATGTAAAGTAATTCATCTTTATCTAGCCATTCCATCCCTTCTAGATTGATACCGATAATAGGTTTTTCCACTCCAACGGCGTAGGTTTGAATGTAACCTGTACCTCGAAATAGATACAATTCGGTCAGCGGGGTTACATCAAGAATTTGACAAGTTTCTACAAGTGCTTCATGCAGTTGGGGAAAATTTCGGGGCGTGACTTTGATTTGACTGCCAAGGCTTTGCAATCTGAGTAGCCGATCGATCCCGTATTCGTTAATTTTATTGAGCAGTGGGTCAACACCGGGCATCTTTTTTAAAGAGGCTAAGGCTTTGCGATCGAACGGGTGTTCGTAAGCTTCTGGATTCAGTCCAGTTAATATTTTTCTCGTCACGGGGTTTGAGTTCTCTGATATCATGTCCGGTTGATTCATTATTTTTAAGGGAAAAGGGGGGATGGGGAGATTTTAGCTCATCATAGCTTTTTGGGTTTTACGCAAACGATGTTGCCGGAATCGATATCAGAGTCCTCCTTGTTCCCCCGACTATTTTTTCTTTTGACTTTTGACTTTCTACTAAGTAGGTGGGCATAATTAAACGTAAAATTGCCAGATCCTTAGAAACCGGGTTTCTTGGAGAAACCCGGTTTCTGGGAGTTCAGTTTATTTACGCCCACCTACTTATCAGCGGTTCACCGCACTCATCATTGTTTCTGGATAGCGCAATCCAGCGGCGACGCCTAGTGGTGCTACTTCGTCGATGCGCTGGAGGTCTTCTGGTGTCAATTCCACATCGACAGAGGCTACATTTTCTTCCAAATATTTGCGTCGCTTGGTACCGGGAATGGGAACGATATCTTCACCCTGGGCGAGTACCCAAGCTAAAGCCAACTGCGCCGGAAGACAACCTTTTTCTTGGGCTATTTCGTCAATACGCTGCACCAGTTCGAGGTTTTTCTGAAAGTTCTCTCCTTGAAAGCGTGGTGATTGGCGGCGATAATCATCGGGTGCGAGGTCGTCGAAGGTTTTGATTTGTCCTGTGAGAAATCCTCTTCCCAGGGGACTGTAGGCGACGAAACCAATACCTAGTTCTCTACAGGTGCTGAGAATTTCGTCTTCTGGATCGCGACTCCAGAGGGAATATTCGCTTTGCAATGCGGTGATGGGATGTACGGCGCAAGCGCGACGCAAGGTTTCCGATCCTGCTTCGGAAAGTCCTAAGTAGCGAACTTTGCCTTCTTTTACCAGTTCAGCCATTGCGCCTACGGTTTCTTCGATCGCTGTGTTGGGATCGATTCGGTGTTGGTAATAAAGGTCGATCGCTTCTACGCCAAGACGCCGCAAGCTAGCTTCGCAGGCGCTGCGGACATATTCCGGTTTCCCATTGATACCGCGAAAGGCGGCATCTTCACTGCGAACGATGCCGAATTTGGTAGCTATAATTACGCGATCGCGGCGATCGCCGATCGCTTTTCCCACCAGTTCTTCGTTCTTGAATGGCCCATACATATCGGCGGTGTCGAGTAAGGTTATCCCCAATTCCAACGCTCTATGAATGGTAGCAATTGATTCGGTATCATCGCGGTTGCTGTAGAAATCGGACATTCCCATACAACCTAAGCCGATCGCGGAAACGGTGAGTCCGCTTTGTCCTAATTGTCGTGTTTTCATGGCTAATACTCAAAATTGTATTATATTCTGTCGCTATGAGTGTCATAGTCAACCTGGTCTAATAATGATTTCATCAAATGGTAAACAACGGGTACAGGAACAGCATTTCCAAATTGTTTTTTGGCAACATCTTCATTTTCCGCCATTATAAACCTATCGGGAAACCCTTGCAACTTCCCAGCGTCTTTAGCAGAAATAGGTTTAAACTTCTTTTTTTTATAAATTTCACTAATAAACTTCTGCTTATATTCACTAGGATCTTGGCATCCTTCTAGAGAAATCTTCGCCACGTAATCTTTATTCCCTGTTGCTGTCAACGTAGGAATTATATCTGAATGCGGCAAAAAAATTCTATAAACTCCATTGATACCTGTTGAATTTTTAGAATTGACAAACTCATATCCTTGGTTTTCCACATACCGAACGATATTTTTTTTAATAAGCTTATCCAGTTCTTCTTTTTTGATGTTGGGTATTAACTCTGCCAAATCTTCAAAAGATAAAGGATTTCCATCTTTTAAACCATATTTTTTCTTCCTCCTATTTTTCAGGATGGTATGACAAATCAGCTTTTCTCTTTTGCTAGTCCCGATAATATCCCAGGAATGAATGGTGCTGTGACCATCTCTGGTATCGCAAAAGATGAAAAAATCATTTAATTCATCATCTTTCTGAAACCTATTTCTGGAACGTGGGATTTTATCTCCAAATAAAATTTGGGTATCAATCTTATTTTTATTAAAATTACTGCAATCTTTCACACCATCAATAAAACTATAGAGTTTGGGTTTAATCTCCAATGGTTCGGGAAAACTAAATTTTTGATTGTTATCTAAATCCTTTCTTATTCCTACTAGAAAAACTCTTTCACGATTTTGTGGAAGTCCAAAATCGTAGGAGTTTAGTAAACGCCATTTTACACAATAACCTATTTCTTGAAAACTTCGCACTAAATATTCAAAGCTTTTTTTATTTAAAGGCTCTATTAAACCTTTTACATTTTCAAATATAAAAACTTTTGGCTGATTTATTTTCACAACTCTGAGCGTATCAAACCAAAGTTCGCCTCTGGGGTCGTCGAAACCTTTAAGCTTACCAGCTACAGACCAAGGTTGACAAGGAACACCACCAACTACTACATCTACTGGAAACGGAAATTTATCAATATTGCGAATATCTCCTAAACTTATATCCTCGCTATTGGAATCAGTAATAAAATTTCTTTCATAGACTTTGATAGCTGCTTTGTCAATTTCGGAATAGCCTAAGCATTTTCCCCCCAGTTCTGACAAAGCTATTCTAAATCCTCCTATCCCTGCAAATAAATCGACAAATGTAAAATTAAACCTTTCAAAAGTAAATTTGAATGGATGAAATAATTCTAGTTGCTTAATATAATAAACATTTTTAGTGATACCTTTCATCTTTGTTGGTAAAATTTAGCGCCAAGTTGTTAAGATGTTAGTAATTATTACAAAAAATCTGAAAATTGTCAAGTATTTACCTCTGAATTTGATGAGAAGTGGCTCTTGGTGTGGAGCCAGAGATTTTTTCTCAAGCTCCACACAAGACACTCGATGTCTAGTTATCTAAACGGGTTGGCACTTTCCGGCGCGAATTAAGCCGACGCGACGTGCTAGAGCATCCTGTTGCGAAGCGATCGGCCCCCACTTTTCCACTATATTTGGATCTTCCTTCCCTTCAACTTCATGGCTAAGAATGATATCGCAGTGACCGTCATTGCGCTTGACAATATACCAAGTTTGTGAGTTATCCATATTCCCCTAAAAAAACAGTTCAACAACTAAGGTTTTGAAGTTTGTGTATCTTGCTGTAAAAGCATCGGCATTCCCCCTTTACCAGCACCGAGCATGATAACTTTGGAATTAGAGGAACTCGCGAGTTTCTCAGTAGCTTCAATGCTTCTCAATTGGAGTATTTTGTCATTAAGACCTTGAGAAATAATCTTTTGAGAATCAGAGATACCTTTGGCTTCGATGCGCTTGCGATCTGCCTCTTGGCGTTCTTTTTTAAGCACAAAAGTCATGCGCTGACTTTCCTGTTCAGCCTGTAGTTTTTCCTGAATTGCTGACTGGATCTTTTCTGGGATTTGCAGTTCTCTCAACAAAGCTTCTTCGACGATAAAACCAAGAGGAGTTAACTGTTTACTTAACCGTTGGCGGATCTGATTTGCTATCTCTAGGCGTTTACGAGAGTAAATGGCCTCAGCTGGGTAGTTAGCAGTAATTTCACGGACGATAGAACGAAATCGGGCTACTACAATCTCTGTTTCATCGATGCCAATGCTTTTGTAAATTGACGCAGCTTTTTGCGGTTCCAGTCTATATTGAAGACTGACATTGGTATTGAAAGCTAATCCTTCTTGGGATGTAGCCTCTATGGTTTCTTGAACATTCCTCAGCCGAGTGGAGAATATGACAATTTTGGTAAAAGGACTTACAAAGTGAACGCCGGGATTGAGGGAGGTTTCAGAAACTTGTCCTAACGAATCTACGACACCGACATTACCAGCTGGGACGACCGCGAAAAGTTTGGAGACGGATGCAAATGCAGCAATACCCCCAATCAACAAAGCAATGCCGCGAATCGCCAAGCGATTTCGTTCGCTGACAACGCCTCCACCAGTGAGGAATACTAGAACAGATATCAGAGTAATCAAAAGCGAGACAATAAATGACATTAAATTACCTTTATTCCCAGAGATGAAGATTATCCAAGAAACCCAGTTTCTCTGCACTATCCGATCATCATACTACACACCCTTGGTTAAGGATTGGTAATTAAGTAGGGCACCAGTTGCCCGATGCCCTATAATTCAGGATGAAGAATTGCCAATTTAATCACCAAATCTGAAATTTGCAATCTCATATCATGCCCGGTAGCATCGTTATTGTAAGAGTGAGATCGTTAAATTGTTTGTTGTCATCTGTGGTAAAAATTTAACCACAGATGAAGACAGATGAACACAGATGAACACAGATAAGAGTGGAAATTTTTTAGGCAACCGATGCCACCGGCCATGCTATCAAATCTAAAATCCGATTAGCGGTGGCCGTTGGTCTTACCGTTACCGTTGGTTGCCACAACCTTTTCTGCTAGCTTGTCCGGCACTTCTTGGAGATGGTCGTACTTCCAGTTGAAGAAACCAACGCCCATTGTGAGACTTCGCAACTCCACAATAAAGTCGCGCATTTCAGCTTGCGGTAAATAAGCAGTAACCTTATCCCAACCATTCCAATCAGACCGACCTTCATAACCCAAAATCTGCCCGCGTCGTCCAGTCAGCAATTGCAACACCTTAGAAGTAAATTCTTTCGGAGTTGATATCTCAATTGCCGTAATTGGTTCTAGCAAAGTCGGTTCGCATTTAGGCATTCCTTCTTGCATCGCCAGACGCGCCGCCTGTTTGAAGGCTTGTTCCGAACTATCTACATTGTGGTAAGAACCATTAATCAGGGTCACCGCTACATCGACCACGGGGAAACCCAAGGGGCCATGTGCCAGAGACTCCCGCACACCGATTTCCACTCCGGGGATGTACTGACGTGGAACCACTCCGCCGACAATCTTTTCATTAAAGTTGAACCCTTCTCCGCGAGACAGGGGTTTGATGTCGAGATAAACATCGCCAAATTGCCCGTGTCCGCCGCTTTGGTGCTTGTAGCGTCCGTGAATGGAGGAGACAGGTTTGCGGATGGTTTCTTTGTAGGCAACTTGGGGCAGGTGGGTGGCCATCGGCAGGTTATACTTGCGGCGCAGTCGGTCTAGCGCTACTTGCAGGTGAATTTCTCCCTGACCCCACAGGATGACTTCGCGGGTGTCGCCATGTTGTTCCCAAGCTAATGATGGGTCTTCTTCGATCAGCTTGCTGAAGGCACTGCTGAGCTTAACTTCATCGTTGCGCTTTTCCGCAGTAACCGCCAAAGCATAAACCGGCGTCAGTTGTTCCGCTTTGGGTAGTTCTGACGCCGGTTGTCCGCTGTTTGTCGATAGGGTATCGCCTGTTTTTATGCCCTCCAAACGTCCTATGGCTACAATTTCACCGGCTTTGGCTTCTTGCAGGCTGTTTTGTTGTTGACCTGTGAGGCGATAAATGCCCCCTGCACGCACGCCGTTGAGGACAGCGCCATCTGTGACGGTGCCTTGCCAAACTCGCACGAGGGAGAGTTTGCCGCCTTGGGGGGTGAAGTAGGTTTTCAGGACTTGCGCCAGGGGTGCATCGGCGTGGAGGGCAATTCCCCGGTGCTGGAATGTTGTTTCTGGGGTGGGTGCTTCGCGCCGCAGGGCTTCTAGTAGGGGTCGGACGCCGAAATCTCGTTCGGCAATTCCCAGGAATACTGGGACAATTAAGTCTGCCCCCAATTCCATTTTGAGGTCTTGGATGATTTCGTCTTGGGGTGGGTCGATTTCTTCTAGGAGTTCTTCCAAGAGATGGTCGTCAAAGTTTGCCAACTCTTCTAACATTTCTGCCCGCGCTGCGTGTTCCTGTTCTCGGAGTTCGTCGGGGAATGGTATGGGGTCGGCTGGGGCCCCTGGGTGGTAATGGTAAGCTTGTTCGGTGACTAAATCGATAAAGCCGCTGAGGTTTTCTCCTTGGCCGATCGGATATTGGTGCGGTATTAAGGGACGACTGGAGACGGATTTGAGGGCGTGGAGTACGTCCATGAAGTTGCTGTTGGCCCGATCGATTTTGTTGATGAAGACTAGGTGGGGTATTTCCCAGTCGTCGAGGAATTTGAATAGGGGGGCGAGGGTCAGGGCCCGATCGCTTACTGGTTCGCAAACTACAACTGCCGCATCTATGCCAATTAGGGCGTTATAAGTTTCTTGGGCAAATTCAACCGATCCGGGACAATCGAGAAATGTGAACCGCACGTCGCTGTATTCGGTGCTGGCGGCTGCTATTTCGACGCTCATTTGGCGATCGCGTGCTTCTGGGGCGCTATCTCCGACTGTGTTTTTATCTTTGATGCTGCCTTTGCGTGTAATCGCACCTGTGACGAACAATATGCTTTCTAGCAATGATGTTTTGCCGCTCAGATACGGGCCGACGATCGCTACATTACGGAAACTGGAAACGACTTTTTCGTTCATAAATCCTCCTTTACGGCTAGCTGTCGAACTTGCTTAAGAGTGCAGCTGCCGCTTGTCACTGTGGACAGCAAATGTTTTTCGGGTAGTACAGGTTAGATAAGCAAAATTCTCGCTCAACTCCCCCTACGAGCTATGCTGTAGATTCTGATAGAAATCGTTTAGTAGGTTGAGCTTACTTTGTCTGGATTAACTCACCTATTTGAAAACTTACCTTGTATTTAGCCATAAGTTAACCCTTATTTAACACACTGTCATAAAAATTTGATTTTGGTTTAAAATAAATATTGAACTTTATTAACTTAAAATAATTTTTATTGCTAAATCATTACTTATAGCAACCGCCTTGGCGGTTAGGGCAACTCCAACTCTTACTTCTGGTTCATAATCCCTTACTTCGTCAAGCTTTTCCCTCTTCCCTCTTCCCTAGCCCCTAGCCCCTAGCCCCTAGCCCCTAGTCCCTAGCTATATATTGCATTTCGTGACATCCTCTCCCACCAAATCTAGCATGGAGCCGAATTATGCCTTATAGCCAATTCACACTTACAAGAGCTAAAAAAGATTTTCAGTTAACCATCGTGGAGGGAACTTCTTTCTTTCCTTCTGTTCAACCAATTAATCCTAGCCCCAGATTAACGAGCGAGCTAGAAGATTTGCCTTGGACTATTGCAGTCGGTTCAGAAAAAGCCAGATCTGAGGCTATTGTTTACCCAGTCCTTCAAGAAGTCCGACGCATTCAAAACCGCCAAATCAGTCTATTTTCTGGACGAGAATTCAATGTTGACCCAACTTGCGACCTCACCGGGTATGTGGATTTTTTAATTAGTCGTTCGCCTGAACAATTGATTATTGAAGCTCCTGCGATCGTAATTCTTGAAGCGAAGAAAGCAGATCTTAATGAAGGTCTTGGTCAATGCCTTGCTGAAATGGTTGCAGCACAGCGTTTTAATGAAGTAGCACAAAATTCAATTTCAACTATTTATGGCTGTATCAGCAGCGGTACTCAATGGCGCTTTCTTAAGCTGGAGGGGACAACAGCAACGATCGATCTGACTGATTATCCACTCCCGCCTGTCGAGCAGATTTTGGCATTTTTGGTGTGGATAGTTGAACGGGGCTAAGTTGAGGCGATCGGCATCAAGTGAGTTTGATATTTCTCTGCCGATCGCTCGGTAAAATAGTACAAGTTACTCCAATTCACAATGTATTCGATTATGAGAAATAACACAACAACTATGGGTAAAGTTTTCACCACTCTCACGATTATCAATCGTGCTGACCAAATCAGAGCTAAAGATGGAGCAATACCTGCCGATCGCGTTCGTTCTGTCACCTTAAAAAATGTTCTGGTAGACACGGGGGCAACAACCCTATGCCTACCACCAGAGATTATTGCTCAACTGGGATTAGAACTACTTAAAGAAGTAGATGTTTCTACTGCTGTGGGAATCAGTAAGGCTAAAATATTTCGAGATGCCACCATTTCTATGTGTGGGCGGGAAGGAACTTTTGAGTGTTTGGAGCTACCGGGGGGACGAGATGCTTTGTTAGGAGTAATTCCCTTGGAAGCATTGGGTTTGGAACCGGATTTGCAAAAACAAACCTTGCGAGTTTTGCCTTCAGAATCTGTGGATACTTATTTGACGATTCTTTGAAATTATGAGGAATGAATCCATTCCTCATAACTCAAGACTTTTCTAATTACCGAGCCGATGCTTGGGGTCGGACGCCTTTTTTGGCAATTTGCTGCTGCAAGGCTTCCAGACCTTTGGCGTATTGCGGGTCTGCTTTGGTGCCAATTTCGTCGCGATTGCGGCCTAACTCTTGCCGTTGGGCATCGTTGAGTTCGATCTTCACATCGGGGATAATCCCGGCGTGGTTGATATCCCTACCGCTGGGGGTGAAGTACTTGGCGATCGTCACTGCCATTCCCGAACCATCGCCCAGTCCGCGCACCGATTGCACTAAGCCTTTGCCGAAGGTTTTTGTGCCGACTACGACGGCGCGTCCGTTGTCTTGCAGGGCTCCAGATAGAATTTCGCTGGCGCTTGCCGATCCGCCATCCACCAAAACGACTAAGGGTTTATCGGTGAGTTGTCTGTTGTTTGCTCGCTGGCGATCGCTTACTCCCTGACGGTCTACCGTGGAGACAATGCCCCCGTCTTTGATCCACATCCTGGCAATGTCGATGCTGGCGTAGAGGAGTCCGCCTGGGTTAGAACGCAGATCCAAAACGTAGCCAGAGACTCCCTGCTTTTCTAAAGCTTGAATTGCCGTCCGCATTTCTCCTGCTGCGTTGGCGCTGAATTGGTTCAGGCGAATGTAGCCAACACCTCCGGGGATATCTTGGCTGCGGCTGTAGCGGACTGGATGGATTTCGATGCGATCGCGTTTCAGCTTAAACATTTTTTGCTGATTGTTTCGCAACACCGTCAGCGTCACTTCTGTACCGACTGGGCCTCGGATCAAGTTGACTGCATCGCTGACTTCCATTCCTTCGGTACTCTTGCCATCTATCTTCAGGATGATATCCTTGGAAAGAACGCCTGCTTTAGCAGCTGGTGTACCTTCAATTGGCGCGATGACAACGAGTTTTTTGGTTTCTTCATCTTGGGAAAGCTGGATACCGACACCTGTAAGTTCCCCGGAGGTATCAATTTGCATACTCTTGAACTCTTCGGGGTCCATAAACCGGGTGTAAGGATCGTCGAGTTTCTTGAGCATTTCCCGGATAGCCTTGTAAGCTTCTTCTTTGCTGGTGTAATTCCGGCTCAGATACTCATTCCGAACTTTCTGCCAATCAACCTGGTTGAACGTGCCATCCACGTAGTTGCGATCGACTATCTGCCAGACTTCATCCACCAATTCTTTCGGACTATCGCGAAAGAAAGCTTGACTTGACAGGTGAATACCAGCGCCGGTTACTGCCACAGTCGTCAGTACTGCAGCTGTTGCACCTAAAACGAGTCCGCGTCTTGTTATGTCCATCATTCTCTACTGAGCCGGAAGGGAAAAACTGCAATGGGAGTAAGCCCAATTTAACACAAGCTTTTTGTGGAAAAGTTCAGTACATACCACTATTGTGCTTAACCAAATTCAACATCGTACATTTCTTAAGGATCGATCCAGCGATCATCTCCTTTGATTAAGTTTATTAACTCCTCAACACCTTGAGACTCTGGAACTTTTTTAATTTCTTCTCTGCCGCGATACAGGGAGATATAACCGGGCTGTTTGCCGACATAACCGTAGTCGGCATCTGCCATTTCTCCAGGGCCATTGACAATGCAACCCATTACTGCTATGTCTAGACCCGTGAGATGTTTGGTGGCTTCCCGTACCTGGTGGAGAACTTCTTCTAGGTTAAACAATGTGCGACCGCATGATGGGCAGGCGACATATTCCACCATTGTTTTCCGCAATCCCAGAGCTTGCAGAATACTATAGCAGACGGGAATTTCTTTTTCCGGAGCTTCCGTGAGGGAAACCCGGATGGTATCGCCAATGCCGTCTGCTAAAAGTGTAGCAATTCCAGCAGTAGATTTGATGCGACCGTATTCGCCATCGCCAGCTTCGGTGACGCCCA
This sequence comes from Argonema antarcticum A004/B2, assembly GCF_023333585.1. Lineage (GTDB taxonomy): Bacteria > Cyanobacteriota > Cyanobacteriia > Cyanobacteriales > Aerosakkonemataceae > Argonema > Argonema antarcticum. The sequence goes on from NZ_JAIQZN010000075.1 coordinate 31,110, forward strand.
AATGCAGTGGGTAATCCATGCCCAGTTCATCCATCCGTTGTGCCATCAGGCGATAAGCTGCTAACATTACCGGCACTCGCGAGGCTTTCATGGAGATCACCAAGTTGCGGAAGTCCAGAGATTCGCAGATGCGAATAAATTCGATCGCAGATTCTACCATGCCTTCTGGAGTGTCGCCGTAGGTAAAAAGCATTCTTTCGGCGAGGGAACCGTGATTGACGCCGATTCGCATGGCTTTACCTTGATCTCGCAGGGAAACGACCAGAGGTTCTAAAGTTTCGCGGATTTTTTCACCAATTTCGTCAATTTCAGATTGAGTGAATTCGGTTCGCTCCGATTTCGGTTTTTCAAATACATACAATCCCGGATTAATCCGCACTTTATCGACATATTTGGCAACTTCCAGCGCAATTTTCATGCCGTTGTGATGCACATCGGCAACTAGCGGCACATATTGGTAAGTTTCAAGCAATTTCTGTTTGATTTCGGCTAATGCTTTGGCGTGTCCGAGACTTGGCACAGTAACGCGCACAATTTCGCAGCCAATCTCGTGCAAGCGACGAATTCCGGCCACCGATCCTTCGATGTTCAGGGTGTCTTCGTTGATCATCGATTGTACGACGACCGGATAGCCACCACCGATGATAACGTTTCCCACGTTAACGGGGCGAGTTTTGCGCCGCTTGATGGTGGTGTCGAAGGTGGGTTGACGGGTGGCGGTTGGGTTGGGCAGAGTTTGCATAACGCTGTTGGTTAATTGCTGTAGTCCTTTCTGTCTTTCAGATTGCCATAGACGGGACGCTTTTGGTGAGCATCAGCGTTAGAGTAAGATTAGTCCTCGCTGGGTTGAGGTAAATACCCCATGACCATTTCTATCAGTCAATACTCAACCGAGACTGAATACCCCAGCTAACTGGAGATGTGACCATGCCGTTGATTGCCAGAATCGCAAGCACTAGCGAACGAGTAGACATTACAAAATTGAAAAATCCCCGTGCTGAACTGAAGGCAGATGACTTAGTTTGTCAGCTTTGTGGTAGTCCGATGATTATTAAGCAAGGGATGATCAAAAAACCTCACTTCGCCCACAAAGCTGAATGCACAAGCGATTACCAAAGCCATCCAGAAAGTCCCGAACATCTTGCAGGGAAAGAGTTGATAGCGAAAACTCTTGAGGCAGAACTGCCAGAGTACAGCCTTGCCGAAATAGAATATGAGTTTCCTATTCCTGAAGTAAGGCGGATTGCGGATGTTGTCGCAAAGTTTCCTAACGGCTGGATAGTTGCTCACGAGTGCCAACTAGCTTCAATCACAGTTGAAGAACTTGAAAAAAGAACTGAGGATTATTTATATGCAGGAATTGACGTTGTTTGGTGGCTTGGCAAGTCTGCAAATACCAAATCCAATCTCGATTGGTCTCACTCAAAGTTTGGATTTGCCCTCATACTCAATTACGAGCAATTGTCCGCCTACGCTCAAGGAAGTCAGGATGGAGTTAGAGTGGGTTTACTATAGGTTACGTGAAGGTTATTGGTATGATAATCAAAAAAATGAACAATCTGGCAAAACGCTTAATCTATCTATGGCTAACTTAGGATTAGAAGAACGGCTAAATGAAAGAAACCCTACTGCAAAAATTATTGAGACGCTATATATTTTTCGCTGCCTTTACATTCAAAATAATGAATGGCAGAGATTTGACCAAACTATTGAGCAGTATGGACTTGCGATGTTAGATAAGATTATCAACTCTTGTTTCGATCGTTTTGGAAGCTCTGTCAGGAAGTTTGAACTGGGAATTCAGTATTATTATGAAGTTGATTGTGGCTCGGCTCCTGGGAAATCTGCTTGGCTCGATTACACTAAAGATCTGATGCTTAAGCGATGTCTAGACATCTGGCCAAGTATTAAGCCAGCTCAAATTAAGCGAGGGCTGGCACTGCAAAAGTCTGGTGAACATTCCGTAAATGGTCATATTGGAGCGCTCAACGCTAAAAAAGCTATAAAGAAACAGGAGTATGGTGCTGAGGAGTGTTGGATTGTGGTAGTTCCAGAAGCACTGAAGCCCTCGCGTAGTGAACTTCTACCAGAAAGTGGTATTGGGGCAGCAAGAAAAAGGGCGCGTGAGTGGCGGATAAAACGTACAAGGACATCTGATAAATAATAGCGATCGCCTCTCTTACTTTGCGTCCTTCGCCAAAGGTAGATGGAATTAAATTAGCGATCGAGGAAGCAGTTTAGATTTAAACTAGCAATATCCGACATTGATAGTGCGTTAGAGGATAAAATTGTCTAAGAAAAAGTTTCGGAAGTCTGTTGATAGTATTCGACAACAGATTATCAAGCATCACCAAAAGATTGCCACAGAACAGGAGAAACCGATTCCAGATGAAAACTTGATTGAATACTGGCGCAAAGAAATTGCGGGATTAGAGAAAAGTTTAGCAAGAGCAGAAAAACGATTGAGGCGTGGCTGATGATTTCCAAACTTGAAAAAACATTAAACGTTAACGCTACTTTGTCAGTCTTGTTGAATGAACTGCGAGAAGAATGCGAGACGGTGCTTTCTCTACTGACTCAGTTGAAGTTGCCTAACCTGACAGATGACCAAAAAGGTGATATTTTGGCTGAATTAACTGGCGCTGTCTGTCACTTGCACGTGCATACAGAAAATTTACCCGATCTAATCGGGGATGAAATTGAAGCTTTACCAGAAGATTGAGTGGAGTTAATGCGATCGCACTTTTTCACCAAATGCGATCGCCCTTTCTTCCGAACCCCCTCAAAAATTGGGCTTTTCCCCAAAACAAGAGCGCTGACGAGTTATCTCCCAAACCCAAGGATGTTACTCTTGACAAGACAATGCAGTTGCATTACCTTGGAGATAGAGTTTAACCGACAGATTAATTTAGCGAATGAAATTAGATGACGAATAGCTTACTACCCAGATGCTCAGAATCTACTCTTACCGATCGTTATCAGACTACAGTCCCTGAGCCAGTTCGCAAAGTCCTTGGCTTGAATAAGCGTGATAAAATCTGCTACACCATCCAGTCTGACGGTCAAGTAGTAATTTCTCGCGCTGAGAGGACGGAGAGCGATCCTATACTGACGAAGTTTCTGAATTTTCTTGCACAAGATATCGAAAAGAATCCTCAGCACGTAAAAGCAATAAGCTCTGATTTAGTAAGCCGTGTTCAGTCCTTAGTTTCTGAAGTCACTCTCGATCTTGATGCAGCACTCTCGGACGAGGATGAATAAGTTTGTCTACAAATCAGCCGCTAGTGATTAATGAATGGAACATATTTGCCCATTCTCTCTTCCTCAACCAGTTTGAAGAACTTCTGACGCAGGTTGAAGATTTGCGTCAGAAGCATCCTGAAGACTACAAGCAGAAAAACGTCACAAAGCGTCTAGCCGCCATAGCAAAGTTGGCATTTGATGTTATTCCTCAAGATCCAACAAATAATAATTATCGCCAAGGGGCTACGCTTGGCGATGATTACAAGCACTGGTTTAGAGCTAAATTTTTTCAGCAGTACCGACTGTTTTTTCGATATCATCAAGAGAGTAAAATTATCGTATTCGCCTGGGTTAACGATGAGAACTCTAAGCGGGCTTATGACAGTAATACAGACGCTTATCGAGTTTTTAAGAAAATGCTTGAAAGTGGTCACCCTCCAGACGATTGGAATGAGTTACTCAAAGAGGCAAAAGGCGAAACTCATCGTTTAGAGAAAGCAGTAAATGTAGAAATTTAACTGGCTTTGGAAAGTTTATATCGCGTCAGCTATCAACTAACTTACACCATGCTTCAGCCCATACATCTTATTTGCGTTGATAACCGAACTCGTAATATCTACATATTGGCTGGGTATGACGAGGAGATCGAGTTTAAAATTATACCAAATGGAGAGTTTGCTGATAAGCCAGGTTAACTATGATTCAATGTCTACTACTGAGTTGAAACAGTATTTTCTCAAGCATCGTGGAGATCGAGGTGCATTTCAAGCGTACTTAGATCGAATTAATCAACGTCCGCTCAGAATTATTGCCAGTCCCGACGATCCTGATTTTGATGAGAAGGTTCAAGCCGCAATTCGCCGAAAATTAGAAGCGGCGAGAAATAACAGTAGCGAATAACGCGATCGCCAGATTGAAAACAATAAAATTGTGCATTAAAATTCTTAGCAGATAACTATTAGAGATTGAGCATGAAAATTAAGGTGATTATTTGGCAAGAAGATGGCTTATGGTGCGGTTCAGTTCCAGCCCTTCCAGGTTGTCACACCTGGGGGGAGAGCTATGAACAGTTGTTAGAGATGCTCGAAGATGTTGTTCAGGGTTGGCTTGAAGTCGCTAGTCAACAAAAGGAACTTGCCCCCGAAAAACAGTTAATTGAGTTATCTCTATGAAATCTGTTTCTGGCAAAGCACTTTGCAAAATTGTTTAGGAACTTCTCAAGGATGCTGGGATTACAGAGGAAGATATCTAGCTTGCATAAAGCTACCGCCAAGGCTCAAATCAGATCGGAAGCGATGACCTGCGATCGCTTTTTCCAAAATTCGTATTAACAAACTCTTATATCTTAAAAAAAAATGTACAATTATCGGGCTATTTTGAAGCGAGTGGGAATTGTGCTAATCGCGGTTGGGATTCTCGATATCGCCTACTTTTTCTATTAAACATCACAAGATCAAAGCTTTTCATCCAGCTTGAGACATAACTATTCGTCAAACGGCTTACTTATTGTGGTGGTCGGTGTGTTTCTCCTCTGGGGTAACTTGCGTGCCGTTGAGATCGTCAGATGGTTCGCCGCCTTCGGGATCTCTAACTCAATCAGCACCATATTTATACTATTTCCCTTTTTGAAACCAGCAGAACTCTGGGTAATTGAATTTCGTCTCTATCGGGTCTTGCGGCATAATGGGGTATAATGTAGCGATCGCTACATTATACCGGTAAAGAACAATGGACTTTCATCTAGA
>NZ_JAIQZN010000210.1 GCF_023333585.1 Argonema antarcticum A004/B2
AACTTTAGGTAAGCGGGTGGCTCCATTATAGGTGGGAATAGCTACCGTAAAATCTATCATAACTTATAAGCCTTTGAGTGCAAATCATCCGTACTGGCAGCTACCCTACTTAGATAACCTAACGTAAGTTCCTAGTTATATAGTTGAGGCTGGTATTAGGTACGTTGTTGCGCTTTAGCGGTCTTATTACAACTGGGATAAGAGCGCGGCATCGCAACAACATACCCGGAAAGCAAGTAACTAGCAACTTGAGTTAACCTAGTTTGGCACTTACGCATTGCGATCGCGTAGCGATTCAGAAATGAGAACCAACAGTTGAACTCGCTGCTTAAGCGATCTAGTTAACTTACCTATTCTGCTAAATTCTTACCAAAGATAGATGTAATTTTTCTGATCTTTAGCAAATCTTTACTAAAACTTTAAATATAGCAACCGCTAAGGCGGTTAAGCCATTCTGAATTCCTGAAACGTTGGCGGATTCTAAACCCTTCTTCCCCTAGTCCCTAGCCCCTAGCCCCTAGCCCCTAGCTATATATCCGTACTTTCGTATAACTGTAAAGTAGGATGGGCGCTGCCCACCCTACAAATTTTAAACTTGCACCATGCCACCAGCGGCTTGAAAACGGGCGCGTGCCTTTTTCCAAGCTTGAGTTGCCTGAATTTTTTCCTGACGGTTTTCGCTGTTTTGAACTTGGTTATAGCGCTCTTGAGCTTGGCTGTAAGCGGTGCGAGCGGCTTCCAGATTGATGGTATCGCTCTTTTCGGCACCGTTAACCAAAATGGTGACGCGATCGCTTTCCACACCTTCGCGGGTGCGTTCGCCCGCGCCGCTACGCGAACGCGAACGCCCCTACGCCCCTACTTAAAATGTACTCTATTACAGCGGTAACCCCTGTATCTATCCTTGCTTTAGTCGCATCGGTGGCGCTCAATGTAATTTTGTTCATTGCCGCTAAAAAATACTATTTGGTTCTCAATAAAACCACCTTAGAGAAAGAGATACATAGCTTTTGCTTTTAAGATTTAGAACCTGTAACTGTATTGACAGTTTCGCCTTTTTGGTTCTGGGATTTGTTTGACAGCTTGGAGAACAACAACTTATTCAATTGCTGTTCTACTGGCTTCAAAATATTTTCATTCATCCAGGAAGCACGCTTTATTGGGAAAACGCGCCGAATTGACTCTCTAATAACTCGTTGGCGATGGCGATTTAGCCACTTGTAATGACCTTTGAGGCCAGGGTCATCTTCTGGCAAGTTCCATTTCTCGCGGAAGCGATTCAGACTTTGCAAATTCCAAGCGTCACTCCAACGAAGTAAAAAGAAAGGTAAATCTGACCAGGCGAATGGGGGTGGTGGTACGTAACTGATAATCGAATTTGGCTCAAAGTAAACAGTTTTGCCTCTCTCTCGTACTTCCAGACACAAATCCCATTCTTCGCCAGTACTCATGAGCTTTTCATCGAACTGACCTATCTGTTCAAATACTTCGCTACGCACTAAGAAACAATGAAATTCTATCAGTTCAGTCTCCTCCCGTCGCAATTCGGAGCGTACTTTATCGACTGGTTTTCCTAAAAAACGATGTTTTTCAATGAATCGTCGTTTACCTTTATCTTCTCGGATGTGAAGAAGTCCCCCCGCGTGGTGGATAATTTCGTTTTCAAGTTTTCCGTGGTAATAAAGTGGCCCAACTACCCATGCTCCTGTCTCTTCTGCACACTGTAAAAGTCGATCTAACCAACCTGGTGTGAAAACCACATCGTTATCGACAAATACTGCATATTTGGTATGAATTTCTGGTAAAGCCAAGTTACGCGCCTGATTTGGAACCAGGAAATTTTCGGTGCGGATTAAGCGAAATCCTTTTTCTTTAGCTTGGTTTTCAAGATAGCGCTTTGTTCGATTAGGTGAGTTGCCATCTACATAGATTAATTTAAAGGGAGTAGTTGTATTCTCGTAAAGGCTTTCCAGAGAGCGCTCGGTATAGCTGAAACGCTCTCTTGGTACTATAACTAACGTGACTTCGGGTTCTGTCATTTATACAAATCCAGTTTTGTTTTTTCCAGCATATCCGACAAAATGCGAAACTAGGGAAGTTTTAATAAAATAAAAAGGACTTGCGAAACTACTCAAGTGAAATTCCATCTCGCAAGCGGCGATGAGATCTGTTTTGACTTTCCATCGATATTTGAGTAGGTGCAATATAGCTCGACGCAGACTCCCCAGCATAATCCTAGCTATAATAATTGGTTTGTGCCATGTTTTAGCATTAATCATCCGCAGATGGCAAATGCACAAACTAGAACCGCGAATTAGAGAAATTAAGTAATCTTTCTCTAATCGCCAGCGCGGTATTTGATGATAAGTTTGCATAGTTGGGTGATACCAAATTTCCCACCCTACTTTGTGCATATACAGCAATGGCTCATAGTCATCACCTCCTAACATCTGTCCTCCCACTCTACCACTTAGTATGGGGCGTTTGGGAACAGATTCGCACCATGCTTGTTTGCGAACTACCACTGCTGCTGCGGGGGGTAAATTCAAATGATCGGGATCGTAAAGATGCGGTTTTTTACCTCGTTCTCTAATTGCTAAAAATGATTGTATTCTTTTGAAGTTTTCTGGCGGTTCGACTTCAAAATT
>NZ_JAIQZN010000076.1 GCF_023333585.1 Argonema antarcticum A004/B2
CAGCATTTCAGCCTTTTTAGCTATCGTCCCAACCTAAATCAATTAATAAAACTTATCAACCTTAGTACGTAAGAGCCAGTTCATCTTTCTTGTTATCCCACCAAAGCTTTAAATCTACTCTCGATTGTACACAGTCTATAAGCTTTTGTGCTAGGTTATAATCCCACTTATTTTCATTACTATTATAAAGGTTTTTCAGATCGATCGCAGCACAATGAATGCCATCTGCTTCCAGTCTTTCCTTCGTTCCTTGCAATAAACTCTTATTTTCATCTGAATCCATGACATAGCAATACTCTCCCGCTTTAAGATAGTGATACAATAATTCTTGAGCTACCCATTTTTGGTTGAAAATAGACTCATAAATGGGGTTAAAAATTTTTAATTTTCCTTCTTTCTTGACAACTAAACCAGAAAGGCGCAATTCCATTATGTCGGTATTGTTATCTGCTCCTATTGCTCCTTCCTGTAAAACTTGCTGATACAACTCTAAGCGTTGTAAAGTGCGATCGTTAAATTCAAAAATCAAATTACGAATGGTCTTGAAATGTATTTGAGGATCGTTAAATTCCCACTTTTCTACAATCTCAGATTGCACCAATTTCGCAATACAATCCTTTTCTTCACCTACAGGAATGGGAGAGGTTAATTTTTTATCTTGAATAAGCTTACAGAGTTTTTGGGTGAGAAACGGTTGTCCGCCTGTCCAATACAACACTTGTTTTAGAGCATTTGTGGGGTTTTTAAAATGATTTTCCAGTCCTTTGGCTAAGTTACTGGCGGCTTCCAGTTCAAAACCATTCAATTCAATTTCCTTATATTCGATATTAAATGGGTTGCGAATTTTATGTTTAATTAACTCGTTAGGAGTTAGCACTCCCAGTAAGACAAAACTCAGGCGTTGGTATTCGCTATTGTCAGCACGCTTGTTGTAGCATTGGCAAATAAAAACAAAAAAATCGTCTTTAAACTCTAAGTCACTAATGCTATCAAATTCATCAATAAATATAACTATCTTGTTTTTTAACTTATTTAATAGTTCATCTTCAACAAACTGTATCAACCTTTCTGTAGTAGAAATATTGCTGTGTTGCTCCCACCATTCTTTTATGTTTATTGGTAAAGATAAAGCTCTTGCTAAGTAATTTAAGAATCCTCCATAGAACTCATCTTGTGTCACATTATGACTACAAAGAGGCATCATTTCAATTGCAGCACAGGCCATGTTGTCTGCCTGTTCTGTTTTCAACTTTTGCATTGTTTTGACTCGCAAGCTAGATTTACCCATTTGTCTCGAATTGAAAACATAGCAAAAATTATTATTTTTTAGGGCGCTATAAAGTTCTTCATCTGCGCTTCTCAGCACATAGGTTTCATTCTCAGCGTATAGACTTCCGCCGACTTGATATTGGTAGTTTGAGTTTGGTGTCATACTCATTAACGCTTCTGAAAACTATTGACCAAGACATTTTAGAACAGACGGAATATAAATCATTACCTACTAGGGAGAACAAATTAGCTAAAAACGAAGGATATTTTCCACTGATGAAAACTACTAAAGTCGATCGCGGAAATACAAGCGATATAACTTGTTGCGTGGCTCTACATTCTCGCCTTCTATCTTGATTAACCCCAAATCACGCAAACTTTCGACAATTTCGATTTCTGATACTGACTTAAACTCCACTGGTAAATCTGCTGTAACTATCTTTTTGAATGCTTCTTTGCGTTTTGGATAAATTTCAAAATACCGCAAGTATTCATTTAGGTGGTCGCCATAAATTTCATCTAACCTATCGGTATTATTTAACAATTTTTCAATTTCCATAGTTCCGTCAATGATTTTATTTAAAGCTAGTTTTACTAAATCGGGATGTCCTCCTACCATGTCCATTAATTTTTGAATTTGCTCATCATTAAAATTATTATTTTTATACTGCTCTGCCAAACTTTTTACCTGTTCTTTTTTTAAATATGATAATAATATCTCTGTCCCTTTATTAAATGGTGATCGATGGGGTTGGATTTTGTTGTAATTTTCTCTATAGGTTACTATTAACCGCAATTGCTTCCAAATATTGCGATTCTTAGCTTCCTCATGCCATGTTTGGAGAAGACTAAAAAATTCTCCAGCAATTTCGGAATAAGGGTAAACCTTATCCAATCTATATATTGCTAAGATTAGGGGTTGATCTGCAAGGAGTAGATGATCTTCAAAGTATGCCATACACTTCATCTTACTGTTACCTATTTGGCTATTCCAGTAATCTTCAATATTTATGGATAACTTCAAACCTTGAGCGATCTTAGTACAAAACCACTGTAAAAATGTATCTAGACTCTCTAAATTTTGATACTCCGCCATACGAAGAGATAAAGTTGTTGTTCGATAGTTTTTATTAGCACAATTGAGAATATTATCGATTAGCGTTTTTTTGCCGATACGAATGGGAGCTTTGATTCTCAGCAAGCATCCTGGTATCGAAATCTGGTTTAAACAAAATTCAAATTGAGGTGGTTGTATATAGTCTTCTTGTAGCTTTAGCTCATTTGTTTGGGGATTGGTTTGAGCATTCTCATCCTTTCCCGAATTAGAGCCAATATTCTCCGAAATATGTGAATTGGTTGTATGCGACAGGTTATATCCACCTTTTTCTTCAAGCAATTCAGGTAAACGTGACCATTCTTTTATCCTTTCTACTTTAGTTATGCCCTTAATATATTCTCCCAATCTATCCCGATATTGTAAAAAGGTACTCTCTTTTATTTTGAGTGCATCAGCTATTTCTTTGCTTGTACGCCTCAAAAGCACACCTCGTAGAAGGGTTTTATTTTGGGCGTCGTCCACTTGATATCCCTTCTCTTTTAGGTCTTTACATAATTTATTGAAGTCCTGCAAATGTTCAGCCTTGAAAAAAGTATTTTCCGGGTTGCTCTCCTGATTTTCCATAGCCTCCTCTACACCCTAATAACTTTTAGTTCTGTACAACAAAAGACTAAAACTATTTTCCTAAAACCTTTTACTTGTCAAATTCCTAGACCATAAGCCACAATTTTGAGAAAGCACCACGAGCCAAGTTTTCCATCCCGGCTCGAGGCTAGAAATAAAAGGTGATCACATGATAACAGCAAACCAATCATCCCGGTATACCTTCTCACTGGAAAGTTTTCTGTGTGAGATGATGGACACTCCACCCCACAAGCTAACGCTGGAACTGTTCAAAGCTCTAGTTGCTCGCCTCCAGCTGGAAGATAGCTTCCTCCAAAAGCACATCTTATTTCGTCCCGAAAAAAAATATGGCTGGAAGCCTGTTCTACTGACTCCCTCAGTGGAAATACTGACGTGCTGTTGGATGCCGAGACAGGAATCGGGAATTCACGATCACGGTAACTCCCTGAACGTAACGCAAGTAATTCAAGGCGCTTGCACCGCCCAAATCTATGAGGTTTTGGGACAAGAACTGGTGTTGTCCAAGGAGGAAGAAATTCACGCGAATCAATTAACTGGAGTAGAACGCCAGCCGCAATTTCATCAATTGATTAACAAATCAAACATTGAGCCGCTAGTGACGCTCCACTTCTACTGTCCCGCTCGACCTCAATAATATTAAGAAACCGGGTTTTTGAGTTCCATCAAAACCCGGTTTTTTAATAAAGCTAGATTGTAGCTCGTTCAAAATTTTCCATCTTACCAGTCGGCGTTGGCTTTCATTTTTCAAGGTATTGGGTTATCATAGCTAAAAATTGTTAGGCTTTTCCAATTAAATGCTTTGAGATTGATTAGAGATAAAATTCTGGTTCTATTGACTAAAAAATTTTAGGTTGACTTGAAAAAATAGCTAAAAATTATTACTGGAAATAGCTAAAAATTATTACTGGCGAATTGAATTTGAAAAGCATAGGATAAAAACATGAAAGATAACAGGAGCGAGTTGATTATGAAAATGCCTCTGCAATCTCCCGAACAAGATAGATAAGTTAAGGGCACATGAATTATATCTTTCGCAAAAACCCATCAACTATTACTTCCAAAAAGCCCAAAACGATTTCAGCTACGTAGACAAGTTAGGCAACCATTTTCACAACTCAAAAAAGGATGATCTTTCAGATGTAACTAAAGAAGATTTTGATCTGTGGATACGGTATTTACACATGGGATTGCCTATAATCATACGCTACGTTTACAGCAACCCTTATCATTGCGTTGAAGAAATGGCGGATAAAGTTAAGAGAACAGGAGTGCTAGAAGTTTGCGTTGATTTTAACAATCCGAGCCTCTTAACTCCTTCTAATAATCTCTTCTTTAGGGCTATTCATAATAGCCATCACTTGTTATTAAATGCTCCTTTTGATTGGGAAGGAGACATCAAAGCTGTTCGTCATTTTTGCAGCCTTACCAAAAATCGGATTTTCCACCGCATCTTGTTTAGTGAAATTATTCTTCAAGCAGCCGCCAGTTGCGTGCTTGGAGGACACTTGCCTGATGAGCATAAATTGGTTTTAAGTTTGCCTGAATAGAGATTGAGTTATGAAACCCAACGTTTCATAACTCAAAAAACTTACCAATTTTTAGATAATTTAGACCTAAAGGAGGTTGTTGAAATGGAATGGATTAAATCAATGATTAAATCAATTATCTCTGACATTATTCAGCAAAAACCGGCAATTAAATCAACTATTGACTATGATCAATTCCTCACTGGTGAAGCAACTGTGATCGCAGTAGAACCGCCAAAACAGCGCCCTTATTGGTTTGGCAGAGTGGCCTTTAGGGGTTCCTATTGGAATGCTCGAACTTTATTCCCTGAAACACTAGAAGAAGGCGATATCTGCGAAGTGATTGGTAACTCGAATATTACCCTGATTATTCGGCCATTTCCGCGTTAGATTAAGTACGGTGCGTCAGAGCAATAAAATTAGTTCCAAAATTCTGGTATCTGACGCACCCTACAGATTAACTTTGGTTTAGAACGGTCAGGAGATTTGAACTAGGAACCTAGTCAATGTGAGGAAGTTGCTCAGGGAACCAATTTAAATCAAGTAATTGGTCAAGTGTGTAAGGGCATTCTGTAGGGAAATTAGCAGAGGTTCCAGTTTTTTCTTTGACAAAACCAAGCGCACGCTTGTAGATAAAGTGTAAATGTTCTTGTAAATAGTTTCGTAAGTTAGTTGTCAACCTTTGATCTAATTGATCGCGGAAGCTATAAATTTCACTTCGCCAGTGGTTTGTATTACGCTCTGCTTCATTTTTCCAATACTCAAGCAATAGTAAATGTCTGATAATTTGATTTAACAAACTAACTACAGTATTTCTTTTCTCACTACCCAAATCTTCCAACTCCTCAATTAAATTATCTAAATCTAAAGCATTAAACTGACGGTTTTTGAGTAATTTTATGGTGGACTCCAACCACTCTAAATCGTCAGTTTCATAAAGGGTTTTTAAATCAATAACGCTCATTTCGTTTCCTTTGTACTATTTGACATTAAGTATTCTACCAATCATCATTTCTTCTCGGTGATCTACGAGTTTTAGTAGAACCAGATCTCGGTTCTTGCTTGGTCGATCGCTTCTTCCTTCTCTGCGGTTGTTCCGATTCCGGATCGTTTTCTAACCGACTGCTCATATCAATAAATACATCTCGTCGTAAGTAAGGATAGTCACTCACCCACACATCAAGTTCAGGAAGGTAAATATCGGTGACATTGCTAATCCGACTCATATCGGGTCGATTAGACATTACCACCATTTCAGCCCATTCTCCTGTAACGATCGCTTGGTGAGAACGTCGCAGAGGGACTTGCAACTTAGTCAGAAAACCATTTTCATCCCCAACTTCTAGGGTAAGCCTTCGCTCCCGGTTTTCCACTATCATCAACTCGCCGCGCTTATTGACTGTTTCTTCTGTGCCAACTAATTCTTCACTTATATAAACATCTAACACCTGACCGCGCCAAAAAGCGCTGTACCGCGAACTTCGGCATTGAATATTACGCAAACTCGCCCATAAAACTGGCCCCCACAGCCAGTACATACCGCTGACAATTCCTAATAAAAGAATTATTGGTGCAAATGCCTCTCCTAACAAGCTCGTTATCAAATAAAGTAGCAATACGCTCACCAAAGAAATTAACACCCGCTTTAAAAACTCGGCTGCATTACCCCAGCAATATTTGTACTGGGCGGCTGTGGCGATGAAAGGAATGAGTTGTTCAAATTTTTTGCGCGTTAATGGGACTAGCATATAAATTTTAGATTTTGGATTTTAGATTTTAGATTGAATGGGGAATAGGGCAAGAAAAGTCAAAAGTCACTCATTCAAAATAAAAAGGGGAGTAGGAGCAGAGGAGCAGAGGAGCAGAGGAGAAATTTTCTTGACAACTGACCACTGACCACTGACAACTGACAACTGACAACTGACAACTGACAACTGACCACTGACCACTGACCACTGACCACTGACCACTGACCACTGACCACTGACCACTCCCCAGTCACCTACAATATCTTTTCTAAACCATATACTAACGATTTGAGTTCGGTGACTTTGCGGATTGCCAGCAGCACTCCTGGCATATAGCAAGTGCGATCGCTCGTGTCATGTCTTAGAGTGTAAACTTGACCTGTAGCACCAAAAATCACTTCTTGGTGAGCGATCAAACCGGGTAAGCGCACGCTGTGAATGCGAATACCCTCATCTGCCAAACTGCCTCTAGCGCCCGGTAATTTTTCCTCTTCCGTAACAGAAGGTGGATTGTAGGTTTTGCCCATTTCTGCCAGCATTTGAGCGGTTTTAATAGCTGTACCGCTGGGGGCGTCTGCTTTTTGATTGTGGTGGAGTTCGATGATTTCCACGTAATCGAAGTATTTGGACGCCTGGATAGCAGCTTGCTGAAGCAAAACCATGCCGATCGAAAAATTGGGGATAACTAGGCAACCAGTGCTGGCTTTTTCGGCAAATTCGGCCAATTCTTCAATTTGTTTGGGGCTCAGGCCAGTGGTGCCGACGACGGGGCGGACACCGTAAGCGATCGCAGATCTAACAGAATCATAAACCGTTTTGGGATGGGTGAAATCCACCATAACGCCCAGCACTTTTTCCTGCGCCGCCATCGCCAGTATCGGTTCAAACTGATTGGTAATCGGAACTTCCAGCGGGCCGCATCCAGCCACTTCCCCAGCATCTTGATTGAAAAATTCTGGATTGCGGTCTATCGCACCCAGCAGCGTCATGTCAGGTGCCGCTGCAATAGCTTTGATCGCCTCGCGGCCCATTTTGCCAGCAGCACCGTTGACCACAACTGGGATAGGAGATTGATTCGCCATGATTGAAAAACGGACAAAAAATTTTAGATTTTAGATTTTAGATTTTAGATTGAATTAGGCAATGGAGCAAGAAAAGTCAAAAGTCAAAAGAAAAAGGGGAAAAGGAACGAATTATTGCCCACTCCCCCACTCCCCCACTCCCCCACTCTGCCCCTCTGCCCCTAGCCCCTAGCCCCTAGCCCCTATTC
Source organism: Argonema antarcticum A004/B2 (assembly GCF_023333585.1). Lineage (GTDB taxonomy): Bacteria > Cyanobacteriota > Cyanobacteriia > Cyanobacteriales > Aerosakkonemataceae > Argonema > Argonema antarcticum. The sequence goes on from NZ_JAIQZN010000076.1 coordinate 7,516, forward strand.
CAAAGGAATTTCGTCTTCAGGATTAAAGGGCTGTTCACCGATGCCAAGTTGCTTTTTAGAGCGTTTAAGCTGTTTCCAGAGTTTCTTAACTTGTTTATAAGCTTCTTCTGGAGAGAGCTTTCCACCCGTTTCTAAAGAGCAGATAAAATTCACCCGCTGGGCAAATTCTTGCAAATTGGCGTTAAAAACCAAATTTTCTGGTTTAACTTGGCCGTAGTAGCGACTACGGGGGTACAGAAAATTGGAGCGATCGTTCATGGCTCCCTCCAGGATATTGTTAATGAAACATTCTTCTGTTATAGACCCTGTTTGTCAGGATTTGTATCCGCTACTATACGGATATTTAGTAGCTTCCCTGTTGCCAAATTTTCCGTTTTGCCCTTATAGCAACCGTCAAGGTAGTTAGGACATCCTAAAACGGCAGAACCAATTCACAGCAAGCATTTCACTTTTGACTTTTGAATGAGTGACTTTTGACTTTTGCCCTTATCTACCAGCCCCACGTTCCTGGCGCACCTTTAAACGGCCCTACAATCTCGCTGGTGATCCAGCCGCCGTAGAAATCACCGGGCTGAGGTTGTACCCTTTCACCATTAAGATAACAAACATCCATCAAACCGGGATAAAAAGCCACGTAGTCTTTGATTGACGCAAAGGCGGAGGTGGGGTCGGGATAGAACCAGGCGGCATTCGGCGCTTGTTTGTCACCCACAATAATTGTGTAGTAACCTGCGTGACCTTTCCACTCGCAAAAGCTACTGCGATTTTGCCTGACCAAGTATTCCATCTTGATGTCGGTGTGAGGGATGTAGTAATTGGGTGGATGACTGGTCTCTAAGACCCGCTTGGCTTGATGGGTATCGACAATTGCGATCCCGTTAAAAACGATCTGGATGTGCTTTGCTGAGTCTTCTAGACGCGGTGGACGCGGGTAATCCCACACAGATTCTTGATCTGGCCTTGGTTGAATGCGCTGGCGGTTCATGTCGATTTTGGATTTTGGATTTTGGATTTTAGATTTTAGAGCTTTCCTGTTGAGGTAAGTTCTTTCTAAGGAAAGATGCGATCTCCTCAACTAACCACTCTTTTTCTGACTGCGCCAGCCAAGAACCGAAACGATGGGTACGCAAGCCTTCTACTAGGGTACAAGCCATGACTGGTTTGTCGTTTACTTCGTAATTATTGCTGAGTTCAATGCGATCGATATCCGCTGTCTTTCCTTTAACTTCATAGCTGAACCAGAATAACTTCCACTGCAACCGGAAATACTTTACCCGATCGATCTCCAATCTTGTCCGACCCGCTACACTAAACAGGATACCTCCCAACATACCCAGTCCGACAATCCAGAAGGGGATGGAAAGCAGAGGGAAAAACACATAGGCCCCAACTGCTAGAGCTCCAGCAGTCCAGAAAAATAAGAAACCGCTCCAAATTAACGCAAACCCCAACCACGAAACGTTCTGTAATCGCCACCCAGCAGGCGGTATTTCCACCACAAGTCGTCCAAGAGTGTTTTTCAACCCAATACGACTCCCTGCTGGCTGACGCCGCTTTTGGATGGTACTGGGATGTTCGCCGCGCAGGTTTGCTAAGGCATCTTTCGCTGAAGAAAATCTATCTTCCGGTATTGGTTCGAGCATTGTTTCCAACCAATCGGCAAACTGTGGTGAAATTTCCACCACGTCGCGAAAGTCGATTTTCAGACGATACTGGGGTAAATCGGCAGGGAATTGGTGCGTCAGCAAAAATAGTAGAGTTGTTCCCAATCCGTACAAATCCGTTGCTGGGTAAGCTTGTCCCCCAAACTGTTCCGGTGCCATATAGCCGTATGTGCCGATGACGGTGCTACCCCGCGTTATGGTGTGGCGATAGGTGTCTTGCACCGCACCGAAATCAACTAGAAAAACTTGTCCATCTTCCCTACGGATGATATTTTGGGGTTTGATATCTCGGTGGATGACTGGTGGGGTAAACTCTTGTAGGTAGATGAGAATTTCCAGAATTTGCTCAGCCAGACGCCGAACCTCGTTTTCGTTTGTGTGCCAACCGCTTTCGACTAGGGATGAGAGCGATCGTCCTTCTGCCAATTCCTGAACCAGGTAAAATCGTCTATCATCAGGCGTATCGACTTGGAAATAATCTAAATATCGAGGGATACAGGGATAGTTCAGCCCAGATAAAGTCTTAGCTTCGCGATCGAACAATTCTAGCACTTTCCAGTCTGTCATGCGGCGCAACGATAACTCTTTGAGTGCCACCCGCTGACTCGTCTGCAAGTCGATCGCTTCGTAGGTTATCCCAATTCCACCTTGTCCCAATATATCTACAATTTGATATCGTTGAGCTAGAGCATCTCCTGGTTGGTGTAGCAGTTCCATTTCGATTTTAGATTTTAGATTGGGCGTCAACTGCATTGGCAGTACGTGAGCGATATCCTGAAATTGTCTGTTGTTATCGTTGGTTAAATTTTTACCGCAGATTAAGACGGATAAACGCAGATAAACGCAGATATGAGAGAATTTTTAGGCCACTATGCTACTAGATATGAGAGCAGGCACTAATTGTGAAATATTTTAGCATCCTTACATATTAGGATCTAGGCGTAAGGGACGCAAAGCAGAGGGGTTGGGCGTTTGGTTCGATGGGGCGGCGGTAGCTGCCCTTTAAAACTTGTATATTTTAATACTGCTGTTTTCAGTTGTTCGTTCTATGGATCGTCTATCCTAGAAATCAAACAATGCCAGCATAAAGGGCTATGGGTGTTACGCGATCGCTTGTTAAATTAACCATTGGTGGCGCAATTGTACTAGGTGGCTTGGCGTTTCCAGCATTACTCACCAAGGAAGGGATCGTTTGGGGCACAGTTTTGGCGACATCCTTAGCCAGTGTAGCTGCTGGAAATACTGCTAATGCGATCGATGCTTTAACTCAGGGGAAAGAGGGCGATCGCATTTCTTTAGAGAATGAAGATTTAACGAAAGCAGTGGGAAAAGCGATCGCAGCTGTCATTACTCTAGCAGCCAAACAACACCCACGCGACACCCGCAATAAATTAGAGAAAATTGCTGCCCAAGCTAAAGATAACTGGGTGAAAATTGCCCAACAGGAACTCACCCAGCAACGCTACCCCGAATTAAGAGAAGCCAAACTCGACGAATTTCTCACACCAGAAGAATACAGCCTCACCCAAAACGGCAACCTCACCCCGCAAGAATGGCAGGATATTTTCATCCGCTTAAACATGGCGGCTTCTAAAGGGGGTGGCTTTCAACTCCCGCCAGAAGTTTATCCCCAAGTAGCCGATTTACTGCATACCACGTTCCCCAAAGCTTTAAGAGAAACCCTCAAAGAAGACTTTGTAAAAGATGGCAAAGCCTTTGCTGGATTAACTTTGCAGTTACTCACGGGGATGAAAGCGGAACTGGCACAACTGCGAAACACTAATCTGGCGGTGAATACTGCTGAATTAACGCAAATTCTCCAACAGTTCCAGCAGCTAGAAACCCAGTTAGGGGGAACCGTCGCCCAGCAGCAGGCATTTTTTCGGCAAATTTCCCAACAAATAGATTCTGGTTTTGCCGAAGTCTGTCAACGGTTGGGGGTGATGGAAACCACTATCACTGGATTGTTACAGAATTTAGAGGAAAGCCTCGAACGTTTGCGCCAAGATGTAGCAGAAGTGCGTCAAGAGATGCGCCAAGGGTTTGAGGAGATTAGAACGCAACAAGGGGGGCGGCAGTTATCCCGCCAAGAGTTGAAAGCCCGTCAGAAGTTATTGAGTGAGGTGGAGACTGAAGTTGAAAGCCGTTTAGCACAGTCGCTACATCATGCGATTCCGCTGAATTTGGGGAAGGAACAGCAACCCCATCAGGTGCAACGCCCTTGGGATGTTTCGGTGAAGGTGGGGGAAGAGCGATCGTTTAAGTTACCCTCAGAAACAAGCATTCTAGAGGTGTTTGAAAATCCAGCTATTAACGGTAAGTTTCTGATTTTGGGTAAACCGGGAGGTGGGAAAACCACCACGTTATTACAGTTAGCCGAAGCCTTGATTCAGCGTGCCGAAACGGATAGCGATGCACCCATCCCGGTAATTTTAGAGCTTTCCGAATGGCGGACAGTTACAAAAGCAAAGTTTCCAGATTTTTGGAATAAGGAAAAATACGATCCTTCAATCAAGGAGTGGATTCTCTCTCAGCTTCGGAGTAAGGGAATTAGTCAGGAAATCGGAGAACAGTGGATTCGGGAAAAGGAATTAGTGCTGCTTTTGGATGGTTTGGATGAGTTGCCCTCGGAACGTCAGGCGAAGTGTGTCCAGGCAATTAATCAGTTTTTACATAGTGAGTTTTCTCCTCTGCATTTGGTGGTATGCAGTCGCAAAGAGGAGTATGAGGAATATGAGGAAGTTCTGCACTTAAATGGTGCGATTTGCTTGGAAGATTTGACGGTAGAGCAAATGCGTCATTATTTCGCCAGCGTCAATCTTGGGAAGTTCTGGGAGAGCATTAAGGATTCGGAGAAGATTATCAATTTTATTCGTCAGCCTTTATTTTTGGCGATTCCAAGTATTGCTTATCAGCAGATTGAGGTTGAGGAGTGGAAAAATTGTAATACTGAGCGAAATAGTATTGATTATTTGCTGGAAATTTACCGAATAAAAGCATTTCAAGATAGCAGAAAAACAAAATATTATGCCCAAAAACAAATATTGTGTCCAATTTTTCAGAACCGTTTAATAAGAATAGCTTTATTTCTCGAAAAAAATCAAATCTCAGCGTTTCGCGTTGATCGTATTCAGCCTAATTTTTTGTTTACTAAATCAGCAATTGTCTTTAGAGCAGTAACGCTTATTGTTTCCCTCCTATTTTGTTCTGCACTCGGATTAGCTTCGGGATTATTTTTGATTAATTATCATCTACTTCTATTTCCTTTAATCATCAATTGGATGAGTTTCTTTTTATTTATCATTATTGTTGTCATTATTTTTGTAGTTACTATTGCCATCGTAATTAGTTGTATAAATAGAATATCAACTCTTAAAGAAACCTCTAATCAAGGTTACAAAATATTAAAGTTATTCTTAATAATTATCTTGCTTCTACCACTAGCAACAGCTTGTATTTGTGCGCTCGTTTTACTGAGTATAATTTTCAACCTTTATTCTATTTGGACAGAAACGAACATCCCTTTACTCAAAGGAGCAATGTCAGGCTTTGTAATTGCAATTCTATGTAATCTTGGAGATATAAATTCAAAATCAAGAATATCACCTAAAACAGAAAAAATCGGCGAAATTTTTATATTGTTAATGCAGATAGCTATTTTTGCGATATTGTTTTCGCAAAATATCGATATTTTTCTGTTTTTCTTCTCTGCATCTACAGGAGCTTACATTGTTTGGCGTATTCCCATTGATGAAGATATAAGCTCAAAAAACAACATGATATTAAACGTATTCTTATACTCTATGCTTTTCGGAGGGATAGGAATATTCTCAGGAATCATTCCTGTTTTCAAGTTTGGCATTGGCCCAGCTTTAAGTAATAGTATGATTCTAAGTTTAATATTCAGCCTATTTGCCGGGTTTGCTGGTATTCAACATCTCGCACTACGTCTGACTCTTTGGGGAACTGGTCAAATGCCTTGGAACATCACCCGCTTCCTCGACTACTGCACAGAACGCCTAATTCTGCAACGAGTCGGCAACCGCTACCGCTTCATCCATCGCCTCGTTCAAGAACACTTTGCCAACCTAGAAATCCAAAAAGAGTAAAACTTTGGGAGTAAAACTAAATTGAACTTTGAAATTATAGGAGAAATACATGACATTGAAATCATTGCCGTTAATCGCTCAATTCGAGAACTCGAACGATTGCAAAAAAGCTACGGTTCTGGACGCTGGCGCAAGCTAAAAGGTATCGCCACTATCCAACTCGAAGATGGAACAGTGTGTGAAGCAGAAATCCACTGGTATGAAGCACACGGAATCGGTAAAAAAGAATTTAAAATTAAATATATTCTGGAGTAAACTATATGGAATTTGCCGTTTGCATCAATAACACAAATTACTCAGCTTCCTTAGAAGTTCGCAAAATTTATCAAGTTTTACCCGACCCTCAAGCCAAAAATCATCAAATGATTCGCGTCATTGATGAATCAGGGGAAGATTATTTATACCCTAGCCGTTATTTTATGCCGATTGAGTTATCTGAACCCCTCCAACAAGCACTTGCTACCTGCCTCTAAAATAAACCCAGAAACCCTCAAGGACGTTCGGCTATCCTTCAGACAAAAACAATTGATAGGAGAAAATCCAATGGCAAACAATACCTCTTTAGAAGAACGGATGGCAGCAGTAGAAGCAGCGATTTCTGAATTGCAGAAACAAATTGCAAATCCTCAACCGACAAATTGGCTACAACAAATTACAGGGTCTTTCAAAGATGAACCTGCCTTTGACGAGGTACTGGCTTACGGACGAGCGTTTCGCCAAGGTGATGATTCTGCACTAGAAGCGCAAGACAAGGTATGAAATATTTGTTGGATACAGACCACTTGAGCGTCCTTCAGCGTCAAACTGGGAAGGATTACAGTAACCTTGCGACACGCATGGCTCATCACCCGCTATCAGATTTTGTGGTGTCAATTGTCACCTTTCACGAACAAATGCTTGGCTGTCATGCCTTTAAGCTAGAATATCGGCAAACGCTAATCCTAACCCAAAATGACTAAAACTCTTGATATCACCGGACTTACTCCCGAACAGATCGAGCAGATTTATGCGATGATAGACACATTTAGGGCTATCAATAAACATCAAAACCCATTAACAGAAGAACAACGAGCGCAATTCGATCCAACTCCGTTGTTTTTTGAAAGCGAAATCCTTCAACCCTTTAATCGTAGTATGCTTTATGGCAACCGAACCTAAAAAAATCTATCTCGATACCAACGTTATCGCCTACGTTGTCAATACTAAAGCACCTCAACACAGGGCAGCATTAGAAATATTTAGACCTAGTGAAACAGAGTTGCTATGCCTTTCATCGCAAGTTTTAGCAGAATTTTACTCCTATATTACCAATCCTGCCATCTTAGCAACACCCATTGAGCCCACAGAAGCCATTAGCCGCATTAAACGGATTTGCCAAATGCCTCATATTTGCTTGCTATCAACTCCGCTCGATCTGTTTGAACGTTGGCTGATTTTACTAGAAGAACGACCCGTGACTAATGGGGGAATTTTTGACTTACTTCATATTGCAATTATGTTAGCTCATCGAGTCACCAGTATTTACACTTTTAATGTCAAGGATTTTTCTTGGTGTTCCCAAATTGAAGTCATCGATCCCAGTCATATTTGAAAATATATAATACTCATATTTTTTTTATCTTTTCAGTATGCACGTTTGAAAGAAGAACTAAAACTAACTTCCACGATTATTCCTCTATCAGTTGTCTCAGTTCGTTAATATTAGAGGAAAACTTCAGTTCTCCTTTTTGCTGTTCTATCTGCGCTAACTTGAAGTTATCATATATCTCATCACGACGTTCTTCACGGATGTATTGGTTTAACAACAGTTTAATTTCCTGTTTTTCATCCGTAGAAAGACCTTTGATTACCTCGAATACATCATTAAAAGTCATTATTTGCTAAGCCTCACGGTACTAAGTACTAACCTACTTTTAATCATACCATAGCAACGCCCCAACGCTATCGGGATCTGCGATCGGATATTGCACCTTACCTAGTAGGGTGCAATATCTGATTTAGCTAGATGGCGGTAAATTCGGTTTTTGTGCGGCAACATCAGTCTTATTTTTTCTAAATCTGTAAAAGCCATATCCTGCCGCACCTATCAACAGGAGATAAGGGATGAAGGCAAATAACCAAATACTTAAACTCAGCAAGCTGAAGGTAAGTTCGCTGACAGAATGGGTTGCTTGTCCCCAAGTTTCCTGAACTCTTAAACCTACGGGAGTTCCCGATACTGGTGTGGCAGAAACGGCAGCTTCTAAATTTAGAGTAATTGTGGAATAAGCTACTTGATTTTGCAAGTTATTTAATTGAGCAGAAATCCGTTCGATCGAATCTCGGATATTGCTAAGTTCTTTGGAGACTTGCAGCACATCTCTAATTGAACCCGATCGCTCCAGAATTTTCAATACCGCTTCTTCTGATTTCCGCAGATTCTTTAGACGCGCTTGGTAATCAACGAGTTGATCTGACACATCCTCAGCGGTAAGAGAACGACTTTGCACCGTTCCTAGTTTAGCAAGGGTGTCGAGAGTAGTGTCCAGCTTTGGGGACGGTACGCGAATTTGCATGGAAGCGGTGTGACGGCTGCTAGAATCTATAGGCTGGCTATCTTGAAATCCCAGTAAATCTCCTTGCTGTTTTCTGATAATAGTTGAGACTTCGCGCATACTCTTGTCAATTGAACCAACGACGAGAGTTAATTCAGCTTTTTTGATTAATTGAGGAAGCGATCGCTTCGCTGGGGCAGATGCTACGATAGTTCCATCCGCAGAAGCTACAACATTTTGCGCTGGGCTGTCTGCCATTCTTTCCATTTGTGCTATTGGTGCTGGTTCCGCTGCTGGCATTACGGCACTTTTACTTTTGGCTGAAATTTGTGCCGGAGAGCTACTACCTGTGGCATTATAGCTTTGACTGCAACTCGGCAGAGCAATGGCGGAGAATGTTCCGATCAGCAAAATATTGAGCAGCCGATCGGATTTAGGATTATGAATTTTTAACTCGTTTTTCATAGTAAATTTTTCCTGGGCAAATTGGGGGAGATGGAGTTATCCGTTATAAATAATTTAACCTTGTCTTAGGTTAAGTATGTTGCTTGTTACAAAAATTGAAATGGCGCTTGACCTCAAACCCTTGTGCTATAACCTTTGTTCCTCGTTTGATGCACTTAGAGCAATACCGGAAAATCCGATTATATTTGCCTACCTCATCAAAAAAACAGATCCACATCTGTGTTTATCTGTGTTCATCTGTGGATATCTGTGGTAAAAAATATTTAATTCAGCACTTTTAGGATAACCTTATAGAAAGATATCTTAATTGTGTACTCTGATTACGACTGCTATATTCAGGTTAAGAACAATTTCGACAGATTATGAAAACAACTATCCTAGCTACAGTATCTTTTTTGACTACTCTGTGGTTCTCACCACCGCTTTTAGCCCAGAATGTCAGTCCGGTCGATCGGTTGCTGACAACCAAAGAATGTCAGGGGTGTGACTTAAGTGGGGCTAACTTGAACAGTGTTGACCTCAGCGGAGCGAATCTCAGCGGAGCCGATTTAAGCGATGCTAGCTTAAAGAATACTTTACTGGTTGGAGCCAACCTCAGCGGAGCCAATCTCAGGGGTGCGGACTTGACTCAAGCTATGTTGACTGGTGCTAATATCAGCGGTGCGGATTTAACTTACGCCAATCTTACAGATACGAACCTGTTTCGGGCCAAAGCGAAGGAGTCGGGAGGAGCAGATTTTACAAATGCTATTTTTAATGGAACTACGATGCCCAACGGGACTGTTCGCGATCGACAAGCACTACCGGGAGTTCCCGAAAACGTAACTCCCGCACAAGTTCCGGCGACAATACGCTAGGATTATTCAGCTACTTAGTTTTCAGGGTATTCTCAAGTTGCTAAATCGAGATAATAGATTAAGTTAATTAAATTCTGCACAAAGTTGCCGTGCTGGCTAAGTTCTCCAGTCAATTCCGCGATCGGTTGTCTAATTGGCGTCGCCGTTACATTGCAGCGCCAATTTCACTCACACCCGTGCTTGTAGCGAGTATAGGGGTGAGTGTTTTGCTGCTGGGGTTGCGACAGTTTGGCAAACTGGAACCGCTGGAATTGGGGGCTTATGACCAACTTTTGCGATCGCGCCCCACAGAAAAACCCGACCCTCGGATTTTAGTGGTCACCGTCACAGAAGAAGATATCCAGCGAGTGGGTAAGTGGCCGCTATCAGATGCCACAATGGCTAATCTATTGTTCAAGCTTCAGAAATATAACCCGCGTGTCATCGGTTTGGATATTTATCGCGACCTGCCGGTACAGCCGGGACATCAGCGGCTAGTTACTCAGCTGGGTAAAAGCGATCGCATAATTACGGTTTGCAAAACCAGCGATACCAAACATCCCGGCGTTGCGCCACCCTCATCAGTTCCACCTAACCGTGTCGGCTTTAGCGACCTCGCAGTTGACTCGGATGGAGTGATTCGACGGGCGCTATTATTTGTGACACCGGGGAAAGGGAATTGCAAAGCACGCTTCTCATTTAGCTTCCAACTAGCAAGCAAATATCTCGCATTGTCAGGGATTGAATCCTACAAAGTTAACTCTAGCGGATATATGGGGCTCAGAAAAATGAGACTGGGTGAACATCCCAAATCCCAAATCCCAAATCTAAAATCGCAAGTGGTATTTCCCCGCCTGAACGGCGATGCAGGTGGCTACCAAGGGGCAGATACAGGTGGTTATCAAATTCTGCTCAATTACCGTTTAGCCCAAGACGTTGCCCAAGAAGTCACCCTCACCCAAGTTTTAACCGATCGCGTGCGTCCAGAATGGGTACGCGATCGCATTGTCCTCATCGGAGTACAAGCACCCAGCATTGATGACGCCTTCTATACACCCTACAGCGCCGCTAGACCGCAAGACGCGAAAATGCCGGGAGTAGTAATCCATGCCCAAGTAGCCAGTCAAATTCTCAGCGCCGCGCTGGATGGACGCCCTCTCATCTGGTATTGGCCTTGGTGGGGTGAAGCTTTGTGGATTTGGGGCTGGGCTCTAGTAGGTGCGCTAGGGGCCGATCGGCTCCGGCATCCTCTATGGCTGGGCCTTTCAGGAGTAGGTGCGATCGGAGTTCTGGTTGGTGCCTGTTATGGTTTGTTGATTTACTCTGGATGGGTGCCAGTAGTACCACCAGTCATAGCGTTGATAACCAGTGGCGGAACTGTGGTAGTTTACACCTCCTACAAAATGTACAAGCAGCAGCAGAAAGTCACAAATCTCTCAGCAGAACAGGAGGAGACGATCGCGCTTTTGACAACAATGATGAAGCACAATCCCTCGACTTCATCAGCCACTTGGGCATTACCTTCATCAGCCACAGTTCCCGTTTCCCCTCATCCACAATCCTACTCTCCACAAACAGAGCCAGAGCCCTTCTCGTTTTCATCGCTATTGGACGGACGCTACAAAATCAACAAAGTCTTGGCTCAAGGAGGATTTGGTCAAACCTATCTAGCACAAGATATCAAGCGTCCCGGCTATCCTACTTGTGTAGTCAAGCGTTTGATGCCAGCACGGCGAGATCCCAAATTTTTGCAAGTTGCTAGACGATTATTCGAGACGGAAGCCAAAATTTTGGAAGTTTTGGGGCAGCACAACCAGATTCCCCTACTGCTAGCCTACCTGGCAGAAAAAGAGGAATTCTACTTAGTTGAAGAATATATAGAAGGAGACTCTTTAAGTGATGAGCTACCTGTGGATAAGCGACTGAGCGAGTATCTGGTAGTCGATCTGCTCAAAGGGATTTTGGAGATTCTAGCTTTTATCCATCAAAACCATGTCATTCACCGGGATATCAAACCCAGCAATATAATTAGACGAAAACAAGATAGCCAGTTAGTTTTGATTGACTTTGGTGCAGTCAAACAGATGCACAGCTCCTCAAACGAGGATACGGAAAGCCCGACAGTAGCGATCGGGACGCGGGGCTATGCACCGCCGGAACAGTTGGCCGGTCACCCCCGTCCAGCCAGCGATATCTATGCTGTGGGAATGATTGGAATTCAGGCGCTGACTGGCATTTCGCCGCAGCAGTTGCCCCAAGATCGCGATACGGGATGCGCGATTTGGCGTCCTCTAGCGAGTGTTAGCGAGGAATTGGCTAAGATTTTGGATCGGATGGTGTCTTATCACTTCAGCGACAGGTATCAGTCAGCAGCAGATGTGCTGAAGGATATCAAAGAACTCGATCGATCCCTTCTCAGTCAGGTAGCTACAGATATGGATCTAGTAAATATGCCTGCCCAAGACACAGATAACTTGATGAAAACCCTACTAGCAAACCAAGATAATGCTTTGCCCTCTCAGTTGTTGGATGCCACAATCGTAGTAAATCAAGAAGATTCTGATAGTGAGACGATTCAATAGGGCCGCTGCGCGGAAGTCAAAAGTCAAAAGTCAAAAGTCAAAAATCCTTTTAGTGTCAGGCATTTATCTCACTGCTCATTTGAGTACAAATAGAGCGGGAGGCTTCTGCCCGTTTAAGCTAAAATTCGAGATTACTGCATAAAAAATCGAAAATTGATATGAGTCCGACTGCTCTTGAGCCAACTATCGTTAAATCGGCGACCCGCCGTGTCGTTTTTCCCTTTACGGCTATTGTTGGCCAGGAGGAAATGAAACTGGCACTGCTATTGAATGTAATCGATCCGAAGATTGGCGGTGTGATGATTATGGGCGATCGCGGTACGGGCAAATCTACCACGATCCGCGCTTTGGCCGATCTTCTTCCAGAAATCGAAGTTGTTGCGAATGACCCCTTCAACAGCCATCCCAGTGACCCTGATATCATGAGCGATACTGTGCGCGATCGGGTCGATCGCGGGGAGGAAATTCCCATAGCCAAGAAAAAGGTTACGATGGTGGATCTGCCTTTGGGTGCGACAGAAGACCGCGTTTGCGGCACGATCGACATTGAGAAAGCACTCTCTGAGGGTGTCAAAGCGTTTGAACCGGGATTGCTGGCTAAAGCCAATCGCGGTATCCTCTACGTTGATGAAGTCAACTTGCTGGATGACCACCTGGTAGATGTGCTGCTAGACTCCGCTGCCTCCGGTTGGAATACAGTAGAAAGGGAAGGTATTTCCATTCGTCACCCCGCCCGTTTTGTTCTGGTTGGTTCCGGTAACCCGGAAGAAGGGGAATTGCGTCCTCAATTACTCGATCGCTTTGGGATGCACGCTGAAATCCGCACCGTAAAAGAACCAGTTTTGCGAGTGCGAATCGTAGAACAAAGATCTGAATTCGATCGAAATCCGCCGGAATTTCTCGAAAAATATCAAGAAACGCAAGAAGCACTCCAGGAAAAGCTAGTTAATGCCCAAGAACTACTTCCTTCTGTGACAAGTGAGTACGATCTGCGGGTGAAAATTTCTGAGGTTTGTGCTGAACTGGATGTAGACGGTTTGCGGGGTGACATTGTGACCAACCGCGCCGCTAAAGCCCTAGCTGCTTTTGAGGGTCGAACTCTGGTACTGGTAGACGATATCCGCCGGGTGATTACGCTGTGTTTGCGCCACCGACTTCGCAAAGACCCCCTAGAGTCGATCGATTCTGGCTACAAGGTGGAAAAAGCGTTCAACCGCGTGTTTGGTCTAGAAGTATAACTTACGCTCTTCTCCCCCCTAGCCCCCCAAATTTTGGGGGTCGGGGGGCAAAACCTTAGTTATTGCATAAGTCCTATCTAAAATCTAAAATCCAAAATTATGATGAGACATTGGCGATTTTGGTGGAATATCTTGATTGTTTCTAGTCAGTACAATCCTCCGCGATTTGTTGAGCTAATAATGTTGATATTAGCGATGACAATGCTTGCACTTTGGGGTTTAACAGACAAATGGCCATATCTGGGGTTAAGCTTGAGCTACGTAGTCGGCTCGTCTACATCAATTTTGGTGGGGGAAACGATCGCGCCTTCCATTAATCATCGGGTGATGCAGGTGGTAGCAGTCTTGGGTTTAATTATTAGTTTTTTGATTTTTCAGTTCATATTATACTAGATTGGTGAAGAATGAGGCGATTGCCAGCTGGGTCATAAGCGTAGATTTCTCTGCCGTGAGAGGCGCTGATAATTTCTCCCGGAGGCGGGTATCCCAAGGAAGTAAAATAAGCGATCGCACTTTCTAAATCCCTGACTTCCAAACATAAACTCATTCCATTTGGCGATGAATTATTAAACTCTTCCTCGTCAGCATTTCTAGGTTTAAAAATTCCTAAGCGCAAACCAGCAAGGTGATATTCAGCATAAACATTTGGGATATATGGCTTGGGTTCTTGACCGAGCAGTTTAGTATAAAACTGGATCAGTATTTCTACCTCAACAGTTGCCAGGGTAACAAAAGCGTCTGTATATTCAAAAATCATAAACAAAAAATGGAACGTCGCAACACTCAGGATGGTGGGTTAGCATTGTCACAATGAAAGATGGAAATCTTGAGGAAAAAGGCTATGACTACAACTCTATCTATGCCCAGTTCTCTTGAATCCTTGCTGGGTAAAGAAGCAGAAGAACTCCTCACTTACAAAGCGAAAGTTTCTAAAGATTTATTGCATTTGCCGGGGCCAGACTCGGTAGACCGGATTTTTGCCGTGAGCGATCGCAATCCCCAAGTTTTGCGTAGCCTCCAACAACTATATTCTACCGGGCGTCTTGCCAACACGGGTTATCTTTCTATTCTGCCAGTAGACCAAGGCATCGAACACTCTGCGGGTGCTTCTTTTGCGCCCAATCCAATCTACTTTGACCCGGAAAATATTGTTAAGCTGGCTCTAGCAGCTGGTTGCAATGCAGTTGCTACCACACTGGGCGTTTTGGGCATGGTTTCTCGCAAATATGCCCACAAAATCCCCTTCATTGTCAAGCTGAATCACAACGAACTGCTTACTTATCCCAATAAATACGATCAGATTATGTTCGCTTCTGTCGAACAAGCCTGGAATCTGGGCGCAGTTGCCGTAGGTGCTACAATTTACTTCGGCTCAGAGGAATCGACTCGCCAAATCCAAGAAGTGAGCCAAGCCTTTGCGCTCGCCCACGAATACGGTTTGGCAACTATCCTGTGGTGTTATATGCGAAACAACGCATTTAAACAAGATAAAGACTATCATCTTGCAGCCGATCTCACCGGACAGGCAAATCACTTGGGCGTTACGATCGAAGCCGACATCATTAAACAAAAGCTACCCGAAAACAATAATGGCTACGGAGCTGTCTCCAAAGCTACCGGCACGAAATACGGGATGACGAATGAGCGTGTTTATACAGATTTGACGACAGACCACCCGATCGACCTTACCCGCTATCAAGTGCTAAATTGCTACTGCGGTCGTGCTGGACTGATTAACTCCGGCGGTGCTTCTGGTAAAAACGACTTTGCGGAAGCAGTTCGCACGGCGGTGATTAACAAACGCGCTGGTGGTACCGGATTGATTTCCGGTCGCAAGACGTTCCAGCGTCCGTTTGAGGAAGGTGTGAAGCTGTTTAACGCGATCCAGGATGTTTATTTGTCGCCAGAAGTGACGATCGCGTAAAACCCACATTCCGCAACCTTTAGAAACCTTAGAAACCCGGTTTCTCCAAGAAACCGGGTTTCTGGGTGTTCAGTTTTACGCCCAGTAAGTTAAGTGAGGCGGTTTGGATCGACGCCCAATTCCCGTAGCTTGGCTGCTAAAACATCAGCGCGTTGGCGTTCTTGCTCAGCGCGTTGGTGTTCTTGCTCGGCGCGTTGACGTTCTTGCTCAGCGCGTTGGTGTTCTTGCTCAGCGCGTTGACGTTCTTGCTCAGCGCGTTGACGTTCTTGCTCAGCGCGTTGACGTTCTTGCTCAGCACGTTGGCGTTCGAGATCTGCCTGCTCCGAACTCCACAACAACAAGTTATCAGCGTCATCCCACCAGCGCAACCAATGAGTTGTCATCCCTAAGCGAGTGCCGTACCAACTTCCCAGGAATAAATCGATTTCGGGAACAAAGAAGCGTCCTGCGGCGGTCGGCTCCTGCAAACGATAGCGATCGTCCTGGAGGCGACGCACTTCCAAGGTGGGCGTGTGGGGATCGAAAATTATGTATGTCGGAACTTGAAGAATTTGCTCGTAGAAGTGCAACTTGCCATAGGGAAAGGTGGGACGAATGGAATATTCTCCAGCATCGGTTTCCGAAAGAAATTCTATGACGATCGCAACTCGATCTCCTTCCGAATTCGGTGTGTAACTGCGACGCACCACATGATCCGCGATCGGCAATACACGCGGAACATAGAACCAATCGGGTGCTTTAACTACCGTTCTTTGGTTGACCGTTGCCACTAGGCCAAAGTTAGAGCCAATCAGCATTGAGGGCTCAATGCGATCGGCAGCACCCAGCGCATCCGTCAATGCTGCCGCCAAAGGAGGCTGTTGAATGTTTTCCACAGGATCGTCGGGCAGAATAAAGTCTTCTGGAAGCTTTTCCCAAGTCACGATCGGCGTTTGGCGTTGCGGAGCGACTTCGAGAACCATGAGTCTAACCATCAAGAGCAAATGGATTTATCCATCATAGAGGCAATTGGCTTTTGCTATAGCGGTTTGGTTCTTCCCTTGTCAAATATGCGGTCGTAGTAGCACAGCTAATTAAAATCTTGGTATGACCGACATATTGATGACGCCGTGCTACTACAAAATGTTTATTTTGAACATGAGGTTTTCTGGGTATCTCACTCACCTGACAAGGGCTATAAAAGCACGCTGATAGGCTCAACCACTTTCCTGACAACCGATCTGAGTAATTGGTAAATTTGGCTACAACAAATGAAAAGGTAAAAAAAACACAATTTGAATTGAGGATTATGGGATATTCTGGAACACTAGAAAATAGCCGTATGTAGTCGGATAGAACCAAAAAGCATGAAGCTGGCAGCACGAGTTAGTCAGGTAGCGCCTTCCCTAACGTTAGCGATCGCCGCCAAAGCCAAGGCGATGAAGGTGGTGGGAATAGATGTGTGTAGTTTCAGCGCTGGTGAACCGGATTTCGATACACCAGAGCATATCAAAACTGCTGCCAAGCAGGCTCTGGATGAGGGTAAGACCAAGTATGGCCCTTCCGCTGGGGAGCCAAAGTTGCGGGAGGCGATCGCGCACAAGCTGAAAACGCAAAATGGGCTCGGTTACACGGCTGATAACGTGATTGTCACCAATGGTGGCAAGCATTCTTTATTCAACCTGATGCTGGCGCTGATCGAAGATGGGGCGGAAGTAATTATTCCAGCGCCCTATTGGCTGAGTTATCCAGAAATGGTGAGGCTGGCAAGCGGTGTCCCAGTAATTGTTCCCACTGATGAGAAAAATAACTACAAAATTACGCCAGAGCAACTGCGTCAGGCGATAACGCCCAAAACCCGCTTATTTATCCTCAATTCTCCCTCTAATCCCACAGGCGCAGTTTATACACCGGATGAGATTAAGGCGCTTGGAGAGGTGGTCGTTGAGAAAGATATTTTGGTTGTTTCTGACGAAATTTACGAGAAAATCATCTACGATGGGGCAAAACACCTCAGCATTGGCGCGGTTAGTCCAGCAGTTTTCGATCGCACGATTATCAGCAGTGGTTTTGCCAAAGCTTATTCGATGACGGGTTGGCGAATCGGCTATTTGGCAGGCCCAATTGAGTTGATTAAAGCTGTGAGTACCATCCAGGGACACAGTACATCGAATGTCTGTACTTTTGCCCAGTATGGTGCGATCGCAGCTTTGTCAAGTCCGCAAGACTGTGTGGAAGAAATGCTCCAAGCTTTTGCCCAAAGGCGTCAGGTGATGTTAGAACGTCTTAACGCCATCCCTGGTTTAACTTGTCCCAAACCAGATGGTGCCTTTTACCTGTTTGTCAATATCACCCAAACTGGCATGACTTCTCTGGAATTTTGCGATGCACTGCTAGAATCTGAGCAAGTTGCGGCTATCCCCGGTATTGCTTTTGGTGCAGATGACTGTATCCGCTTATCTTACGCAACTGACATGACTTCCATTGAGAAGGGGATGGAACGGTTAGATAGGTTTGTGCGATCGCGTAGCTAAGCTTTGGATCTTCAACCAAAGACACGCCGATGGATGCAGATAAATGAGGCGATTATCTACATCCATCCCATCCAAATCAAATCTTGACAGTGCGTTAGGCGTGCCTAACGCACTTTATTTTTACAGTATTTTCTCACGATTTTATCAGTCTTTTCTCAGAATCAATTGTTAGGCTGGTCATCGATCATTACTTAAACGCTGATATCGGTTCCCGTAGCATCGGTTGCCTAAAAATTTGCGTGCGTTTCATATCTGCGTCCATCTGCGTTCATCCGCCTTCATCTGCGGTAAAATTTAACCAATGATCGCAACAGACAATTTCTGGATCTCGCTTATGTACTACCGATGCAACCGAACAAGATCTGATCGCAAAGGACGAATGATAACTGAAAACTAATAAATTACACGAGTTTAGTATTAAATGAAATTTATCAAGATTCTATTGAAACAAACAAAGCAAATTTGGAAAAAGTTCGATCCATTCTCCTTGCGATCGCGCCTAACAATTGGGATTGCCGCAGTTTCAGCATTGGGTTTGGGTGTCGTCGCCATCTGGACTAGCTGGCAAATGGAGCAGCAGTTAATAGTTACACATCAGAAAAACATCGAGAATATTGCTAAACGATTTCCTCGCGATGTGCAACTCTACAGCGAGATGTTGCCAGTAGAAACTGGGTTGCAAAAAGCTATTAATAATCTGACAACTAAGGATATTTTATTGTGGGTGAAGTATGCTGATGGTACTGTGGCGGCTCAATCTCCTGATTTTTTGTTTGGCCCCGAAAGCGCTTTTGCTACCAAACTCATGTCCCTTGCAGAAATGCCGCAGCAACCGGAAGTTTACGCACTGAATGGACGCTACTGGGTGCTATGCGGTGCCGTCTTAGAAGTGAAGGGTCAAATGCTGGGCAAAGTCTACATCGCACGGGATATCACTCGCGATCGAGAGATGTTTTTAATAGTGATTCGCAACTTGTGGATTGCCAGTATTTTATCAATTTTAGGGATAACAGGTGCGATCGCACTTTACATCCAGAAATCTCTTCAACCGTTGCTAAAGTTGAGTCAGCTAGCTGGAACTATTTCTCCTGATAATTTGAATAAGGTAAAGCTAGATCTAGATAAGGCCCCAAGCGAAGTCAAAGAATTAGCGCAAATGTGGGATATGATGTTGTCTCGTCTGTCTCAAGCATGGGAACAACAACGAGAATTTGTCGGCAATGTTTCTCACGAATTACGGACACCCCTAACTATTGTTCACGGTTATTTGCAAAGTACGCTCAGGCGGGGCAACAATCTAACTGAAGCGCAGCGAGAAGCTTTAGAAATTGCAGCTTCGGAAGCAGAACGTACCATTAGATTATTGCAAGATTTATTAGATTTGGCAAGAGCAGATAGCGGTTATTTACATTTACATTTAGAACCGCTGATGTTGAACGATCTTGTGGCGGAAGTTGTGGGAATGGCAGAACAATTTAGTCATCGTGTGGTTATAAATGAAGCTCATACTAAATTGATAGAAGTGAAATCCGATCGAAATCGTCTCAAACAAGTCCTGCTTAACTTGATAGACAATGCGCTGAAATATTCCGACGGCGAAGCACCTGTGATCTTGAAATTAGATTGTCAGGACGATCGGGCCATTATTCAAGTGTGCGATCGAGGTTGCGGCATTTCTTTGCAACATCAAAGCCGCATTTTTGAGCGGTTTTATCGCATCGATGAAGCGAGGGCTCGTTCTACTGGTGGTACTGGTTTGGGGTTATCAATTGTGAAAACGCTGGTGGAGGGAATGGGGGGAAATGTCAAGGTCCGATCGAAACTAGGTGAAGGTAGCGTATTTACGGTTACTTTGCCTGCACAGTTATCAAAATGATAGCTAGAATAGTTGAAGGAGTTACTTAGCCTTTATCAAAATTATGGTGTTATGGCTTACAGTGATTTTACTTTAGATAGAGTGGTAAAAACTTTTGGCTTAACTATTTCTAGCAAAGTGGATCTATACTCTAGTGTACCGGAGTTGAAATGTAGCGACTTTTTAGCAGAGACAATTAGATATAGCCTGCCTTTTGCTCTTGGTAGCAACACGGAAAAGTCGCGTTCCGAAATGATTATATCACCTATTTTATTAGAATTAATAAGGCAATTAAATTTTCAAGCCAGTTTATTTTCTGGGATAGACTTTAGTGTAGATGCAGAAAGAGGATTGAATGGAACTTGCGATTTTTTGATTAGCCGATTACCAGAATTTCTGATGCTCAAAGCGCCTGTCATTATTATTGTAGAAGCAAACAAAGAGAATATTAATGCTGGATTGGGGCAGTGTATAGCTGAAATGGTATACTTCGCACGGGCATAAATGGGCGAAGCATTCCGTAAATAATTTGTTGTTGAACCCAAAGATCTTTGACGGAATGCTTCGCCCCTACAGAGATAAAAAAAGCACGGTCTGTGACCGTGCTGAGTATAGCAGCGAGAATCTTTAATGAGCGCGAAGGCGAGAACATACCAGCAATTTATGGGACTGTTACTACTGGAACAACTTGGAAATTTTTGAAACTGGAAGGGGAAGTAATCAATATTGACTTACCTGAATATTACTTAAATAATGTCAATAAAATTCTGGGCATATTAGCGAGTGGGCTTAATGAGGTGGAGAAATAAAAGAAGTGGGTAAGCAAATCCTAAAATTGCTCTCTTGTGGGGAGGGGGCAAGGGGCAAGGCGTCCCGCCCGCCCATTGCATTGGTGCAAGATCTGAGATAGGAAAACCCAATATATCCTTTAACTACTACTTGCCGTTTATCTCTAAAATGAGGCAATAGTGAATTTTGTCAGCGTTGGCAGATTATTGAATTTGCTGTATTCGGTTCTGTTCTGAGGTCATATTTTCGTTCTGATAGTGATATTGATGTTTTAGTGACCTTTGCACCGTCAGCTAAACGAGGCTTGACTGAAACCCTACAAATGCAAGACGAATTGAAATCGATGTTTCATAGAAAAGTTGATTTTATTGTCAAGACAGCTTTGGCTTCGCTGTTAGCCCGCCTGCGATTCAAATCGAAGGCTAATAGTGAAAGGGCATTAACATGGACTTGCGTAAGCGATCGCATTTGGATGAAGTTGAAGAAAATGCGATCGCTTCTGAATGCTAGGAACGTGGTACAATCGCTGAAACAAGCAATTTTCGTTAAAGATTAGGCAAATTATTGGGATCGATACCCTGAGATCTCAAATAAGCGATCAGCCTTTCTTTTTCCTGGCGTTCCTGTTCAATTTTTTCTATCGCCCAAGGTAACAAATTACCATCTTTATCCCACCACCTTAACCAATACCCAGTTCTTCCTTCTTTTGTTCCTTGCCAAGTTCCTAAAAATAATCCCATTGTTTCAATCCAATGACGACCATTTTCATCAGGTTGCTTTAATTCATAGCGCTCATTTTCCAGTTGATAATATTCTAATAACCCGCCATCTGGATCGAATATGACGTAAATGGGAATTTGCAATATCTGTTCGTAGAAAAACCATTTTCCAGGTGGATAGGTGCGCTTAAAAGAATATTCGCTCCCATCTTTATCTGACAAAAATTCTATGACAATAGCTGGGACTTCCCCTTCTAAATTAGGTGTATAGCTTTGGCGTTCTGCTAAAATCTCTTTCACTGATGCTACATATACCCAATCTGGTGCTTTGGCGATAAATTGCCCGTTTATTGTGGCACACAGAGCAAAGTTGGAGGCGATTAACATTTGTGGTTGAATAAAACCACTGATTTCTAAACTTTCCCGTAAAGCACCTGCTAAAAGTGGCTGTCCTGTATTATCCACTGGTTCATCCTCTAACTGAAAATCATCGGGTAGAGCTTCCCAAGAAATGACCAATCCTGGAGGTGATTTGGTTTCGCTGAATAGGGTTGCCATAAACGCTACGGTTGATTTATTTTGATTCTATCAAAGTTTCGGTGGTGAGGCGCTTAAGACTACTTGCCATTTCTGTCCAAAATGAGGCAATATAGGGAAAAATCC
This sequence comes from Argonema antarcticum A004/B2, assembly GCF_023333585.1. Lineage (GTDB taxonomy): Bacteria > Cyanobacteriota > Cyanobacteriia > Cyanobacteriales > Aerosakkonemataceae > Argonema > Argonema antarcticum. Next base: position 29,407 of record NZ_JAIQZN010000076.1, read on the forward strand.
TAATATCGAATTTTTCTTTTGCTACTCTCCAAAAGATGAAGATCTGCTAGATGAACTAGAAAACCATCTTAGTCTGTACAGCAATGGACGCTTTGGCTTTAGTGTACAGAAACACATCTTACAACAAAAAAATTACGAAGACTTCATCAAAGACGTAGGATGGCGTGTGGATGAATCTTGGTTAGAGTACGAGAATCTTAACTTCAACCTTGCGGCTCCAAAGGGATATTTTCCTTACTGTGGGTTGCATTTTTGGAAGGCTGTACCCCGGATAACTCCCTATCGCTGGAAACCTCCCATCTATCAGCCACCCAGAACTTACCGCTACCCTGTTAATTATCAGCAACAGCAGCGTCGGCTAGATCGGATCTTAAAGCCCCGCCCTTTTGATCTGCAGCCAACGAACCCCTACGGTCGAGGAGGTGGGGGTGAGTTGATTGTTCTTGGGGTTGTGGCAGCGGTGGCGGGTATAGCGTGGGCAGCGAACAAAGTGGACGAGAAGTTTTTTCGAGAAGAGAGGCAGAGACAAAAGCAGGAAAATGAGATAAGGGAAAAGGTTGAGGGTCTTCTCTCTCGTCTAAACTAGATCGGATTTTTGTTGCGATCGCGTAGCGTGCCTAACTGCATATCGCGCATACTTGATATACCGGCACTACGCCACCCCAAAACCCGTGTACTCCCTCACATAAGGCGCTTGAAAGCCTAGCACGATATCCTCCTTCGGCACCCCCATTGCCGTCAACTCATGAGCAATTCGCATCTCTGTTGTATTGTGCTGTACCCAAATCTTCCCATTTTTAATATCCAAATGCAGCACGCAACCATGCACCCGACGATGCTTATCCCAACCGACATTCATCACTTGATAACGATCCTGTTGCGTATCAAAAACCGTTTGTGATTCGATCTCACCATTAGAGATCGGAGTCGCTACATATTCTGTCAATATCGCTTGAATTAATTGACGATATCGCTCGACTTTATCCATTGTACAATTACCTCATTTATTGGATCGTAGACAATTCGATTAATTTGATAGCGTTCCACTGAAATTTGCAAAAATTCTCGCTGAAATAATGCTTCATGCACGGCAATAGGAACCGCTAGATAGAGATTTCGATCGGATTGATTAAGTTCCAAGGCAAGTCGATAATTCAAAAACTGTCCTAGTGCTGCGTGATAATCTGTAATTGGGGAATCACCCAAAAATGTTTTGATTTCGACAGCAATTTTTTCCCCGGCTTTTTCTGCGGCGAGTAAGCGTTCTGCACCCAAGTCAATCTCAAACTTTGCTCCACCTGCTTCCAGCTTCAGAGGATCGTCGGTAATCAGCCAATCTTCCTTCTGAAGCGCCACTTTAACGGCTTGATGAAAGAGATCCCGCGCTGCCATTTTTTCCTTTCGTACCTTTCAAACAACTTTATATTTTTGATTTAGAGGGAACTGTCTAATTTTTTAATTACCACTTAATTTAATGTTACATTATATCTGCGAGTTTGTCAATCACATTTTGATAGATAGAGAGATGCGATATGCCTACGGCACGCGGCGTTTACTGTTGTGGGATTATTTTTTCTCTCAATTTGGTTTATTAACCAAATTAATCATCTTATATTTACTATAATAACTCAATCCCTTGCCCTCTATAGTAAAGTTGAGATCCCTCCAAATCTTCTTTGTTTAAAATTAGGGTTGTTTTATTATCTTTTAGGTGCAAACGATAACTTTGCACAAAGAAGCTGGTAACTTTTTCAATTCTGTCAATTGCCCTCCAAGGAATCAGCAGAGGTGGCGTTCCAATGTTAAATGGACGCATGATGCTCAAATAGATTCCTTCATGAGTTATGCCTATATTTAGCGCTCCTCTGTAGCGAATCCAACCCACATAACCCTGTCTCATGCGGCGAATGTTGTGTGGGGGTGGTTGGTTGGTTTTGTAGAGTTTGGCAAGGCTTAGCCAGCTTCTAGAAAATAGAAACCAAAAAATAATGGCGTTCACTACGATCAAAATAATAATCATCGGATCGGGAGGGTGATTCATAATTTTTAATTCTCAAAATATAAAATCAATACGGGAATGGCAGCCATTAACCTGTTCTCAGTTTGCCGGAAGTGGTATAAAAGTAGTACGTTACAAGGAAATCCGGTTTTTCTAAAAAACCGGGTTTCTCGGCTGAGGTTTCTCCAAGAAACCGGGTTTCAGAACTTACAATCTATGATTTAAGACTGTGGAAAAAACCGAAAAAGAGAAAATGCTGGCAGGCGAGTTATATCTCGCGGCTGACTCCGAATTAGTTGCCGATCGCAAACTAGCACGCGGTCTGACCAGAGTATACAACACTACCACTGAGTCAGAAACAGAAAGACGCACCCAAATTTTAACCGAATTATTTGCCAAAGTTGGCCCTAATGTTGAAATTGACCCGCCTTTCCACTGCGACTACGGAAGCAATATCTATATTGGTGACAAATTTTACATGAACTTTGGATGTGTGATTCTCGATTGTAACAAGGTTGAGATTGGTGAAAACGTCCTGTGTGGGCCTTACGTTCAGATTTACGCAGCATATCACCCCACATCCCCCGCAGATCGTCTGACGGGTAAAGAATTAGCCGCACCTGTGAAGATTGGTAACAACGTCTGGATTGGAGGTGGTGCTATTATTTGTCCAGGGGTAACTATCGGTGACAACACCACCATCGGCGCTGGCAGTGTGATTGTAAAAGATATACCTGCAAATGTTGTTGCTGTAGGCAATCCCTGTCGAATTATTCGATATTTATCTTAAGTTTTGCACTGAAAACCATGACACAGGAAGAGAAAAGGTTAGCAGAAGCACGGGAACGGAAAGCTCACTGGCGGCGTTGGGGGCCATATTTGAGCGATCGCCAATGGGGAACCGTCCGCGAAGATTACAGTCATGATGGCTCAGCTTGGGACTATTTTACCCACGATCAAGCTCGCTCTCGCGCCTATCGCTGGGGTGAAGATGGAATTGCCGGAATTTCCGATAACCATCAGCGCTTGTGTTTTGCTATTTCCCTATGGAATGGCGAAGATCCCATCTTAAAAGAAAGACTTTTTGGCTTAACGGGAAATGAAGGCAATCACGGGGAAGATGTCAAGGAATATTACTTTTATATAGACAGCACCCCCACTCATTCCTATATGAAATGTCTTTATAAATATCCTCACAAAGCTTTTCCTTATGACCAATTGGTAGAAGAAAATTGTCGTCGCAGTCGTAAAGAGCCAGAATTTGAATTGCTCGACACAGGTGTTTTTGATGATGACCGTTACTTTGATGTTTTCGTAGAGTATGCCAAGAACTCCCCTGACGATATTTTAATTAAAATTAGTGTTGCCAATCGAGGCAAAGAAGCGAAAACACTGCATCTTTTACCAACTCTTTGGTTTCGTAACACTTGGGCTTGGAATGGAAATAAAGATAAACCATTTCTGAAAGTCAGCAAAGCAGAAACTCAATTCAGCGTCATAGAAGCATCGCATCCAGATCTGGGTGAAAGATGGCTTTATTGTAACGATTCAACGGAATTTTTATTTACAGAAAACGAAACCAACAATTGTAGATTATTTGATGTTAGTAATCCTTCTACTTATGTCAAAGATGGAATTAACGATTATATTGTCTACGGTCACAAATCTGCGATTAATCCCAATAAAATTGGGACGAAAGTAGCAGCAAATTATTTACTTAACATCGGTGCAGGTGAAACTAAAATAATCCAACTGCGACTGAGTGAATCTGCCAATTTAGCGCAACCTTTTGGCACAGAATTTGATACTATTTTTCAAAATCGCCAGCAAGAAGCGGATGAATTTTATCAACACATTAGTCCATCATCTCTGACAGAAGACGAGCGAAATGTGCAGCGACAAGCTTTTGCGGGAATGTTGTGGAGTAAGCAATATTATCACTATGTTGTCGAAGAGTGGTTAAATGGCGATATGGCTGCTCCAGCGCCACCAGAAGACCGGAAAAAAGGGAGAAATTGCGAGTGGTTTCATCTCTATAACGATGATATTCTATCGATGCCAGATAAATGGGAATATCCTTGGTTTGCAGCTTGGGATTTAGCTTTTCACGTCATTCCGTTGGCGACGATCGATCCTGATTTTGCTAAGAAGCAACTGGATCTATTAACTCGTGAATGGTATATGCACCCGAACGGTCAAATTCCGGCGTATGAGTGGAAATTTAGCGATGTAAATCCGCCTGTTCACGCTTGGGCTGCATGGCGTATTTATAAGATAGAAGAAAAAATGTATGGACGGGCAGATAAACATTTTTTGGAACGAGTTTTTCAAAAGTTGCTGCTCAATTTTACTTGGTGGGTGAATCGGAAGGATATAGAGGGTAAAAATGTTTTTCAGGGTGGATTTTTAGGATTAGATAATATTGGTGTTTTTGATAGAAGTTCGGAACTTCCTACTGGCGGACATATAGATCAGTCCGATGGGACAAGTTGGATGGGAATGTACTGTCTGAATATGCTTGCGATCGCACTCGAACTAGCCAAAACAAATTCGACTTACGAAGATATCGCTAGCAAATTTTTCGAGCATTTCCTCTATATCTCTGACGCCATGAATCACATCGGAGAGATAGAGTCATCACTGTGGGATGAAGAAGATGGTTTTTACTATGATGTTCTGTATTTACCCGCAGATCGTCATTTAACTTTGAAAGTGCGTTCAATGGTAGGACTGATTCCGCTTTTTGCTGTTGAAACACTCGAACCGGAAACTATAAAGCAGCTTCCAGGCTTTAAAAAAAGGTTGGAATGGTTTATTAGAAATCGTCCCGATTTGAAACAAAATGTCGCTTGTATGGAAACACCTGGTATTGGTGCCAGAAGATTGTTGGCAATTGTCTATCGGAGTAAATTAAAGCGTATTCTCCAAAAATTGCTTGATGAAACAGAATTCTTTGGAGATTATGGCATCCGCGCCCTTTCTAAATATCATGCCAAACATCCTTATGTTTTTAATGTAGATGGATGTGAGTTCCGGGTAGATTACGAACCAGCAGAATCTAGCAGCACTCTTTTTGGGGGAAATTCCAATTGGCGCGGCCCAGTTTGGTTCCCGGTCAATTATCTGATTATTGAATCGCTGCACAAGTTTCATTCTTACCTGGGAGATGATTTTAAAATCGAGTGTCCGACAGGTTCGGGTCAAGAAATGACGCTTGGGGAAGTTGCAGATGAATTGTCTCGCAGACTAACAAGAATTTTCCTCAAAGATTCCTCTGGCGATCGGCCCGTTTACGGTCGGATTCAAAAATTACAAACTGACCCTCATTGGCGCGATTACATTCTTTTCTATGAATACTTTAACGGCGATAACGGTAGCGGACTTGGTGCGAGTCATCAAACTGGATGGACGGGTTTAGTTGCAGAATTGATTCAACAGTGCGGTGAATTTATCGCTAGGGACTAGGGGCTAGGGACTAGGGGCTAGGGGCTAGGGGCTAGGGTAAGAAAGATTTATTATCAATGAGTTTGGTGGAATTAAGAATGCCCTAACCGCCAAGGCGGTTGCTATATCCCACATTCCGCACCCACAACTGTCACAATCGGAAATTACGGAGATAAAAAAGCAAAGCTGGCATAAAAAGAGACAT
>NZ_JAIQZN010000077.1 GCF_023333585.1 Argonema antarcticum A004/B2
CAAGGAGGACAAGGAGGACAAGGAGGACAAGGAGGACAAGGAGGACAAGGAGGACAAGGAGGACAAGGAGGACAAGGCCCAGAAGAAAAGCTTTTCGTTTCAACCAACTACTTATGACCACACCCAGGAAAATGCGACCAATTCCAAAGGAGGTATAAGATCCCTGATGGCAGAAAGTAAAGGCGAAATCATCTCGCCCCTACAGACTGTCGTTCATCAGCAAGAAACACCGACGCTCAACACCCAGCTTTGCGCTCAAGATCTGGCACTACTCCAGCAGCTAGCCAAGCCGCAACTCCCTTCTATGCAAGAAAATTCATCGCATCTACTTTTTTGTGACCCCAGCTGGTTATCTGTGGAACGAATTTTGCGCCACTATACCCAATATCAGTTTGGTCGGCAAATTCGCTCTGCTGCTTTGATGGATACCTTTTTTGCTGTTTGAGTCGATTTCCTCCTGAGTCATGATGCAATGGTTTGATTCTGATTTGGAAAACCCAATTTTGTTTCTTAACCCCCTACCTTTCACGGAGGTAACACCGGAACTTGGGACAAGGGGGACAAGGGGGACAAGGGGGACAAGGGGGACAAGGAGGACTCTTTCTGCTAACAACTACATATCACCGCACCGGAAAGATTCTGACTCTACGCCGGTTCCCAATCATAAATTTTCTCTGACCCCAAATTCAGAATAACCTCACGGAGGAAACAGCATCGATGCCAATTACAGTGAGCGATCTATCTTTAAACGCAAATAAGCGATCGATAAATAATGTTGACCTGGGCGAAACCTCTTTTAAAGAAAAACCCTTTGTGAAGGATATAGTAGAATCCAACGACTTGTTGGCAGAAAACAACGGCTTCGTTCCACCAACCTCTAACGGTCTGCCTTCAACAGAATCTGAGGCCGAATCCGCTGTAAAAAGCCAGGATAATGAGGAAGTTTCTCATCAGGAAACCGTCGCCGAACTTGGCTTTGTCCCTGTTCTGAAAAACCGTAACTTCTTGGCGCTCTGGAGCGGTCAAGTTTTTTCCCAACTGGCGGATAAAGTGTACTTAGTGCTGATGATTGCGCTGATTGCCAAACAATTTCACACAGAAAATCAGACGATTAGCGCTTGGGTATCGGCAATTATGATGGCCTTTACCATCCCTGCGGTGCTGTTTGGTTCTGTCGCAGGCGTATTTGTCGATCGCTGGCCGAAACGGACGGTGCTGGTAATCACAAATCTCCTGCGCGGTGGCTTAGTGATAGCTTTGCCATCGCTGCTGTGGATTTCTCACGGCTGGGGATCGCTGGGGGGGTTGCCTGCGGGATTCTGTCTGATGCTGGTAGTGACATTTTTGGTTTCCACCCTGACTCAGTTTTTTGCACCTGCGGAACAGGCAGCAATTCCTTTGGTGGTGGAACGTCGGCATTTGCTGTCGGCTAACTCGCTTTACACCACCACCATGATGGCATCGGTGATTATTGGCTTTGCGGTGGGGGAACCGCTGCTGGCTCTAGCAGACACGATCGCGGACAAGTTAGGTGCTGGAACGAACTTCGGCAGAGAATTGCTGGTGGGAGGCTCTTATGCGATCGCGGGTCTGATTCTGCTGCTGCTCAAAACAGGTGAAAAAACTAGCCCCACCGAACACGAACCTCCACATATTCTGGCAGACCTGCGCGACGGATTTTTGTATCTAAAACAACAGCGCCGTATCCGCGCCGCCTTGCTCCAACTCATAATTTTGTTTTCTGTATTTGCAGCTCTCTCAGTTCTCGCGGTAAGCCTAGCCGCAGGGATTCCAGAAATGAAACCCTCCCAGTTTGGCTTTTTGATGGCTGCTGGAGGCGTTGGCATGGGCATTGGTGCGGCAATTTTAGGTCACTGGGGTCAACGATTTTCCCATACCGGGCTCAGTCTCTACGGTTCTGCCGGAGTGGCAGCTTCGCTGATAGGTCTGTCCCTATTCACTGAGAATCTCTGGATTGTCCTGCTGCTGATAACGCTAATGGGAGCCTTTGGCTCATTGGTGGCCGTACCGATGCAAACCACGATTCAAAAAGAAACGCCCCCCGAAATGCGGGGGAAGGTGTTTGGGCTTCAGAACAATGCGATTAATATTGCCCTGACTTTGCCTTTGGTCTTAGCTGGGGTGGCCGAAACTTTCTTCGGCTTAAAGACTGTTTTTTTGGGTTTAGCAGCAGCTGCGATCGCAGGAGGGCTATTTACCTGGTATATTTGCCGTACAAGCTCCCATACGTTAACAAAAGCTGACAAACCCACTTGCTAATGGTTAATTGGGCTATTTCTCACTTGTCAATTGCCAATTGCCAATTGCCAATGACCAATGACCAATGACGCCATTAGCCTTTAGTCTTTAGCCTTTAGCCTTTAGCCCATAAATGCTGCACATCGCTTGGCTTGGAAAAAAATCACCCTTTTGCGGCAATGTCACCTATAGTCGGGAAATTACCAACGCTTTGCTAGACGGGGGACACCAGGTTAGCTTCCTCCATTTTGCACAAGATTCCGACCCTGAGAATTGGCCAGAGTGTGCGGAAGTTTCCCTGCCTTTTCTTTACAAATCGCAGGTTTACACGATTCCCACACCGAAATCCAGCAAAGTCTTGATGGAGTCTTTACGGAATCTCAAACCGGATCTAATTCATGCCTCTCTGACACTATCGCCACTGGACTTCCTACTTCCGGAAATTTGCGAACAGCTAAATTTGCCTCTGATAGCAACGTTCCACACTCCCTATGCCCGCAAGGGAGCAAAAATTAAATCGGGAACGCAATTTCTGGCTTATCAGCTCTACTCTCCTTTTCTGGCTAACTACGATCGAGTGATCGTCTTTTCCGAAATTCAGCGGGAGTTACTGGTTAAAATGGGCGTACCGACAACCAAGGTAGCCGTAATACCCAACGGCGTAGATGTTCAGAAGTATTCGCCTGGGCCTTCTAACCTGAAGTCAGAATTTAACGCTAAACGCATCTTCGTTTACCAAGGTCGAATTGCCCCGGAAAAAAATGTAGAAGCCTTATTAAGGGCTTGGCAATTATCGAAAATGGGGCCCGATTGCAAGTTGCTGATTGTCGGCGATGGCCCTTTGCGGCCTTCTTTAGAGCCTTTTTACGATTCTGAGTATGGCATCGTCTGGATGGGATTCCTGGCGGATGAACAACGACGGATCGAAATTCTCCGAGGAGCCGATGTTTTTATACTACCTTCTTTGGCCGAAGGACTCTCTCTGTCTCTTCTGGAAGCGATGGCTTGTGGAGTAGCTTGTGTGGCTACAGATGTAGGGGCGGATGGTGAGGTTTTAGAAGGAGGATGCGGTGTAGTTGTCAATCCTCAGCGAGTGAAGACGGAGTTGCAAACTCTGTTACCTTTATTACGAGATCACCCTGACTTTACCGTTCGCTTGGGGCTTCATGCAAGAGCGAGAGTTCTAGAGCGCTATACCCTTAATAACAATATCGCTCAGTTGGAAAAACTCTATGAGCAGGTGTTGCAACAGCGGCGATTTACGTATAGCCGCCGCGCTTAATTAGAAGCAATGCTACTCAGGGTAAGACTGTTTTTAGCGATCGCTTCATTTATCTTGACCTATCCTGAAGATAAATGAAGCCAATGCGCTTAACTTACTTAGTTACCAATATCATTAGATATAGCAACCGATGAGTTGGTTAGGACATTCTCAATTCCACCAAACGTTGGCGGATTCTAGACGCTTGTGACCCTAGCAATCTTAGCCTAAGAGTGCAGGATGGCGGAAATAACTCACCACTAAAAATTGCCAATGATGGATCTGGAAATCTTGATTTTTACCACTGACAACTGACAACTGACAACTGACCGCTTGCACTAGCTATAATTCCCATCCCAAGCGGGTTGGCTGTTCGTATATTCGTTTCAGGGTATTAATATCTCTGGGGGAAATCGGGGGTGAATTGCGAACTTGAGAGAAGTATAAAGCATCTGTTTCTTTGGGGCTGTGACCCCAGATACCGAGTGCGTGACCGAGTTCGTGACGGGCGCTAGGAAGGGTATAAATAGGTGCCTGGTTGGGACTTATCTGGATATTAAATCGGTGGGATAAAACAGTCGGGGCGTCTAGAGATTTGCGGATATAAAACTCGTAGCTGGTTTCGGCGGAACGAACGCGAGGCAGTTGCAATTGTCCTGTGCTAGGGTCTAAGGATGGACGTAGGGGAGGACGCGATCGCAAAATTGTGATCTCGGCATCATCTGGCTGGTTCACCACCTCTAGAGGCAAGTAAACGCTCCATTCCTGCACTGCCTGTAAAACCGCCTCTACCCATTTTTTCGAGCTAGAGGAGTTATTGGCAGGCGATTCTTCTCCCATGAAGATATATACTTTAATCGGGAATTTAGACCAGACCAAATAACCTACTTCTGTCGGCTTTACCTCAGAAAAATAATCACCGCTGTTTGCGGTATCTTGCCACTGGGCTAGTCCCGGCGGCAATGGATGGGCTTGCAGGGGCGGTAGATTTGCTGCTGATAGAGGTATTCCCCTCCATTGACCGACAGCCAGGACTAGGATGGCTGTAAAGATAGCTAATGCTCTAGGCCCCTTGCGCTGCAAATTAGTCATTAGTCATTAGTCATTAGTCATTAGTCATTAGTCATTAGTCATGGGGAATGACGATAAAAAAGACGATCCCCAATGCCCAATGCCCAATGCCCTATACACTATTGCGGTAACAAATTGGCGCTCAAAACCACAGTTAAACCCATAAAAATCACCGTAAGTGCCCAGGTAACCCGGTTTAGGGTTATTTCGGCACTTTTGGTGCTGCTAAACAACTGCGCTTGGCCGCCAATAGCCCCAATTCCATCTCCTTTGGGACTGTGCAGCAGCACTAAAATAATTAGACCTAAAGCAGACAAGGACCAGATAACTTCTACGACTTTGACAATGGTCATTTCAATTTTGGATTTTAGATTTTAGATTTTGGATTGGAGATTGGCGATCTGGAATTGGATATTCTCTCTTGCTTCCAGTTTCCAATCCCCATTACCGCTTCTAAAAACCTACAGAAATCTGTGAGTCAAACTCAGCGGTTTATGTTTAGCCTAGATCAAGTGCTATAAGCTTCCTGACTGTTCAGGTTGGCCTGATCTTCCCAGTTAGAGACTGCTAAAATTAGCAGAGGACTTGAAATATTTGGTTTTTTGATGATTAGTTTGTGCCAAGTGTTGCTATGGTTTTCACACCAAGTAAGCTTTAGCAACCCGCACCAATCAAGCGTTTCTCTAGCTTATCATGATTGCCGCGATCGACAGTCAAAACTTGAAAAATCTAGAATTATCTAGATTTTTAGGCTACTGCTTTAAACCCAATTATAGGGAAAGTCGAACGGGTGTCCGATTGGCTTTAACTTGATATTCAGAGGGTGCCAAGATGGAAACGCCCGTCATCTCAGGTGGCTGAGGCAGCCTTAAAATTTCCAGGATGGTGGGAGCAACATCTGCTAGACGGCCATCGCTTCGCAGGCTTACTTCCGTACCGTATCCGGGGATTTTCAGACCTTCTCCTTCAACTAGGATAAAGGGAACTGGGTTAGTTGTGTGAGCCGTCCAGGGGTTTCCTTGCTCATCCCACATACATTCGGCGTTACCGTGGTCGGCGATGATAATTGCAGTTCCTCCAGCCTTGTTAATGCTCTGTATTAGGCGTCCCAAACATCGGTCTACGGCTTCAAGTGCTGTAATAGTGGCTTCCATTTTGCCCGTGTGTCCCACCATGTCTGGGTTGGCGTAGTTGATTACGACTAGGGAGTAAATGTGTTTTTCGATCGCTCTTACTGCCACATTTGTGACTTCCTCTGCCGACATTATCGGTTCTGTATCGTATGTTGCCACCATCGGACTCTGCACCAATTCCCGGTCTTCGCCTTCAAACGGTTCTTCAAGACCGCCGTTGAAAAAGTAGGTGACGTGAGCGTATTTTTCGGTTTCAGCGGTGCGGAACTGTTTTAGTTTGCGATCGGAAATCACCTGTCCCAGCAGATTGCTGAGGTTCTGCGGCTCGAAAGCTACTAATACGGGCAAGTCTGACTCGTACTGGGTAAAGGTAACAAAACTGAGGGGGCTAATTTGCTCTCTTTCAAAGCCGTTAAATGCGGGACTGACTAAGGCGCTACAGAGTTCTCTGGCCCGATCGGGCCGGAAGTTAAAGAAGATGACGCCATCACCAGATTCCACGGCTCCAGGGGCAATCCTGGTGGGGATGACGAATTCATCGTTTACGTCTTCCGCGTAGGAGGCCAGCAATACTTCGAGAGCAGAACGATCGTCTCCCGAACCATCTTGGGTCATTACATCGTAGGCTTTTTTAACTCTGTCCCAGCGGCGGTCTCTATCCATCGCGTAGTAGCGACCGCTGATGGTGACAATGCGTCCAACACCAATTTTGTCTATGTAGTCTTGAATTTTTTGGATTGCTTCAATGCCTTCTTTTGGGCTGGTATCCCGACCATCGGTGATGGCATGAATGCAAACGTCGGCAATTTCTTGTGCTTTGGCTAGATCTAGCAATCCTAGCAGATGATTTAAATGGGAATGCACGCCACCTTCGGAACACAATCCCATCAGATGCAGCTTGCTACCGCTGCTTTTCACTTCTTGGCAAACTTTGACTAACGCTGGGTTGGACAGTAAGGTGCCATCTTCTACGGCATCAGAGATGCGAACCAATTCTTGCGGTACGACCCGCCCAGCCCCGATATTGAGGTGGCCTACTTCGGAGTTGCCCATTTGGCCTTCTGGCAACCCCACTGCTTTGCCAGACGTGCGAAGCAGGGTGTGGGGATAGGCTGCCCAGAGGCTATCCATGATGGGTGTGTTAGCAGCGGCAATGGCGTTACCGTCGGTTTCTTCACGGTAACCCCAGCCATCTAGGATTATTAGCACCACTGGAGAGACAGGCGCTTGGGCCATACACGATCGCTCTTTGTGTCAGATATTCATCCGAAATCATATCACCGACTTATGAATAGAGGACTGTGCTTTAGTTGGAATTTTGCAAGTTTGGCATCTGTGGGCGATCGGTTGATAATAGGTTAACAATGCCCTGTTTTAAATACTTTTAGACCTGTTGCCTTTGATCCCCGATTGCTATATACCTTCTGAAATAGTAAATATAGAGTTTTCTTAACTCTGCTTTACATTTATTTATTTTTCTTAGCTTGGCGTTTTCTCGTTGCTCTTACCAGCGCTGGGGCATAAATCGGCAATGCTACAGCGATCGCAGGCCGGTTTTTTGGCGTTGCAAACCGATCGTCAGTGAAATGTCAGGAAAACAAAACAATTTCCCCACTCAGAGTGGGGAAATTTTGTCGATCTCGGTTTGTTTGCTCAATCCCAGGCTGAGGCAATTCTAGCTTACATCTGCCAATGGAATGAGTTTTCGCAGAGGATCGGTAATTACGCAGAAAAAAAAAGCCGCCTATAACAGCCAAATTCCATTAGTTTTGGCTAGCACTTTATCAAACCTTTACATTGGTGGCGATAATAAGCCGATTAATTAAAGATTGTGTGAAGTTTTACTTTGAGAAAAGACGTAGCGGTACGAGGTTCTTACTATGGCAGATATACGTAGAAATACAGGCATTTGCGTATTTCTAAGTAAATTGTCTGCATTCAGCTTACAAAATTAGAAAAAACTATTGGTGGGAAGATTTGCAATGAAACTAAACAGACTTAGCGCAATCATCAGCACGCTGACTCTAGCAACGATGTTCAATTTACTCAGCGTCGTCAAGCCTGCAACTGCTGGCACCCTAACGCTGTTTGGTCTGGACGACAAAAATACTCTATTTTCCTTCGGTGCTTCCGATCCTACTGCCACTAGCAGTATTGGGGTCACCGGGGTTGACGGCACTTTGCTAGGTATCGATTTTCGTCCAGCCAACGGTCTGCTCTACGGTCTAGCGGACAGCAATAAAATCTACACAATTGACACCAGTACTGGTGCTGCTACTTTCGTGAGTACCCTTTCCACTAGCTTCACCGCCGGACTGAAGTCAGGATTTGACTTTAACCCAGTACCCGATCGCTTGCGGCTTGTCGGTACAAATGAGCAAAACCTCCGCACCAACGTGGATACTGGTGCGGTAATTACTGATGGAACTTTAGCCTATGGAGCTGGGGATATCAACGCCGGGGCAGATCCAAATATTACCGCTGCGGCTTACACTAATTCCTTCAAGGGTGCGATCGCAACCCAACTGTACGGTATTGACTCCGACCTCGACACATTAGTTTTGCAAAATCCGCCCAACAATGGCACCCTGACAACGATCGGCTCCCTCGGCTTCGACTTTGATTCGACAGGAGGGTTTGATATTTTTACGGCTGATGGGGTGAATAGTGCGTTCGCCGCCTCCAACTCGAACCTATACAGCGTCGATTTGTCTACAGGTGCTACTACTGCACTCGGCATTATCGGTAGCGGTGACATAAAGATTGTCGGACTCGCTGCTACTTCCGTCCCTGAACCTGGGACTGTTGGCGCTTTGATCGGTTTCGGTGCTTTTGGTCTACTAAGTGGCTTCCGCCGTCGCGCCAAGTCGCAGAGTTAGGAAATTTTCTGGCTTCTCAAAGTAGGGTGGGCATGGCCCACCTGACTTTATTTGCGTTTGGCGGCTGCTTTTTTGGCAGAGTCTTTAGCTGCTTTTTTAGCCGCTTTTTCGGCCTCAATTACTGCTAATTTTGCCTGTTCTTTTTCTTCGGCAATCTTATCCAAATAGTAATGATAATCTCCCAGATAAACGCGAAACTCGCCATCGCGAATCTCGACAATTTTGTTAGCTACTTGGGAGATAAAATAGCGATCGTGCGAAACTATAATTGCCGTACCATCATAGTTTTGCAGTGCTTCTTCCAACATTTCTTTGGCTGGGATATCCAAGTGGTTGGTTGGCTCATCTAATATTAGAAGATTTGCCGGACGCAAAAGCATTTTTGCTAAAGCAACGCGAGCTTTTTCACCACCGCTTAAAGCACCTACTTGTTTGAATACTGTATCGCCACTAAATAGGAAACGACCTAACAGAGTACGAACTTCTTCATTTTTCCAATCAGGTACTTCATCATGGATAGTATCCATTACAGTTTTGGATAAATCTAAAGCTTCTGCCTGATTTTGCTCGAAATATCCGGGAATAACATTGTGAGCGCCTAATTCCACTTTACCTTCTGTAGGCTTTTCCATACCCATAATCAGGCGTAGGACGGTAGATTTGCCAGCACCGTTGGGGCCGAGAAATGCGATACGATCGCCCCTTTCAATTAACAATTCTGCACCCAAAAACAGAATCTTCTCATCGTAAGTATGCACTAAATTTTTAATTTCTACCACTTCGCGTCCGCTGCGGGGTGCTGGGGGAAAGCGGAAGTGCAGAGTTCTTAACGAACCTGTTGGTGCTTCAATGCGTTCAATTTTATCTAATTGTTTCTCGCGGCTTTTGGCTTGGGTGCTGCGGGTGGCGCTAGCGCGGAAGCGATCGACGAAAGCTTGCTGTTTTTCTAGTTCTTTTTGCTGACGTTCGTATGCAGAAAGTTGTGCTGTTTGCGCTTCATCTTTTTGTTGTAAATAAGCAGAATAATTGCCCAGATAAGTGCTAGAAACACCTCGTTCTGTTTCCACAATTTGGTTGCAGAGTCGGTCAAGGAATTCCCGATCGTGCGAAACTATTACCATTGGGGTAATTAAACCTTTGAGGTAAGTTTCCAACCATTCAATCGTTTCTAAGTCTAAATGGTTAGTTGGTTCGTCCAACAGTAATATATCGGGTTTTTGGAGGAGAATTTTGCCTAAACTCATCCGCATTTGCCAACCACCGCTGAAGGCGCTGACGAGACGATCGCCATCCCCTTGTTCAAATCCCAATTCTGGCAAAATTTTATCAATTTGCGCTTCCAAACCGTAACCGTCTAAAGCTTCAAATTGTCGCTGTAGTTTATCCATTTTATGGATAAGTTTGTCTAGTTGTTCTGGCGTGGCGATTTCCAGATCGCGATGGACTTCGGAAAGTGATTGATGCACTTCGTTCGCTTCCGCAAAAGCACCCCAAAATTCTTCCTTGACGGTGCGGGTGGGGTCAACTTCAAATTCCTGGGTGAGGTAAGCGATGTGCAAACTGGCGGGGCGAATGATTTCACCGGCGGTGGGTTCGATTTCGCCTGCTATAATTTTCAGCTGGGTAGATTTACCCGCTCCGTTGACGCCGACTAAGCCGATGCGATCGCCTGGTTTGACTTCCCAGTTGACATCTTTGAGGACTTCGCCGGTAGGATAAATTTTACAGATATGTTCGAGTCGCAGCATCAAGTGTCTCCAAGGAAGATAGAAGCGTCGCTATGGCCGAAACAATCTTAACAAAATTTAATGCGGAGTGAGGCATTCAGTAACCCGATTTCTTGAAGAAACCCGGTTTATGGGGTGTATAGCTACGGACTAGGGGCTTTCTTGCTAGGGGCTAGAGTAAGAAAGGTTTATTATCAAGGGTTTGGTGGAATTAAGAATGCCCTAACCGCCAAGGCGGTTGCTATACTCGGTTCGATCGCCACCAACAGCGGGTCATCAGTTTGGCAGTTTTAGCTATCACGCCGTAAGCCCCGCACCATAACTGTACTCAGTTTGGTGTCGGGATATAAGGCGATTAATTACGAAACGCCCCAATTACCAATATTAGCCGTAGGCTGATTCGGTAATTGGGGCGTTTCGTAATTAATAATCTTTTATTTTATTTTGGCTTATCTTGGGATTCAACATATTTTTTGAGAGTTTCAACCGTAACACCTCCACAAGACGCTATGAAGTAAGAACCATTCCACAGAACATCTTTATAATAAAATTGATTAACTCTGTCAGGAAATTCTTTTCGTAAATAACGACTTGTGACTGTTTTTATATTGTTAATAAATTTTGGTAGTTCTGTTTGAGGTGTGTATTGAAATAACAGATGCACATGATCGGATTCTCCATTAAAATCTACTACCTTACTGTCCCACTTTAAAAGTAAGTCTTTCAGAATTTCGCCCAACCTATCAATCATCTGACCCGTCAAGACCCGCTTACGGTATTTTGTTGTTAACACTGTTAGGAGCTTTGAGGTCTGAAACTCCCCTGGCGCGCGAAATATAATCACTGTTCATGGTTGACTCTAACTTCTAAATACTTTATAGTAATAGATGTCAACACTAAATGCAACCAAGTAGATGACTCCCCTATGCCGCTTAACTATCAGTACCGCGCTTATCCAAACACCAAGCAAAAACTACAGCTAAATGATTGGTTAAGAATTTGTCGGTACTGGTACAACAAGCAGCTAGGCGACAGGTTCGACTGGGATCAGCATAATCGGACATCAATTAATTCTTGTCCGTTAATTTGTTCAATACCAATACTACGAGACAACCCCAGCTATTACTCACAGAAAAAACAACTGCCTGTGAGCAAGGAAGACTTGATAAAGGTAAGCTATTCTGGCGAACTACTAGACTTTACAAGTGTTCCATCTCAGACCTTACAGGATGTATCAAAGCGTGTAGAGTTGGCTTTTTCTCGCTTTATTGAAGGTGATTACAAAGGAAATCGTAGTGGTAAACCTCGTTTTAAAAATGCTGCACGTTATCGCACAATAAAAATTGAAGGTCAAGCCATTACTGTTGAGCGTGTTGAGCAAGAATGGCTATTCTTGTCATTTGCCAAGTTAAAAGGTTGGGTAAAGGTGCGTTTACATCGCCCATTACCTAATGGGTTTACATTAAAAAATGCGCTTTTGACAAACAAGGTGGATGGGTGGTACATCACCATTTGTTTGGAAGACCCTAATGTGCCTACTTTCACCCCTGAACAGATAATTCCCACTTGGGATAACACTCTCGGACTGGATGCGGTATTGCATGAAGATGATTATTTGGCAACATCAGAGAATACTAAATTACCTTCTTTGAAGTCTTTCAGGAAATCCGAGAAGCGACTAGCTTTAGTGTCTAACCGCAAGTCCACCAAAAAGAAGGGTAGCAAACAGCGCCGTAAGCTCATCTTACGGGAAGGGCGCGAATATCAACGTATAGCTAGAGCAAGGAAGGATCACGCATTTAAAACTGCTCATGCGTTGGTGCGTATTGGCAAAAAGGTCATTGTTCACGAAGATTTAAATTTATTGGCTTTGTCGAAACGGAACAAAGTTAAAAAAGATGAAGATGGCAAGTATTTACCAAACGGTCAATCAGCCAAGTCTGGGTTAAACAAGTCTTGGAATGATGCCGCATTTGGACAATTTTTCACAATCCTAGAATACATAGCTGAAAAAGCTGGGACTAGGATAATAGCAGTAAAACCTGCATACACATCTCAATTACTTGCCTATCGTGATGAATTTATCTTTACTGATTCCAATATTCGCAAATACTGGGACGAAAAAGAATCGCTTTGGGTCGATCGGGATGTTAACGCATCTATCAACGTAAAGCGCGTTGGGCTGGGACTGTTCCCAACGATAAAACGCCGTAAAGGGAATCCGGTAGTGGGTGATTCTACTACTAATAGTACCTCGAAGGAAGTTCTGGCAACATTGCGAAATGTACCAGAAGCCTACACCGTATTTGGTACTCCAAATCGGTGTAGGTAGTTCACCAGACGATCGGGAAAATTGGCGACTATCATCAGCAGCAACAGACTCTTCATATTTTGGAGAGCAAAGCGACAGAGGACTGAAGACAAAAAAACACAGATGAAATCAAGATGACTTATAACTAATCCGATAAATCCGGTTATTCGCCTCTTCAGTAAACAGCAAACTCCCATCGGGCAAAACCAACAACCCCACAGGACGCCCCCAAGTTGTTGGTGCAGAAGCATCGAGTAAAAACCCAGTCACAAAATCCTCGTAATATCCCAAAGGACGATTATCATTGCCAAAAGGAACAAACACAATTTTGTAACCAGTACCCTGATTCCGATTCCACGAACCCCGAAAAGCGACAAAAGCACCATTGCGATACTTCTGGGGAAACTTATTACCGTCGTAAAACTGGAGTCCCAAAGCAGCAGAGTGCGCCTGGAAAAGCACATCTGGCGTTTTTGTACGAGCTGCCAAATCGGGACGTTCGCTTTGTCCGTTCTTGACTCGACGCGGATCGAGTTTATTTGGAGTTAAATAAGCATAAGGCCAGCCGTAGAAATCCCCCTGCTGAATGCGCGTCAGGTAATCTGGCACCAAATCATCGCCAATTCCATCGCGTTCGTTGACAGTACTGTAAAGTTCTCCCGTTTTGGGATGAAAGTCAAGTCCGATGGGGTTACGCAAACCAGAGGCAAAAGTCTCTCGCTTGGAACCATCCAAGTTCATCACCTGCACCGAAGCGCGTGGCAGTGGTTCTTCATCTACATTAGAACGAGAACCGATCGAAACATATAATTTCTTACCATCAGGCGAAACAACCACATTGCGCGTCCAATGCTGGCGATACCCGCCGGGAGTAAGGTCAGTAATTTTTTCTCCGGTTCCCGTAAGTACTTCTTGACTTTTATTGTAGGGAAAGCGGAGAACTTCTCCTGTATTCCCAAGAAAGAAGAATCCATTTGCAAAAGCCATGCCAAAAGGAATATTTACACCATTTTGCGATGTAGCAAAATCTTTGCGAACATCAGCGACACCATCGCCGTTGGTGTCCCGCAGCAGACGAATGCGGTTTTGTCGGGTTTCCGTAACCAGCACATCGCCGTTGGGAGTCAGCTTTAACCAGCGCGGCGCATCCAAATTATCCGCAAAAACATTAACAACAAAACCAGGTGGTACGCGCAACATCGGGTTAGCTGGGATAGGCACTACCTTGGGAGACTTGGAAGCACTTTGACTGTGGAACGGTTGTGGTAAAGTGGCAACATCGATGGGGATGGGTGCGGGTGAGAAAGTTTCGGTTTTCACCAAATTTCTAGTTGTTCCCCGATCGGCAGGTACTTGCGGCGATTTATTTTCCTGAGATTTGGGCGAAACTTCGCTTTGCGTCGTATCTGCCTTATCCATAGAGGCGCGAGTCAAGTTACAAGCAGTCGCCGCACTTAAAAGTAGAACCAATATTACTGAGCTTAGCGGTTTCAACATTACTTCTTTGCAGACCTAAGATTTGCCACATTTAAGTAGGTGGACATAATTAAACGTAAAACTCCTAGCCCATAGTATAGCAACCGCCAAGGCGGTTAAGACATTCTTAATTCTTGAAACCCTTGATATCATGTCCGGTGGCATCGGTTGTCTAAAAAAAATAACTCTCTTATCTGTGTTCATCTGTGTTCATCTGTCTTCATCTGTGGTAAAAATTTAACCCTCGATGACAACAGACAATTTCTCGCATCACACTTACGCTACCGATGCAACCGGAGATGATATGATTCTAAAACCTTCTTCCCTCATCCCTCTTTTAACTCAAAACTCTGTACGGGCGGGTTTAACAGATGAATCTGGGGTCGAAACAGAACTATTCTCAACGAAACCCGCCCCTACAACTCAAAACTTCCCCTAGCCCCTAGTCCCTAGCTATAACATTATTTTTCTGGTGGGCGATCGCCTATCTAATGTATCGGCGACATTGGTTTATGAAAGTTTCAGTCTAATTTCCCCCCTCCCTGTTGCGGGGAGGGGGGGTTAGGGGGAGAGGTTTCCCGCTAGATGCCAAATCATCTAACTGGGTTAATTCCAATTTCCTGAAATATTGCCACTGACAGAATAAAATCAACTATAAAAATACATACCCAGCTAGTAACAACTGCCGATTTAGTAGAACGACTGACACCTTTTGCTCCCCCCGTAGTTGTCAGTCCCCAACCACAACCAATAATGGCAATAATTACCCCAAAAACAAAAGCCTTAACGACAACAACTAATAAATCTCGTAAACTTAAAAAATCTCTAACTGAATCCAAAAATACCGATACAGGTAAATCGTAAAAATTGACTGCTACAAAAACACCGCCACCTATGCCTACAACCAAAGCAAAAATTGTTAAAATTGGCAACATCAAGCAGCAAGCAATTACACGAGGAACAACTAAATAATCGATGGGATTTGTTCTCAGCATATACAAAGCATCGATTTGCTCTGTTACTTGCATCTCGCCTATTTCTGCGGCAAAAGCAGAACCAACTTGTCCCGCCACAACACCCGCTGTTAAAACAGGGGCTAACTCGCGGCAAAAAGCCAAAGCAAAAGCACCCCCAATAGCTGAAACTGCGCCATAATGAATTAGTTCTCTTGCGGTTTGAATCGTAAAAATCATGCCTGCAAAATAGGCGATTAGCAGCACAGAATTCAGAGAATCTAGCCCCACAGTTGCCAGATGTTCAAGGATGTGGCGGGGGGAAATTTTGCCCCTAAGCAAACGCATGAAAACTTGACCTGCGAGTAAAAAACTTATTAAGAATCTCTGAATCCATCGATTTTCAAAATTATCGTTTTTTGGCGCTTTCAAGTTTGAAAAATTCCTTGGCTAGCTGCTTTTGTGCCTTGGTTAAACCAGCCTTTGCTATTATCTCATGTTTATGATTAAGGCTGTTAGCAGCAGGTACGTTGTTGCGCTTTAGCGCTCTTATAGCGCTAAAAACGTACCAATTACTTATTACAAACAAGAGCGAATGGAACTAACTAGCAACTTGAGTTATTACTAATTACTTCTATTCCTATATTTCTCTAGTCCCTAGCCCCTTTTTAATTATCTACGCGGATCGACTGCTGGTTTGCGATCGATCAAAAGGATATCGTCGTCCTGAACAACCACCGTAATTAACGGTAAATTGCGTCTCGCAGGGCCTTTAAGCACTTTACCTTGGGCATCGAACTGGGCACCGTGACAGGGACAAACAAACTGATTGCGATCGCTCTTCCATTCAACAGTACATTTGTGATGCGGACAACTTGCATTGATAGCATATCCTGCAAGTTTCGGCCCCTGATTAATCACCAAATATGTTGGTTTTGACAACCCTTGCACTAGCACTGGACGACCCGGCACAGCAGTTGTCAGTAAAATACTCTCCTGAATGTGGTTGCCCCTGCTGTCAGTAGCCTTCACGCCGCGAAGGTAATTTTGGCAAGCTTCGCTATTGCGATCTGAAGTGCAGGGGGTAGACGAATCTCTTCGTTCGTGGCCCAGACTCCTTTGGGGGAAAATCCAGCCAAGAGCAACCGTTCCCGCTGTCCCGAATACCATATATTTCAAAAATTGTCGGCGATTTTTCGGGCTAATTTCGTTTTCCATAAAATCCTCCTGCGGTAATTTATCAATTTTATCTTCAATCATCAATAAAGTAACATTTTTTATTAAAAGTAGTCAAAATTTTTACATTATTTTAGAATTGATATGTTGAAATATTACTTGTTATTTTCATTTAGGTTTAGTAAAATAGTGCTAGAGCTAATTTATTCGGCAAAATCATCCTAAAATAGCAATGTCTTAGCATCAGAATAACCAACTAAACAATGCAAGACACAAGCATCTTTACACCGCAACAAACAGACGATGGGTCGTTCACCTTCTTTTCGACTGAGTTTGGCGAAACTTTTCACAGCTCGTCAGGTGCTATTGAGGAAGCGGTGCTGAAGTTTGTTAATCCATTGGATCTGAGAACGAAAGCCCAACAACCCAGTTTGCGACTGTTGGATGTTTGTTATGGTCTAGGCTACAACACAGCTGCTGCCTTGGCAGCTATTTGGGAGGTTAACCCCACCTGCCGTGTGGAGTTTATAGCTCTGGAGTTAGATCCGGCGGTACCAAAAGCGGCGATCGCGCACAACTTAACTAGCACTTGGCCCGATCCTATTCCCGAAATTCTTACCCAACTAGCTATCGATCGTCAAATACAGACAAATCGCCTACAGGCAACTCTGCTCATCGGCGACGCTAGAACAACTATTCAGCAAGTATCCCAGCGCTTCCAAGCAGATGCCATTTTGCTCGACCCTTTTTCCCCGCCCAACTGCCCGCAACTGTGGACAGTTGAATTTTTGGAGTTAGTAGCCAGATGTCTCAAACCAGAAGGTAAACTCGCCACCTATTCCTGCTCGGCAGCAGTACGAACAGCTTTGATGACGGCTGGATTGTACATAGGTTCCACACCACCAGTAGGGAGGCGATCGCCCGGTACAGTTGCCAGTTTCAGTTTAAGCGACTTGCCGCCACTCTCTCAACAACAGCAGGAACATTTACGAACTCGTGCTGCCATTCCCTACAGGGATCAAAATCTTTCCGATCCCGCTCAAATTATTCTGCTTAGGCGTAAAATAGAACAAGAAACCTCTTCCCTAGAACCCACGGCTCATTGGAAAAAGCGCTGGTTAATGACTTAAAATTGAGTTAAATTATCAGCGACCTGATTCCTCAAGCCTATAAGAGTATTTGTGATTAAGATCACAGATGCTCGAATCGCCTCTCACAGCCATAGAGATAACAATATGGTTCTCTAGGGTAAAAGTGCCTAGCCACCACCATACTCGATCGGTTATGGTAGTAGGTACTCCACGCAAATAAATATAGAATTCTTTAACCTCCTGAGCAAATAATCACTTGCTCTTTGTGAAATAGTTGATTTAGTCTTCAGCTAAAGTGAAAATACTCGAACTATTAGGAAGGCGACTGTGGCCGTGAGTCCTCATTTTGATACTGCTGTTGATTCATTCGGCGCTTCGATGTGCTTTAGTGTATGGTCGCCGACCGGAAATAGCGGCGAGTCAGAACAGCCAAAAATCCTTGTGGTCGATGACCATCCAGCCAGTCGCATGACAGCAGCGGCACTGCTGGCGGTGGAAGGGTATGAAGTTTTAGAAGCAGAAAATGGGCCAGCAGCACTAAATATGGTATTGGAGTGCAAACCCGATGTCATCTTGCTGGATGTGATGATGCCAGGAATGGATGGATTTGAGGTTTGCCGACAGTTAAAGCAGGATGAGCAAACACGCTTGCTGCCGGTAATTTTTATTACCGCTCTAAACGATCGGCGATCGCGCATCCGAGGCATAGAAGCAGGCGGAGATGACTTTCTCACCAAACCCTTCGATCGCCTGGAACTGGCAGCCCGCGTCAAGTCGCTGGTACGCCAAAAGCGCCTTAACGAAGATTTAGACCACGCAGAACAAGTAGTTTTTTCCATAGCCCGCTCGATCGAAAGCCGCGACCCCAACACCGGCGACCACTGCGAAAGATTGGTAGCAATGGGTAAAGCCTTCGGTGAATATCTCCATCTTTCCCGCGCCGACATTCGCGACTTAATGTGGGGTGGTTATCTTCACGACATCGGTAAAGTCGGCATTCCCGACGCCGTACTGCTCAAAAAAGGAAAATTCACCCCCGAAGAACTGGAGGTTATGAAGCAGCACGTCCTCATCGGCGAAAAAATTTGCCAACCCCTGCGGACAATGCGAGGCGTACTCCCAATCATCCGCTATCACCACGAGCGCTGGGACGGTACGGGATATCCCGATCGACTGGCGGGTAATCAGATTCCCATGCTGGCGCAGGTGTTTCAAATTATAGATATCTACGACGCCCTGACGAGCGAACGTCCTTATAAAAAAGCTTTCACTCCCGAAGAAGCGCTAGCAATTATCGCCGAGGAAACGGCCAAAGGTTGGCGCAATCCCAAACTCGTGCAGGAATTTACCCTATTTATATCCAATAACCACAGAGCAAAAAGCCAAGAATAATTAGAGTCACAGAAGGGCACGAAGCGCGGTATACTCCGTTGGGAGCATGACTGACTCAAGAGAAATGGTAGCAGTAGCAATTCTCGCGGCTGGACGCGGCACAAGGATGAAATCGGAACTGCCCAAGGTATTACATTCCTTGGGTGGACGATCGCTGATTGAACGAATCCTCCAAACAGCGTTGGAGATCGAGCCGATTAGGCAGATCGTTATTGTTGGGTATCAAGGGAAACAAGTGGAAGCAGCCCTGCAACATATTCCCAATGTGGAGTTTGTCGAACAAACCCAACAGCTGGGAACAGGTCATGCAGTTCAGCAATTACTGCCCCATCTAGAGGGCTTCCAAGGGGATTTGCTGGTTTTAAATGGGGATGTACCCCTCCTGCGTCCCCAAACCCTCAAAGTTCTGATGGAAAGTCACAAAAAGCATCAAAATGCGGTCAGCCTCCTGACTGCTCATTTGCCTAATCCCAAAGGGTATGGCCGTGTATTTTGTAACGATCGAAATATCATTCAACAAATTGTAGAAGACCGGGACTGCTCCGCAGCTCAGAAGCAAAATCACCGGATCAACGCCGGAATCTACTGCTTCAACTGGCCTCAATTGGCAAAAGTTCTGCCCCAACTGCAAGCGAACAACGACCAAAAGGAATACTACCTGACGGATGCGTGTAATTTGATGCAGCCAGTGATGGCGGTGGATGTGGAAGATTATCAAGAAATTCTGGGCATCAACGATCGCAAGCAACTGGCAACAGCCTACGATATCTTGCAAGGGCGGGTGAAAGAGCGGTGGATGGCAGCCGGTGTGACTCTGATTGACCCCAATAGTATCACGATCGACGATACGGTGCAGTTGTCAACCGATATAATTATCGAACCCCAAACTCATTTGCGCGGTAATACTGCGATCGGATCTGGCAGTAGAATTGGCCCCGGTAGCTTGATTGAAAATAGCCAGATTGGTGAAAATGTCACTGTAGTTTATTCCGTGATAACTGACAGCACAGTCCAGGCGGAAACAAAGATCGGCCCATATTCACATTTGCGCGGAAATGTCAATGCGGGGAAAAATTGCCGCATCGGCAATTTTGTGGAACTGAAAAATACCACTTTGGGCGATCGCACTAATGTCGCTCATCTGTCATATTTGGGAGATGCCACCCTGGGAGAGCGGGTCAACATCGGTGCTGGGACGATTACTGCCAATTATGACGGCGTGAAGAAACATCAGACAAAAATAGGCGATCGTACCAAAACTGGTTCTAATAGCGTGCTAGTAGCGCCAGTAAAATTAGGATCTGATGTTACTGTAGCAGCTGGTTCCACCGTAACCGAAGACGTGCCGGATGATAGTTTGGTTATAGCGCGATCGCCTCAAGTGGTTAAACCCGGTTGGCGGTTAAAAACATCTGAAGATTGAACTTAATGGAAATTGCCAAATCTCTGTTTTACTTCCTCTTAGCCGGTTTGTGCGAAATTGGCGGAGGATACTTAATGTGGCTTTGGTTGCGCGAAAACCGGAGTATCTGGTTTTCTTTCATTGGCGCAGGATTACTGATTTTTTATGGAATAATACCGACTCTGCAACCAGCCAATTTTGGGCGAGTTTATGCAGCTTACGGCGGTATTTTCGTCTTTCTTGCTATTCTGTGGGGATGGCTAATCGATCGGACAACACCAGATAAATTCGACTTGTTAGGTGGTTGGATTGTTCTGCTCGGCGTTCTAGTGATTATGTATGCGCCACGAACTTAAATACAGAGGTTGCTATGGAAGAATTACTAGAAATTAAGCAACTCCTACAGCAAGGCAAAATTGATGAAGCACTGCTGATAGTCGATGAGTTAGAAGAAATGAGCCTTAGCGATAAAGTCAACAAAATTGACAGTTATGGCGTTATTTTGCTCATCCATTTAATTAAACAAAATGCTGAAAGTCGCTCAACTCGATCTTGGCAACTTTCTATCAAAAATGCGGTGCGCGAAATCAATAAAATTAACAAACGTCGCAAAGCAAATGGTTATTATCTGAGTAGAGCAGAATTATTAGATATTCTGAAAGATGCCTATGAAATAGCAATGGAAAAAGCAGCATCAGAAGCATTTGAAGGGCGTTATGAAGCTGAAGAGTTAGCTACAATGGTTGAGAAGGAAGGAATTTTGTCTCAGGCAATGCAGTTGATCGAATTAGGGTAATAATGTTATATTTACTTGGATTCATTCCTTCGGCGGAAGATTAAGATAGCTACGGATAAGATCGACTATTTTTCGTTGTTTTACTTATTACGACTGACTATTGGGTATATGCGCTTACCAGAGGCCAGTATGCTCAACCATGCTATATTATGAAAAAGCGATCGCGAAAGGTGAGTCAGATGGTTGTCGCAATTTATAAAACCGAATTAAATACGGGTAGAGCCTTGCTGTCAAATGTGACATGGGATACTCTGGAAAAGTTGGATGCAGATTTGGCTGAAACTGGGGCGCGTTTAACTTATTTAGATGGGTATTTAGAAATTATGACTCCTTTATCAGATGCCCATGAAGAACCTAAGAAAACTTTAGGTCTGCTTTTAGAGATTTATATGCTGATGAGAAATATTCGTTTTTATACCCGTGGTAGTACGACAATTGGGATGAAGGAATTGGGGGCACGGAAGGAACCAGATGATTCTTATTCTTTGGGTACGCGCAAGTCGGTTCCAGATTTGGCGATCGAGGTGACAGTGACGAGTGGTGGAATTGATACCCTGGAAATTTATCGTCGAGTGGGAGTGCGGGAGGTTTGGTTTTGGGAGGATGGTGTAATTTCGGTTTATTGTTTGCGTTCTACGGGATATGAGTTGGTTAGTAAGAGTGAATTGTTACCAGAGTTGGATTTGCGATTGATCGAGTTTTATTCGCGGATGGCAGATCAATATGATGCGCTAAATGCTTTTATGAAATTGTTAATGTAGTTAGATGGAGTAGGGGGCGTCAAATTTTAGGCAATTAGCTTAAATGTTAAGGCTCTGACGCACCCTACTCTATGTGCCAGTTGCGTAAGTCCTATAAATATTCAAAAAGTTGGCAAGTTTTAACTTACCAACTTTTATGCTTCACAAAATGACAATATTGCGATCGAAACTAACAGACAAATCCCGTTAACTCATCCCCAGTCCATTCCAGAGTGTCGCCCATCTGTTCGCCAGTATGGTAGGCGGCGAGGAGGACTTCGCTAGTTTTACCCCAAGCAATAACACCCATAGCATCAAGACCGATCGCACCCAGATCCCGTTTGCGATCGCGAGATTCGGTAAAACTGCGATTCATAGCCGCCGCCAAAGACATTCCATCCGTCACCCGCACCACAATTCGCGCCGCCAGACACTCATCGATAATGTCTTCCCCAATACCCGTACAGCTAATACCTGCATAACCATTCGCATAATTTCCCGCAGGCATAGCAGAATCACTCACCCTACCAATCCGCTCAAAACCCTTGCCGCCAGTTGAAGTCCCAGCCGCCAAACGTCCGTGACTGTCCAAAGCTACCACCCCAATCGTGCCGCGTCCGGCACTACTGTCCGTCACCAATTCTTTTTCAGCTACTACCCCAGCCATTTCCTTGTTAAAATTATCATCGCGTTCCTGCATCCACTCCTGTAATCGGATATCCGTCAAAGGATTGTAAATAGGAACCTGCAACTCACGCACAAGTTCAGCCGATCCGAAATCCGATAGCACTCGATCCGGGGAACTTTGTAAAGCTTCGGCTAGCGCGATCGGATGTTGGACTCGCGAAACATTGATCGTGCCGCTAAATCGCTGAGTTATCCCATCCATCAACGAAGCACTCATCCGAATCTGACCATCCGATTGCAGCACAGAACCCGTTCCCGCATTAAAGCGGGGGTCATCCTCCAACAAGTGACAGCCACGCACAACTGCTGCTCTTGCGCTTTCTCCCGCCAACAGCAGCGCGTAAACTTCCTCCAAAACTTTATATAGCGATTTACGTACTATTTCTACACCTCCCTTGCTTTTAAGGGAACTACCGGCTCCACCGTGGATAATTAGCTTAGGTTGCACTTTCTGGGTTGTCATTTGTCAGTTGTCAGTTGTCAGTTGTCAGTTGTCAGTTGTCAGTTGTCAGTTGTCAGTTGTCAGTTGTCAGTTGCTTTACAGTTGTCGTACTCCCCATTCACCATTTTTAATTATTAATTTTTAATTACTCCGGCGACGGCGACAGCGTTCTGAGCAATACTTCACATCATCCCAGCAATCAGCCCATTTTTTACGCCAGGTGAACGGACGTTGACATACGGAACAAATTTTTGTGGGTAGATCGGATTTAGAACGCTGGCGTGCCATGTTAAGTTAACGATACTATTATTAATCCAATTTAAAGGAAACCCGGTACAGATGTAATGGATGAGACAGCCTTAGCGCAGGTGCGAATAGTGCTGGTGAGACCGATCGGCCCCTTAAATGTGGGGTCAGTCGCCCGCGTCATGAAAAATATGGGGCTGAGTCAGCTAGTATTGGTGGAGCCCAAATGCGAACCTTTGGGGGAACAAGCCAGGACTATGGCAGTCCATGCGGCAGACATTCTAGAAGCGGCTCAAGAGGTAGCCACCTTGCCGGAAGCATTAAAAGGATGCTCAAGAGCGATCGCAGCTACAGCACGCGACAGACGGTTATCTCTCCATCTAGAAAAACCCCGCAGCACTTTGCCCTGGTTGCTGGAAGAAGGATCGTCAGCCTTAATTTTTGGCCCTGAAGACCGAGGCTTAAGCAACGATGAATTGAAATATGCCCAGCGATTTATACGCATTCCTTCCAGCGATGCCTATCCAGCACTAAATTTGGCTCAGGCAGTTGCTATTTGCTGTTACGAACTTTACCAAGCAATAGGCGAAGGGGGACTCACCCCCCAACCATCTCCTCACACCGATACGGCAACATTAGAAATCTTAGAAGAGTACTATCAGCAACTAGAATCCGTGCTGTTAAAAATTGGTTATATCTATCCCCACACAGCAGCCTCCCGGATGGCGAAATTTCGGTTACTTTTTAATCGATCCCAGCCATCTACAGCAGACGTAGCAATGCAGCGAGGCATCCTCAGCCAGATAGAATGGGCCATATCTACAGGTTCTCCAGCTGTGCCAGACACCCTATTGCCCCCCCAGGATGAATCTTAGATCTCGGCTTTCATAGCCGACTCGATCCGAGTACACCTGGGATGTAGTAGAGTTTTTTGGGTTTAGTATTATCGGTGTACTGTGCATTTTTTGTCCGCAAATTAAGTCAACTTTCTAAGAGGTGTCATCCGTGGCAGCGTCCGATCAGGGCTATCCCCGTCGCCAGCGGCGGCAGCTCAAACAACAGCAAGTGCCACAGCGGCAGGAATTAGCCCGGACACCAAACGATCGGTCTGGGCTTCGACCCAGACCGTCTAAGGCAGGGGTTTCTTCTGCCCTAGAGCGAGGATTGCCCAGGAATGTAGGCCAACACCGTGACGGCTTGAACTGGTGGCAAAGGCTGTTTGGTCAACCCTCCCAAAAACCAGCACCCCCAGCCAGAAAGCAGCGGGGAAGCAAGGTAGTAGGATCTGGTAATCTCACCAATCTTTCACTCAGACCAACAACCTCAAAGGACGGGCTTACTAAATTTAGGGCAAAACCAACTTCTCTAGTGCAGGCGACCCCCGCGGCAAGAGAGATTTCCTCATCCAAAATCCAAAATGATCGCTTGATGTTAGATTTGGGATTGCCAATTTTGGATGAAGAGGAATATTCGGGACAAACTCTTGAGGGTTTGAACTATAGAACAAATCCCAAATCCCAAATCCCAAATCCAAAATCGAATGGCGCAAGGGATCGGCAAAGCAGGAAAGCAAAAGAGGAAAAGATTGGGAAATCCCCTCAGCCCAATCCTTCCCCAGCCTCTGTTTCACGGAGATCGTTACCTAAGCAGCGACGGAACTCCCCTCGCGTACTGGTGTACGCAATGCGCCTACTCATTTTGGGGATCGGTTTAGGTGCGATCGTCGGTACAATACTGTCGATTTGGAACCCAGCCAGCCACAAGCCATCTGCAATCTCTGAGACAGTTAATCCTTCCCAGCATAGTGCTGTAGCAGATGTTAGTTTAAAACCCTCCTCTACATTTGGAGATGACTTAACGGCGCTGAAGCTGAGTCAGGA
Source organism: Argonema antarcticum A004/B2 (assembly GCF_023333585.1). Taxonomy (GTDB): domain Bacteria; phylum Cyanobacteriota; class Cyanobacteriia; order Cyanobacteriales; family Aerosakkonemataceae; genus Argonema; species Argonema antarcticum. The sequence continues at coordinate 24,923 of NZ_JAIQZN010000077.1, forward strand.
AATTATGCCATTGAGAACTGCTGTACAGTCCTTAGCAAATCAGTATCCCCAATTGGCTCCAGGTATATTTATCCTCGATATAGATACGGGTGCTTATCTAGATTGGAATGGTGCTGCCAACTTGGCAGCGGCTAGCACGATTAAAGTACCGATTTTAGTTGCCTTTTTCCAAGATGTGGATGCTGGCAAAATTCGCTTAGATGAAGTAATGGCCATAGAACCAGAAGCGATCGCTTCTGGTTCTGGCAAGATGCAGTACAAACCCCCAGGAACAAAATATACGGCTCTGGAAACGGTAACCCAGATGATTACAATCAGCGACAACACCGCCACCAATATGCTGATTGCGCGTCTGGGTGGCGCGGAAGCCCTAAATCAGCGCTTCCGAGACTGGGGGCTGACAGCAACGGCAATCCACAACAAACTACCCGATATAAAAGGAACAAACATCACCAGTTCTAAAGAGTTGGCAAGCTTGATAGGGCGGGTAAACCAGGGCGAGTTGGTGTCCCTACCGTCGCGCGATCGTCTCCTCGATATCATGCGACGAACGGTAAACAACTCTCTCCTGCCACGCGGACTGGGAAAAGGAGCCACAATTGCCCACAAAACTGGCAATATTGGCTCAATGCTTGCTGATGTTGGCTTAATCGATTTGCCCAGCGGTAAGCGCTATATCGCCGCAGTGATGGTTAAACGTCCCCGCAACGATACGCGGGCAGCTGAACTGATTAACAAGATCTCTCGCGTCACCTATCAATACTTCAGCAAACCCATACCTAATACCCAGTTACCAGCTGGCGATGGGACAACTCCCGGTAATTCCATTCCTTCTCCCACCCCCATTAATCGCCTAGAAGATACCCGATCTGTTAATGCTCGTAACCGCTGAAAAAGGGGCTAGAAAAGTCAAAAGTCAAAAGAAAATTGCTCATTAGTCATTAGTCATTGGTCATTGCTCCCCCACTCTCCCACTCTCCCACTCCCCTTTTTGACTTTTGACTTTTCTAGTCCCTAGCCCCTGTTTCTTCCAGCATTCGCCAAATTTCCTGCAACATTGCCTCTAATCCGTTGTGGCTAACAGCAGAGATTAGGAAAACAGGGGCATTGCGAAGAGATCGGAGTTCGGATGCGAATGCTTCCAAATCGCGATCGATCGAAACCGCATCCATTTTATTAAGTGCCAGAACTTGCAGGCGTTCTGGTAAACCTCTACCGTATGCTTGCAACTCCTGCTCAATTGTTTGATAGTTACCCATCGGATCTTCTGCCGTCACATCGATCAAGTGCAGCAGCAAACGAGTGCGCTCAATATGGCGCAAAAAATCGTGACCCAACCCCACACCCTCGTGGGCACCCTCTATCAATCCAGGAATATCGGCAAACACAGCACCATCGCCGTTAGGTTTACGCACCACACCCAAATTCGGCTCTAAGGTCGTAAACGGATAATCTGCTATTTTAGGACGAGCCGCTGAAATCGCTGAAATTAAAGTAGATTTACCTGCATTCGGCAAACCGATAATCCCTACTTCCGCAAGCAGTTTCAACTCCAAACGCAGCAACCGTTTTTCCCCTGCTAGTCCTGGAAGAGCATATTCGGGGGCGCGGTTGCGGTTGCTGAGGAAATGCTGGTTTCCCAAACCACCTTTACCACCTTGAGCTACACAGATAGTTTGCCCCGGTTGTACCAAATCCGCGAATAATTCGTCTGTTTCGGTATCGTAGACAGATGTGCCGCAGGCAACTGGAATAATGCGATCGCTTCCATTTGCCCCAGTGCGATTATTCGGCCCTCCACGTCCCCCATCTTCCGCCTTAAAACGGTGAATGTATTTAAAATCCAGCAAAGTTTGCAGGTTCTCCGTCGCTACGAAGAATACCGAACCGCCCTTGCCACCATTGCCACCCGATGGCCCCCCAGCCGGAACATACTTTTCTCGTCGGAAGGCGACAATGCCATCGCCTCCATTTCCAGCCTCTACTTCAATCTCTGCTTGGTCAATAAATTGCATATCACTTATTCGTCATTAGTCATCAGTCATTGGTCGTCAGTTAGTTATTTTTAAGTGATGACCAATGACTGCTAACAATATTGGGACACATCTTCACCACAATCATCTGCTAAATAAGACAGCGCTCGGAAGCGCAAGCCTACTAACTGATCGTAAAGTGGATTTAGCTTACACAGGGGGGGAATATGTACGACTTTGTGGTCAAACAGGGTCACATCTCGCTCAAACGGACACTGGGACGGGATCATTTTGCACAAGAAGCGAGCCACCCTGGGATCTTGAATGTCCAGTCCTTCTAGCCAGTTCCGTACAGGTTTGAGCGCATCCCGTGACGGTTGCCCCTGGATGTACTCCTTTGCAGGTACTCCGCCTTGATGGGATACAAGAGTAGCAGGTGCTTCTGCCTTATCTTCGTAGAGAGTATGGCGTAAAGCCTCTAGCACTTCTTCCTTTTGTCCCAAAGCCTGACAAAACTTGTGCAGTACTTCATCCTCGCTGACAGAATAAACACCATCGGCTAATGCCACCATTACAGCAGTTCGCAAGAAATTCTCGGCAGCATCAGTGTTTTGCCCCAAAACCTGCGCTAACTCTGCTGGCCCGATCGGTTCCAGCGACCCCAAATCAACTGAGGGAGCAAGTTCATCCTGAGTCAAAGAGGCAATTAACTGCTGTTCTCGATCGTCAAAGTTGCCGTCAGCCCAAGCAAGAGTAAGCAAACCGCGCAGCCAAGCTGCAATTTGTTCGCTTGTGTAGGGAGATTGCAGAATGCTCGTCATAGTACCTATTTAATGCTTATACTCGACTCGATTTTAACTCTTGTGATGGTGGCAGTGCTAATAAGTTGATATTATTCAATCTAAAATCCAAAATCTAAAATCTAAAATTGGATGATATCTTTACACGAGAATTATAAGTTGTGACCCCCTCAGAGTTTGGACTGTTTCTCATTTCGGTGTTAACAAGTGTCGCGGGGCAATTTTTCCTAAAAGCAGGGGCATCAAAGCTAGGGAAAGTCAATGCCAGCAACTGGTTGAGTCATATTATAGGGATTGCGCTCACTCCTGAACTATTGTTTGGCCTTACTTGCTATGGTCTAGGAGCCTGCGCTTACATTCTGCTGCTGACGCGAGTCAAATTAAGTGTTGCTGGCCCAGCGGTTTCCTTAGTTTATGTTTTCTCCCTGCTGTTGGGCTACTTTGTTTTTGGGGAACCAATTCCGGTGAGTCGGATTGTGGGTTTGGGTCTAATCGTATCCGGTGTTGTTTTAGTGGTTTGGAACAGATGATTTCACTGAGAATTAAAAATCAAAAATTAAAAATGGAAATCAAATCGCATTTTTAATTTTTAATTTTTAATTTTTAATTTTTCTTAAGTGCGTCTGCACAAAATCCAGCGTAGTTCCATCGGTGGTTGACCATTAACGATCGGGAACAGATCTCGGCCTGTTGCCCAGTTAGCAAACCATCCGGTTGGTGGCCATGCCTCCGCAGGCAGGTGTTTCTGCTCGTATTCAAACACAGATTCATCTGAGATTGTTTCTAGGGGTAGTCCTTCCATTGCCGATGCTAGATCTGCGCGTGTAAAAATGGATGACCACGCTATTTCTGACATTTCTCGTACTACTTGTTCTGGTGCGTAGCCATCGGCGGTCAAGAAAGTGTTAAATAGTAAAAGACCACCGGAGCGAATCACATCGCACATTTTAGCAAGTAACAGTCGCAGTTGATCCGCATCTCGAAAATGAGAAATTACTTCTGCAACTATTGCCATTTTATAATGAGCGGGTCGCATCCGCACCATTGGGTCGAGGATATTACCTTGCGTGACTACCACAGGTAATCCCTCTGCTTCCACGGTTCCTTGGATCTGTTCGACAAAAGCAGGGGTTAATTCGATCGCGTGAACTAAATAGCCAAGCCTTGCTAGAGGTAGAGTATTGCGTCCCGTTCCAGCTCCTATATCTAAAATGGGTGTAATTGAAGGGTCTTGCCCTAATTCAGCCACTGTAGCCATCACCTTGGCATCTGGATGAGAACCGAATAAAGGCGGTTTTCTGGTTTCAACCCAGCTTTTGTATTGATCTGCAACTGATGAAACCGCTGTTGTCAGATTGCAAGTCAAACCTACATTAGGGGGTTTAGCTGGTTCGTACTTGAGTACAATACTTGAATGAGGTGAAGTGCGAAATCCTTCTTCCAACCTACGGCTAAGAACTTGACGCAACTGCTGTAGTTCTTCTTCAGAAAAGGCTTTGCCAAGTGAGTCGAATAGCATCTTCAGTCGCTGTAAGTAATGATCCAGCATTGCCGGTACGCAAGGCATTACCAGTTCACCACGGGGATATATGCGCGTATTGAGCTTGTTAAGAATGACTTGCTGTAATACAGCCGGATCGGTCACTAACGGCAGTGGTTGTGTCAATGCTTGTGTATCTTTAGAGGCGACCAAGTTCCCAGTCTCCGTTGCTTCACATCTGTTGGATTGATTTAAATTTTAACCAATAGGTGCCCAAAGCCCTAAAGTATAGCTAGGGACTTTCTTGCTAGGGGCTAGAGTAAAAAGGTTTAGAATCAAGGGTTTCAGGAATTAAGAATGTCTTAACCGCCCTGGCGGTCACTATATCATCAAGTCATCCAGGCGGGATGTAATGAAGAACCTCACCCCCCAACCCCCCTCCCCGTTGTGGAGAGCAGGGTGGTTTCATACAAAGAGAGAAAAATGATAATGTTCCTAAGCGATCGAAAGTCTACAACCAAAAAGTATGAATCTGATCGAGCAGTTGCAGCAAATTACAGACTATAGGCTTGTAGTTTCCCCACAATGGCTGTCCGAACACCTGGACGATCCGCAAATTGTAATTGTTGATTGTCGCTTTTCCCTTGCAGATACAGAATTGGGACCCCTACAATATCAGACGAGTCACATTCAAGGCTCACACTATCTCGACCTCAACGACGATCTTTCTTCGCCAGTTGGTAAACATGGCGGACGACACCCTTTGCCAAACCCAGTCGAATTAGCCAAAAAATTAGCAGCAATCGGGATTAATTCCCAGGAAACTCTAGTTGTCGCCTACGATGATTCCCGCTTTGCCTTTGCTTCCCGTCTGTGGTGGTTGCTGCGCTATCTGGGACACGACAAGGTTGCTTTGCTTGATGGTGGCTGGAAGTCATGGCTATCGGCTGGTTATCCGGTTACAGACGCACTGGCAATGCCCAAACAGGGTAAATTTTTGCCAGAGGTGCGATCGCACTTTGTCGTAGACATTGACACCGTAAAAGACCGCAAAGACCTGCCAGAAGTCGTGTTAGTCGATTCGCGGGAGAGCGATCGCTACCGAGGCGAACGAGAACCGATCGATCCTATTGCCGGACATATCCCCAGTGCCGTTAATTATCCCTGGCAAGATGTCACCGATGAAGTTAGCAGGGTGCTACCCGTGACAGAGCAAAAACGCCGCTGGTCAGGCTTAGAAAACGCCCAAGAGATTATGGTTTACTGCGGTTCTGGCGTTACTGCCTGCGTGAATTTATTGTCTTTAGAAATGGCTGGAATTCATACGGGAAAGCTCTATGCCGGTAGCTGGAGCGATTGGTGTTCCTATAGCTAGGGGCTAGAAAAGTCAAAAGTCAAAAGTCAAAAGTCAAAAGTCAAAAGTCAAAAGTCAAAAGTCAAAAGTCAAAAGTCAAAAGTCAAAAAATAATTAATTACAACTGACCACTGACCACTGACCACTGACCACTGACCACTGACCACTGACTAATCAAAAATTTGCCAATCAACACTGTAAGTAACGCTCAAAAACAAGCTATCGAAATCAATGTTTGGCTCGTTAGAACTGCCCAAAGTTGTGCCAGCCTGGACGTTAATCTGGCTATCCTTAGATACCCCATAAGTTAAGCGACCGAGTAAGCGGTGATACCGATCTAAGCGATCGCGCTTTGTAAAATCAGAATAGCTAAATTGGTAGTCCATTCCAACCTGCAAATTCGGCTGAAAATAGTAGCTCAAGGAAACCGACAAGTAATTGATGACCCGACTGCGGCTATCTGGATCGGCAAAACTCAGACGAACATCGTAGAAATAATCTAGGGCTAGCTTTCGAGTCAGCCAGTCTCGTCGCGAAAGCGTCAAATAGGCGGAATGCTCGTTCAAAAAGCGATCGCCATTACTTGCCCTAAAATATTGTTGATTGCTCCAACCAATTTCGCCAAAGGTACGAGGCGCAATGCGCTGGCTAATACCGGCTCTGAATCTCACAAAATTATAATCGAACTGGGATTCATTGAAGTAGCGAATTAAATAACCATCAATTGATGTGCTTAAATAAGTTCCGGGTCTGAGTTCTGGTGCCGACCACAGGGTTACGCTAGGAACAAACTGACTATCTGCGATCGGATCGACCCCGGAAAAAACATTGCTCGTGTAAAAATAGCTGATTCGAGGCACCACGTGCAATACTGGCTGAGGCTGACGTGGCGGCACTCTCCGCTCTCGCAGGCGCAGCCTTCCCAAATCCGGATCTTCCTGAGCAACAGTCGGCTCCGACTGTTGCTGTGTCGGTGCAGGCGGGGAGTTAGGAGGCTGTGTTGGCTTTACTTGCTGACGGGGTTGTCCCGTTGGCTGCTGTACCCGATCGGAATTATCAGCCGAGATAAATTTAGGCCATACTTCAAAAGTAGCCCGTATGTCTGGCTGCGTATCTGTATCTGATTGCTCCTTGACGATCGAGATTTCTATACTTGGCTTCCCTAAATCCGCTGCCCAAGAACTAACCCCTGGAATAATTACCTCTGGCGGCAGTTGCTCATTGAGCGAGCCAATTTTATCCTCTGAAGCGACAGGAGAGTGTGTCCGCAGCATGAGCGGCGCTATAGGCGTCGTCACCGATGGAGTACTTGCCTGTGCCATAGCACGCAATCCCATAGAAGACCAGACTGCACTACCAGAGACTAACAAAGTGTAGAGCGATCGCTTCCAGCCGGTGTATCGAGCGAAAACCATAAGTTTAGCGTTAAATTTTGTGAAAGTACACGATCGATGCACCCCAATCCCACCGACATAATTGCACCAAATTCACAGTCTAGCTCTCTATATTTAGAAATAAGCAATAAAATCATTAAAACAGTTATTTTAGATTCTTAATTCAGGATATCTCCTTTTTACTGCTCCTTACTTCGCCTTATCATCCTTGTGAGATAAGGCGTTTCAGTGGCGATTTTGTAGCATTGAGGTTAAGGGTATGCTTTTGTCTGCTTTGGTATGGGTTAAAAATTTCTGCTTTGGGGACGATCCATGTCTCATAAGTTAGTTCTGCTTCTGGGCTTAATTTTATGGAGCGTAATGACGCTGCCTCTACCCAAAGAGGTAAGTGCCGAAATGCCTTTAAATAAAGGCGTTATTCAGAGTCTACGCAACCTCGTTCGGCTAATTCCGCAAAATCAAACAGGGCGTCCTGCCCGTGTATCCGATCCAATGAACCCTGGAGATTCTTTGACCACTGGGAGAGAATCTTTAGCAGAGTTGCGGTTCAACGACGGTTCTTTGGCAAGAGTTGGCGCACAAGCGGTATTTCAATTTCTGCCAAATACACGAACCTTGAGACTTTCAAATGGCACCGCACTGCTCCTGATTCCGCCGGGACGCGGGACAACGCGAGTGCAAACCCCCAACGCCAGAGCAGGAATTCGAGGTTCAGCTTTATTCGTGCGCTACAACCCCGACACTAACACCACAGTAGTAGGAGCCCTGACAAATAGCAACATCGAAGTATTTAATCAGAATGGTTCCCAACGGGAGGGGCTGCAAGCAGGACAGCTTGCGGTAATTATTAAAGACAGAATTGAACGCATATACGATTTTGATATCAAAACCTTTTATGAAACAAGCGATCTGGTTAGGGGACTAAACCTGACTCAGCCAGGTGATAAAGCCAATCCAGATGCGGCTATGGCAGAAGTTCAAGCTGAAACTTCTGCGGCAGTGGCAGCACAGGCTCCAATCACAGGCGAAGGCGTGATTGAAAATCCAGCTTTTGTCCAGCTGCCTGCCGGTTCATCAGATTTGCCTGGTGGTGGGAGTCCCATTGATAACCGTCCAGATACATCCAGGCCCGATCGAAATTTTGGAGTGCAGGACAGCCCAAATCCTTTAAATACCAACCCAGCTTCCCAGACTCCCCCACTAGAAGGTGGAGAGATTCTGTCAAATCCGAACACTTCCCCACCACCACCACCAGCGCCACCACCAGCGCCACCACCAGCGCCACCACCAGCGCCGCCACCAGCGCCACCACCAGCGCCACCAGCGCCACCACCAGCGCCACCACCAGCGCCACCAGCGCCACCACCAGCGCCACCAGCGCCACCACCAGCGCCACCAGCGCCACC
>NZ_JAIQZN010000078.1 GCF_023333585.1 Argonema antarcticum A004/B2
TTCTAATTCGTAAGTTTGATTACAAGGTATAACGAAACGTCTGACAAGTCTGTCAAAGGCGATCGCTTCCACTGCTACAGCAGCAGGGGAGAGTGTCGATCCGCAGAATGTATTGCTTAGTCAGACGGAGCGTAATACGGATAGCTCGCCTACTTCTCACGTTAGTCAGTCCAGCGAGTTTGTATTACATAGTCAGACGGAAGGTAATACAATTTCGACACCGGAGGATCAAGGCAATACTCCACCTACTAAGAAAAGCGAAGAGAGGTGAATGGCTGACGGATCTGGAGGCGTTCAGGCGGTTGGGTGGCGAAGAGAGATAATGCGGCGAGTGTCGTTACCAGTTTAGATGGTAGGAGAAAAATTAAATTCGGTACGTTTAGAACGCTCTTGGCGCAAGATTACAAAGCTTTTGGGCTGGAGTTGAGCGGTTCGCGTCGCGGGGCTTATTGCCTTATTTGAGGTTGGTGGTTGTTGGGTAGTCGTAATTTGCACCTATCTAGTTGAATACCAATATTATCAGTGGTAGATACGACAAAAGAAACAGAATCGGCCCTATTTTTGAGGATAGGCATTGTTTCAGAAAGTCGGCTTACCCTTTCCTAGCTCTGGCTTCTCGTAGAAGTTTAACAATGTTCAGATGTCCGGCTTCCTTTGCACGGGAAAGAGCAGTATCTTTGTTACAATCCCGATGGTTAATATTTGCACCAGCTTCTAACAACAATTTAACAGCTTCAACACTTCCACTGTTTGCTGCCGCCATTAGTGCAGTCCAAACTTCATCAGTTTTAGCATTCACATTTGCACCAGCTTTAATTAATAATTTAATGACTTCTATGTAATCCGATCCATCTACATCCAGTTTATGCTTTTGCAAAGCTGTTCTTGCCGCAGCAATCATTAATGGAGTTTCTCTATTATCTTCTTTTCCCAAATTTACATTAACTCCTGCTTCAATTAAAGCACGAACAATTGATAGATAACCCCAATTAGCCGCAATAAAGAGCGCAGTTGTTTCATCTTCTCCAAAAGCGTTAATATTTACTCCATCTTTGATTGCTGCTAAGACACCCTCAATGTCTCTTATTGCTGATGCCGTGATGAAGTTAGATAGTAATTTATCGTCCTTCCTTTTTCGATAAATTAAGCCTGAAGTTAGCTCTTTTTTTGCCCAATACCGCAATTTTTCAGAAGTAAGAGGAGCTAGATAGTCATATATTTCTTGCCAACCCTGACAAGCTGCATTCATAAGAGCAAAGTGATTTTTACGGCTTACCGCATTCACATCTGCTCCATGTTCGACTAGCTTTTTGACCATGTTAATATCGCCGATTTTAGCTGCTTCCATTAAAGCAGTTCTATCTTCATTTTCCTGAAATCTAAGATTGACATTAAATCCAGCATCAATTAAGAATGATACAATGTCTAGCTTACGCCTATAAATTGCATTTTCCATTAAATGTTCGTTGAAGCATGAAGAGTCAGCACCAGCGTTGAGCAAAACTTTGGCAATCTCTAGATTATCCAAGTCAACTGCTAATAAAAGTGGAGTCCGACCGGAATCATCTGTTTGTTCTAAATTAATTTCGTTTTCAAGCAATTCTCTAACAGCCATTAATTCGGCGTTTTCGATTGCTTTGAATAGATCGGTAACTCCACTAGATTTCTTGTCGTTAGTTGGCGACATAAATTATTTTTTTGATTGTTCTTGAAAAAGGCTGGTTAAAAATGTTTTATGCTTGCTTAAGCGTAAATTTTCATAATCTACAAAACAACTCCTTTACTAAAAGCATCTGCTTGAGCTTTTACTGTTTATGCTGCTAGTTCTGAATTTGTCAATTTTGAACTTCATGGCAGGCTTTTACGCTATCCGTAAAATAATTTATATGAAAGGTTGGAAGCTATCCAAAAGTTGCTAAAAGCTGAAGATAGTTCGTAATCAAGTTCGTTATAAGCGACCATACTTAAAGATTAATTTTGATAACCAATTTGGTAATTCATCTGCTGCTATAGCCTGTAATTTTTGAGACGTAACAGGAATTAAATACTCAAAAACATCTTGATGACGCGCATATCCTGCTGCTAGTAATGCAAAATTAGACTTTCGACTTACAATATTTGGATCGGCTCCGGCATTAATTAACATTTTTACTATGTCTAGCTTGCCTTCTTGCGCCGCCTGCATTAGTATAGTCTCACCATCTTCCAGTTTTGCATTAATATCTATCCCTGATTCAATCAGCACCGCTAGGCTCTCAAAGTCACAAAACTCATCATCAGATATGATATCTAATAGACCAGGGAAGAGGGTAGCGCCTGCATCTATCAGTGTCCGAATTATTTCTAGATGATGTAGTTCGACTGCTAAAGCCAGAGGTTTTTGATAGGTATAATCTTGCTGTTCTATGTTAACTCCAGCTTCGAGCAACGCTTGTAATTGTGCCAGATCGCCTTCTACAATCGCTTTATGAATATCTACTCTTTCAGCCAAAAACTTTTTCTGCTTCCTGTCTTAATATTGAGTCAGTTAAAGGAGCAAGATATTCAAAAATTTCCTGATACCTAGCTTCGGCAGCAATCATCAAGGCAAAGTTGCCACCACCTCTAATTTCATTGACATCTGCACCAGTTTCAACCAATAGCTTTACAACCGCGAGGTTTCCACTACTAACAGCACACATTAAAGGTGTCCAATATTCTGGATCGTCAGAAGGTATGTTTACTTCAGCACCAGCTTCAAGTAACACTCGCACAATTTGTAGATAACCTTGAGAGGCAGCCCGTGCTAAAGGGGCTTCATCTGGATACATTATTCTATCCTCATCATTTACCTCTGCTCCGGCTTCAATCAATACTTGAACAATTTCTAAATGACCTAAATAAGCAGCCTGACTTAAAGCTATTGTACCCCATGTTTCTTTCACATTCGCTTGACCATTTGCAATAAGTTGTTGCACTTTGGCTACATTACCAGCCTTAATAGCTGAAGCTAAAGGAGACATAATTTATGTTTTAAATAAGTATTTTGTTGTTTGCCAATTTATTAAAAGTCAAAAATGCTAACAACTTGTAGGATAACAAATTGTCTCAAAGCTCTTGCTTTTCTCCTTTCTACTTGTCGTTGTCGTTCTTCTCCTCGAAGAGTAACGTAAAGCGCTACTGGAACATATTGATGCCCTCCATTGATTACAGACCTTGCATAGTTCATAATGGCATTCCATTGATTTTCTCTCTTGCCAATCTCTGTTACGCTTCTCTTAAAGTCACCAATTAGATAAGCTGGAGGTAGCCTATCTGTATCAAAAGGAGGGTTACGCTTAATAATGAAATCAGGATGATTATACAAACTAGATCGAGAATAACTGCCACTATTCTGACTAGGACTATAGTTAAAGTCTATTGAACCACATCCATAGCCATTATCTCTAGGATTTCCACTTGGATCTACCCCCGCCTCAAGCCATATATTATTCAAAATAGATCCGTATGCCCCTCCTACTACTCTGCATAGAACATTCTGAACTATTAGCTCAAAAGCATTTCCTCCTAGAGGACGACCAAACAAAGTTCCATAAGAATCAAAATTGGTATCAAAAGGAGCAAGTGTTTTTAAGACAGATGAAAATACATCAGTTGCAACACCCTGAGCGCGATCCAAAGCTCCCCGAACTCCTCGCCTTAGAGTTTGACTTTGAATATCTCGCACTATATCGCTCATGACTTGGCTAACGTTAAGTTCGCTAATCGTAATTTCCCCCGTAGGATCGGTATAAACATGAGGATTGTGATAAACAAACTGATAAGGATTAAAACTCTCCGGCTCATACTGCAACGGGTCAACCGGATCTCGACTCAAAAACATTCCCGTCTTTGAATCATAATCCCTAGCCCGGAAGTTATAAATCCCCGTCCCTTGCTCCAACCACTGCCCCTGGAACCGAAAATCACCACCAGCAACACCCGTATTGGCTGCCGCACCGCTAGAACTTCTCAAATTGCCAAAACTGTCATAATTAAACTTAGCCGCACTAGCACCCGTTCCATCAGCCAATCCAATCGTCGAACCCATCGCATCAGTCAGATAATAAACAGGATTACCACTACCATCCAACCGCATGAACGGACTGCTACCACCCGCATAGACATAGTTAGAAATCAGATTGCCATTCCCCATACCTTGATCGTCCCGTCCCAACTACCACTAATCAGAGTTTGCCCATCGGGGCTAAAGGTAATGGAACTAACAAAATCTGTATGACCGCGAAGAACGCATATTTCGTTTCCTGTATTCACATCCCAGATTTTTATTGTCTTGTCCCAACTACTACTAGCGAAAGTCTGCCCATCTGGGCTAAAAGCAACAGATGTGATATAGTCTGAATGCCCTTTAAGCCCTTTTATAGTGTAGAGATCTTCTCCTGCTTCTAAATCCCATACTATCAATGTGGTGTCTTGACTACCACTGACTAAGGTTCGCCCATCCGGGCTAATAGCAGCACATAACCCCTCATCTGTGTGTTTCCTTAGCGTATGTAGTAATTGACCTGTCTCCAAATTCCATATTTTTAGCGCACGACCACAGTCACTGCCAACCAGGAGCGAGCGGTCTGGGTTAGACCAAACCAACAACACACACAACAAAAAGGAGCCTGAATCCTCACCAATGGTGCGAATTTGTTGACCTGTACTCAGCTCCCACAAGCTGATTTTTGGTTTGTGGCTACCAATAATTAGAGTTTGCCCATCCGGGCTGATGACAAAAGAGTTAACGTAGCCTGAATGTCCGATATGGTGGCGAATTTGCTGCCCAGTCTTCAAATTGCATAGTCTGATTATTCTGTCGTTCATTGTAGAACGATCACCAAGAATGACTACACTCTCTCCATCTGGGCTGATAACAACAGAACGAACGTTTTCTAAATGTCCTATAAAGCTATAAAGCTCTTGTTTTGTTTGTAAATCCCACACTTTAATCAGTGCGTCATGGCGACTACTGACTACGGTTTGTCCGTTTGGGGTAATGGTAACAGCTTCAATAGCATCTTTTAAATTCGATGCTGGGCTACCGAGCGTACTTAGACAATCAAAAAAACGATAGGGATTATATGTCCATAGGATTTGTTTTATCTTTGTATCTGTATTTTTAAGTAGGAATTTATAAGCTGTCCACATCAAGTTTCCTGATGTATTTATAAAAGTTTTAGTAATTAAATTCCAACCATCATCACCGTACTTTATTGCCTCTGAAAGGCAAGCAACCTGTTGCTCTAATGTCCCATTTTCTAAGGATTTTTTGAGATCCTTTAATCCAACCAAATCTTCTTTTATTGAACTTGAGGATTGTCCACTAAAAATTGCATCACCTTTACCAAGTAACTTATTATTGTCGAGCATACGGTTTCACAAATAACGGTAAAAAGTCGCCAAGTCACAAATCTTTTGTTCTAAAGATAAATTTATTGGTCAATTATTATTTCATTAATTGAATAAGTTAAGAATAAATAGGATAATCCCACGGGAAAAAGCTTCTTCTTGCATCTCATGGAGTTGTGTATTTGTAGTATTTCGACCTCGGTTGGATAAGGTGTCCTTAAATGTTACATAAAGGGCAAAGTGTGTAGCCTCATATTTACTTGCATAGTTGGACATTGCTTGCGATTGTGTACTATTTCCCGTAAATGTGCTGTGGGCTGCATCTATGGTTATTTTAATGTCACCAACAACATAGGCAAGCGGGTCGTTACGCCGCATATTAGTGGGGCGACCGTCTTTGAAAATAAAGTCTACAGGCGAAAGACCACTAGGCAAATTCCGTTCTTCAGGGGTTCTGTAATTTCTTGCATATATGGCATCACAGTTAATCCCAGAGTTGCTTACAGTGCCATTGGGATTTACAAAAGGCTCAACCCATAGCCGTTGGGAAAAAAAGGTTCCATGAAAAAGGTTACAGACACTGTTCCTAAGCATTTCCTCAAATATACCTCCAGTGTCACCTCCACCAAAAGCGGTTGCCAAGGCATCTAATTCATTACCAACCGAAGTACCAGGTAAGAAAGACTGTAGCGTTCCCATGACAAGGTTAGTGGCGAATTCCCCAATGTAGTCACGAATCATACCCCGTGCCTCACTAATAGCCTGGTTACGGATAGTATTGAGAATATCTTGCGTGTGCATACCTGAGTTAAGCTCAGTCAATGTAAACATCCCCGTCGGATCGCTATAAACAAACGGATTGTGATAAACAAACTGATAAGGATTAAAACTCTCCGGCTCATACTGCAACGGGTCAACCGGATCTCGACTCAAAAACATCCCTGTCTTAGCATCATAATCCCTTGCCCGGAAATTATAAATCCCCGTTCCTTGCTCCAACCACTGACCCTGGAACCGAAAATCACCACCAGCTATACCCGTATTGGCCGCCACACCACTAGAACTTCTCAAATTGCCAAAACTGTCATAATTAAACTTCGCAGCACTAGCACCCGTACCATCAGCCAATCCAATCGTCGAACCCATCGCATCAGTCAGATAGTAAACAGGATTACCATTGGCATCCAACCGCATGAACGGACTGCTACCACCCGCATAGACATAGTTAGAAATCAGATTGCCATTAGCATCGCTAATTAAGTCAGTAGACTCCAATCCACCACCCATCGCCGGGGCTACCAAGAACCGCCGTTGACTGCTTCCTTCAGTTGCAGCCACTCGCCGACCCTGGCCATCATAAGTATAGCGAATAGTACTACCCGTCGTTTTATTATCAACAACAGTCAGCAAATCACCAGCATCATGCACCAAATCCAACGTCTTTCCATCCCGCACAATCTTACTCAATCGACCATTAACATCATAATCATAATCCTCAGCAACAGCACCACCAATACTATCAAGTTGATAACCCGATTTATAATTAAAATTGCGATTACCACTTACCGTACTAGATAGTACCAACCTCTTACCAGCCGCATCGTAAGTGTAACTCGTTTCATCTTGCAACGCTCCAGCAGCATTGTAATAAGATTCTTTCTTAACTCTCAGCGCCTCATCGTATTCCAACAATACATACGACCCATCTTCACGAGTTACTTTAGTAGGTTCTCCAACTCCCTTTCTTTCATAAGTAACACTAGCTAACACCGTACCACTAGCATTAGTATGAACTAGAGACTTCACCCGATCCAATTCATCGTATTCATACACCGACTTTACCCCATTTGGTAACAATCTTTCTTTCAAACGATTGCCCACATCGTACTTCATCGTAGTAGTATTACCGGATGGATCTAATACCGATTTCAAATTACCAAACGCATCGTAGTCATAAGTCGTCACATACGCCGTTGCAGTCGGGGATGCCTTCTCTGTAATCGTTTTCACTCGACCCAACAAATCGTGCGTATAAGCAATACTGCTACCATTGGGATAATCAATTCCAACGTTCGCCCCAGTATTCGGGTCGTAATGATAAGTCGTCGTTCCCGTATTGTCGGTTATTGTCTTTACGTTGCTATTGGCATCATAAGTATAGCTAATCGTGTTGGTAATTGTGCCGCTAACAGATTTAGTGGTTTCTGACTTAATTCGACCCGCTTCATCGTAGTCGTAAGTAATAGTTTCACCACTAGGTAAAGTCGTCGTTCCCAAACGGTTATCGTTGTCACGGTAATCCATTTGTTTGATTTTACCGTCGCCGTAGGTAACTTTATTTAAGTTGCCTAGCGCATCGTAACCGTAACGCAGGGTTTCTTTGATATTTCCAGAATTTGTTTGGCTGGTTGGACTTTCAATTAACTCCAATCCATCATCGCCATAAGTATAGGTGTAAGTGTTGTTTGCCAAATCTGTCGCTTTCCATAAACGACCCTCGCTGTCATAAGTGAAATCTCGATCTCGACCGCTAATATCGATTATTTTGGTGGGATAATCTTTGGCTTCTTGGAGATTATTCGTGTAAAGGTATTTAGTCTGGGTACTCCAATCTTTACCTTCTCGCTGTTTGTAAATTGTCTCTGTCGGTAAATAATATTCATCCTGAACGCTAGTTGTCTTGCGTCCCAAGGGGTCGATTACCGTTGTCTGCAATCCGTTATATTCGTAGAAATATACCTGTTTTTGTACGGTGGTATCTACCACGTACTCGTTCGTCACCGGATCTACTACCAGTTGACCAGTTGACGAATTTGTGATATACTTGCCGCGTTCCATTGTCACGACTTTGCCATTTTGCGGGTGGTAGGTGTACTTAGTATAGCCACCCAGGGGGTCTACTTCTTCAATGGGACGGTTGCCAGCATCGTATTTTTTACGGGTAATTGCGCCAGTTGGCACATCTTTAATCGTCGTCACTCGTCCCGCGTCGTCGTAACCGTACTCGGTAGTAACCTTACCCGTCGCATCAGTTTCTCGCCACAAGCGTCCCGAAGAGTCGTAGAGGAAGGTGGGAGTACCGCCATCGGGAGTGACCCAACCTTTTAGTTTACCATCATCGGTGAATTTGCGCTGGATCGTGCCGATCGTCGGTGCTGTTAGCGTTGACCAGTCTGATTCGACTCCGTATCCGTACTCTACCCAAATTCCGTTGCCGTAGTCTGCCCGCTTTTCGCGACCCAGTTTATCGTAGGTGAAGGTGGAAGTTTCATCGTCGGCGGTATCGGTTGTACCTTGGTCTTCTACCATTTTCTTCAGCTTACCGTCGGCGAAGTATTCCATTGTGGTAGCTTTACCGTCAGGGTCGATACTCTTGGTGACGTTACCAAAGTTATCGTAAAAGTAAGATTTGGTTCCGGTGGTGTCGGTTTCGGTTTTTACCAAACCGTTGGTATAATAGGTGAAAGATTGAATGACGCTACCTTTGCCATCTTTCATGGATAGCATATTGCCGAAGCGATCGTACTCCATTTTCATAAAAGCGCCAGTGGGTAGTACGACAGATGTCGGTTGACCGTATTGGTTATATGTATAGTAGGTGGTTCCGGGTACGACGGTCGGACATCCGCAGTAAGCTTCGGTGCGAGAAGTAAGATTGCCTTTTTCATCGTAGTCGTATTTGGTAATTAAATTGTTGGCATCTTTGCTTTGTGTGAGGTTGTTATCTTCATCGTATTCAAACAAAGTTGAATGTCCGAGTGCGTCTTTAACTTCTAGTACGTTACCGCGTTCGTCGTATCGGTAAGTGGTTGGTTTACCGTAGACATCTTTAATAATTTGAATTGATTCTTCTGGTTTGTACTCCATGTTGATGGGTACGTTAGCACCGTTGAGAACCTGTTTGAGGCGTCCTTTTTCATCGTACTCGGTTTTAGCACCAGTGCGTCCTAATGGGTCGATAATTTCTTTGAGGTAATGCGTTCTTTGGTTATCGTAAATGAATTTAGTTTCCCGATTTTCTTGGTCGGTAACTTTAACTAAATCTCCGAATTCATCGTATGAGTATTTAACTTGATACCCCATCGCATCGGTAACGCTAGTAATCCTACCCCCAGCATCCCTTCCAAAACTAATCGACTTACCACTATCGCTAAAAATACCCGCATCAGTAAAAGTCACCTTATTCCCATTCGTATCAGTCGCCGTCAACAAATCCCCACTCACCCCATCAATCTCATAAACAATCCCATCCTTAGTCGTCAAAACATACTTACCACCAAAGATATCATCAGCAGGATTATAAGGCGTACCCCCTAAATCATAATACTCATTTCCCACATGACTTAAACGAGTATCCACCACACTTAACTTACTCGTCACACCCTTATCCCCCACAAACTCAGGATGATATATTCCCGCATCCACCCCATCAGGCGCAGCAGCTTGCAAAAATCCCGACAATCTATCACGACTCGGTTTAAAAGTAAACGCTTCCCTCTTACCACCAGGTAAAGTAATATAAACTCGCGTCTTATCTTTGAAAGGAACAGTACTTATTCCCAATTCCTGATTAACTTCATCCTTCTTCAAAGAAGTCCTTAAATCCGTATCTCGAAACTCCAACCTCCATCCATAACCAAAATCATCTTTACTATTCGCATTCAAACTATCATAACTCCGAGTCACACTTATCGGAATTCCCGACAAAGGAATCGACAAATCCGTAAACGACAACCGGAAATTCCCCAACTTCAAATCACCAGCAACATCAATAACATCCTCAACCTCATTAACCAAACCATTTTTATCAATAGCAGTTAATTTGACAACATAACTACCATTCGGTAACACCGACGAATCAAACTTACCCAAAACTCCATTATTAACATTTTGATTACCAGAAAACATCACCTGAAAATCGCCACCCTCCAAAGGTGCTACCGACAAAGTATAGCGGTCTAAATTACTGTCAGATACCGTACTTTAATATTAGTAGGCGCGGTAATAACTCCTTCGACAATCCCACTCAAATCTAATTTCACATTTGGCGCACCCAAATCAGTCGGGTCAATTACTCGCACCGTCGTATTATTTTGTCCCTGATTCCCAGACGGGTCAGTCGCAAAAGCATTTACAATAATATTCCCTAATTGGGTAAGTGCTACAGTAGCAAATCCATCTCTATCCAAAGCAACTGGATTATCATTAACTTTGAGACTAAGATTGCTGACGCTAACATTGTCGGAAGCCGAAACTTGGAAAGTAACTTTATCGCCTTTATCAATCTGACTTCTGCTGGCAATTAAATTTACCTTGGAAATTTCATTATCTGCTACCACTGCTAGGGTATAATTATGGACAACTGGTTGCACTCTGTTATCGCTTACGGCAACATTAATAGTTTTATTCCCAATATCGCTAACACTCGTATTCCAAGTAATTCCGCCAAATTTATCGATACTCATCCCTTGTGGCGGATTGAGAAGATTGTAAGTTAAAGCATCGTTATCTGTATCCCTGGCTATCACATTGTAACGGTAAGTAGCACCTGCTGTTACGGTGTTAACTGGAGTAGAATTAATTACAGGAGCGGTATTATTAATAGTGCTGAGGCTAAAAGTCTGGTAAGCTGTGCCATAGCTTGAATAAGCAGCAACAGTGATATCTCGTTTACCAATATCAAATGCAGTGGGATTCCAAGTAATTAACCCGGTGTCCGAGTTAATTGTCATGTAGTAAGGAGCGCCGTTGTTAATATAGTAACGCACCGGCACTGTCCCGGTGGGGTCAATCCCTGTCACCTGATATTGGTATGTTTGTCCGACTGCGGAAAAAGTGACTGGTTGGGATATAATTTGGGGTGGAGTGTCAAAAATTGACGTTCCAGCATTCAGCCTGTAGTCTTGAGTAACCACACCACCATTACCATCTTCCACTTTGATGCTGATATCGAAGAGGTTAGAGGTAGGGGGAGTCCATTCGATTAAACCACTTTTAGGATCGATCTCCATTCCCACAGGCTTTTTAGCTAAACTATAAGTTAAGCTCTTGCCATCGAGATCGTTCGCTGCAACTTTGTAGCGGTAAATTCTCCCTACAGTAGCGTTGGTAACTGCATTAGAGAGAATTTGGGGTGGCGTATTGATGGGGCTAACAGCGAGTGTATAATTTTGAGTATTTGAACCGCTACGGCTACCGATGACTGTCAGCGCAATGTCAGAGTTGATAGTTTGGTCAGCAGTGGGAGTCCAGACTAGAGTCCCAGTAGCCGGGTCTATTACCATACCTGACGGAGCTTTGTCAAGGGTAAATCCCAAAAAGTCGTTGTCTGGGTTGCTGACTGTAGGCGTGTAGCGATATTGATTGCCTACCGCTGTTTTAATGGTAGGAGTACTGGTAATTTTAGGTGATTGTAATTTGAAATCGGTGGGATTTTTGACTTCTAATTCGTAAGTTTGATTGACAACACCACCGCGTCCATCATCAACTTTAATCTGAACTGCGTTTTTACCCAAATTACCAGCAGTGGGAGTCCAGATAATCCGTCCTTGATTATCGAGAAGCATCCCGTTGGGAGCGCTAGTTAAACTATAAGTTAGTGGGTCGTTGTTGGGGTCTTCTGCGACAATTCGATACTGGTAAATTTGTCCGGGAGCAACTATGGTAGAAGGACTTGAAGCGATTGTTGGGACAACGTTTGCGGCATTGCTTACCGACTCTATCGTGAAGATTTTAACGGTAGAAGCACCTTTGGTATCTGTAGCTTTGACAATCAAATCGGCTTGAAAAGCAGTGGTGGGAGTCCAGGTGAGGACGCCTGTATTGGGATTGACAGCAGCACCGAAAGTAAAGGCGTTTTCGGAACTGTAGGTAATGGTGTCTGCTTCTGGATCTAAAGCTTTGAAGGTAAACTGATAGGGGTAGCCTACCGTTGCTACTGGTTTGGGGGATTCGGCGATAAAGACAGGGGCTTTATTGCTGTCGGGGGAAGTGACTTGAAGAAGGAATAATTGAGAATTGAGGCCGCCAAAACCATCGCTGACGCGCACGCTGACATCGTAGATGCCTGAACTTCTGGTGGGGCCACTAGAACCGATTAGCTGTTCTGGTGTTGGTTTCCAAGCAATCAGACCTGTAGCCGGGTCGATGGTCATGCCGTCGGGCTTGCTGGTAAGTTCGTATGTTAGGGTGTTTGAGTCTGGGTCGGTGGCTAATGCTTGATAGCGCCAGGTTTGACCAAATGGAGCAGTAGTGGGCGGAGTGCTGGTAAAACTGGGCTGGCGGTTGGTAGGAGTAGCGGTCGGCGGCTTGTTTCCAAAGTTCTTTAGCTTGGCGATTTCACCTGCTGCTAAGGTGACGGGGTAATGCAGGGCAGTGGTATTGAAGGCACGAACGTCTACTTTATCGATTACCGCTCCGTAAGACCCGCCAGTTTCGCTGTAAAATCCAAGTTCGGTCGTGGGGGAAGAAGCAACGAAGTTCCACTGCTGTTGCAAGTAGTTCATGTTGCTATGAGAGTGACCGTCATAAGGCAGTGTATAGAAAGCTGACTGACCGCCCGCTCTTACGCTCATGGCTTTCTGTGATGAGGAGTCGGGATTATAGGATTTGTCAAAGGTCAAGGAGTACGTTTGCCCCGGTGCGGTATTGATGACCTGGGCGATGGCTCCCTGACTCCAACCGTTGAGGTCAATACTGATATTGCCATCCGAAGCTTGCCAATAATTGCTGGTGGTATAATCAATATCGCTCAAAAAGACATTCCAGTAAGGAATCTCTGTGGAACCCGCCGCCACCCCTTTGCCGTTTGAATTACTGGGAAGTGCTGGCCCTTGTTCAAAACTGCCGTTTTGGATTAGGTTGGAACCGTAGGAGAAGGCAGCCGGATTTTGCACAAATCCTTCTGGAGTAATCTGTCGAACAATGTAATTGCCCGCCGCCAAATCGGTAAACTGATAACTTCCCGTTGCATCGGGATAGACTACAATAGTCCAGTCGATTGAGGATGGGGTTTGAGTTGGAGGTTCGTAAGTCGATATCTCGGAATTCCAACCGCCAGCGGTAGTCGAATTCATCAGATCTGGGGTGGTGGGCATTGTCCGCGAAATTATCAAAATTCTCATGCAGAGCTAATTGGCAATGCCCACCCTACAGGCGATCGCACTCAAGTCAGCAAGACCTATATCTGTACCTATTCCTCTGTATTGTTTTGACTAGAACGTCCTCCTATGCGGGCAGAAATGAACATACATAAAAGATGAAAGCAGCTTAGTATAAAAAACTCAACTGCCTTCAAAAAGCTGAGTAGCAGAGCATTGTCAACATTAACTCTAAGAAAGGTTAGTTTGCCATAGAAGGTTGTGGATAGAAAGTAGAACATCCAGCCTACACCCAGGGTTACAGAAATAGATCTTCCGCTCAAAGCGGATAAAATGGCAGATAGAAGTACGTAAAGATCGATACAAACACCTAGTACCCATAAGTAAGCTATCTGTTGCCAAGCTTTGGAGTCAAGAGCTTGGCTAAAAATAGATAGCTGTATGTATGCTGATAGCCAAACCACCAGAAATGTAATTGATTTAATTTTGGCAAGGCTGAGCAAAGCTTCTTTCAACGATGAGTCGTTTCTCATGGTCTGTATATCCGCTGTCCCATAAGTCCCTTCCAAATTTCCATTCCATCAGGGTAACTTAATCGATTTGCTTGAATAACGCTCACAGACACACTATTTTGAGAAGGATATACTGGTTGCCCTATAAATCTAGCAAGGCTACCTCTACCAGTAAGCTGCGAATTTAACCAATCATTCCGACCAAGCTGCACCCAATATCTTCTGCCTTCTTGAAATCCTTGAGGTGTTCCAGCAGACCAACGTGTAACTTCTTGTCCTGGAGAAGGCGCAGCAGAACGAAGAAATAAGCCACCAAATACCGAGCCAAAAAAGGTTGCTATAACAAGTGACTCAATTTGAAAATTTTGTTCAGTTCCTGTAGCAAGATCAAATCCTTGTACAGCAAGATTTCCCGCCGCCCCACTTAGACCTCCACCTACAACACCAGAAAGCACACCTCCCCAAAAACCTGTTCCAACAACGGCTCCGATAGCTGATCCGATAAGTGGACTTCCAAGTCCTAATGCAAGTCCTCCTGCGGCTCCTCCCAATGCTCCTCTTCCAGTTGACATTAAGATTTCATTCCAACCACCTCCTGAAACTACCCCAGCAGTTGCACCTAAAGTACCACCTGCTAAAGCCCCGGCTAAAGTTGTGGTGGCTGCTAATTCATATAGAGTCGATAGTCCAGAGGGATCGATCGAGTTAACGGGGTTGGCATTGCCGTAGAGAAACTTATGTAGAGATACTGGATCGAAGATATCCCCTTCATAACTATCCCTCCTAGTAAACCTTCCAGTATCCGTATCATAATACCTAGCCCTCAGATAATAATCACCCAAACTCCGATCAAACTGTTCCCCAGCAAACAAATAATTATTCTCACTATTACCACCAGACCCAATTAAATTCCCAAACGCATCATAACTATACCTATCCGTCACCACCCCACTACCATTAGTCAACCCCCTCGTACTACCCAAACCATCCACCAAATAAAACGACTTATCACTCCCCCTCTGCTGAGAAATCAAATCATTACCATAAACATAACCAGCAGTCAACCCATTATTAACCCTTTCCTCCAACACCTGAGCATAAGGCAAATTCTTATCTACCAAATACTCAGTCTTCACCCCATTAACAGTAGAACTAACCCTTACCCCATCGCTATCGTACTGATAAGAAATCACCTCGAACTTCGCGACCATTAACCTATACACAATCCCAGCTAAGCCAGTTGATAGACGTTTCTTTACGAGTATCATTAAGCATAACAATAAGTGCTGCCATAAAAGTCTCAAAGTCATTGGGGAAATTAATAGTTACTTTTGAGAGCAGATCTTGATACTCTATGCCATCTAAAACATCAACTTGAAAATGTTTTTTAGCCCACTCATGCCAATCATTAATTACTTGTTCGTATCTGAGTTTATTTTTATTCGTTTTGTTTCTAAACCTTACTTTGAATTGGACGAATGTAGAATTAGCGAAACCAGTTTCAACTATTTCTATTGATTTGGGGTTTCCTGGCTCTCTGAGGGTGTATATTTTTTTGTTTATTACAAATTGACGAGCAATACAGCCTTTTCTGTACCCATAACGATCGTGGGAGGCTGGGTGAGAGTATAGCGGTTGGAGAAATCGATCTAGATCGCCAAATAGCTGCTTTTCTTTCTCTTGTAATTCCGGATTTTTACCTGCTTTATGCTTAATTTCTAAATTTTCATTGAATAAAAGCTCAAAAATTGGGTCGTAAAATTCAAAGAAAATATAATCATAAGGTAATTCTAATATTTGTTTGATATTTGGATGTTCCTGCAATGTTTGCAGATCGACAAGATAAAATTTTTTCAGGATGTACCGGGGTCTATAAGTATCCATTGATGAACCTCTGTGTTATGAGTTAAATCTCTTTATATCTACGGCAATGAGAAAAAGAAACTATAGCTTTATTGAGCGCTCAAGCAAATCCTTTTGTTAGAGAAAGATTCGTTGCTACTTGTGTGGCTATTTGACTGACTTGTTGTTGATTTGAAGCTGCAATTGTCGAGAATAATGTTGTGGCAATCATTGCTAGACCAGTCTTGTTCATAAAAGGATAATACACAATGACACCGGGTTCAGCGGTGTAGTACGTTAATGAAGTTCCAATCAAAGGTGGCGGATTATCTAATCTTCCCTCAAACATAAAAGTTCCTTTGACAAAATTTCTGTCTGGGTTCATTCGGATATATCTATCTAATTGGATGTTTGGGTCTACAACACCATCAAGAGGTTTGATATCGAAAATTTCGTTTGGTTGGTAAAGCACATCTATTCTGCCTCCTTGAACTGTAACTTCTGTTTGAACTCTTGCATTCTTCTGCAAGATGTCTGCCTCTATAGCGCGGTGAACAATACCACCAAATTGAGCATAAGCATATATAGGGTTAAGGAATGAATACAGACCGACTCTACGAAATCCAAGTACAACATCGGTTAAGGGGGTCAGCCCTGATGAATCTGTTAAATTAACCGGATTGTTGTGTGTGTAGATATACTTGTGCAAGGAGACTGGGTTAGACAAAAAGCCTTCCCAAGTATCCCTCCTAGTAAACCGCCCAATACTTTCGTCATAATACCTAGCCCGCAAATAATAATCACCCAAACTCCTATCAAACTGTTCCCCAGCAAACAAGTAATTATTCTGCACGTTGTTAGTGGAACTAATCAGATTGCCAAACGCATCGTAAGCGTAAGTATCAGTCACCACCCCACCAGCATTAGTCAACCCCCTCGTACTACCCAAACCATCCACCAAATAAAACGACTTCTCACTTCCCCTTTGCTGAGAAATCAAATCATTACCATAAACATAACCAGCAGTCAACCCATTATTAACCCTCTCCTCCAAAACCTGAGCATAAGGCAAATTCTTATCCACCAAAAACTCAGTCTTCACCCCATTAACAGTAGAACTAACCCTTATCCCATCACTATCATACTGATAAGAAATCACCTCCCCAGAAGCTTTTATGACCCCAATCAAACGATTTTCCTTATCCCAGGTATAACTTACCTCTTCTACCCCATTCTTAATTCTCGACTTCAGATTTCCATTATCGTCATAACGATACTCAATCGTCTGAACAACTACATTATTCTGATTCAACTCTTCCATCTTCAAACGGTCATTATCATCGTAAGTATAAGTAGTAATCCCCTCAACCGAATCATTCTTAGTCAGGCGATTACCCACCTTATCGTAGGTATATTCAACAACCCGATTACCAGCAACAGCATCAGTTATTGTCTCTTTTGTCAACCGATACAAACTATCATACTCATACTCAACTTTCCTACCATTTTGTTCAGAAACAACCCGTCGATGACCTACCAAATCCAGAGTGTAATCGAAACTGGAAATTCCCACTCCATCTTTGACATTCTTCACCAACTTCAACCGATTCAATTCATCGTAATCCCTAGTTTCTACCACCCCATTCGGCAATTCAGTTTTGACTAAATTCCCAGCAACATCGTAGAAATAAGTAGTAGTTCCTTGAGAACTCGTTACCGTTTTCAACCGATTTTGTTCATCATAAGTATAAGAAACATTCCCATTGGGAGTCCTCACCTCAGTACGATTACCCGCCACATCATACCCGTATTCAAGCGTATTTCCGCTTGCTAAATAAACTCCATTCGGGTCAGTCCGAGAAATCAAGCGATTGCGTTCATCGTATTTAAAAGTAGTCGTTCCCCTCGCATCAATAATCTTGTCAATCTGTCCGCTGGGTGTATAGGTAAAGGTGACGGGAACAATACCGCTAGCAGTCGAAAATTCTTTCTTAATCAGGCGATTTTGTTCGTCGTATTGATAACTAATAGAATCGCCATTAAAATCAGTCGTAGTATAGATATTTCCTACCGCGTCATAAGTAGTATAGGATTTCTTTCCAAGCGGTAATTCAGTCGCAATGCGTCGTCCATTTTTACCATATTCATACTTAGTCCGATGGTCATTAGCATCTTCAATCCAAACTAAACGATTCGCTTCATCATAACCATATTCAGTTCTCACCTCAACAGACGCATCAATAACTTGTACCACATCAGTCAACTGACCGATATCATCATATTCATAACGAGTAATTTTCCCATTTTGGTCAATAGCAGCAACTTTACGTCCCAACTTATCATACTCAGTCTTTGTAGTCGGATTATCAGAAATATTGTTAGGAGTATTGTCGGGGTAAATAGTTTCAGTCAGACGACTCAGACTATCGTATTTGTAGCTAGTTATCCTTCCTTGAGGGTCGATAGAATCAGTCAGGCGTCCCGATGAATCGTATTTGCTGCTTGTTCTGGGATTATCTGATAATGTATTGGGTGTATTATCGGGATAGATTGTTTCTATCTGTTCGCCTTTTGCATTGTAGCGATACTCAGTTCGATTCCCACGTTCATCAACTTGCGCTTTAACTTGACCAGTTTTGTAATACTCAGTTTTACTTCTAGAATTCGTTGCTAAATAAGTAGGAGTTTCATCGGGATAGACAACTTTTGTCCAATCTATAGTAGCAATAGTTTGAGTGGGAGAAATTACCGAAATCAACTGATTCAAAGTATCTGTCACTTTCGGATAAATCGTCTCAATCAACTGACCCGCATCATCATACCTGTAATGCGTTACCCGTCCAGACTGGTCGATAGTACCACGTTTGCGACCACCTTTGTCGTACAAGTTAATCGTTCTGGGATTATCAGACAAGTCAGCAGTCTTATCTGGATAGATAGTTTCAATCAATTGACCCTTATCATCATAACGAGATTCAGTTTTGCGTAACAACGCATCAACGACAGCAATCTGATGACCATTTTTATCATATTGATACTCAGTAACTTTATTCTCAGCATCAGTAAGAAACTTGACTTTTCCAGAATTATCGTAATCCCATTTAGTAACGAGTGACTGTATACCAGAAGATATAGTTACCTTCTTCGTTTCACTTTTACGATTCCCATTACCATCATAAGTATAAATAGTTTCATTGTTCAAAGCATCCAGAACGCTTTCTACATTCCCGAACGAGTCATACTTGAATTTAGTAACTTTCTTGTTAGCATCGGTGAAATTCAAAAGATTTCCCTTGATGTCATAACTGTACTCAGTTACATTACCAGCAGCATCAAAAGAAGCAAGTAAATTTCCACTCTTAGAATAACGATTAGTAGTAGTATTTCCCAACGGGTCAGTTTCAGTCAACAATCGACCGAACGCACCGTAAGTATAGCGAGTAATATTCCCTAACGGGTCTTTTTCAGTTAGTTTATTCCCTTCACCATCATAAGTAAACTCGGTTTTCCACCCCGCCGTTCCAGTTTCGGGAGTAATCACCGTCTCACTCAACATATTATTATCATCATCATAACTCCGCTTCATCATCTTACCCAACGCATCAACTTCCGTCAGAATATTCCCCCTAGAATCATATTCGTAAGTAGTCGCCTTACCAAAAACATCCTTAACAGTCTCCA
Source organism: Argonema antarcticum A004/B2 (assembly GCF_023333585.1). Classification (GTDB taxonomy): domain Bacteria; phylum Cyanobacteriota; class Cyanobacteriia; order Cyanobacteriales; family Aerosakkonemataceae; genus Argonema; species Argonema antarcticum. The sequence goes on from NZ_JAIQZN010000078.1 coordinate 19,508, forward strand.
CAAAATTATTTGGGTCGTGAATCAACTCCACCGCATTATTATCCGCATCAAACAACTTCTTCAACCGACCCTTATCATCATACTCATTCCTCACCCCCCTTCTCCCCAACGGGTCAATCACTTCTGTCAAGAAATGATTCCATTGCGGTGAATTATAAACAAACTGAGTAGTATTATTCTCCCTATCCGTTACCCCAACTAAATCACCTTTAGCATCATATTGATACTTCACCTGTTTACCCAACAAGTCAGTTACCGAAACAATCCTCCCTTTCGCATCCCGTCCAAAACTAATCGCCTTCCCACTATCGCTAAAAATACCCGCATCAGTAAAAGTCACCTTATTCCCATTCGTATCAGTCGCCGTCAACAAATCCCCACTCACCCCATCAATCTCATAAACAATCCCATCTTTAGTCGTCAAAACATACTTACCACCAAAATAAGAATCAGCAGGATTATAAGGCGTACCCCCTAAATCATAATATTCATTTCCCACATGACTTAAACGAGTATCCACCACACTTAACTTACTCGTCACACCCTTATCCCCCACAAACGCCGGATGATATATCCCCGCATCCACATCAGGAGGTGCAGCAGCTTGCAAAAATCCCGACAACCTATCACGACTCGGTTTAAAAGTAAACGCTTCCCTCTTACCACCAGGTAAAGTAATATAAACCCTCGTCTTATCTTTGAAAGGAACAGTACTTATTCCCAATTCCTGATTAACTTCATCCTTCTTCAAAGAAGTCCTTAAATCCGTATCTCGAAACTCCAACCTCCACCCATAACCAAAATCATCCTTACTATTCGCATTCAAACTATCATAACTCCGAGTAACACTTATCGGAATCCCCGACACCGGAATCGACAAATCCGTAAACGACAATCGGAAATTCCCCAACTTCAACTCACCAGCAACATCAATAACATCCTCAACCTCATTAACCAAACCGTTCTTATCAATAGCAGTCAACTTCACAACATAACTACCATTCTGTAACACCGACGAATCAAACTTACCCAAAACTCCATTATTAACATTTTGATTACCCGAAAACATTACCTGTTCTTCACCACCCTCCAAAGGTGCTACCGACAAAGTATAGCGGTCTAAATTACTGTCAGATACCGTACCTTTAATATTAGTAGGCGCGGTAATAACTCCTTCGACAATCCCACTCAAATCTAACTTCACATTTGGCGCACCCAAATCAGTCGGGTCAATTACTCGCACCGTCGTATTATTTTGTCCCTGATTCCCTGACGGGTCAGTCGCAAAGGCATTTACGGTAATATTCCCTAATTGGGTAAGTGCTACAGTAGCAAATCCATCTCTATCTAAAGCAACTGGATTGTTGTTGATTTTTAAACTGAGATTGCTGACCCTAACATTGTCGGAAGCAGAAACTTGGAAACTAACTTTGTCGCCTTTATCAATCTGACTTCTGCTGGCAATTAAATTTACCTTGGGAATTTCATTATCTGCTACCACCGCTAGGGTATAATTTTGGTTGACTGGTTGCTGACGACTGTCACTAACTGCTATTTGGATAGACTTATTTCCAATGTCGCTAACACTCGTATTCCAATTAATTCTGCCAAATTTATCGATACTCATCCCTGATGGTGGATTGAGGAGATTGTAAGTTAAAGCATCGTTATCTGTATCGCTAGCAACTACATTGTAACGATAAGTAGCACCTGCTGTTACGGTGTTAACTGGCGTAGAATTGATAACCGGAGCGGTATTATTAATCGTGCTGAGGCTAAAAGTCTGGTAAGCTGTGCCATAGCTTGAATAAGCAGCAACAGTGATATCTCGTTTACCAATATCAAATGCAGTGGGATTCCAAGTAATTAACCCGGTGTCCGAGTTAATTGTCATGTAGTAAGGAGCGCCGTTGTTAAAATAGTAACGCACCGGCACTGTCCCGGTGGGGTCAATCCCTGTCACCTGATATTGATACGTTTGTCCGACTGCGGAAAAAGTGACTGGTTGCGATATAATTTGGGGCGGCGTGTCAAAAATTGACGTTGAGGCATTTAGTCTGTAGTCTTGAGTAACCACACCACCATTACCATCTTCCACTTTGATGCTGATATCGAAGAGGTTAGAGGTAGGGGGAGTCCATTCGATTAAACCACTTTTAGGATCGATCTCCATTCCCACAGGCTTTTTAGCTAAACTATAAGTTAAGCTCTTGCCATCGAGATCGTTCGCTGCAACTTTGTAGCGGTAAATTCTCCCCACGGTAGCGTTGGTAACTGCAGGTGATTGTAATTTGAAATCGGTGAAATTTTTTACTTCTAATTCGTAAGTTTGATTACAAGGTATAACGAAACGTCTGACAAGTCTGTCAAAGGCGATCGCTTCCACTGCTATAGCAGCAGGGGATAGTGTCGATCCGCAGGATGTATTGCTTCGTCAGACGGAAAGTAATACGGATAACTCGCCTACTTCTTCTGTCGGTCAGTCTAGCGATGCTGTCTTACATAGTCAGACGGAAGGTAAGACAATTTCGATACCGGAGGCTCAAGGCAATACTCCACCTACGAAGAAAAGCGAGTCTAGTGAATGGCTGACGGTAAAGGAGGCGTTCAGGCGGTTGGGTGGCGACCCGGATAATGGGGCGAGTGTCGTTACCAGTTTGGATGGTAGGAGAAAAGTTAAGTTCGGTACGTTTAGAACGCTCTTGGCGCAAGATTACAAAGCTTTTGGGCTGGAGTTGAGCGGTTCGCGTCGCGGGGCTAAAAAGCCTTATTTGAGGTTGGTGGTTCACGAGTAGCTATGGGATGGGGTTGGGGTCGTGTAGTAGGCGAGATCTCTTCAAAGTGGAGAATGTGGTTTACTGTCTTAGTTGCTCTAACGCCCATCTTGCCATTCGCTGAACTTCTGGTTCGCTATCTTGTAAGGCAATGATGAGTGGTTGTACTGCTCGTTCATCTCTTAGCTGACCCAATGACTTTGCTACCCAGTATCGAGTCGTACAATTTTCGTCTTGTAAAGTGCGAATGAGAGGGTCTACCGCCCTAACATCGCCTAGCTCGCCTAGAACTTTTACTGCTAATCCTTGAATGGCTGAGTCCTCTTCACTAACTATTGGTTTCTGCAAGGCTTGAAGCAAAGGTTCTACTGCCATTGGGTGTTTAGCTTGAATTAAGTCTGCTTCTACTTCAAATAGCAACTCTAGCGAGAGTTCCTGGTCTAGCTTTGCCAGTGCTGCTTCTGTTATCTGATAAGAATTATATTTGCGCCAAATCTGCAAGGTTTTATCCTTATCCGGGATTAAATAACCCTCGGCATCTGCACAATAAGCAGTTTCATAAGACTCTGCTATTGTCAGCATCATGTTAGTTAGACTTGCATACTTAATGATAGGATTACAATTTCCAGCTTGAGAATACTCAAAAATAACAGGACAGGTTTCTTGTCTTTCATTAATAATTACATAGCCTTCATCTGTTGGTTCAACACTAAAAAAAATGTTCAAAGAGTTAATGCTATCAGAGCCTACCAGATAGGTAGATGTAGCGTATTTCTGTCTTCGTTCATATCTAGCGGACTGTAAAGGATAAAACCCCCAATATTCAAATGTCCAAGAAAACTCCCAATGCTCGACACCCATTCTCGTGCCGTTTTTCCACTGATATAGCTCACAAACTTCTTTGGGCAATCGAACAGGCAGCTTTTTAACGATTTCTTCAATCTCAGCTTTGGATAGACCGGGTTGTAGAAATGAGACATCCGATGGTCTGTGTTGTTGCAGCCAGTTCAGTATCTGGTTTAAAGCCTCGGTTAAAACCGACATCAAATAACCTCCAGAGGATACTTATCAAAGGTTGGGTCTTAACTACTAGAAAAAGTTATGTTTCACTCCTTTTCTGTCCACCCAATATGACCAATAATCACTTGTAGTTCCCACACCAAACCAACTCATTCTTGCGTCAAGTGTTGGAATGTTAGCCTCTGTGTAAAATTCTCCAAGCTTCCAATATTGACTGTCGAAATTTTGCACCATTACGCCATTTACGTTTTTTATGTCTTTTAGTTGCTCTTCGGCACTAACAAGCCGTAGAGAGACATGATTAAGCTCATAATTCAAAAATCCTCCTTGTGCAGTTGATGCGTAAGGATATTCATCGCACACTTTGCCCCTAGATTGCCTTACAGTTTCGATAGGGTTACTGTTATCCCAAAAGCATTGTTGTTCGTCGTTATACCAACTTCTGGGATATATGTTTGTGCTGCTACCCGGATATCTGTTGTAGAACTCTGGATGAGGACGTGAGCGTGGCCAATTGGGCGTGTGGAATAAAAAGGTAGGTGCAATCCCGCCCGAATACTTGGTATTTCCTTGCCCGGTTATAGCATCTTGTGTATGTTGTGTAGTTTGCGGCAAATCCTGGCCCCAAACAATAACTGGAAAGCCTTGAATATAAGCTTCTCCCGCCAAGATAGTTATCCTAGATACTAATTTAGCGACATTTACAGCTACACGAGCACCAATTGAAATAGAAGCTCGCGCAACATTCGCAATTCCTGGAGATGCTGCTGTCACAGCTTCAGGAAAAGTTCCTGTGGATAGCGTTGTTGCGGTTTTAATCGTAGGAACAGATTGAGATGCTAATGAGCTAATGTTTAGCTGAGTAGCTGTATTTTCTGTAATGCTGAAAAGCCCACTAGGATCGATCGCATTCACCGGATTCCCATGCACATAAGGATACTTAGCCCTAGACAGCGGCTCAGTCATCACCCCCTCAAACGGATCTGTAGTTGTAAACCGTCCGCTGTCAGAATCATAGTACCTCCTTCTGAGATAGTAATCGCCCAAATAAGGATCGAACTGTTCACCCGCAAAGCGATAGTTATTGATAGTATTACTTACCGAACCTAACAAATTGCCATAAGCCCCATAATCATAAGTATCCGTAACAACACCGCTCGCATTCGTCAAAGCCCTCGTACTGCCCAAACCATCCACATGATAGAACGATCGCACCCCACCCCGATTTTGAGAAATCAGATCTTTCCCATAAACATAAGAAGCTTGTACGGCACCACCAGGGGTATACTCTTCCAACACTTGAGCATAAGCCTGATTCGCATCAATTAAGTAGCGAGTTTCCTGTCCGTTGACTATTGTTGCGACGCGAATACCATCAGGATTGTACTTGTATTGATTTTGAACATTACCAGATGGTTTGGTAATATTCGCCCCCACTAAGCGGTTCTCATAATCCCAACTGTAAACTACTCGCTCTGTGGCATCTTTAATCCGAGAAAGAGTATTGCCGTTGTTATCGTAAGTGTAACTACTGCTGCCATCACTTAACAAGCGATCGTTATTGTCATAAATATAGTTTGTCAGTCCGTCTACAGAATCATTACTACTTTTACGATTTCCTACAGCATCGTAAGTATAATTAATCGTGCGATTACTGTAAGCTGGATCGGTAATTTTCTCCTGAGTCAGTCGATAGAGATCGTCGTAATTGTACTCAACCTTGCGACCGTCGTGTTCTTCCACAACCTTGCGATTTCCAACCGGGTCTAGCGTGTAGCGATAACTGGAAATCACTCCAGAAGTTCCAGTATTTTCTAAGAACACTAGCCGATTCAAATCATTATACTGGCGAGTTTCAACCGTATTGTTAGGCAGAACGGTACGGATGAGATTCCCTGCCTTGTCATAAGTGTAGCGGGTAAGTCCAAAGTTGGGGTCTGTGACTGTCTCTAACTGATTGTATTTGTCATAAGTAAATTTAGTCGTGCCAGTGGGTGTGATGACCTCAGTGCGGTTGCTAGCGGCATCGTAGCCGTAGCGGATGAATTGGTTGTCGGGGTCAATTCGAGAAATCAGCCGCTCTCGGACATCGTAATCATAAGTGGTTATCCCCCGCTGGTCTTTGGTAGTCTTAATTTGACCCGTTGGCGTGTAAGTGTACTCGACTGCGGTAGTATCGGGGAACCGCTTGGCAAGCATCCGGTTGAGTTTGTCGTACTCGTAGGTAATAGTATTGCGATTGAAATCGATAGTGCTGGCGATGTTACCAACTGGGTCGTAGGTAGTGTCCGATCGCTGTCCCAATGGCAAGATGGTAGTAGTGCGGCGATTCAGTCCGTCATATTCGTACTGAGTAATGTGTTGGTTAGCATCTTTGGCTTGGATTAAATTGCCTGCTTTGTCATACTTATACTCCGTTCGCTGCTGTAGTGCATCTACAACCGCACTCAGGCGACCCAAAGCATCATATTCAAATTTAGTGATTTTTCCAGCTTGGTCGGTCTGAGTTTTAATGCGCCCCAATTCATCGTAGGTAGTAGTCGTGTAGGAGCTATCTTGGAAGTGAGTTTCTACGAGACGGTTTAGCTTGTCATAAACAAAAGAAGTAGTGTGTCCTAGCTGATCTGTTTCGCTAATCCGATTTCCAAACGCATCGTAGGTGTAGGTTTTGCGACGGCAACTACAATCGCTACGAGACTCAATTAGACGACCTTTTTCATCGTACTCGTATTCTTGGCGATTTCCCAATTCATCAATTTGGGCAGTAACCCAACCAAGTTCGTTATACTCAGTCTTGGTTCTGGGATTGTTTGAGAGGTCTAATGAGGTGTCATCTGGATGAATAACCTCAATAGGTCGATTCAGCGCATCGTAAACAAAATAGGTCGTGTGACCAGCCTGGTCTTTTAAAGAACTCCGCCGTCCAACGGCATCGTAGGTAGTGATGGTGCGAGTGCCATCTGCGAAGTGAGTTTCTACTTGGCGGCCCAGTTCGTCGTAGACAAACTTGGTCGTATTATTTCGAGCATCGGTTTGGGTCAGCCGATTTCCAGCTGAATTATAAGTGTATTTAGTTTCGTTGTTGAGAGCATCGCGGATAAGAGTCTGACGACCTGCTTTATCGTACTCATACTCGGTACGATTTCCCCTTTCGTCAATAGAGGCTTTGGCACGACCGATTTTATCGTATTCAGTTTTGGTTCTGGGGTTGTCCGAAAGGTCTAATGGGGTGTTATCGGGATAAATTGTCTCGACTAATCGACCCAGATCATCATAGACAAAGTGAGTGGTTTGTCCTTTCTGGTCGATAATGGCAATTTCTCGACCCGCCGCATCATAGACAGAACGTGCGGATGTACCGTCAGGATACAAGGTTTGTTCAAGCTGACCCTCCTCGTTATAACGGTATTCGGTGCGGCGATTGTTCATATTTTCTTCAACAACCGCAGTCATATTACCCAATTTGTCGTATTCTTGACGGATGACGTTACCTTGCGGGTCAGTCATTGACTTGACATGACCTTCGGTATCGTATGTCCAGTTCGTGACCAGTGTCTTTTTACCTGTAGGTGTGGTTACTGTAGTGCTTTCACTAAGCTGATTTCCGTTGGCGTCGTAGGTGTAGGTAGTTTCGTTATTGAGGGCATCAACCTGACGAGTGATGTTGCCAAATTGGTCATATTCAAACCGAGTAGATTTATTGTCAGCGTCCATAATTTCGGTGACGTTACCGACTAAATCCAAGTTGTACTTTGAGACATTTCCTTCAGCATCGGTGAGGGTGCGGCGATTTCCTCGACTATCGTAGGTGTAAGTAGTGGTTCTGCCCAAGGAGTCTGTCTTAGTCAGGACTTCACCAAAGCGATTGAAGGTGTAGCGAGTAACATTGCCCAGCGGGTTTGTAACAGTAATCAAGTTGCCATCACTGTCATAGGTGTAAGTGAACGTTTCATTTTCTGGATTAGTTTGACTTAGCAGATTATTGTTCTCATCAAAAGTTCGCTTGGTAATACCACCCAGCGCATTTACTTCCTGCACCACATTGCCGCGCTCGTCATAAACGTATGTGGTCGGCTTATCAAATACATCGAAAACAGTTTGGATGGAGTTAGCGGGGTCGTAGATAAACTCCATATCTTTCCCATTCACATCCAACTGTTTCTTCAACCGACCTTTTTCGTCGTACTCAGTTCGCACTTTGGGCCTTCCCAAGGGGTCGTTAATTTCTGTCAGGAAGTGGGGACGATTTGGTGCAAAGTATTCAAAAGTCGTAGTATTATTCTCCCTATCCGTTACCCCAACTAAATCACCCTTAGCATCATACTGATACTTCACCTGTTTACCCAACAAGTCAGTTACAGAAGTAATCCTCCCCCCTGCATCCCTTCCAAAACTAATCGACTTCCCACTATCGCTAAAAATCCCAGCATCGGTAAAGGTTAGCTTGTTACCATTGGGGTTTGTAGCAGTCAACAAATCCCCACTACTTCCATCAATCTCATAAACAATCCCCTCCTTAGTCGTCAAAACATACTTACCACCAAAATAAGAATCAGCCGGATTATAAGGCGTACCCCCTAAATCGTAATACTCATTTCCCACATGACTTAAACGAGAATCCACCACCGTCAACTTACTCGTCACCCCCTTATCCCCCACAAACTCAGGATGATATATTCCCGCATCCACATCAGGAGGCGCAGCAGCTTGTAAAAATCCCGACAACCTATCACGACTCGGTTTAAAAGTAAACGCCTCCCTCTTACCACCCGGTAAAGTAACAAACACCCGCGTCCCATCTTTAAACGGAACCGTACTTATCCCCAACTCCTGATTGACTTCATCCTTCCTCAAAGAAGTCCTTAAATCCGTATCTCTAAATTCCAATCTCCACCCATATCCAAAATCATCCTTACTATTCACATTTAAAGTATCATAAGTCCTGGTCACACTTATCGGAATCCCCGACACCGGAATCGATAAATCCGTAAACGACAACCGGAAATTACCCAATTTCAAATCACCCGTCACATGAATAGTATCTTCAACCTCATTAATCAGACCGTTCTTATCAATAGCCGTTAATTTGACAACATAACTACCATTCTGTAACACCGAGGAATCAAACTTACCCAAAACTCCATTATTAACATTTTGATTACCCGAAAACATCACCTGAAAATCGCCACCCTCTAAAGGTGCTACCGACAAAGTATAGCGGTCTAAATTACTATCAGACACCGTACCTTTAATATTAGTAGGCGCGGTAATAACTCCTTCGACAATCCCACTCAAATCTAACTTCACATTTGGCGCACCCAAATCAGTCGGGTCAATTACACGCACCGTCTTACTGTTTGACCCTTGATTGCCAGATGGGTCAGTTGCAAAGGCATCTACAATAATATTCCCCAATTGAGCAAGTGCTACAGTAGCAAATCCATCTTTATCTAAAACAACTGGATTGTTGTTGACTTTTAAACTGAGATTGCTGACCCTAACATTGTCAGAAGCCGAAACTTGGAAAGTAACCTTGTCGCCTTTATCAATCTGACTTCTGCTAGCAACTAAATTTACTTTGGGAACTTCATTATCTGCTACCACTGCTAGGGTATAATTCTGGACAACTGGTTGCACTCTGTTATCGCTAACGGCAACATTAATAATTTTATTCCCAATATCGCTAACACTCGTATTCCAAGTAATTCCGCCAAATTTATCGATACTCATCCCTTGTGGCGGATTGAGAAGATTGTAAGTTAAAGCATCGTTATCTGTATCGCTAGCAACTACATTGTAACGGTAAGTAGCACCTGCTGTTACGGTGTTAACTGGCGTAGAATTAATTACAGGAGCGGTATTATTAATCGTGCTGAGGCTAAAAGTCTGGTAAGCTGTGCCATAGCTTGAATAAGCAGCAACAGTGATATCTCGTTTACCAATATCAAATGCAGTGGGATTCCAAGTAATTAACCCGGTGTCCGAGTTAATTGTCATGTAGTAAGGAGCGCCGTTGTTAAAATAGTAACGCACCGGCACTGTCCCGGTGGGGTCAATCCCTGTCACCTGATATTGATACGTTTGTCCGACTGCGGAAAAAGTGACTGGTTGGGATATAATTTGGGGTGGAGTGTCTACAATTGACGTTCCGGCATTCAGCCTGTAGTCTTGGGTAATGATGCCGCCGTTGCTGTCTTCTACTTTGACGCTGATATCGTATAAGCTAGATGTAGATGGGGTCCACTCGATGACACCGCTTTCTGCGTCGATCTTCATTCCGGCGGGGTAATTGGCTAAACTGTAAGTTAGCAGATCTCCATCAATATCTTTAGCTGCAACTTTATAGCGGTAAATTCTGCCTACGGTAGCATTGGTAACTGCGTTGGAGAGAATTTGGGGTGGTGTATTGGTGGGGTTAATGGCAAGCGTATAATTTTGAGTATTTGAACCGCTGCGGCTACCTATGACTGTCAGTGCTACCTCTTGAGTGTTACCTGAATCAGCAGTGGGAGTCCAGACAATTGTACCCGTAGCCGGGTCAATTACCATACCTGCTGGGGAAGAGTCAAGGGTAAAAACTAAAAAGTCGTTGTCTGGGTTGCTGACTGTGGGTGTGTAGCGATATTGATTGCCTGTAGCGGCGTTTTTGCTGGGAGTGCTGGTGATTTTGGGCGAAGTTAATTTGAAATCGGTGGGATTTTTAACTTCCAATTCGTAAGTTTGATTGGCAACACCGCCGCGTCCGTCCGATACATTAATTTGAATTGCATTTTTACCTAAGTTAGCAGCCGTGGGAGTCCAAATAATTCGCCCTTTATTATCAAGTTGCATCCCGCTGGGAGCAGAAGCGAGACTATAAGTTAGCGGGTCATTGTTGGAGTCATTAGCGACAATTTGATATTGGTAAACTTGGACTGGGGCAATGAGGGTAGAAGGAAGAGAAACGATGGTTGGGGCAACGTTGGCGGCGTTGCTGACTGACTCAATCGTGAAAGTTTTAACGGTGGAAGCACCTTTGGTATCTGTGGCTTTGACAATAAAATCTGCTTTACCTACACCTGTGGGAGTCCAACTGATTTCCCCTGTGTTGGGATTGAGAGAAGCGCCGAAAGCGACTGCGTTGGGAGAACTGTAAGTAACGGCGTCTCCTTCTGGGTCTAGAGCTTTGAAGGTAAACTGATAAGGGTGGCCTATGGTTCCCGCCTTCTTGGGAGATTCGGCGATAAAGACAGGCGAAGAATTGCTGTCGGGGAAAGTAACTTGTACTTGGAAAAATTGAGTGTTAATTCCACCTTGGCCATCATTAGCTTTGACTCCTACTTCCCAAACTCCAGAACTGAGGGTGACGCTGGAGGAATTTATTAATTGTTCCGGTGTTGGTTTCCAAGCAATCAAACCCGTGGTCTCATCGATGGTCATCCCGTCGGGTTTGGTGGTGAGACTGTAAGTTAAAGTATCCGAATCGGGGTCGGTGGCTTTCAGGAGATAGCGCCAAGTTTGACCTACCGTTGCCAAAATGGATGGCGTACTGACAAAGTTAGGTTGTCGGTTGACGGGAACGACGGTCTGCTTTTTAACGCCAAAGTTTTTGTTGTTAACGGTAGCACTGTTGGCCAGGGTTAAGCCGTGATAAAGTCCCCCTGTTTCGTAGGGACGCACAACCGCATTATCGATGACTGGGCCGTAATATCCACCAATTTCGCTGTAAAATCCGATTTCGGTAGTTGGGGAACTGGCGGTAAACAACCACTGCTTATTCCGCTGCCACTTCATGTCGCCTTCGGTCTGTCCCGGTACGTGGGTGACTGTAAAATTGGTAGACTGACCGCCTGCAGAAAGGGTCATCGGTTTATCCCAGTAGTTACCGAAGTTCATTGTCAAATCAAAGGTAACTTGGTAAGTTTGACCGGGTGTTGTGTTGATAACTTGGGTAATTGCTCCTTGTCCCCAACCGTTGAGGTCGATGCTGACTTTAGCATCGCTGGGTTGCCAGAAATTATCGTATACGAAATCTATAGAGTTTCCTTTGATTGTCCAGTCGTTCACTGCCAAAGGAGTTGAGTAGGCATAAACTGAGACTGCCCCATTACCGACATTGGCAGGACCTTGCTCGAAACTACCATTTTTGAGGATGTTTCCTCCATAAGCAGCGCCGAAAGGCGATGTTTGCACAAATGTCTCCGGTACTACCTGTCTGACTGTGTAATAGCCATCTGTTAAATCGCTAAATAAATAGCTGCCAGTTTCATCTGTGGTGACGGTTTTCTCCCCAACATCCAGTTGGGCGTTATTGTTGGCATCCAGGTAGACTTTAACTGACGCCAATCCCCGTTCGCCCGCGTCCTGGAATTGATTATCGTTGAGGTCTTCCCAAACCTTACCTGCAATTTGTCCATCAGGAGTGGCGCTACTGACGGTAAGTTGGAAGCTTTGAGTGTCGATGCCTCCCTTACCATCCTGCACTTGCACGGTAATATCGTCAGGTACGCTGCTGAAAATCGGTTGCTCCCAACTCACTAGACCAGTATCTGCCTTTATGGTCATGCCGAGCGGAGCTTTGATTAGAGAATAACGCAGGGTATCGTTATTCGGGTCTAGGGCTTTTACTTGATAGGTATAGGGGCGGGTGGTGTATGCTTCTTTTTGGGGGTCGCTAACAATCAGAGGAGAAGAATTGTTGGGAACCATTCCTTCGACGGCTATGTCGAAGCTTTGCGTCGAATAGGTTCCATAGTAATCTGTTACTTTGATGGTAACAGCCTGCTTCCCTGCCTGATAGCCAGAAGGCGTCCAGGAAATCAACCCGCTCTTGGGTTGGATGTTCATGCCTTCTGGCCCGCTTACCAAGCTGTAGGTGAGGTCGCTATAATAATCCGGGTCTAATGCAATCGCCTGATAAGTGTACTGCTCTTTGTATGTGGCACTGACGAGGGGTAAGCTGGTAAATACGGGCGGACGGTCGTCTACATAACTGGGGACTTTGAGGGTGTAGGTTTGGTCGGTTTGATTCCCCTGGTTATCGCTCACCCGCACAGTGACGTTGTAGTTTCCTGTATTGGCAGGAGTCCAACTCAGCAATCCTTGAGTGTCGATATTCATCCCAGCCATCGGGCCTGTTGCTGGAGAAACTAGGGAGTAGGTCAGGGGGTCGTTTTCTGGGTCGGTAGCGGTTACCTTATAGGTGTAAGGCTTGTAGTAAAAGCTTTCGGTGACTGGTGTGGAGGTAATTTTTGGGGCCTGATTATTAGGTACTTGCTCTCTGGTAATGGTGCGGCTGACTGTGCTAGTATTGCCCGCTATGTCGGTGGCTTGTACTGTGAAAGTGTTGGCTCCTAGATTTAGGGAAACTCCGGAAAAGCTAAATTTACCTGTGACATCGGCAAGTGCGGTGGCGTTGGTTTCTAGTAATTTGACTGCTGTATCTGGTTGTGTTTGACCTGTGAGTGTGACAATATTATTGGTAGTTGTGCGATCGCCAACCGGATTGGTATCTGTTGCCGCGTTTAAGTCGAATAGGGTAATTGGGGCTGTGCTATCTAAGGTGAAGGGAATATCTTTAACGACTCCGACATTGCCAAATTGGTCTGTTGCTTTTAGATGTAAGGTGTGAGTTCCTTCTGGTAAGGTGCTGCCGTAGATTTCTTCTAATCTCGTCCGATTAAATGTAAAGCTACCGTTAGGTTGTCGGTCTGCTAGAACGCTCTTAAAATTGCTCGTAGGTATGTTATCAAAACCGGCCCGGAAGTCGGTTACCATATACTCATCGATGACAGTGCCGCTGATACTGGGGTCACTGGTAATTCGGTCTGTACTACTGGCTCCCGTGTCGTTAGTCAAAGTACCAGTAATGGTGGGCGGACTGGTATCAAAAGG
>NZ_JAIQZN010000079.1 GCF_023333585.1 Argonema antarcticum A004/B2
CCCTTGTCCCCCTTGTCCCCCTTGTCCCCCTTGTCCTCCTTGTCCCCTACATCACCAACGGGTTTTGACCACACCCGTTGTGATTCTCTCCCCCACTCTCCCACTCCCCCACTCCCCCACTCTTCCCCTCAAAGTCTCCCTGCGAGGTTGGCGACTGCGGCGGCTAACTCAGCTGGCTCGACTGGCTTGGGTATGTGGATTTGAAAACCTTCCAAGAGCGATCGCGTGCGATCCTCCGATCTAGCATAAGCCGTCAGGGCAACGGCTGGAATCATTCCCCCTTGCTCTGGTGAGAGCGACCGGACTTTGCGGATCAAACTGTAGCCGTCTTCTTCCGGCATCCCGATATCGCTGACCAGGATATCTGGTTTCAAATTCTGAATTACCTCAAATGCTGATGAAGCCGATGAAGCTAGTGTTACATTAGCGCCGCACTGTTCCAGTACCGTACAGAGAAACAACCGCGTATCGGCATCGTCATCCACCACGAGTACCTGTAAACCGTTGAGATCGGTCGGGTTGTCAAGCGGGGTTCCAGCTTCAACCGTGGATATGGTCACGCTCTCGCTTGCCTCGAATAGCACGGGTATAATGGGTAACCTCACAATAAATGTTGCTCCCAAATCCTCGCCTTCGCTGTGGGCATGAACTGTGCCACCGTGCAGATCCACTAAATGGCGTACAATAGCCAAACCGATGCCAAGTCCGTTGTACCGCCGGGTCATAGAGCTATCGGCTTGACGAAAGCGATCGAAAACATAAGGCACAAAATCGGGGCTGATGCCTTTTCCCGTATCGGTTACTTTAATTTCAACATCAGAATTAACCTGTTCTAATCGAATCTCAACTCTCCCTCTGTTAGGTGTAAACTTAATCGCATTTGACAGCAGGTTCCACATTATCTGCTGCAAGCGGTCTGAATCCCCTGCAACCAAACCGACTTTAGGATCGCAGATGTTTTCGAGTTGAATTTCCTTAGCTTCAGCCGCTGGGCCTAACGTATCCAGAACCGCTCCAATCACTGTACTAAGTTCAACCGGACGAATCTTAAGACGCAACTTACCCTGAATAATGCGCGATACATCAAGCAAATCGTCAACCAATTGAGCTTGTGTCCTGGCAGTTCGCTCGATAATATCCATCGCCTTAGCCGTAGTAGCGTCGTCAAACTTGCGGCTGTTGAGCAGTTGCGCCCATCCCAGCATCGCATTCAGAGGCGATCGCAATTCGTGGGAAAGTGTCGCCAAAAACTCGTCTTTCATCCGGTTCGCCGCTTCAGCTTCTGCCCGTGCTTCCTGTTCGCGGGCTAGTAGCTGGGCCCGTTCGTCTTCAGATCGCTTGCGTTCTGTGAAATCGCGCATGATTTTGGCAAAGCCACGTAGCTGTCCCGTCGCATCTCGTAAGGGCGTTACAATGCCACTCGCCCAGAAACGGCTGCCCCCCTTACGCAGGTGCCAGCGTTCATCCTCAGCGCGACCTTCCTTGACTGCCTTGGACAATTCCTGCTTGTCCGTACCGCCGTCCACGTCTTCAGGCGTAAAGATAATTGAGATAGGTTGTCCCAGTATCTCTGCTTCCCGATAACCTAATATGCGTTCTGCCCCAATACTCCATCTGGTAATGCGCCCGTCTGTATCGAGGAAGAAAATTGCATAATCTTCCACATTTTCCAACAACATCCGAAACCGTTCTTCGCTTGATTTGAGTGCTTCCTCGGCTCTTACTCGGTTGGTGATGTCAGCCACAATGTAAACTGCACCCGTAAAAACTTGACCCTCGTCGAAGATGGGATCTGCGGTTACCGAAAACCATCGGTCTACTGACTGTATCTCTATACTTTCCCGACACAGAGTTTCTTGGATGCGATCGAAAGGAGTTACCTCAATGCTGCCTAAAATAGGTTGCATGAGTTCCTGATGAAAGCGATCGCTAATCTCGGTTTCTGATTTTAAGAGAAGCTGGGTCATCGCTTTGTTACATCGCATCACTTTTCCTTGCCGATCCAGCAGACAAACGCTATCGCTCATCGCATCGAATGTTGTTTGCCATTCCTTCGCCAAAGTTAGCGCCGACTCCTCAGCTTCTCGGATGCGGAGCAAAGCTTTAACAGTAGCTAGTAATTCGATCGGCTCTACCGGCTGCGCTAGATAGCCATCTGCACCGCCATCTAACCCCTGTGCCTTGTCCTCGCTTTTGACAAAACTAGCAGATAAATGGAGTACCGGAATAAAAGATGTCGCAGGATTAGTCTTGATCCTGCGACAGACTTCAAACCCATCGATATCTGGAAGCCTGACATCAAGAATAACTAAGTCTGGTTGTTGCTGTGCTATGATTTGCAACGCAGTTTCGCCAGTAGCCGCCTCCTCAACATCAAACCCGGCTTTCTGAAGTGTCCGAGAAACCACATAGCGGTTGGTTTCGTTGTCGTCTACGTGCAATATTGTGATTTGATGCTGATCCGGCATAATTGGGTAATTTTAGATTTTAGATTTTAGATTTCATATTTGCAATTCTTTACTCCCTTCCTGCCACAAAATTACGGCTATTTCGGAGTTGTGATGCTTTTGTTCAAAAAAATAACATTTTTATTCCCCTGCTCCTCTGCTCTCCTGGCTATAGAACTAGCCCAGCTTTCATCAGGGCTTCACTTAGAATAGCGGATGCCTCTTGACTAGATAAACTTTCTTTAGATAGAATTGCTAACACACGATTGCCAATATTGCGTATCTCCTCTTCTGACAGCAGGTTGGAAGTATTAATTATTACAGGAATATGGCGAGTAGCGGTATTGCTTTTCAGATGTTCTAAAACCTCCAACCCGTTCATTTCTGGCATTACCAAATCGAGAAAAATGCAAGCCGGATTTTCGCTCTGCGCTAGCTGAATGCCAGAACGCCCGTCTGTTGCCTCAATAATGGTAAACCGAGAATCGGCTAAAAGTTGCTTGAGTAAATAACGGGACACCAGCCGATCGTCAACAATCAATAACTTTGGCGGAATATCTCCCCTGACTAGAGTATTAATTTTTTTCAAAAGCAACAATCGATCGACTGGCTTGATCAAGAACGCATCAGCCCCCAAAGCCAGCGATTTCTTTTCGTTATCAATAACTGTTGCCACCAAAATGGGAATATCTTGCGTCGCTGGGTTTTGTTTCATTTCCGAGAGAAAAGACCACGTACTCTCTTGCTCTAGCAAGACATCTAACAGCACGGCTTTTGGTTTAAACTTCTCAAGTGCGTGTTTTGCCTCTTTGAGCGATCGGGCCGAGACGATCTGATAAATAGATTTTTCCAAATACTTCTCGTAAGTGAAGATAGTTTCCGCGTTATCTTCTATCACCAGTATCGGCGACCGCAGCGGATCTAACTGCCAACTAATACTCGGCACAGATGCCCTTGCAGTCTCGTCCCCATACACGATCGGTATTGTAGCAAAAAATGTGGAGCCCACCCCCATTTCGCTAAAAAGTGAAACGTCACCTCCCAGCAATTCGGCTAACTTGCGCGACAGCGGTAGTCCGAGACCCGTTCCTTTAAAGCGCTTTTGAAGGAGAGAATCCACTTGGGTAAATTCCTCAAAAATGCGCTCTCGATCTTTAGGTGCAATACCGATACCCGTATCTGCGACCGAAAATACAACGTTGTTGCCGATCTTATCTGCTTTGATGCGAATCTCACCCTGTTCGGTGTATTTAAGTGCGTTAGAAATAAAATTTCTGAGAATTTGGGCAACTTTTCCCTCATCGGTGTTGAGAATTGGGATATCGACAGGTTCTTCAAAGATGAGCGAAGTCGAAGAGTTATGGCTAAGCAGCGGGCGCAGCATACCACGCAAAGTAGCGAATAAATCGCTCACTTCAAATTCTTTTGGATGAACAACAATTTTGCCTGCCTCGACCTTCGCCAAATCTAACAAGTCGTTAACTAATTCCAAAAGACCTTCTGCGGATTTACGGATAAACATCACCTGCTTTTCTTGTTCTGTCGTCAATTCGCCGTCCATGCGATCGATCAGCATTCCAGACAGAGACATAATAGAATTGAGCGGCGTGCGAAACTCATGGCTCATATTTGAGAGAAAGTGGGTTTTTAATTCGTTAGCCCGCTCTAAAAACTCCGCTTTTTCATCTAATTCTGCATAAAGCGCCACAACGCCGCGATTGGTAGCTTCCAGTTCCCGGTTTAGGTCAGTTAGTTCCTCTTGGCGCTTTCTTAGTTCGTCTAAAGTCCGAATAAGTTCTTGATTCTGTTGCTGAATTTCCGCAAACGGATTTTCAGGAGGTTGGATTGCCAACTTATCGGCAATCTGCATCGAAAGGTTGGTTGTTAACTTAGCAGCGCGTTTCGGCAATGTCTTTCCCATCACCACTGTAGTTCCGCTGAGCGAAGATTCGATATCAAACCGATCCATTAAACGTTTGCTGCCAATGATACCTAACCCCATTCCGGTTTGTGACTTGTAATTTCCCTCCAGAATAATGTTCAGATCGGCAATACCTTCTCCTTTGTCGCTAATGGAAATTAGAAGCGTTTGAGGCGATTCGCCTTCCATGCCAAATTCAACTTTTCCCAGCTTGGCATATTGAAAAGCGTTGCGGGCGATTTCGGATACAGCGGTGGCAATGCGCGTCTGATCTTGGGAGTCAAATCCCAAATCTTGTGCAATTTGTCGCGCCCGCTGACGCGAAATTACGACATCTTGTTCAAATCGTATTTCTATATTTAGTAGAGTAGTCATCGGTAAATTAATTTGAGATTTGAGATTTGAGATTGAAAAATTAAATTTGCAATTCTTAAATCTAAAATTTGCAATTAATTCAATTTTCTTTATAGCCACAGTCAGATATGTTAGGACAGTATTGAACGCTCAAAACAAGGCCAAGACTGTGTTTGTACTCAGCACTTAGCACTCAGCACTCAGCACTTTTCTTTAACAACTACCACCGTTACGTCGTCGCGTCCTCGGTTGAAGTCGCGGTACAAAACTCCGGCGATTGTACTGGGATGTTTTGCGGCTAAACCAGGATAGCGATCCAAGCGCCACTGAGTACCTAACCCATCGGAGTGCATCACCAAAAGCCCTCCTTTTGGCCACTGATAAACAAACTCCTGAATTTTGCGAACCTCGTGTCCGACGGTGCCGTTGTGGGAAACCATGCTGTAGCTTCCCGACTCAGAAAAAACGCTGGCAGAAATATTTCCCACTCCTACAAAACGAATGATTTGTTGTTCAAAGTTTAGTTGCGCGATCGCCACAGCAGCGCCCCGCGTACTTCGTAAACCCCCATGCACAGCTTCCATAATTTCTGCGGGACTTTTGCGGACATTCTCTCGAAATATTTTGATCGCGTCTAGAGAAGCTTGGGCGGCCATCGGCCCGTGACCCAAACCATCTGATACTAGCAGCAGAGTGCGATCGGCATAGCGATCGATTGCCCAACGATCGCCCGAAACCTCCTCACCTGTTTTAGGCAGACATACCGCACCTATTTCTATATTGCTGTATGGTGTGCTAGACGGTGTTTGGCTAGCCCAGATCTGACTTAATAAAGCTGTCCCCACATTGGGAACAGAATGAATATCGAAAAAAGCACTTAGGCGACTAATTGCCCCCAAACCCTTGCCAGCAGTACCTGCCGTAGAATAACCATCCCGCAGGCACTCCCCGATATCAACCATTCCCGGCCCTTTATCCAGAGCTAATATTTCGATACCCGCGATGTCGTCTTTTGCCACAGACCCTAGTAGCAGTTGGCCTTCCCTAGCGTGGAGAACCAAGTTATTTGCGATCTCGGTAACGACGATGCCTACCTTTCCTCGCTGTGTGTCGTTGAAGCCAAGACGGCTCGCGAGGGCCATAGCTAGCCGTCGCGCTTCACCAGCTTGACTGGACTCCGAAATAGGCAAGACGACGGTTTCTCTCATAATCTTCTTACTTCCATTTTGTAATTGTGATGCGGGTGCCTTCTCCGACACGGGAAACGATATCGAATTCGTTGACCAACCGCTTTGTCCCGCTCAATCCCATACCGAGTCCGCCTCCTGTAGTGAAGCCATCTTTAAGCGCCAGTTCAAGATCTGGAATACCCGGCCCGGAGTCTTCAAAAATCAGTCGCAGACCGCGACGGGTTCCTTCATCCAGCGCTTCTATATTTACAGTCCCGCCACCCCCGTGTTCCAGGGTGTTGCGTGCCAGTTCGCTGGCTCCCGTGACGATCTTTGTCTGGTTTATCAGGCTGAAACCTAACTCTACGGCCAACTGACGCACTGCCTGCCTTACTAGCACAACATCTGAGGAGGATCTGATGCTGATAACTTCATTTTTCTGCATCACCGTCCATGCTCCCCCCTTCAGAATCTCCTAACGATGACCGCAGGAGAGCCATTCCCTTCTCAACATTTAAGGATGTGCGAATGCCTTTTAGAGAGAGTCCCAACTCTACTAGAGTGATGGCTACAGCGGGCTGCATTCCTACAACCACCGTTTCTGCATCCAGTATGCGCGACATTTTGGCAATGTTTCCCAGTATCCGCCCGATGAAGGAATCAACTATCTCCAAGGCTGAGATATCGATCAGTACACCGCGAGCGCTTGTCTGGCTAATGCGGTTTGTCAGGTCGTCCTGCAAAGTCATCGCTAGGCGATCGTGCATATCGACTTGAATGGTGACGAGGAGGAAGTGGCCTATCTGGAGTATGGCGATGCGTTCCATAATATTTCCTCCCTCCTTAAATAGCGGACTTGGAGCGTGAGATCGCAAATCCCGATCGCTTCAAAGCCAGAACAAAGGCATCCGCGAGGGAAGCCTTGGTAGTTATATCGGCCAAATCTACACCCAAGTAGACGATCGTTTGAGCGATTTGAGGACGAATACCGCTGATGATGCAATCAGCGCCCATCAAACGAGCCGCAGTTACCGTTTTTAGTAAGTGCTGCGCCGTCAGGGTATCCACAGTTGGCACTCCGGTAATGTCGATGATCGCAACTTGGGAACCTGTCTGTACAATCATCTGCAAGAGAGATTCCATCATAATTTGGGTGCGGGCGCTGTCGAGGGTGCCAATGATCGGCAGGGCTAAAATGCCTTCCCACAGCTTCACGACTGGCGTTGAGAGTTCCATTAGCTCTTCTTGCTGGCGCAGGATTACCTCCTCGCGGGTTTTCTGATAAATTTCAGTTGTCCACAGAGCCAGTTTGTCTATGAGGTTAGTCGCAGACAAAATTTCTTCCAGTAGGGTTTCGCCATTCTGTCCCAGTTCCTGGCGCAAGCGCTTGAATAAGGGCTGCTTAAACGAGAATACAAAGTTTGCGGTTTCTGTTGGCGTGAAGCCTTTCTGAGTGCGCGATCGGGAAACGCTAGCCAACATATCCTTCAAGCCACGCCACTCCGGGGATTGGATGTTGGTGAAGTTACCCTGTTGGATAGCATCTGTAAATAACTCAAGGAATTCTCTGCACTCTTCGCGCAACTCCATTTCCTTGAGCAAGTCTTTGCGGATACCAGCTGCCATTTGCTCGCCCAGCCAGTCGGCCAAGACTTCTGCTTCACGATTTTTAAGGATCTGTGGAATTTTGCTCTGTCCGTTTAAGCTCATTTCAATTCAAAACTCAGTACAGGCGGGTTTGGTTGTTAACTCTTCCGTTTCCATTACAGTTTATCTGCTAAATCCACCCCTACTTAGCTTTTCTCTCTCCTCTTCTCCTCTCCCCTCTTCCCTAGCGCCGCGCGGCAGAAATAACCCACCAGTTCAGAAGTACTTAAATGCCTGACACTCAAACGATTTTTGACTTTTGACTTTTGACTTTTGACTTTTGACTTCCGCGTAGCGGCACTAGCCCCTCATTATGGTAAAAACCCATCATCCGTCACTTCTGTCAGCTCGTAGGGACACTCTGTAGGGAAAGTCTCTAGTGCTAAGCCAGTTTCAGCTTTTGCTTGTTTGACTGCTTCTGCGTAACATTCAGCGAAAATGCTGTCTAGATAGGGTCTTAAGCTGGGAGACTCTTTTAGAGCTTTTTTAACACGCCTGCGATGCTCGATAATGCTACCTTCCCAACTGCCGCTTCTTTCTTCAGGTTGGTATTGCCATTTAAGCAAGTGGAGCAGAACTACAATCAGGTTACTTTCTAGACTTCTCCTCTCACTCCTCCCCATGTCTTCAATTTCTTCAATCAGGTGAGTCCAATCCACATTTGCATAGTCCTGATTCCGCAATTTTTCTACATTTGTTTCTATCCATTGCAGGTAATCTGTCTCGTACAATGTTTGGCGAAGGGCCTTTATATGCGGCATAGCAGTTTCCATAAAGTAATTCTTGGTATAGGAAAGTGCTGAGTCCTGAGTGCAAACACAGTCGTTTCCTTGCTGTTATAGATCTATACTGTCCTAACTTATGTGACTGTGGCTATAGTATGGATGGAACGCATTTCTTTCCATCGTCCCTTTTCTCATTCCTTCTCTTGCGATTATGGCACCGAGTTTCCCAGGGATGAACCCTTATCTTGAAAATCCTTCTCTGTGGTCAGAGGTTCACTCTTGGCTGATTATCGAGCTGGCCCGATCGCTCAATCCCTCACTCATACCCAATTATCGAGCTGCTGTAGAGAAACGGGTTTACTTGGATGCTTTACTGGTCGGTATTCCAGATGCTTCTATTTTCCAACAAAACCCTGAAGCCAATAGACCTTCTGTTGTAACAACTGGGGTGCTAAGCAAGCCAATTCGAGTGACATTGCCCCTGACTGAAGAAATCACCGAACGCTATCTAGAGATTCGGGAAGTAAAGACGGGGCGGGTGGTAACGGTTGTGGAAGTCCTCTCACCCAAGAATAAACGAGTGGGTGAAGGTCGAGATAAGTATCTGACTAAGCGACAAAAGGTTTTGAACAGTGCTACTCACTTAGTTGAAATCGATCTGCTGAGAACGGGAAACTTTATGCCAATGGCGGAAGCGATTCGATCAGACTACCGCATTCTGGTCAGTCGGGCTAATCTCCGTCCCGAAGCTGAACTCTACCCGTTTAATGTGCGGGAATCGATTCCTCAATTCTTGCTTCCTTTGCAGTCAGGAGATGAAGAACCTGTTGTGAATTTATCTGAGGTCTTGGGACAAGTTTATCAGGAAGCGGCTCTAGATTTTGCGATCGATTATTCACAGCAGCCTGTCCCACCGCTAAGCGAGAGTGATTTTCAGTGGGTGCGATCGTTGATGGAATCGTAGGATGGTGATAAGACCTGCACTCCGAAGTAATCGATCGGGTTAGGATTTGTTAGGCAAGACTACGACTCTTCTGATTCACCCTCAACAGGTGTCATTTTTAGAATTCGATCGGTTATATTTTCTTCCCAATGAACGTCTTCCAAGTCAATGACGATCATGCGCCCCGCCGCTTTTGAGCGATCGATGTATTTGTGAAACGCATCAATATCTTCTCGATATGTTAAAACATATCGACGTAACTCATTAAGGCTCATAGCATCGTAGTTAGCTGCTGTCATGACTCGTATCCTCCACTTCTTTTTATCTCAAATTCTAAATTATCTCCAGCAAGTAAGTATAGATTCCCAGTTCGCTCATCTAACCGGACAAGTTCAATACTTTTATACTGCCATCCAGGGTAAATAACGTTGGTAAGTCGGTAACAAATTCTATATAGCCCCTGGGTTTGCTCGTTTGTAGGTTTCATCATCACTTTTTGATAAGCTTTTCTCTTACTTCATTTGATGTTCGGAGTTAGTAAAATTAGTTGTTGCTCTAGGAGCGATCGCACTCCTGACTCTTCCAATTTTACACTAGTCAAAATCTCTCCTATCGTTCTACGTTTATCTGAATTACCATCACAAGCTTGCAAAAATTCAAACTCAGATTCCGACAAGTTGACAATCTGATAATCGTAATTAAACAAACACCGACTCGGCCATCCATCCATACAAGGATTGCGTTCTGGAATTGCTGCTAAAAGCGCTTCTTTCGATGACCAATCAGATGACGGTAAAGGAGGACGCGCTAGGAAGAATTCGTAGTGGGTGATGTTTTCTGGATCTAATAGTTCGATTAATCGATAACGTTCGCGATCGCTCAATCCTTCTGTCCGTTTCATCAAATCTGGATTATTCCCCAAAAGCCGATCTAAGTGCCAGGTTTTGGGATTAGAAAAACCGACAAAATCTAACCCGGAAGCATCAATTAATTCAAACAAAGTATCGATGTTGTAGTCAATTTCTTGCGGATGAACATACATATCGGCAAAGCATTCATCCCGATGATTTTCCATCGACCATCTTTCTTTTTCTCTCTTGACAAGACGATTATTTTCTGGTAATGAAGCAAATATCTGACGCCCGACACTGACGCCATCGCGGTAGTCCCGTGGCGCTGGCGTCCCCGCCTGCGATCGGCTTTGGAGAAGTGCGATCGCTTTCTGCATCAGCTGGATTTCCCAGCGTCCCAGTTCCGCATAGACAAAAATGTGCATCAATCCCCCAGGCGCTAACTTCGCAGCCAGGGACTGAATACCCCGCTTCGGATCGGGCAAGTGGTGCAGCACCCCCACGCAGTTGATCAAGTCGAACTCACCGGGGAGTTGTGCTGCCTCATACAAGCTGAGGTGATGGAATTCCACCCTAGAGGCCCCCGATCGTTGACAGCGCTCTTTCGCCACTGCCAAAGCTCCCCCACTCAGATCGATGCCAACAACTTGAGCCTGGGGGTTAAGGTGAACCAGGTACTCAGTCCCCACCCCAGTACCGCACCCAGCATCTAAAATGCGGATATTCTGCTGCTGCGGTTTTTGTCCAGTGCAAAAATTATAAGCTGCCAGCCAATTCCAGCGCCAGTTGTACCCAGGTGGCGGACTATCCAGCAAAGGTTCTGGCGGAAACGGGTAAGTATCGTAAAGACGCTCAACAGCGGAAGTAATATCTTGATTAGTCATTGGTCAGTGGTCAGTTGTCAGTGGTCAGTTGTCAGTTGTCAGTGGTCAGTGGTCAGTGGTCAGTGGTCAGTTGTCAGTTGTCAGTGGTCAGTTGTCATTCTCCCCCACTCTCTGGCTCTTCCCCTTTTGAATGAGTGACTTTTGAATGAGTGACTTTTCTAGCCACTACCCTTTTGTAACAAAACTTATCGATTTTCTCAGTTACTCTGCCGCAATCCAGTATGATTACGTAGTAATCCAGGGAGGCTAGTTCTACACATTTTTTAATAAATGAGTGTGACGAGCCCGAAACATTCTAATCTAAAGACTGGGCTGGTTAAACCCAGGCAATTATTAAAGCACCCTTACCCAATGCTTTCGTCAGAGGCAAAAAAGTGTGGCTTTGTGGTGTATGTGCCGATCGGCCCTAACCGCAAAACCGCACTTAAAAGGAAAAGGGTCTGACTGCTAAGGGGCGACCAGTTTTAACAAATTCCCCTTTAATCCACTCGCCTCTTTACCCTCTATGGGAAGAAGGAAGACAAGGAAAAACCGCAAAAACCAAGCGGTCAAGGCAAAGTAAAGTTATTTCGGCCTACAGTTGGTGGGCTGCTGCAACTCTTTCGCTGATAAGACCAGCCCTGCCGTACTGTGTACTGCCCAGGGTCTATCAAGGAAGGGACAGCCCAAGAAGCACCGAAGCCGACGAAGCATCTGACATCTGAACATCTGAACATCTGACAATTCTATAGGGAGCTTTTGAGAACCGATGAGTGTAAAAGCAAGTGGTGGAAGCTCTGTTGCGCGTCCGCAACTATATCAAACCGTACCAGTTGCGACAATTTCGCAAGCGGAACAACAAGACCGCTTTTTAGAGCGCGGCGAGCTGAGCGAACTGGCTAGCTATTTCAGTTCTGGCGCTAGACGTCTAGAAATTGCTGGCACCCTCACGCAAAATGCCGATCTGATCGTTTCCCGCGCAGCTAACCGGATTTTTGTCGGCGGTTCCCCGATGGCTTTCTTAGAAAAGCCGAAGGAAGCACCAGTGATGAGCATGGCTGGAACTGCTGTAGACACGAAGGAAGGCATGAAGCTAGGAACCGCAACTTATGTGGAAACTA
This sequence comes from Argonema antarcticum A004/B2, assembly GCF_023333585.1. Taxonomy (GTDB): domain Bacteria; phylum Cyanobacteriota; class Cyanobacteriia; order Cyanobacteriales; family Aerosakkonemataceae; genus Argonema; species Argonema antarcticum. The sequence continues at coordinate 12,042 of NZ_JAIQZN010000079.1, forward strand.
GCGGCGGTTTCTTCGAGGGATTGCGATCGCTCTTTAGTGCCACTGGCGGTGGCCCCGTACCAGCTGGTTTCCGACCGATCAACGTAGCCCGCTACGGCCCGGGCAATATGCAGAAATCTCTGCGAGATCTCAGCTGGTTTTTGCGCTACGTCACTTATGCGATCGTCGCCGGTGACCCCAATATCATCGCCGTCAACACCAGAGGATTGCGCGAAATTATTGAAAACGCTTGCTCCGGCGAAGCCACCATCGTGGCCCTGCAAGAAATGAAGCAAGCAGCACTCGGTTATTTCCGGCAAGACCCAGAAGGGACAAATATCGTCAGTCAGTACATGGATGTTCTGATTACCGAATTTAAAGCCCCAACCCCCTCGGACAAAGTGCGGCAACGTCCTTCTGGCTACGAGCAAGGTTTGCAGCTGCCCCAAATTTACGCCCTAGCGGCAGAACAGCGTCCCAAATTCGTGATGAAACCGGGACTTTCTGCTAGGGAAAAACAAGATGTCGTCAAAGCTGCCTACAGACAAGTCTTTGAACGAGATATTACTCGCGCATACAGCCTGGGAATTTCCGACTTGGAATCCAAGGTGAAGAACTGCGAAATCTCCATGAAGGAATTTATCCGTCGTTTGGGTAAATCTCCCCTGTATCGGAAAAACTTCTTCGAGCCTTACATCAACAGTCGCGCTCTAGAATTAGCTTTCCGTCACATTTTGGGACGCGGCCCTTCCAGTCGGGAAGAAGTGCAAAAATATTTTGCTCTAGTATCGAGCAAAGGTCTACCGGGTCTAATAGACGCATTGGTAGATTCCGAAGAATACTCCGACTACTTCGGCGAAGAAACAGTACCCTACATCCGGGGATTGGGTCAAGAAGCCCAAGAATGTCGCAACTGGGGCCCTCAGCAAGACCTGTTTAATTACAGTGCGCCATTCCGCAAGGTACCGCAGTTTATCACGACTTTTGCAGCTTACGATCGGCCCCTGCCCGATCGACACCCCTACGGTTCCGGCAACGACCCCCTAGAAATTCAGTTTGGGGCAATCTTCCCGAAAGAAACTCGCAATCCCAGCAGCCGACCCGCTCCTTTTGGTAAGGATACCCGGCGGATTCTGATTCGTCGCGGCGCTGGCATCGAAAACCAACTCAGCAACCCAGCCGCACGGGGTAAAGCACCGGGTACCCTCGGACCCAAAGTGTTTAAGCTCGATCAACTTCCTGGCTTTACCGGATTTGGCGGCAGACGCGGATTCACCAAACAAGGCGTCAGCGTTAAATTCACGGAAAGCTCAACCCAAGCTCTCATTCGCGCTTGTTACTTGCAAGTGTTTGGGCGGGATGTTTACGAAGGTCAGCGCCTGAAAGTAGCCGAAATCAAGCTGGAAAACGGCGAGATTACAGTGCGGGAATTTATTCGCGCCTTGGCTAAATCAGACCTGTTCCGCAAGCTGTACTGGACATCGCTGTATGTGTGTAAAGCGATCGAATATATCCATCGCCGCTTATTGGGTCGCCCCACCTACGGGCGTGCAGAAAACAACAAATACTTCGATATTTGTGCCAAAAAAGGCTTCTACGCCCTAGTCGATGCCTTGATTGATAGCTTGGAGTACAACGAGGCATTTAATGAAGACACCGTTCCTTACGAACGTTATCTCACCCCCCAAGGCGTAGCCCTACGCAACCTCCGCGTTGGCAGCATCGGCGAGACTGGTAACAGCATAGAGAAGGCAGAAAATCCGCTCTTTGTCGAATTGGGTGAAGTCAAAGACATTCGGACTGAACCCGATATTCAATTCCGCATCAACCAAGGCGTCAGCAAGAAGCGCGAACAAACCAAAGTCTTCAAGCTGACCGACAACGCCGACAAGAATCAGCTGGGAACTCTGATTCGCGCCGCTTATCGGCAGATATTTGAGCGCGATGTGGAACCCTACATCGTGAAGAATGAATTCACCGTCTTGGAGAGCAAACTGAGCAATGGTGAAATCAATCTGAAGGAATTTATCACAAGTTTGGGCGAGTCGAACCTTTACATCAAAGAGTTCTACACTCCTTATCCCAACACCAAAGTAATCGAACTCGGCACGAAGCACTTCTTGGGACGGGCACCTCTAGACCAAGCAGAAATTCGCAAATACAACCAGATTCTCGCTTCTGGCGGCATTCGCGCCTTTATCGGTGCGATCGTGAACAGCGCCGAGTACGGTCAAGCCTTTGGTGAAGATACCGTTCCTTACAATCGCTTCCTCACCTTACCCGCCGCCAACTTCCCGAATAGCCAAAAACTGTACAACCAGCTCACCAAGCAAAGCGACGACGTGGTAGTGCCTAGCTTCTCAACAGTGAAGCCTCGCATGGATGCCACGAAGATGCCGCTGATGGGCAAGGCTATGGCGGATATAGCGCGTCAAGCACGAGCTATGGATAAGACCAAGCCCCTGTTTATCGAGAAGGGACGCTCCTTCAGCAACGGTCAAGGGCAATCTGTCGAGGTGGGTGTTGGGACGACGCGCCGCAAACCGGCTCGGATTTACCGCATGAATCCAGGGATGAATCAGGGCGAAACTGCTTTGGTACTCAACGCCATCTACTGTCAGGTGATGGATGTATTCAGCGGTCAAGTTCCCAATGAGTTCCGCCGTTCTGACCTGGAAAGCAAGCTCCGCAATGGAGAAATCTCTGTACGCGAGTTTGTTCGCTCTCTGGCTAGTTCCGAGGTCTATCGTCGGCGCTTCTACACTCCTTATCCCAACACTAAGGTAATCGAATTCCTCTTCCGTCACCTTCTGGGTCGGGCTCCAGCTACTCAGGCCGAAATCCGTCAATACAACCAGATTCTGGCCGAGAAAGGGTTGAGAGCAGCCGTAGAAGCTGTGGTCGAGAGTCCAGAGTACGCGCAATACTTCGGTGAGGATGTGGTGCCTTACGATCGCTTCCCCTCTCTACCGGCTGGCAACTACCTGGGCAGCGTCAAAGCAGCCACAGACTTGGTGAAGCAGCCTTGGTCGAGCCTCTCGCCCTCTTACTTGGGCGGTCGGTTCTAAAAATTTTAGATTTTAGATTTTGGATTTGAAATCTAAAATCTAAAATTTCCCTAGCCCCTTCCAAATAGGGGCTATTTCCACTTGGTTGCCTCTCGGAATGCAAACATTAGGACTTTTATTACAAAGTGTTAAGAGCAGAGTCAAAATGTGACGGTAATGTCGCAAAATATTTGCGAAGGTAGCTGTGTCATCTATCAGATTTACGTCTGATAGATGAGAAGTTTGAAGAATACTGAAGCTGGCCTCAGAATATAATGTGCTAAGGCATAAGTTAGACTCTGGGGTTCGATCGCAACAGATAACTCAAATCAGCTACACAGTTGCTTTTTGCCAGTTAAAACACACCTGGTTACATATTTTTTGGAGGATTCCGTAAATGAGTATCGTCACGAAATCCATCGTGAATGCCGATGCTGAGGCTCGTTATCTCAGCCCTGGTGAACTCGATCGCATCAAGAGCTTCGTCACTGGTGGCGAACGTCGTCTGCGTATCGCCCAAACACTGACCGACTCTCGCGAACGCATCGTCAAGCAAGCTGGCGACCAACTGTTCCAAAAGCGTCCTGATGTTGTTTCTCCCGGTGGCAATGCCTACGGTGAAGAAATGACCGCTACTTGCCTGCGCGACCTAGACTACTACCTACGTCTAGTAACCTATGGAGTTGTGTCTGGCGATGTCACTCCGATCGAAGAAATCGGTTTGGTGGGCGTTCGTGAAATGTACAACTCCCTGGGCACCCCCATTCCTGCGGTAGCTGAAGGCATCCGCGCCATGAAGAATGTTGCCACCTCCTTGCTGTCTGCTGAAGACGCATCTGAAGCTGGTGCGTACTTCGACTACGTGATTGGTGCAATGCAGTAGGACGTTGTCCTCCCTCTGCACTCAGTTAAAGATTCCCAGATTAGGTGACTTAAGGAAGCAAAAAGATGCAAGACGCGATTACCGCTGTTATCAACTCCTCTGACGTTCAAGGTAAATACCTGGACAGCTCCGCTCTGGAAAAGCTGAAAGGCTACTTCCAAACTGGCGAATTGCGCGTTCGCGCTGCAACCGCCATCAGCGCTAATGCCGCTACCATTGTCAAAGAAGCAGTAGCCAAAGCCCTACTGTACTCTGATATCACCCGTCCCGGTGGCAATATGTACACCACCCGTCGCTATGCCGCTTGCATCCGCGACTTGGACTACTACCTGCGCTATTCCACATACGCCATGTTGGCTGGTGACCCCTCCATTCTTGATGAGCGCGTACTCAACGGGCTGAAGGAAACCTACAACTCCTTGGGCGTTCCCGTCTCAGCTACAGTGCAAGCTATCCAAGCTATGAAGGAAGTTACCGCTAGCCTCGTAGGCGCTGATGCTGGTAAGGAAATGGGCGTTTACTTCGACTACATCTGCTCCGGCTTGAGCTAGATGCTTCTTGAGGAGCTGAAGGCTTAGTTTTTAAAGCTCTGTCTTCTATCCTAGTCACGGTCTGGAAAGTCTGGAGTCAATGCTAGAGCGTTGAAGGCTTGTCTAATTCATCGGATAAGTTATCTTCGGCTAGTATTTACTCTTGACTCCCAGACCTTGGTTTTTATATAAACGTTATCGGAGATTGAAAACCCTGTCCTTTCAGGGCTGGGATGAAAATCGACTCAAGTAAATTTATTCCCCTTGGATTTTTTAATAAGGACAACTTTTAATTTTCGATGTGGTAAACTGAATTTTAGTAGGAAAGGGTATTCAACCTACTTAAAAAAACCCAGTAGCCGAAAGGCAAAGCACCTTGAAAACTAGGTTTAGGGGGTTCTGTACAGGAAATAGCTTGTACAGGTAAAAACTCACTTACATCAAGTACCAAAAAAACCAAATTTTTAGGTTTTAAACTGTAGGGTAGATCATACCCGAACAGATCCCGATCATGGGATGAACGCTTGGGGAGAGAACCATCTCTGGCATGAAACAGGTAACTGTTCTGTGTTAAGTGGACTCGTTTGAACCAAGAATCGAGCGCGTCTTCAGACCTGAGAGTGTTAACAACACCCTAAACTTTTATTAAATACCAGGAGAATTTAACCCATGCGGATGTTCAAGATAACTGCTTGCGTTCCCAGTCAGACACGCATTCGGACTCAGCGGGAACTCCAAAACACCTATTTTACGAAGCTAGTACCCTATGACAATTGGTTTCGCGAACAGCAACGGATTATGAAAATGGGTGGCAAAATCGTCAAAGTTGAGCTGGCAACTGGTAAGCAGGGTGCTAATACAGGACTCCTTTAACTCCCGAAGATAAGCTTTACAAAATTCGCGATGCCCATTCCCCCAGAGGATTAGCAGTTTCAAATAGCGCCGCTTTTGATTTCATGGCTTACAGTCATGAGTCAAAGGCGGCAAAGTTTTTATAATGTAGTGTAGATTGGTTGGAGCGCAGTCTAGATGTTATATGGAGGTTTGTGAACTTACGTCACCTAATTCCCTTTGTTGATGGCGACCTCCAGGAATGGGCAATAGAAGCCCGATTGTTGCGGTGGTTAACATTCCTGTGGCTGTTTATGGGATTGGTGGTGTTGTTCTCGGCGTCTTATCCTGTCGGGGACGCCAATTACGGAGATGGGCTGTACTATTTTAAGCGACAACTCGTATCAGTTTTGATTGGCATGGTGGGATTTAACCTTATGGTGCATTTCCCGCTGCGCTATGTCTTGGGTATGGCTCATTGGTTTGTGGTACTGCTATTAGCATTGATTTTAGTCACTTTGATTCCCGGATTGGGAACGACTACTAATGGAGCGACCCGCTGGCTGTCTTTTGGCCCGATGCCAATTCAACCCTCGGAGCTGATTAAGCCTTTCCTAGTGTTACAAAGTGCGAGGATATTTGGTCAATGGGATCGGTTGAGCTGGAAAGTCCGTTTGACTTGGCTGTTGATTTTCACTTTCGTGCTGTTGGGTATTTTGCTGCAACCTAACTTGAGTACGACGGCATTCTGCGGGATTACTATTTGGCTGATCGCTCTAGCAGCTGGGTTACCTTATATTTACCTGATGGGAACGGCTTTGGGTGGATTGCTGCTAGGGACTATCAGTATCAGTGTTAAGGAATATCAGCGACGGCGGATCATGTCTTTTCTGAATCCTTGGGCCGATCCAATGCAGGATGGTTACCAGTTGGTTCAAAGTCTGCTGGCGGTTGGTTCTGGTGGGACTTGGGGAGCTGGATTTGGGCTGTCTCAGCAAAAGTTATTTTATCTGCCGATTCAGTACACGGATTTTATTTTTGCTGTTTTTGCTGAGGAGTTTGGTTTTGCTGGCGGCATGGTGCTGTTGCTGCTGCTTTTAGTGTACGGGACGCTGGCATTGATTGTGTCGATGAAGGCTCAAAATGCGATTCATCGACTGGTGGCGATCGGTGTAATGATTTTGATGGTGGGACAGTCGCTGATGAATATTGGTGTGGCGACGGGTGCCCTACCGACGACGGGTTTGCCTTTACCATTGTTTAGCTATGGGGGCAATTCGATGATTGCGAGTTTGCTGGCAGCTGGTTTGTTGATTCGGGTGGCAAGGGAAAGTAGCGAAGCTGAGGTGGTTTCTCTGGAAGAGAGGCGATCGAGAAGTAGGCGGCGGCGCTGAAGGTGGTAAGGCGATCTCCATCCTTGACGATGGATCGGCGATCGCCGATCGAACCGTCCCAATCAGCTATAGTTAGGCATACTGAATAAAGTCAATTGTTTACTTATACGTAAGCTTTTCTATGCCGAATCTCAGTCTCAAGCCCACCAACAAACCTGTTAAAGCCTACTACGAAGCTTTAGAACAGTATGCCAAGTTGGGGGTTGTACATGAAGGGGCTGTGCAAACGGCATTTCAGCAGTTGTTAGAGTCCTGTGGTCGGCAGTTCAAATGGACATTAGTGCCACAATATGCGATTAAGCGACCCAAGAAACAGCCCATTCGGATGGATGGGGCATTGGTTGATGATTATAACTTGGCGCGTGCTTATTGGGAAGCGAAGGATATTAAGGATGATTTAAAGAAGGAAATTCCGAAAAAGTTTGCTGCTGGCTATCCCAAAGATAATATCATTTTTCAACGGCCCGATCGCGCTATTCTCTACCAAGATGGCAAACTGGTGATGGATGAAGATATCACCAAACCACAGGCGTTAGTAGATATGGTGCGCCAGTTCTTTGAATATCGACCCCCAGCTATTGAACAATGGGAAAGGGCGGTTGAAGAGTTTGGTATTCGCGTTAAGGAACACGCTACTGCGTTACTAGAATTAATCCGAGATCAGGAGAAGAAAAACAAAAAGTTTATTGATGCTTTTGCCGACTTTATGCAACTTTGTCGTCAATCAATTAACCCCAATCTTTCGGAAGCAGCGGTTGAGGAAATGTTGATTCAGCATTTATTGACTGAACGCATTTTTCGGAGCGTATTTAATAATCCTGATTTTGCTAAACGTAATATTATTGCGGTAGAAATTGAAAAGGTAATTAATGCTTTAACTTCTAAATCATTTAGTCGCAGTCATTTTTTGAATAAGCTCGATCGGTTTTATGGTGCCATTGAGGAAACCGCCGCCACTATTGATGATTATGGGCAAAAACAGGATTTTCTCAATCGGATTTATGAGCGATTTTTCCAAGGGTTTTCGGTAAAGGTTGCCGATACTCACGGCATTGTTTATACTCCTCAACCGATTGTAAGTTTTATGGTGAAAAGTGTTGAGGAAATTTTGCAGAGGGAGTTTGGGAAGTCGTTAATTGATAAAGGCGTTCATATCCTCGATCCGTTTGTGGGAACGGGGAATTTTATTATTCGGGTAATGCGAGAAATCGCCGGAATTCAAAAATCGGCTTTACCTTATAAGTATGAACATGAATTGCACTGTAATGAGGTGATGCTGTTGCCTTATTATATTGCGGCGATGAATATTGAGCATGAATATTTTGAGCAAGCGGGGGAATATAAAACTTTTGAAGGTATTTGTTTAGTTGATACGTTTGAAGATCAAGCTGTTCAACAGTTAAATTTATTTAGTCCTGAAAATATGAAGCGCGTTGAAAGGCAAAGACAATCAAATATTTTTGTGGTGATTGGCAATCCACCTTATAATGTTGGTCAGTTGAATGAGAATGATAATAATAAAAATCGTAGATATAAGACCAAAGATAAAACGGGAATTGATGATGTGGTTGCGGCGACTTACGCTAAAGCATCAAAGGCGACTAATAAAAACGCTTTGTCAGATACCTATGTAAAAGCAATTCGCTGGGCGAGTGATAGAATAAGTGATGAGGGAATTGTGGCTTTCGTCACCAATAATAGTTTTGTTGATGCGCTGGCTTTTGATGGAATGCGTCAATTTTTGGAGAAAGAATTTAGTAAAATATATGTTTTTGATTTAGGAGGTAATATTAGAAAGCGAACATCGCAACCGGTTTACAATGTTTTTGACATTCAGGTGGGAGTGAGTGTTAATATTTTTGTCAGAAAGCGGGCGGAGTAAATATAATGAGGCTAATAGATGTCGCCAAGCAACTATTGATAGATCCACGAAAATGTACAGATTATGCCCTAAATCAGGATAATCCAATTGGAAAAGATAAAGCTATAATGTTTCGTCAATATTTGGGATTTACTCAAGATAATTATCAAGCTTTACTAGAGCAAATTCAAGCACAAGCTATGGATGCAGAGGCAAATTTGGGAATATCTGATGAACATGGACAGCGATATCAGGTTGATTTGGAAATAAGGGGAATGGAAGAAGGACAGCAAGAAATTGTTCGCACAGGATGGATCGTTAGACCGAATGAAGATATCGCAAGACTTGTTACGCTTTATGTTAGGAGGCGCAAATGATTAAACCTGATTTATTTGATGTGGTGGAACTACTGGTTGATATTCCTGAATTAGGACGATCGGCTGGCGATCGCGGTGCTATTGTGGAACAATATAGCGATCGCGCATCTGAAGTAGAATTTACAAACCCAGAAGGGGAAACATTGGCACTCCATACCCTTTCTCCCGAACAGTTTATCGTAGTTTGGCAAGCCAAAACAAAAACTTGGGTATCTCTTGCCGATCGCATTACCTCTGCCGTCCAAAAACTCTCAGAAGAAAGACAGGAAGAAGTATTAAATTTTACCCGTTCTCTGTATAAAAATTGGGTTTAGAAGTTTATGATACTATCGTAAGGAGAGCGATTAATTATGAAATTCACAAGAATTACAGTCAATCCGAAAAAAATGGGGGGAGTTCCTTGCCTTCGTGATTTACGGATTCCTGTTGCTACTGTTGTTGGGATGTTTGCCGAAGGAATGAGGGATAATGAAATTTTAGAGGCATTTCCTGACTTGGAAATAGAGGATATTCAGGAAGCTTTACATTATGCTGCTCAAGCAGTTCGAGAAATCATTCCTGAAGTAGTGAGAAAAGAACGACTTGCTTTTAGTTTGGCTTCGATTCCGTATGTTAGCGATCGAGAAATGCAGGAAATTCAAGAACAATTTTGTTCACCATCAGACTATGAAGATGAAGAATTTGTTGATATGACAGAGTGGGTGAAACATGGTCATAAAATTTCGATAGAGGTGATCTAATGCAAAGTTCAATATCAACTCACTTCACGATTGAATTTGAACAAGAAGATGATGGTCGTTGGATTGCAGAAATTATAGAAATACCAGGTGTTTTGGTGTATGGTTTAACTCAACAAGAAGCGATAGCTAATATCCAAGCTTTAGCTTTGCGAGTGATTTTAAACGAGAAACTAGATCGCAGATGAGGAAACAAAAAATGCAAATTGCTTTAAAACCAGAACAAGAAAAGTTTGTGATCGAAAAATTACAGCAAGGTAAGTATCAAAGTGTTGATGATTTATTAGCACTAGCATTTCAACTTTTGGAGGAACATGATTACAAAGAAAAACAACTGTTTGAGCTAAGGGAAAAGATCGCTGAAGGAACAGAACAAATTCGTCAAGGAAAAGTTGTCGATGGTGAATTAGTTTTTCAACAGTTACAAGAAAAGCTAGAACAGATGGAAAAAGGCTAAATTATGGGTAGTTACGTTTTCTCTGAACTAGCAGTTAAAGACTTGAATCAAATCTGTGAATTTATCGGGCGCTTTAGATTGGATAATTGACCAATATCAGGTTAGCACAGATAACCGTAGTGGTATTACAAATGATCCCAATCGACTTCATGATGAAGAATATATTGTGCGATTAATTAAACAGGTGATTACGGTTAGTTTAGAAACCGTTAAAATTGTCAAAGGTTTGCCAGATTTAGGATTACCGAAAGATTGATTATGGTTTTTGATTTATAGGGGTTTTCAGTTGTATGAAGTACACCTCAGAAACCGGGTTTCTCTGTACCACATTCATCATTACTATTTACACACTTTTAGCTTTGTAGGTTGGGTTGAGGCACCAAACTAGGGCAAATGCGTTGGGTTTCGCTCGCGCTCAACCCAACCTACAAAGAAATGGCTCACTCAGAAACCCGGTTTCTTCAAGAAACCGGGTTTCTCTGTACTATTTACACACTTTTAATTGTTCCCTAACTTCGCGATGAGTAGCCAAATAATCTTTTAGCCACTCGCACCCCCGATTCAACAATTCATCTAACTCTTCAACGCGCCATATCCTTACAGTGCTGTCAGAACCAGCAGTAGCTAAACTCTTTCCATCAGCACTAAAGCTGACGCTAAAGATATCTCCCGTTTGAGCTTTAAATTGAGCTAGCAGCAGTTGTCCAGATGGCTTATCAAACCTAACCCAAAGTTTTACTGTCCCATCCGAGCCCGCAGTAGCAAGGCGTTGTCCATCGGGGCTAAAACTCATACTTCTAACTTCGCCTTGCTCGGTATTAAATTGAGTCAAAATTTGACCATTTGGATTCCAAATTTTTACGGTGCTGTCATCTCCTGCGGTGGCAATGTGCTGTCCATCCGGCGACCAAGATAGGCTCCATACTCGACTCTGATGTGCTTTGAAAGTTAAAGCTAGGGGTTTTCCAGATTGGTTCCAGAGTCGCACTGTGCCGTCATCTCCGGCGGTAGCGATGCGTTTTGCATCGGGGCTAAAACTGATGCTCCTAACTTTGGCCCGATCGCTTTGGAATTCAGCTAACATCTGCCCGGATTGGTTCCAAAGCCGCACGATGCCTTCATCTCCTGATGTAGCAAGGTACTGTCCATCACGGCTAAAACTTACACTTAAAACTAAATTTTTATGAGCTTTGAATGCAGAAATTAACTCCTGTCCAGACTCGTTCCAAAGTCGCACCATGCCATTGGAGTAAGCTGTGGCAATGTGCTTTCCATTGGGGCTAAAACTTACACGCCAAAACTCTCTATCTTTGAGAAGTAATTGTTGACCTCGCGAAACCGATCGCGACACCTGTAAATCCCACAAATCCGCAAGTTTCACCGTACCATCGTCTCCGGCGGTAGCAATGCGCTGTCCATCCCGGCTATGTCCGTTGGGACTAAAACTCACGCTCAAAACTTCACCTTGATGAGAGTTGAATTTATCCAACTGCTGCCCAAATTGGTTCCAAAGCCGCACCGTCCCATCTGCACCAGTTGTGGCAATGCGCTGTCCATCAGGACTGAAATTTACGCTCCAAACTCTGTCTTGATTAGTGTTGAATTGAGTCAATTGCTGGCCGAATTGTTTCCAAATTCGCACCGTCCCATCTGCACCAGTGGTGGCAATGCGCTGTCCATCAGGACTAAAACTTAGACTCCAAACTCCACCGGGGTTACTTTTAAATTGATTTAGCTGTTTCCCAGACTCGTTCCAAAGTCTCACCGTGCCATCTGCGCCTGCTGTGGCAATGCGCTGTCCATCAGGGCTAAAACTCATACTTCTAATCTCACCCCGCGTGCTATTAAAGTGAGCTAATTGCTGTCCGAATTGGTTCCAAATTTGCACTGTACCATCAGAACCAGCGAGCGCAATACGCTTTCCATCCAAGCTCAAACTCATATTTCTAATTTGACCTTTATGACCTTTAAATGGAGAATTTAATGGTTTTCCAAACTGGTTCCAAACTCGAATTTTTCCATCTGCTCCTACTGTGGCAATGCGATATCCGTCAAGCAATTTTGGATTTTGGATTTTGGATTTTGGATTGGTCTTCTTTTCAGGAGTAAAACTTACAGTTTTGACTTCACCTTGATTGGTTTTGAATGTAGATAGCAGTTTGCCAGATCGATTCCAAAGACGCACAGTGTTGTCGTTTCCTGTAGTGGCAATGCGCTTGCCATCGGGGCTAAAACTTACGCTCCAAATTTGGCCTTGATGACCTTTTAGTTGATTGCGTTCGTGGATTTGATCGAGAATTGTTTGTAATGCTAATAATGGGCTGATGGCTGGATATTTTGGCAACTGGCTATGTTTTTCCACCATTTTTTTCAAATCTTGTCCCGCCTGCATGGCTGAGACTAAAGCTTTGATTTCTTCGCCTCCTTGAGTTTCAAATAATCTTAAGGAGTTCATGCCTTTGGATTCTAGTTTCAGTCCTTCCCATTCGGCTTTTATGCTTGTAGCGGCGTGGAAAATAGTTGCTGCTGTGAGGGCGGAAATTACGCCCAAAACGGCAATGCCTCTTTTGATTGTGCGATCGGCTTTTTGTTGAGCTTCAGCTAATATTTGATTTGCCTGTTTTTCGGCTTTTAAGGCGATTTCAACTTGTTTTCGGTCTAATTCTTGGCTGGCTGTCAAGAATTGATAATCGCGATCGCTCAAGCTTTGCTCTGCTGCCCATTCTAAGGCATCTTGTAAGGCTTTGCCGCGCAAAAGTCGGGATTCGTCTTGGCAATTGGAGGCTAACCAGGCTGTTAATGATTCTGCATAAGGTCGCAGATTTGCTAATACGCTTTCGACCCAATTTTGGTTAAATACGGAGGCGTAAATGCGGTTGGCAGATATTAATTTTCCTTGCTGTTTGACTACTAATCCCGATAAGAGTAATTCTGTTTGTTCTGAACTGTTATCTGCTGATATTTCGCCTTGTTGTAAAATTTGTTGGTATAGTCCTAACAATCTGCCTGTGTGTTGCTCATTTCTTAAGAGGCGATCGCGTATTGTCTTGAGGTGCTTTGGCTCATCAGTCGCTTCCCAGTTGTCGATGATGTGCGATCGCGTTAGCTGCGCGACATGGGCGATTTTGGATTTTGGCTCGTTCCCAGGCTCCAGCCTGGGAATGAGGATTTGGGATTGTATAAAGTTTTGTGTTGAAGATAAATCATCCGCTACGAAATGTGCTGATAACTCTGCTTCTTCAAGAATAAGCTTACAAATCTTTTGGGTGAGAAACGGTTGTCCACCAGTCCAGGCTAACACTTCATTCAGCACGATATGGGGATTGGCGATTTTTTCTGCCAACCCTTTAGCTAGAGGCTGAGCTTCATCTAATTGAAAGCCATTAAGTTGAATTGCTCTGCCAATGTTAAAAGGCGTGCGATTTTTGTCTTGGATTAAATCGGATGGGGTTGTCACTCCCAAAAGCGCAAAAGTGAGACGATTGTATTCTGGGTTTTCGGCTCGTTTGTTGTAGCAGTAGCGGATGAATGCAAAAAAATCATCTGTCGGAAAGCTAAGTCTGAGAATGCTATCAATTTCATCAATAAAGATAGCGATAGGTTGGCTGACTTCAACCAGCAAAACTTCGTCAATAAACTGACTCAACCTTTGTATGGGGGAGAGAAACTCCCGATCGCGCCACCAACTCCTTAATTCTATTTTGTCAAACAGATCGAAACTATTTACTAAGGAATAAACAACACCTGCATACCACTGGTTTTGGGTGACATCCCAGTTACCAATCTCTGAAAGATCGATCGCCGCACAGGCAATTCCATCTGAAATTAACCTTTGCATAGTTCGCAGCTGCAAGCTGGACTTTCCCATTTGTCGGGAATTAAGTACATAGCAAAATTCCCCAGCTTTCACTCCTTCATAAAAATCGCGATCGGCTTGTCGCTTCACATAAGTGGGAGCATCAGGTGGTAGACTTCCGCCAACTTGATATTTATAATGATGAGAAAGTCCGTTGCCGTAACTCTCTGTTTTCATATAGATGACCCTAGATGATTTTAAATTTTAGATTTTAGATTTAATTTTTGATTTGCAATTCAAAGAAAGCAATTTTAAATCTCAAATCTGCAATTCCCTTACTGGACTTCAAAATCCACGTTTCTGATTGCACTACCAGTACAGTTTACCTCTCTCTGGCGGGGAAAAGTCTTTACCGGAAGGAGGGAACCGGATTCGCTGCGAAAAACGCGAAGAACGTAACGACCTGCTGGCAAAGACGATAATTGATAAGAAGGGTTAGAAGAATCGATCCGAGCCATCCTCGATCGAGACTCATCCCTATTAGGAGCGGAAGGTACAACGTAGTAAGATCCGTCTCCTTGGATACCATCGCCGAATAATCGTCCGCTAATCGAACAAGATTTCTTTGCTTGTACAACGTCCGGTAGAATCTCTCGGTTTTCGTGACCAGGTTGAACCTGGTCACGAGAATACTCTTGGTTCAAGATTGCAGTTAAACCAACTCCTACATTACATATTAATAACGGTGTCAAAAATATGGTAATCGCGACTAATTTTTGTGCTGTCTTCATCAACTGCTTCCCAATCGTTCTCTAAAATATCGACGATATAAATCGCAGCGCGGTTTCACATTATTACCTTGCAGATGTACCAACCCCATACTGTGCAATTTAAACGCCACTTCTGCTTCTAGTCGCACTGGGTTAGATGTAGCAACAACTTCGAGCATCGCTTGCGCTAATTCTGGGCGCTGTTGAAGATTCCACAAGTGGCGTCGCAGATGATCGCTATAAAGTCCCGCTTCTGTAGGTGCTGTTTGGAGCAGTTCAGAGAGGGTGATGTCTTGGCGAGCAATGTGATAGAGAGCAAACCGCTGTAAATATGGGTGTCCTCCCACCGTGTTCATCAGTTGTTCTACCTGGGAGGCGTTCCAATTCAATCCGTACCGCTGCGCCAATTCCTGCACTTGATGGCTGCTAAATTCTGGCAATTCAATTGGCAATCCTACGTTGAAAGGTGATTGATTGATGTCGAGGGGAATATAAACTTCTGTGGAATGTACGACTACCAAGCGAAGTTTTTTCCAAATGTCGCGCTTTTTCGATTCTTCGTGCCAAGTTCGGAGAAGTCCGAAGAAGTCGTCGGCAATTTCTGGGTGTTCAAAAACGCGATCGACTTCATCCAATCCCAAGACGAGCGGCTGATCTATTTCGGCGAGCAAATACTTTTCAAAGTAGGCTTTGCAGTTAACTTTGCTGCCAAAAATATCATCCCAATAGTCCGCTAGTTTATTAGGCAGCTGCAATTCTAAACCAACACAAGCGCAGAACCACTTTAAGAATCGATCCAAGTTGCTGAAGATCGATCGCTCTGCGAGGTGAAAGCTCAAACTTACTGTTTTATAGCCGGAATTTTCTGCCTGATTGAGAATTCTAGCCATTAAGGAAGTTTTGCCCATTTGTCGGGGTGCTTTGATGCGAATCAAAGCGCCCGGTTGCAAAATCATTTCGTAACAGCGAGATTCAATCGGAGGTCGGTCTATATAAAAGGAGGAGGCTAAGTCCACTTGACCCTCCGGTACTTCTGGCGCTGCTACTGGTAATGGACGACCATCCAAGCTTTCCGATGTTACGGGTAGGGTTAATGCGATCTGGGTAAGACTGAGATCTGTTCGATCGATCGGCCCTTGGGCATCAGATTGTATATTCTTACGCCCATCTTTGACAAAGCTGAGGATTTCTTGCACAACGGCGGCTGTGTCGGTTTCTCCTCGCCACTGAATTTGGGGAACGTCGTGTAAATGGCTGCGAAGGTCGTAGCTTAGCGGCGAGTTGAGCGGAAAATCGACGCGAATGGCTAAAATTGCCGGTTTGTTGTGGATAGAACGCAACTCTTTGACGCGCTGTACTTCCGAGATCAGCATATCGCTGAAGGCAGATTGAGGAGATAGCAGCAGCAGGAAGTAATCGCACTGCTTTAATTCGATGTCGATGCGTTGGGGCCAATTTTCTCCCAGGCGGATGGTTTCCTGTGCCATGAATACTTGCTGACTAGACGCTTTCAGGGCTTCTGAGAGCTGTTCGGCAAGGTGGAGGTCTGGTTCTTGGGGGCGGTAGGAGATAAAGATCTTGCCGTTTTGGGTCTGGGTATTGGAAATTTCAGATAACGGCGACGCCATCACCGCGTCTCCATATTTTCCTCTTCTTTCCTCTTCTTCTCTAGGCCGCTGCGCCTGATTGTGCAGGTAAATGCGGAGACGGTTCTCTTTGCCTCTGGTAAAACCGTCGATCCCAAATTTGTTATAGACTTGGCCCATGCGTTTGAGACAGGCACCTTCGGAAGTTTCCAGTTTCAAGGCGATTTCTTCGTATTCCATCTCCTCTGCAAAGCGCAGCAAGAACACTTCCTCCTGTTCTGGAGAAAGTTCGCGATCGTGCGCCATCTGAATTAGGAATTGACGCGAGAACATCTGTAAATCGCCTCTCTAACGACACAACTACTTAGACTCTAATCACCTCCTCAAACGCTACCTCTGAAATAGTTTACAAAAATTATGAGTTAAATAACCTAAGCAAAGCAGAGTTTTAAGCGTGGTTCAAAGGTTTCCGCAGAGGTAACCTTGTCTATTGAATGGAGTCACACAGGACAAGCAAGGTGAATGCCTCTGTTTCTACGATAGCTTACAGCGGTTTTCAGTTGCATTCAGTACACCGCAGAAACCGGGTTTCTTCAAGAACTCTTCAAGAAACTCGGTTTCTTGAAGAGGTTTCTTTAAGTTTCTCTGTACCGCACTCATCTGAAAAGGGCTGTATACCTCCGATGTAACCTACTATAAGCAAAAAGCACCGAGTCTGTTCGCACAGGCGAGACTTCGGTGTTTGGATGTTGTTTATAACTCGCATCTTGCACCAGGGCTAGAAACCCGGTTTCTTGAAGAAACCGGGTTTCTGCGGTGTATTTCACGCAACTGAAACCCGCTATAATGTTTGGCTATTCCACATCGATAATGAAAATCTGCCTTACTATACCGCTACCTCCTACGGCTTGATCTACTGTTGTGCCAGAACCGGAAAACTCCACTTTAACGGAGGAACTTGCAGGTGTATAACTACCTGAAATTTGAATATTGTGCCTGCCTCTGGAGAGAAATCTTGATAAATTAACCGTACCTCCACGACCTTTTATTGTTTTAACAACTCTGCCGTCTACAGTAATTTGTGCAGTTAAGTGTATGTCTGAATCGCTGCTAATTACCAGATTATGAGCTTGCCTAATATTTGGCGAATCCAGATTGATTCTGGTGGTTTGTTGTTGTTCGGAAACATTTTGTTGCGGCTGACGAGGCTTTGTTATATGTATGGCAGGAGGATTTTTTCTTTGTGGCTCTCTAGCCAGTAAATTATCTGTTTGGTTTAAATTATTTGGATTAACTTCTCCTGAATCAAGATGTGGTAAGAAAAAACTTTTCTTTAGGTATAGCAAGTGATTAAACTTACTAGAATTGCCGATATCCTGCAAATTGCGATTAAAGTCGATGTTGGTTTTTTGGCTGGATTTATCGAAAAATATTTCGGCGATTGCGGCCCGATCGTATGCAGCAACTAAAGCAATGCAGGTAGTAGCAAAAATCAAAAACATCCGATTCATACGTCAACTCCTAATTTAAGAAAAACGACTGCCCAAAATTAATCGTTATAGCTATTAACTATGCGTATTTATTCGAGCAATCGTTGATTTTTCTTTGCGAGAAAATCTGATTAAAGTCTAGCAGAAAGATCGAGAAATTACTTTTTACCGACGCTGTAAATTTCTGTATCGATCTGCCGCGTTGTATACGTCAATTGTGGGATTAACTCGAATTTGCACCGTTGGGCCTTTCCCAGTTCCATTGTTGCTACCGCCGCGCAGAGTTTGTCGTACATTTCGTTCTTGAACTGCCCGACCCGGCCCTACATGAATCTGTTGACCAGTAGTTACAATAGCGTTTCCTCTACAGGCCCCTTCACTTTGCATATCTACGTTATTGCTGCGTTGCGCTGGTCCAGAACCACTGATGGAAATTTGAATGCCCTGATCGAATTGTACGCACTGCGCTTTAGCAGAAGAGATTGAAAAAGGCTCAAAAACTAAAACAGTAGCAACAGATAAAAAGCTGAACGCAATTAAAGAAACTCTCATGTTTACCTCTTGAAAAAGCTAGCGGAACAAATATTTTAAATGGAGCGATCGACAAAACCCGGATTGCTTCGATCGCTATTGAATTGCCGCCCGTTTTGACGAACTGTATTGCGATCGCCCCTGACATCGACTCCCTGATTTTGGTTCTGCACAACACCCCGGTTGCCCCCGAATCTCTGACGCCCGCCTCTACCGCTGCGATCGATATTAATCACATTGATATGTTTTTTCACGTTATTGCTGTTGCCCGTTACTGTAGCGGTTTGCGAACTTTGTTGAGAGACAGCACTATCACCACCTCTACTGTTGTAAGATTGAGCCATTGCAGGCAGGGGCAACATCCCAAGAGTGGCAACAGCCAAAACACCAAATATGTAAGTTTTCTTCATGGCTTTATTTTCTGTAAGTAACAGCTTCTATTAGGAGGAAGAAATTGCTGAGGCTTGAAGCGTTCGCAAGCCTCGTACTTTCTTCCGCCTCTACTAGGAAGCTGACAAAATCACGCGATCGCGGTAACTAAATTCCCTTCTTAGCGCAAGTATTGTTACAGCTAGAGGGACGCTGAACGGGACGATGAATTTGATTTCGGTTGCCATTGCTTTGCCGAGCTGTTTGATTCACTCGGTTACCATACCCATGATTGTTGGCTTCCTGATATTGGTCTTGTACAATACCTTGATTGCCTGTTCCTTGGCGACGACCGCCGTTATTTGACTGAGTGGAATTCTGGTTAATTAAGTTACCCTTACCATTAACAGTCGCTTGTTGGTTACTCGTCTGAATGACAGCGTTGTCGCCACCACGAGATTGGCAGCAAGGATTAGGATTGGCTTGGGCGGTAAAGGGAACTAGACCAAGGGTGCTAGCAGTCAAAATACCAAGTATGTAGGTTTTCTTGGCAATCTTTGCAAAGCTCAGGCCAGTTTTAATTGCGTTGGTGTTAGTCATGTCAGCTTCTTCCTGTAAAACTAATTGTGGTTTGGATAGGAGAGTAGAATTTCTCTTGGTTTTTCCAGAGCCTCTGTTCGCCTCTGAAACTATATTGGCTCACCTCTGCTATCCTCGTCAAGTATATTTACAAATCTTCATATATAGCTAGGGGCTAGGGGCTAGGAGCTAGGGGCGAGTGTTGAGGGACTAGGGGAAGAAGGGTCTAGAATCAAGGGCTTCGACTGAGCGCTCATACCAAATCCGGGATAAAAACCCCCGTTATCCATAAGTTGGGTGAAGCATTGCGGTAGAAAGGCTTTGCTTAGGGGAATACACTTATTGCCGCTTAGCTTCACACTATATAAAGGGGTAAATAACCCGGATTTGGTATCAGCTACGAGGTGAGCGCTCACGCCGAAGTCCGAACGGTTTGGTGGAATTAAGAATGTCCTAACAGACGAGAGCGGTTGCTATATATATCCCCCAGTGTCTGAAACTCAAGCAGGACTTAGGTAGGAGGTCAAAAGTCACGCATTCAAAAATCCTTTGAGCCTAAACCCTTTTTTACCCGACGACTAAAGTCGCCGCGCACACTGCTCAAAGCAGTGTGCGCGGGCTTTAAGTACGCGATCGCAAAATTTTATCCTCTTATATAGGATCGCAGCGTATCTCGATCAAAAAACCATCAGGATCGTAAAAATAGATTCCGCGTCCGGTAGGACGAGTAACTGGGCCATGATCGATGCGTATTTGATGCAGTTTCAGCACTTCAATTGCTGTATCAAACAACTGCGGCGCGATATCAAAAGCTAAATGATTGGCGCGAGTAAAAGCGCGACTGGGGTCTGGATCTGGCGGTGAAAGATCCGGTTCCCAAAACAAATCGATCACTGTACCATCGGGAGTAACGAAGTTGGCAACTTTCCCAGCAGCTACCAAGTCAACCAGGGTTTTGGGAACTTCATCCCCTGTCAATTCGTGCAAACCCAGGATATTTCCGTAAAAATGGCGGGATTCCTGCATATCTTTGACGTTCAAGGCGATATGATGAACGCGGCGCAGATTACCTGGGACAAGTGCAGCGTTGAGGGATTGGGGGTGAGACAGCATGACACGAAGCGATCGATCGCATGACTGCCATCAGTTTACCTCAAATGCCGCCAAAGTTAGAGGTCGATCTGAAATTGAGTATATAGACTGAAAGAGTAGAAATAATCGATCGTAAAAACACCGATGAAAAAATCAGTTTCAATGGTTTTGCTATTATCTTTATTACTGATGGCAATCATATCTCCTTTTTCGGCTCTATCCTTATTGATGGTTTTTGTGTTGATTTCAACAATTGGCTGGACAATCTGGACTTTAGTGCGAACTGCCGTTAGCGATGATGCCTAAATCTGGGTTTGTTCATAAAGTGCATCGAGATCGATCCAGAAAATATCACCTTGATTGATTACCATTCGCCTTCAACAATCCGCCGATGATAGCGGCTTATAGTGCGAAGCATAGCTTGTTCTTCCTCATCGGGAGGGTCAGCGTATGCGGCATTAATTTTCTCTAACAATTGTAGATTTTGACGACGGCGGATAAATTCTTCTAGCGCAAGTGCCATTAAGCGACTGCGTGAGACTTTCAGTTCTTCAGCTACCGCCTCCGCTTGTTTAAACAAAGATTCTGGCAGCGAGATTGCTGTTTTTACGTTTGCCATAAAATCATACTTTCAGGTGTGATAAAAGTATAACTTTTGGTTTGACTAATTGCTATATGCGGTAGGTATAGCTAGGGACTAGGAGAAGTTTAGGTTACTCCGTTCCCGCCACAAGATTATGTAGGGGCGAAGCATTGCGGAATTAACGTTTCGGTTTTGAGTTAAGATAAATCCCG
>NZ_JAIQZN010000080.1 GCF_023333585.1 Argonema antarcticum A004/B2
CGGTGATGAAGGGGACGCGATTGGGACTGATTTGGTTATGAAAAAAATACATAATCTATTCTACGGGCAGGAAATTGATCTGGCAGTGGAGAAGGCTGTATAATGTCGGTTCTTGCGCTTTCAGGGCAGCGTTGCGCGATAAGGACAACAGTATTTACTAAAAAATCTGAAAATAATCTATAATATTGTTGTTTTACAGTAAAATTAGGTCTATGAGCCTAAAATCAGATAGTTTTGAGGTCAGGGTCAGAGAGTTTCATGATTTTTATCTTGTCCCACCTTACGTTGTTAGCCAAAATTAGATTGTTTTAAAGGGTTGATATAGATATTATTTTACTGGTTTTTTGTAAAAATAACCATACCAGATTGAGGAAAAATAATGGAGTGGGAAAAAGTAAAAGTCAGCGCAGAGGAAAAAGGTTCATTTATTTATTTTGTTTATCCGTTGCTATTTGAGAGTAATAAATTTGAAAATTTACTTGAAGCAATAGAAATAGCACATTTACCAGACCGAAATCAGTCAGTTTGGAAACCCCAAGCATTTTGTCAAGAAGATTTACTATTTAATGTAGCTAATTACCTTTACTCGCCAAAAGTTTACTCGCCAGACGAATTATCCTTGAATTGTAGATTGTGGAAATTAAATGACGAGGTGCGGGATACATTCGGTTTGAGAGCAGACTGGGAGTTATTATCACCACAGAACAAAATTTCTTTTGGATTTGGGGAAGCAGGTCAAGGTAACAAAGCGATTCAACTAGCGTTGTTTAAAATTGGAGTGGGATTTCTGATAATACGTACACAGCCAAAAAGTAATGATTTAAAAGATTGGCTGAATTTTCTGCACTATTTTCGTTTCTTAAAGGGACAGCAAGGAACTGGAGTAGCAGCAAAACGAAAAACTGGATTAAACCCAGAGACTCAACAACCTGAATTTAGTCAGTTTTTTCCAGAACCAGCGGGGGGTGTTAGCCAATATAAAAATAGCGATCGCTGTTTATTTAATGAATTGATAATTGCTTTCCTGAAAACGGGAATCAGTGAAAAAAATCCCAAACAGTGGTGGCGAGAAGTATTTGTACCGGGACAAATGCTGCCATTTTTCAGCCTCTTTATTAAGGAATTGCCAACAGAAAGTACCCCTTATTTACTTTACAAGTTACATAACTTTTTCCATACAGGTCAAGGCAACCATCCTTGTTCCGAAGATTTGCAACCAGACAACCCAGCATTATTACCGTATATTACACAGCAATGGTTTGTCTTTGCCCTGGAAGGGGGTGGTTTTCTGGCGGTTGATGCACCGCAGACTGACTTTTTTAAGCAAACTCTTCCCGCTCACTTGCGCGACCAATATTTTCTATTATTTTTGTTAGCGCTTCATCAGAAATTTGCCTTAATTAGACTATCAGAAATGGTGGCTGCTAATTGGAGAATTAGCGATGATGTGGAAACGGACGTACAGCATAATACGGAAGTATTTACTAACATTCGCAACCAATTGTTACTGTTTACAGCACGAGGTTATTTTACCCAAGTTATGCAGCGGGAACATCATCATCGCTGCTATCGCAAATGGCAAGAAGTATTTCAATTAGAACGGCTGTATCGGGAACTGAACGACCAAGTGCGGGAGATGCACGAATACTCATTGATGCAGCTACTTCGACGACAGGATGAAGCGGCTAAAGAAAGCGATCGTCAGCGTCAAGAGGATATACGGCGACAAGATGAAGCGGCTAAAGAACGAGAACGTTTGTACTTGCAAGAACTACGAGCTAAGGATGAGGCTGCCCAAAAGCGCGATCGCCAATTGCAAAATACAGTATACATTGTCACTGCGGGGTTAGGCGCTGGTGCGATCGTTGCTTCTAGTGCAGGCTTAATTACGCAAGGTAGCAGCGATGGTCAAGTAACAATCAAATTGCCGTTTACTTCTAGTGTACTGCATCCTTTTAGTGTTGCTGTCGCTTTGAGCTTAATTTCTGCATTAGGATTTGGAGGAGCAGTTTGGGGAGCAAGGAAACTGATTGCGTGGTATCGTAACAAAGTAGCCCAAGATAATCTGTTAAATTTTATCAAGCTCTTATCGGAGCGCTCAGGTTGGTTTTCCATTCAAGACCGAGAGAATTTGGGTAAGTTGATTGCTTCTCAACCAAATGATGCTGTGGAAATATGGGAAGCACTGTTTAATTGGTGTCAAGATAATAGCCATAATTATCCTATCCTAGACGAATTAGGGAGATTGCCAAAAAGCCTAGCTAAAAATAATTTTTCTCAAACAGATAAGAATCATAAAAAAATGTTGCTAGACGCGATCGCTCCTCCGAATCTGGCTCACAAGAAGATAGAATCATTTATTAGGTTATTAACGACTCGGCAGGAGTTGTTTTCCGATGCCGAGCAGGAAAGCTTACGTCGAGAAGCCCCTCATTGGCCAGAAGACGTAGAACAGCTTGCAAATGCGATCGGCTTTTGGTGTAAAGTTGAGGGTCGTTCTCAAATTTATGCAGAGCTATTGCAATTGCAAAACAGCCTGCCCAGCAATCACCTGCTTTCAAATCAAGGTAAAACTAAAGATATGTTACTTAATTTACTAAATATGAAAGGAAAATAAAATGACTAATTTAATCGTGCAAGTTCTCGGTAATAGCGATGTTGAAGTTGATGGAGAAGATGGTTTAAAAAAGTTAGAACAACTCTATTCTCTAGAAGAGATCCAGGAACAGGCTCGGTGGAACGATCGAGATTTTATCGAACAACTAAACAGAGTTAGTTTTCCCTTAGTACAAAAGCTTTATGACAATTTATCTACTGATACGGATATTTTGTTTGCTTTTATCCTGACTGACCAAATTCGATGGACGCAAAATCATAATGGCACGGCAGAATTGTGGAGCAGTGTCGTTACCTTAGATGGCATTTGGTGGAAAAATATTTTATTAGCGTGGTGTCGAAACAAAAATATAGGTTGTTATCCTATCCGGCTAAATGTTGAACCAAATGTACCTAATGGGGCGGCTGACTGGGAAGGAATGGCAGAAGCGATCGATCCTTTATTAGATAAATATATCGTATTTGAAAATAACTCGATATATTTTACACCAGAAGAAGGAGACAAAATTCCCATAGAAAAAATTATCGTACAGCATAGCAGCGGTACACCTGCTTTAAGTGGTGCTTTATATCTTTGGGGTATCGAACAAAAGCTAGCTGGTAAAAATATCGATTTTGTTTATATTTCCGAACAAGAAGCAGACTGTCCTATACATCCCGGTAAGCATTGGCAGTGGCGGCTCAAAGTGCCTCAAATTCGCGAATTATTGGAAATTCAAGATTTTAGTGGCGCTTTAAAGTTATTAGATTCCCTTCATCCTAGATATCAAGAGTTAGTTGAGTCGCTCTCTTTTCTCGACCGATCGGTTTCTTTGAATTTAGAAGGGAGAAATCTAGAGGGAAAAGAAAGTATTATCGAACGGGTAAGTATTGCTTTGTGGAGTGAAAAAGCTTTTCGCGATCGCAGTCAGTGGATGCACTGGTATTTGAGAATGGCTGGTTCTTTTGAGTTAGCTTTATATTTGTTATTGGAAAAGCAAGGAAATAACAATTATCAATGGGAAAATAAAAAATTGATTTTTAGGGGAGATAAAGACACAGGAGATATTGCTAAATCTGGGATTGCAAATGTTGTAGCCAAACTCTTGACTACGGGTGAATTGATTTATTCATTTTACCATAAACCACCCACAACTTTTGACAGTCAGCCAATCAACGATTCAAATTGGGAGCAGTTTAACAGTTTTTATTTAAATAAATGGTTGCAAACCAAAAAAGAGTGTTATGGATTTAATTCTTTGAGAAATGAACTATTCCATAATTTAAGAGGTGACTTCATCGATAAACTATTGGATGAAAAAACCAAAAAAATTAATGGTAAAGTTGACCATAAAGAGCATCCATCTCAAGTAGCTGTTGATTGGTTGGAATATATCATAGGGCTAGCTGATTTAGCCGATGAAGTTAAAAATCGGTCTAATAAATATCGCGATCGCATCTCACAAATATTAACAATTTTGCAATGAATATACAAGACTGGTTATCCAAACAACAACAAATTTATCCCCAGCAACCGTTACCCGATGTAAGCCCTAATTTGTCTTGTCATCCAGTTAGCGGGGAATGGCAAGATTCGGCACATATAAAAAGTAAATTTTGGTGGGGTGGTGGCGCTTCGGAAGAGGCTTGTAACCAAATTGAGGGAGACAATTTTGACCATCTAAATCGAGTAGCGGTGCTATCATTTGGCCCAGTACAGACCTTTTTAGGTGGTGGACAAAGATTGAGAGATTGGGCGGTAGCTTCTTGGCTGTGTCACTATCTTTCAGCAGTTCTAATTTATCGCTGGGAAGAAGCAGGTGGTAAAGTTTTACTGCCTTTACATCAAAGTTCAAAATTAGTCAATTGGTTGAAAGGAAGTAATGCAGTTTCCGATCGATTTTGGCAGGCAGAATTACCAAACGTAATTACAGCATTATACCCCAATCGAGACAATTGGTTAGACCAAAGGAAAGAGGTTATTAAAAACGAATGGAAACGTTTTCTAGAAGCTTTAGAAAAAGCTGCGATCGCTCAATATCCGCGCTTGCTTGATGGTCAAGGATGGCGCGTTATCCATTCTGATAACCAATATCTTTGGTCAGTTTATACT
Organism: Argonema antarcticum A004/B2; assembly: GCF_023333585.1. GTDB lineage: Bacteria > Cyanobacteriota > Cyanobacteriia > Cyanobacteriales > Aerosakkonemataceae > Argonema > Argonema antarcticum. Next base: position 4,709 of record NZ_JAIQZN010000080.1, read on the forward strand.
GAAGAAACTGCCCTTAATATGGAAACTGTTAGCGAAGATATCGATAGTTTACATCAGCGAATTGAATCGCGAAAAATTGGTCGAGAATGGTCGGGTACTTGGTGGGGAGGGCGTACCAGTCCCAGCGATGGTTGTCTGTCAATTTGGCATCCAGGTTTAAAATTAATTTATCAAGGTGGAATGTGGGGATTACCTGACAACCAGATCGACAGTTGGTGGGAAAGGGCTACTCAAGAAAGTAAATTACAAGGATTATTTTCTAGTACAGACCGTCTTAATAGTATCGAATTAGTTAAACGGTTAGCTTCTGTTCCCGAAATTATCGAACCAACTTTAAAAGATTTGTGGAAAAAAAATCCCCCCGAATGTCCTTGGGGTCGCTTTCCAGATCGAACTGCTGCTGCTGCTGCTTGGGTAACAACTTCTATCAAACCAGATCGATGGAATCAAGAAGTTGGAGTTTTGCATGAATACTATCTTAACAAGAAACCAATCTATTTTTGGGGAATGCCCAAAGCAGACGAACAATCTCCTTCTTTTGCCCATCCGCGTGTATTGGAACGGCGAAATATTGAAGATGAAACGATGATTGAGGATTGGGAAAACAATGTACCGCAAGGTTGGGAAAGTACCATTGAATGGACGGTGGGATGGCGGGGTGATGGGGATAATATGGGTAAATGGTTATCAGGAGAACAATATGAAAAGCTAAGGTTGCTTTGGTCGCAATGGCATCCTAATTCTGCAATGATAACCCAACATAATTTAGGGATTAATCCGGCGATCGATCCGGTTCAATGCAGGCAGATGGAATTACCCCATATCCTCGATCTATCGGTACTATTTGGATTGTGGAATGAACTGCTTTATCCTTTAACAGAAGAAGTTCATCACGGGAAAGTCATTTTTGCTGGAGGTGATGATTTTCTGTTATTAGGGCCGTTAACTGAAGCGATTTCTCTTACCAGCGATTTGCATTCGCTTTGGATGGGAGAAGCTTCGCCGTTAACACAACCTTTAGACCCGCCTGTAGATGGTTGGGTAGAGTACAATTCTCAAATTTACCCCATACCTGGAAAGAAGATGAATTTCAGTTTGGGGTTAGTAATTGCCCAGCGGAGGATTCCTCAGTCTTTGTGGCATCGAGGATTGAATCAGGCATATAAGGAAGCTAAAAATAAGGGGCGAAATCGAGTCTGTGTGAAAGTTTTGTTTAATAGCGGACAATCTTTAGATTGGATTTGTCCTTGGCCTTTGTGGAATTTGTTAATGCCTGTGGAACCGATCGCTACTAATCAAACTGAATTAAATCGCTGGGAAAAATTACTTTCTTACTTGGAAAGCAGTCGCTTGCGAGAGGTTTCTATTTTTACAGTACGAGATTTGATTGAAACTCTGTGGGCTAGCGTGGGAATTCGTCTGACTTGGCAACAAGTTATGGATGTAGGACGCGCTGAATTTGAGGCAGAAATTAAAGATTGGCAGTGGTGGATTAATTGGATTAGTTTGAAAGCTTTTCTAGCAAGGCAAGCGCAACAACGGCAAAAGTGGGTGGAATTGATGACGGAGGGGAAAGCATGAGTAGATGGTATTCTATTACGCCAGCGGGAACGGTAGCGATCGGGAATCTGACTCCGGTCGGTCAAAATAGCGGACAAGTGGGCTGTCGTTGGCCACCGAACGGTCATCATCTGGCAGCTTGTTTGAAATTACCATCAAATTGTCAAATTTGGGGGCCGTTTTGGTATAAGGGCGAAGGGAATATTTACGTTACATTACCTCTGCCTGTTTATCGGTTGGAATCTAAAACAGAGGAACTACCCCAAGAAATTTTTCGCTTGCAATGGCGAGACGGACAATGGCAGAAACAATCGGAACATCAAGAACAAGAAATTGAAATTATTGGCGGTAGATATTTAATTCGTGGCAATACTTTAAAGACATTTTGGCAGGCAGGAAAGTTGAAAAATCCGCAACTGCAAAAATTTCCTTGGCAAACGCTTACTTTAAGTCACAATAGCCGGGAAGATTACCAAGTTAAAGATGAGGGAGGCTTTTTTGCGGAAATGACTACTTTAATGTCGCCTGGGTGGTCGATTTTGGTCAAGGTGATGGGAGATTGCAAGTTAGACGAGTGGGGTTTTTTGGGCGCAGGAGGTACGCCAGTTGCGATCGCGCCCGTAGAAATAAAGGAGGATTGGTTAACGGCAGATTGTCCCAACCCTACTGGTGCGGTTTTACTCACCGGGGCGTTGTGGCAACAGGGGTCATCCGGCACACTCAGCAGCAAAGTATCTTGTCCCGTTCCACCATTGCCGATTAAAGCTTATGCTGCCGATACAGGCGTTCCCTGGCAATCTTGGAAAAAGGTCAAACACCGTGATGAAAAAGACAACCCCAATGCTGAAAAACGGGTAGAAGTTTTTACACCGGGAGAATGGATGACTCCCGCAGGCGCGGTGTATCTGTGGGAGGGAACTGCACCTTTGTTAAAATCCGAACCTTTGCCGGATGCTTACCATCGTCATGTTTTAGGTTACGGACATTTATGGTTATTTCAGGAGTGAATTAAATGGCTATTGAATGGTTAATTTGTCGAGAACCTGTACATATTGGGGGTGCTGATAGTAGCAGTCGCGGTAATAATAATCCCATATTTCGATTGCCCGATCGCAGTCCGGCGATTCCTGGTAGTTCGTTGCGAGGGGCATTGCGAGAACACGCTAAAAGTGATGCTAACTATCAACCATTAGTAAAAAATTGGTTTGGTGGTGAGAATAATGATATTTCTCCGGGCAATATTTCTTTAGGTTGGGGTTGGCCTGTGTGGTGGCCTGTTCATGTGTTGGGATATGGTAATTGGTGGGTGAGTTGTCCCAGTTGGTTAAATCGATTTTGCCAATTATCTCAACGATCACCTTTGAACCTTGCTACAGATAAAGTTCATATTACGGAACCACAACTTCGTAATAAAACGGTTTATTTGCGGTGGTTAAAGTTGACAAATGTACAGTATTATGCAAACGAATTGCCAGCGCCAGCGGAAGTACCAAAAGATAGGCGAATAGTGGTACCGGATACTAGCATTAATTTAATTGTGGATATGGGTTTGGTACGACAACCGCGAGTTAGTTTGAAAGATGAAGCGGATGAAAAAGGAAATTTAGTCAACAATTTATTTGCCGTTGAAGGTTTTCCACCAGGTTCGGTTTTTCTGCTCACTTGGACGACGCGGGAAAAAGTGGAAGAGTTAAACAAGTGGAATGATTTTTTAATGGGAGAACATTATCTTGGGGGCTTGTGGAGTGTGGGTTATGGACGGGTGTTTATTTCTCATATTGTATAGTTAGGAGTGGATTATGAATCCCGTGAGTTCTTATGAGTTAGATAGAGAAGTTTTCCAACTGCTGAATCCTGGAGAAGGACAATTAGATAATTGGCAGGGGGCGGCAAGTGGCATTGCTGATTATGTAGCTAGTTGGGGTGTGGAACGCTTTTGGGCGATGTCGCGATCGCGAGTGTTATTAGGTGGCGAAATGCCCAATGCTGCAACGGGTTCCGATGAGGAAAAGCGTTATTTTGCTTGGGGTGTAGCGCGGGTAGTTTTGTGCAAAATTGTCGGTACTGATTTGCGGATTGAAAAAACAATGACAACTGAAGCGTTTCAGAATCGCTTTCGAGAATTGGATTTTAATCAGCAGGTTTTGTTGACTGATTTGTTGATGGAAATTTCGGATACGATTCAGTTTTGGACAATGCGATTGAAGGATGCTAAGAAGTGTAATACGCAGGTTTGATTGAGTGGTTTGGGTAATGAATTAAAAGAAACGAAGATGAAAACATTCTTCGCTTCTTTATTTTTAATTTATAATGAATATTTTTACCTTCACCTATAGTCAGATATATCCTTTAACTGGACAGAGTTTTCACACCTTTTCCTTCTAATGAAGGTCGCTACTTTTTTATAATACCTTATCCAACAATGGTTTTGTAAAGCTTCAACACCTTTACCTTCTAATGAAGGTCGCTACCTGATTCTATTACGGTGATTGCCAGCGCTACCACTTGTTTCAACACCTTTACCTTCTAATGAAGGTCGCTACGTCTGGGATTTGTTACCGCCCAGCAAAGCGGCAATCAAATAGCGATGGTTTCAACACCTTTACCTTCTAATGAAGGTCGCTACCGCCCTAAAAGCATTAGGGCTAGGGGAGCGCCTGATAGTGGTTTCAACACCTTTACCTTCTAATGAAGGTCGCTACGTGACCGGCGCGACCGGTTTTGTCGGCTCGGCGGTGGCGCGGGTGGTTTCAACACCTTTACCTTCTAATGAAGGTCGCTACTCGATCGCTAGCCCCTTGCATTTAGAGCTAGAGCAGTTGCCTCAGCTTTGTTTCAACACCTTTACCTTCTAATGAAGGTCGCTACCACCACTACAGCAGCAGCAGCAAAAACGGGACAAGACAGTTTCAACACCTTTACCTTCTAATGAAGGTCGCTACGCCATCATGAAGGTGGGGATTTCTGCAAGTTCGCGCGTTTCAACACCTTTACCTTCTAATGAAGGTCGCTACCTACCCCTATTCAACCCCTTATCCTGCCTGATTTCCAGCGGCAGTTTGCGAGGGATACCAATTTTCTTACCACAAACCTCCTTACTTGCACATCTTTAAACGTCTAAAACCCTTGCCCAGTAAGGCAGCGAGGCTCACAACGAAGTTGCGTTGTTTCAGCGATTTTTCATCACCCTCGCAATTTTAGGGAATTGGGGATAGCTGGGAGCGATCGCACTTTACTACACTACTAAGTGCGATCGCCTGATTCTTCAACATTGCCATACAACCTGGAAACCTTTACTTGTCAGCGTCGCTTCCACAGCTTGATCAAATACAGTAATCAAACAATAATTCTCATATTGTCGCACCGCATAACCAGATGGTCGAGTCTCAGAATTTCCACACCATTGGGGGCGATTTGTGGCTGTGGTACTGCAAACTTTATGCACGATATCTCGCCATTTATCTCCTTTTCCCTGCCAAATACTAATCAGAGAACCAGAAACTATTGCTGGCTTTGACATCGCACGCCAACCATAATTTTCACCTAATTTTGCGATTAGTTCCCGCAAACGCTTAATTAACTCATTCAAAGGTTCTTCCAAATTAACTGGCGTAACAGTAAATTCACTACCCCGAAAACCATAAAAACGTTCTAAAACGTGGGGTGGTCTGCGCCAACCTGGGCCAAGTCCACCAAGGCGACTAGCTAAAGCAAGCAATCCACCAATTAAAGGTTTAAATTCTTCATTGCAATCAACACTAATTATCCAAGTTGCGTGTGCTTGACGAGCCGGAATATTAGTATAATCATTGGAAGTTTGACCGAGCATTCTGGGAATAGATTGCAAATAGCTAGTTAAAGTTAATTTAGCCGGACAACCCAAACCTCCAAATATTTTATCAGTCAGTTTTAAGGCAGTTTCCTGCGAAAACAAAGATAATGCCAATCTGGTAAAGTAACCGCGTAAATTAGCCCGCAATACTTGAGGCGTCCAGCGGTATTGTCCGGTTTGATTTTCCCCTGGTTTGTGACTTTGGACGCAAGGTTTCATTCCGGTGAGTTGAATCTCCCAATTTCCTGAAGGAATAAAGGGCGCTAATCGACCAAAACCCGATGCTTTTCCCCGTCCGATTCCTTGGAATTGCAGCATTTCTTTTAAGCGTGTTTCCAGCCAAGTTTTTTGTTCTTTGCTAGAAGTATCTTTCAGTAAAACTTGCAAGCAGAATTTATCGAAATTCGGACTGGGAGGTTTAGGAGATACTTGCCATTGAATGCCTAAATTCTTACTTTTTTCGTCAAATAACTGCCATTTTTGTTGAGCGTTTAATGGATAAGGTTTGAGGTTTTTTAGTAGAATGGTTTCAAAGCGAATTTTGCGGGGTAGCCAGTGAGTGCGATCGCTTGCCAGCAAACTTTGCCAAAAAGCTTGTTCTTCACTCGGTAAATCATTCCATTTTCCCTGAATCCAACTTAGCAAAGCGCCCCTAATGCTAGAACCGGGAATGCAGGGAACACCGCCAATTTGGGCGGGTAAAATACCTCCTTCTGGAAAACTACCCCCACCAACTTGAATCGGACTAATAATTTGCAATTTGTCCAAACGTACCGTGTAAGCATCAGCATTTTTGGGCGAATAACTTCCTTTTGTATCCCAAGCATCAATAATTATGGCAGAATCTTCTTTACCTTCAATAATATCCTCAGTTTTCGGTGTCCAGCCTCTTTCTTTTGTCTCTTCAACTGTGTACCATTGGGGCATTTCTTCAGGTAATAGCGCCATGATTTTTTCCTTCCTGCTAACTTAAATATTGAATAGTGTTTCTTTCAACCTCATTTAGATTTCTCCAACAAGAAATCTGAGGACTTAGAACTATTCTAAATCCTCAGATTCAAAAAAAGCGGATATTTTAACTAAAGTTTTCTTTCTTTAAGAAAGGTTTATCCGCTAGGTAATCGCGCACTTTCGAGAGACGACTGTTTCAACACCTTTTCCCTATCTAAAGGGTCTTCTTTACTTTAATAGGAGAAAGCCTGGAAAATAAGGTCATAATGGCATTGACATTTGTTCGCTTCAGTGATATATACACTTAATCAAGCGGACAAAGTAACCTCCAAAGCGGTGTGGGAATGTCCTCAAAATGTTCTAGCAGAAAGTCCATAATTGCCAGATGGCGCAAATCGTTAGGATGGGGATTTCTGCCTAAATCTCCTTGTTTAAACCACCCGCGCACGGTAGACTCGGAACGAGAACAAATTAAAGCTATTTGTTCGTAAGTTACTGCCCATTTATTGTAAAATTGTCTGGGTGTCATCCCTAATTGGCAATGGCTGTACAATTGAATCAAAGTTAATTCTCGTTCCTGTAAAATTCGAGGTTTATTCATATTTTTCGATAGGTAATTGATGGAATTTATCTGTCATCTTCCAACCAATGACTAATGACTATAGGACTTACGCAAAGCCCCTATCTGTAGGGTGCGTTAGCGCTAGCGTAACGCACCATCTACCATATTTAGTGTAGCTGCGTAACTCCTGGACTAATGACTATCAATAGCCATCACCCAAATGGTTTTACCCTCTTTGTATTTCCAGTAAAAACGCAAAGCCATCGAAGCAGAAGAACCCCAAATTTCGCCTTTTTTCTGTTTATATCGATGAGTCCTCAAACTTCTGTAATTTGGCCCTTCTGCTGCTAAAAGTTGGAAAGCTTTATGGTATTGTTTTTGCGTTTTTACTGAAAATACCGCCAATTGCTTTTTTACTTTGGGAGTGACAATCACCTCAAATTGGATGGCTTGATAGTCCATGAGATTTGATTTTTAGGTACGTTGTTGCGTTTTAGCGCTAAAGCGCAACAACGTACTTTTAATTAATGACTAAACGATGAAAGCCGCATCATCTACTGCAAAGTCTGGCTTTATTCCTAAGACCGCTACTTTGCAACGACAGGGGTCGGATAGGGGATAAAATCTGAGTTGGTCTTCTTTGGAATTGAGTATTTTGAACAACCGTTTTTGAATGTTCTCGTACTGCTTTTCATCCAGTACCGCCTCGAATACCGACTTCTGCACTCGCAATCCGTAAGTTTCTAATAATTTAGAAACTTTATAGCGGCGACTATCATCTACGATGTCATAGCAAATGAGGTAAAACATTACACTTTTACCAGTATTCGCTGTTCTGTTGGCTGATTGCTGACAGGAGAGATAGCAGTATCGGTATCCCATTTCAGCAGCATGGGGCGGTAGAATTCTACATCGCCTAACAAGTAAGCAATGTATTCTTGTACTTGCCATGCTAAACAGCGACGGTAGCTGAGTTTTCCTGCATATAAATGAGTCACTTCAGTTTGCAGCTTTTCTTCCCAATGCTTGATAAACTTTTTCAACGTAGCAGGATATAGAGATATTGCGTCCTGTTGGGAAGGTCGGGTAAAATCGTCAGGTGTCAGAATTTGCGAAATTGCCAAATTTGCCACTAATTCGTCTACCAAGAAAGGACGAAATTCGACGGCGAAATCTTCAATCAAAGATAGTTCATCTTGGCAATAAAAATGCAGGTTGCCGAAGTTGGGATTGAGTCCGGCTGATTGTACAAATCCGTAAATGGTATGATTTAGCAGGGCATTACCCAGGCGTAACACGCTGTTAATGGAGTGGGAGTGAGGGCGACAAGTACACTGGAAGTTGAAAGCTTTTGCGAGTAACTCGGTGATGGCTTGATAGTACAAAGAAGCGGCTGTAGTTGAGTATTCCCGCAGTGCGTGGATAGAATCTGCCATCGGCAAATCATCGATTAAAAGGTCTAGCATTTCCATCGCTATTTCTGCTTTGGGAGTGGAATGATTTGCACTCAAGCGCAACAGAACGATGCCACAGTTATGCAGGTAAGCGCGGACGATGCTTTCAGCTATGGTTTTGGGAAAGTTGGGGTTTTGGGCGCGTTTGATTTGCTGGGGAAAGTATTTGGCAGGATGTAGCGATTCTAGTTGTAAGCGTCCTAAATAGTTTCCTTGGTTGTCGAGGAATAGGACGGGAATTGCCAGAGATTGAGCTAAAGATGCGGCGTTCGGTTGTAAGTGGCAATTACCGAATAGAGTAATTTTGCTTACTTGGGAAGAATGCACTTGCAGGCACAGTTTGTTTTGGTGGAATACTTGGAAGTAATGATGTTTTACTTTTAAGCAAGTGCCTGGTTCGGTCATGTAGATTGCTGTCATAATTTGCTTTTAAACTCTACATTCCTATCTTCTCAACCGGGTATTTGAGTTGGTATTTGAGTACGCATATTAGTATATGAGTTGGTATATGAGTTGGCGATTTGGTCAAAAATGGTTTTTTAGTTTTTATTTTGTAGGTAGAGAAAGAGAATCGCTTTTACTCCGCAACATTAAATATAGCTAGTGACTAGGGAAGAGGAAAAAGGGTTAAGGAGTAAGAGATGGAAAGACCAAAGGTAAGAGTTGGAGTTGTCCTAATCGCCAAGGTGGTTGCTATAGCTAGGGACTAGGGGCTTTCTTGCTAGGGGCGAGCGTTGAGGGAGAGGGAAGAGGTTACTCCGTAAGGGATTATGGACTTCATGTAACAGTTGGAGTTGGCTTAATCGCCCTGGCGGTTGCTATATATTACAGTCCCCAGGATAAGCAGATTATCCTGGGGACAATTGGGTTTCAACACCTTTTCTCTTCAGTAAGAGTCAATCGTGAGTACAAATGGTACATGGACGATAGCCCTTGGGTAGAGGTTTCAACACCTTTTCTCTTCAGTAAGAGTCAATCCAGCATTTGCTGGTAACGACCCGTATGAAAAACTGATGGGTTTCAACACCTTTTCTCTTCAGTAAGAGTCAATCTCTTTTTAACAGACCAAAAAGTTGGTGGAGCTTTATAAAGTTTCAACACCTTTTCTCTTCAGTAAGAGTCAATCATGGAGACACTGTAATTTGCGCAGGTTCCGCGGACGAACAGTTTCAACACCTTTTCTCTTCAGTAAGAGTCAATCTTTGCAATGGTAATTTCTATGATTGCCAGTGGAACAGTTTCAACACCTTTTCTCTTCAGTAAGAGTCAATCAAGAGCTACCAGGGTGGGCGGTAACCGTCTGCCCTGAAAGTTTCAACACCTTTTCTCTTCAGTAAGAGTCAATCCGGGAGCAAATCCAGGAGCGGCGGCAACAGCAAAACAATCGCGTTTCAACACCTTTTCTCTTCAGTAAGAGTCAATCCAGCAATAGGGTTGGTCGGCACTGGTGTCGCTTGGGGAATGTTTCAACACCTTTTCTCTTCAGTAAGAGTCAATCAATCTTGATAAAATTGAGAAAAAAGCAGAGGAAGCAAGTTTCAACACCTTTTCTCTTCAGTAAGAGTCAATCTTGTCTGGTTTTGATAGTCTTAGCTGGGCCCGCCGGCCTAGTTTCAACACCTTTTCTCTTCAGTAAGAGTCAATCAGTGGCAAACCGACTCGACGCACGAGTCAGAAGCAGCTTGTTTCAACACCTTTTCTCTTCAGTAAGAGTCAATCCCTTAGCTTCTAGAAGCCAAGCGTTGAGCTAATTCTACACCGCCAGATCTGAGGGGGTCAAGTTGGACGATCGAAAACGAGACAATTCTTCTCAATAACCCAGAATAACACCCACCTTAAACCCTTACCCAGAGAGCTATCCGAGGGGGTCAACGAAAGAATGAGGGTTTCAGCGATCGACTGACCCTCTCAGATGCTTATTATTAGGACGAATATTGATAAGCTTTGCTAATCAAGTTCACAGAGTCCAAATCATCGGACGGTAAGTATCAACTTCCCCCATCAAACAAGCAACATATTCCCGCACCTGCAACTCCAAACAGCGGCGAAAACTGACTTTGTATCCAGTATGCGGGTGCGTCAATTCCGACTGCAATTTTTCTTCCCAATGCTTCAAAAACTTTTTTAGCGCATGAGGTTGCAGAAACACGCCACCACGTTCATCTGGCAACGTAAAATCCTCCGATGTGAAAATTTTAGAATTAACCAAATAAGACACCAAAGAATCTACCAACTGCGCCCGAAACTCTTCCATCAAATCCGAAACCAATGCCGGATGATTATCGCGAGGAACGTGCAAATTACCGAAATGAGTATGCAGTCCAATCAATTCGATAAAAGAGCAAACATTTTGACTCAGCAGCGTATATCCCAAACTCATCAAACTGTTAATTGGGTCGGTAGGAGGGCGCTTTGTTCGCTTTTCAAATGCAAAAGTTCCAGTAAACAGAGAACCCAATGCTTGAAAATACAAAGTGGCTGCTTTTCCTTCATATCCCCGTAACGCATCCATCGATTCAGCATCAGGTAATTTCTCCATCAATTCAGCAATTGATTCCAGGGATTGCAAGGCAATTTTGCTGGGACGACGACGATTTAATTTGAGCAATAAAGCGCGGGAATTATGTAATTTAGCCCAAACAATGGCTTCTGCTTGCCGTCGCGTGAATTCAGGATTTAGAGAACATTCAACCTGCCGTGCCAAGTATTCCACCTTCGCGTGTCCGTCCGTTTGCAAACGCCCGAAATAGCGGCCTTTCTGGGAAAGATACATGACCGGAATTCGCCGCCGCAAAGCACAAGATACCGCTCCGTGCGATAAATTGCAACAACCGAATAAGACAATATGGCTGACCCGATTGGCTGGCACTTTAATCCGCAACTCCCGCTGATAGAAAACTTCAAATTGCTGGTTATGAATGCTCAAGTAAGCACCTTGGTCAGTTACGTACAAAGTAGTCATGGGTTCCTTCCAAAAATGTTCGGTATTGGCAATGGGAAAGTTAATAGGTTTGAGTAAGCTACAAGCTTTGGGAGGTTGGGAAAAAACGGGAGTTTTTCGAGCTTTTTGTTGATAAGGCATCCCGGAATCCCGGAGTGCGAGTCCTCCTAGTTGAGGAGGTGGCGGCGGAATTAATTCTCCTTTAGAAAAGCGATAACCTAGAAAAGTAAACTCTTCATCGGGAGTGAAAATATGGGTTTTTCCCGGTTGAAGCTTCAGATAGATATCGCCCAACCATTGGTTAATTTGTGACAAAGCGCGATTAGCTTGTATCCAATCGCCAGATGCAATGACAAAATCATCGCCATAGCGCACCAAATTAAATCCCTTACTCAAACAAAATCGATCGAATTCGGTGAGGTACAAGTTAGCTAAAGCACCGGAAAGAATGGCACCTTGCAATACTCCCTGACCGAAATTTCGGCGAACAGCACCAATTACGATGTCGGATTTTAGTTGCTGTTCGATTAATTGCAGTAAAATAGGTTCTAGCTGCAATTGCTCTAAGTCGGTTAGCAGTAACGCCCAGCAGAGGTTGTCGAAAAATTTCTCAATATCTGCCTTGACAATCCAAGTGGGTTGGAACTGATAATAGGAATACAGATGTTTGACTGCCATCTGAATTCCCCGACCGGGACGGTAAGCGTAGCTGCAATCGAGAAATCGTTCTTCAAGGGGGAAGTAAAGTTCGTTCAGCAGCAGGCGAGAGACAATTCTATCCCGCACTGTCTGAATGCCAACCAACCGCTTACCACCACTCGATTTGGATAGATAAAATCCTTTGGCGGGACTAACCGTGTAGGTTTCGTTTTGCAGTCGATGGTGTAAAATTTGTAACTGCTGACGAGCAATTGGGGCAAATAAATCGGTGGTAATACCATCAATACCAGCACTTTTACTTCCCTTGCGAACTTGTTCCCAAGCAATCTGGAGAAGTTCTGGGGTTAATTCCATTTACCTCCTGGGACTGTTGAAACTCTATATTTCCATCGTTGCAGCCCGGTATATGAGTTCGTGTATGAGTATTTGACTTATGTATATGAGTTGGTGTATGACTTGGATAGAGTTTTGAAGAATTGATGGCAAAGCGATCGCTGCAAGCATCAGAGTCAGGTATCCAGCAAGTTAAACTTGCCTTGGAACGTCGTCAGTTGACTCAAAAAGCTTTTGGCGAAGAATTAGGCATTGCTTGGTCAACCATCAGCAAGTTTTTTAACGGGAAACGGATTTATAGGACAATTTTTCTGGAAATTTGCCACAAACTGAGCTTAGATTGGCAAGAAATAGCAGGGGTAGAAATCGCAGGTGGTGATGAAACCCCATCTCAGCTGCTAGGAGATGTCCGCCGCTACGCCGCTATTGCTAGAGATGCGCTTAATCCTCGCATTTTAGAAAGAATCGAGCGTAAAATTGTCGGTGAAAAATATATAACTGCGATTCAACGCGGTGTCAGCAACGTGCAACAAAGAGTTGTACCGATTATTGCACCTGCGGGATACGGGAAAAGTACAATTTTAGGAAATATATACGACGAACTGATTAAAGCAGAAGTAAGCTGGGTAGCACTTGTTTTGTGCAACTCTTTGAGTATCGAATCGACACCAACGGCGGAAAAGTTAGCGTTAGCTTTGGGTGAGACAGCTAGCGGTAAACAAATATCGATCGCGCAATTAGTTACCGATTTAACGGTTGAATGCGGTAGGGGTGTGCTGTTAATCGATACTTTGGATTTAGTTTTAAATCGCCATTTGGCAACAGCTTTTACCACCGTACTCCGACAACTAATGGATGCAGGTGCAACGGTGGTTTTTACTTGTCGCGATCACGAATATAATGATTTTTTAGAACCCCCCCGCGAAAAGATGGCAGCGATTAGCGATACGATCGATCGCTATAACGTTCCTACATTCGATCGGGCCGAAATCAGAGAAGCTGCTGCGACATTTTTCCACAAGTCTCAAACTACTACGCCAGAAATAGGGTATACTTTTGCCGATCGCATTTTAAGTTTATCTGCCGATAACCGTCCGCTACAAGAAATCACTTGCAATCCCTTATTGTTAGCTTTACTTTGCGACTTGTTCGCCAAAGATGGTAATGTTCCAGCCGATTTAACCGTTAGCAAACTCTATCAAAGATATTGGCACGAAAAAATTGCTTACAGTCGCATTGATGATAGTCATACTTCCCTGTTAGCGATCGAAAAAGAAAATTTTTGTCTCGCCTTCGCCAAATCCCTATTTCAAATGTCGGCTGAAAAACTTTGCGAATCAGCTTACCGAGACGAACTGGGAATTAATTTTACCGAAATAGTTGCTACGGCTTACGATAATTTATTAAGTGAAGGGGTAATCGAACGTTTACTTTCTACGAAAATCCACTTTTTTCACCAAACTTTATTAGAATATACCATAGCTTACTGGCTAACTAGACATAGCGCCAAAGAATATCGTTATCAACTATTGCAAATTAGTCAATCAGATGATAGTACTCGCACTTATTGGTTTCCAATTATCCGCCAGCTTTTGACGATCGTAGATGAATCGGACTTTGAAGAAATTGTTAATAAATTAGATATCAATCGAATAGCAGCCTTTCGCGCGATCGCTTTTGCTGCTACTTCTCGTAGTGAAGAACAACCACTTTTAAAGTTATTACCAACTGCGCTAGCGCGAGGTAGCGCTTATCAAAGAATATTGTATCGCGCTTTAGCTTCAGCTTCCGTACCTTTGCAAGAAACAGCATGGAATTGTTTATTGACTATTCTACGAGAAGGCGATCGGGCCACTGCTTCTAGCGCCGCCCAAACTATTGGTGCTATGCTAAATCCCTGGGGGACATCTCTAAGCGATCGTCTCGAACAAGCTATTAATGCTATATCCCAGCGTACTGCAAGTAATGATAACATTAATGAGCGATCGCAGCTTTATGGTTGGTTAGTTGATGCAGTTAACCCAATAATTACTGAAAATATTGATAACGAAGCATTAACTATCTTAGGCAAACATTATTTCAAGTTTTCGGAAGGAACTCGGACGACAGTTATTTGTTTTCACTTAATACCAGGAGTGACTCTGACCGCGCAAGTAGAATTATTCAATATGATCAAAACTGAGCCTTTACCCAAACGCACCGAGTTTAAATTCAAACAAGAGTTAGCTAAATTTTTAGCCGTTACCTTACCAACCCAAATCGAAAAATCTCCCTTACCGCCAACAGATGCTTGGCTGGATAGCCTGCACCATCCCATTCAGTCTGGTTTCGATTTAATTCAAGCTAAAGCGATCGGTCAGTATGCTACTACTAATTCTAACTTATTAACTGCTATTCTGCAAGACTTTATTACTGGAGATAAAAAAAATACAAATAATAACTTATTTGCTTTAATAGAAGCCATAAGTTATGGTGCTAGCCATCAAATAGCATCGGCATTAATTAAAATTGACCATCTCCCTTCAGAGCGGGTTAAATCGGTAATTACACTTTTGAAAGAGATGAATAATACCCTCGATTTAAGTCAGCGTGAATCTTTGGCGAACTGGATAAAACCGATCGCGATTGAGCATCCCGAACAATGGTTGCCTACTCTGGCTGACTTAGCCTCAGATTCTTTAAAGGTACAACAGTTAGTTATAGAACTTTTCTCCACTTTACCTGAAGAAAAGCAAAGTTTAATCCTTAATAAAAACTTGCTAATATTGATTCCAGAGTTATGGCAAACCCTATCACATAAAGACGCTAATAGCCAAGTTAATTTAGTATTGGTTAAAGTTTATCGAGAAACTGCTCAAACCAATGATTCGGATATTAGCAAATTAATTGAATTAGCAATCAAATCTGGCAAAAAGGCAGCAATCTCAGCGGCAGAAGCTATTTTTAGCTTATCTAAAGAGCGAAAGTTACCCAATTTTAAAGACTTATGGGATTTAAGTAATTCTACCTTTCCAGGGGTTAGACTAAATTATTTATCAAGTATCAAAAGCCAGATAATCCAATGGAATGTAGCACTCCAAGAATCCGAACTTACAGAAATCTGTTCCCAGTTTGGTAATGAAACAGAACCACAAGTAATCCAACAGTTATGTGAATTAGTCGCTATTTGGGTGGATCTAAATAAATACGTTCCTTTAAAAGTAGCAGAAATTATTGGTAATATTCCCACTCGCTTATCTGCACTCGGAATATTAGAGGGAGGAGTTGCAGGTGCAACGATCGATACTCTAAACGTGATGGCACAACTTCCAAATACCTCTTTAACTCCTCTAGTTGTAAATTGGACGCGACAGCTTTTACATCAAATAGATATGAAAAGAGTTCAAGAGTCAAAAGTGGTCGATTTATTAGGTTCGGTGGCAAGAATTGATTCTAGCTTTTTGCCTGACGCAGTTAATGAATATTGTCCATCATTACCAACTAGAAACCAACGCATTGTAGCTTTAGCTGTTAGAAGAGTCGAAGGTGTTGACTCGCCTTTACTGGATTGTTTATTGACGAGGGAGTGGACTGACGCCGAAGTCAAGAATTTGATTTTAGAATGGAGAGGGGTATGATATAAATATTAACTTTTATAAGCAAAAATTTAATATTTGCGATCAAAATCTTTTCAAAAAGTGTTAATTTAATTGTATGTAAGTAAAAACACTGTTTGTAAAAAAGGCATATATCCCTCTTCTGTCACTTTCCGGCAAGGCAATCTCCAGAAGCCTTACCAGTCAATCAAGGGTTTTCTCCAACCAAAAAGAAATCGAAAGTTTAACTTTTTTGGTCATCAATCTTGATTCAATCAATTTTTTTTGACTCAGCTATAAGCTGAGTTATTTTGGCTTGCTAGGAGTTTAGACTAGATTTCGGTGCAAAACTCCAAAGCTTTACCAGCCTTAACTTTTGAGCTACCACTAGCTTAACAGTAACAATAATCATTCTCGTCGTCATCTAGTCTAAACTCCTAGTTAATATAAAGATTCGTAACAAGATCGGGAGGTTCTGCATAAAACGGCAAGCTCTGAACAGAGAGAGATATAGAGGGCTGCACACAGTCCCACGACTTTAGTACCGATCGGGTAAAGGAGTAGATCTGACTTGGGTTTTTAGGAAAAGGCGATCGCATGGCGGGCCATTCGGTAGATCGCTTTTCCCAGATGTTTGAACCTGGGACATCAAAGAAAGAGCGATTGGTGTTGGGAATAATTATCATCTACTTCTAGTGGAAATAATCAATTTCCTAACCAGTTACTCAATTTTTATCTTTTGAAGAATTGGCAATATTTGCCAATCAATTTTTCATGCTTAAAAACTGAGCCTAAACTAACTAATTTAAACGCTTATTATGTCCAAAATAAAAAGCTTTTGACTATTCAGCTTCATCAAAAATTTATATTTTATTCTAGTTTTTTAAAGTTTATTTAAAGTTATTATTTCCTACGTATAATTACGGTTGTGTCTTATTGATAAAAATGCAATATTTTATTTGCTGATATTCATTTAGCGCTAACTCTAGGAATAAAAAAGCGAATTTAAGCAAGAGTTTTACTGTCAGAATTAATACAAATATCGAGTTTTGGGTGCTAACAGATGTCCACTTTTGAGATCGGGTTACTAAATAACTCCTACAACACAGCAGATGCCCTTGGAGTTGCCTATCCATCTGACAAGTATAGCTTTACACTTGGAGATACTCAAAATTTAAAGTTATCCTTAACGGGTATCAGTACGATTGTAGACTGGCAACTCAAAAACAGCGATGGAGCAACTCTGCACAGTGGCTCAGTTAGTCCCACCAACTTAGAAGGAATTAATATTGGTAATTTGTCAGCAGGGGAATACTCTCTTGAGCTTTCCCAAACAAATAGCGATACCAACTATGCTCTCAACATTGACCCCCTGACTAAGTTGAATGTAGAATCGGGATTTTTTACTGTCGGACAAACGGGACAAATAGGGGTTGATTACTTAACTGACGGCGGTTGGTATCAGAGCGAGTTGGCCATTTTCAGTTTGACGGGAATGGAGGCATTTTCTCCAGGCTCGCAAGCTTTTATTAAAGAAGCTGCGAGAAGGTCACTGACCAATTCAACAGAAGGTTACGTTGTTATTGCAGACGCTACAGAAGGAGCCAAGTTCAGTCCCACTTTTCCTTGGGGAGATAATTATAACAATGGCGAATACAAAAATATAAAGACATTTGCCATGAAACCTGGGGATAATTTTGGCTTTATGCTTGTTCCCAATGGCACCGCACAACAGGTATTTAATAATCCCAATATAGGTGGAGCAAAGCGTCCTTTATTCTCTTTGGTAACAGCTAACCCGAATGAGGCGTTTCACGTCGGTCAAATTGCGGATGTAATCGGCGATGGCAAAACTTTTGTTATGGAGGATAAGAGAGTTGATGAAGGTTCGGATAAGGATTATAACGATATAGTTTTTCGAGTAACTGATGCTACAGGAAAAGCAGTTAAGTTAGATGATGTAATTGCTCCCGATAAAGATTGGCGCAAAACTAAGGTAGTGGATGATTTAATTGCTTACATCAATACGCCTCCTCAGTTTTTGCAATTCACCACCAAGACACTCTATAAAGCAGGTGAAGCGATCGATCTTACTGATGCTAAAGTTTATGACGAAAATCGAGACTTGACCAAAGTAAATTTCTGGTTAAAGAGAAAGGAAGAGGTAGACTGGGTTGATATCAAAGATGCGACTAAAGATGCTTTCAAAGTGAATGAAGACTGGACAAGCTTCAATTACTCTTTCAGAGATTTAGTAGGGGGTAGTTACGAACTGAAGGCGATCGCATTCGACGAGCGGCAACAAAGCAACGAGGTAATTAAGGAGTTTCGGGTCAATGCCGCTCCGAAAGAACTGCAATTTATTATTCCACAAGATACTTACGATATCGGAGAAACGGTAAGTATCACTGGAGGTAAAGTGTATGATGCTGACGGGGTGGATGACTTAGTTAAAGTAGGTTTCTTTTTAAAGAAAGGCAATAATAGTTGGCAAGATATTACTGCCGATGTCACCAGTTTTACGGCTGGTAGTGGAGATAATAATTTAGCAAACTTCACCTACTCCTTATCACCAAATTTATTAAAAGAGGCTGGCACTTACGAGATCAAAGGCGTAGCTTACGATCTAGCAGGTGATTCCAGTAATGAGGTAATTAAGAACTTTACCATCCGCAGCAAAACTGTCGAACCATCACCCAACTCGCCGCCCGAACAATTGCAGTTTAACTTATTACCATCTTACACGATCGGTCAACCAGTCAGCATTACGGGTGGAAAAGTATACGACAAAAATGGTGAGAGCGACCTGAAATCAGTAGATTTAGAGCTATACAAAGATAACGTTTTTTTGAACAAATATACTGTAGCGATCGCGGATGATAATCAAAGTGGAGACGGCTGGGGAACTTTCAACTATTTGTGGAGCGATTTATCAGAAGGGAATTATCGCTTAGAGGCGAAAGCTTTCGATGGAGTGGAATACTCTGCTAAAGTAAGCCAAAGCTTTTCCGTCATTAGCGAACCTGTCGCCGAGCCAGTACCCAATTCGCCACCTGAATTCTTGCAGTTTAACTTATTGCCATCCTACAAAATTGGTCAGCCAATCACCATTATGGATGGAAAAGTATACGACAAAAATGGTGAGAGTGACCTAAAATCAGTAGATTTAGAGCTATACAAAGATAACGTTTTTTTGAACAAATATACTGTAGCGATCGCGGATGATAATCAAAGTGGAGACGGCTGGGGAACTTTCAACTATTTGTGGAGCGATTTACCAGAAGGGAATTATCGCTTAGAGGCGAAAGCTTTCGATGGAGTGGAATACTCTGCTAAAGTAAGCCAAAGCTTTTCCGTCATTAGCGAACCTGTCGCCGAGCCAGTACCCAATTCGCCACCTGAATTCTTGCAATTGAATTTATTGCCATCCTATACAACAGGTCAAGCAATCACTTTCACAAACGCGAAAGTATACGATAAAAATGGAGAGGGCGACCTAAAAGAGGTAACTTTAGAGTTATATAAAGATAACAATTTTTTGGGCAATTATACAGTCGGTATTGTGGATGATAGTCAAAGTGGAGATGGCTGGGGAACTTTTAACATTTCTTTTAATCAGCTAGCAGAGGGAAATTATCAGATTAAAGCATCCGCTTACGATAAAGCGAATACCGAAAGTAATAAAGCAGTTCAAAACTTTACCGTAGAGGCAGACAAACCGCCACAGCCTAACAGAGCGCCTGGATCTTTAGATTTTAGCATTCTGCCTCTCTACGTTAATGGTGAGACACTAAGCTTTAGTGATGGGAAAGTTTATGATCCAGATGGAGCTAGAGACGTAGATAGAGTATATTTTTGGTTGGGTACAATTGGTGGCGAACAAGTTGACGCGATCGAAGTTTCTGAATTTACTCCTGATAACAAGGGTAACGCTAGATTTGATTTCAATTACGACTTGAGTAAATTAGCACCAGGACGCTACCAATTGTGGGCGATCGCAACTGACAAATCGGGAGATTATAGCGAACCAACAATCCAAACTTTCTCTATTACCACTGATGCGGGAATCAAGGGATTATCGGATGAAGAAAGATTAGCTATGCTAGATGCGGCTAAGCTGGAAAACTATACTCCCGAACAATTAGCTGCAACTCGCGAATGGGTAGTTTGGGTAACGCCGGGTCAATCTTCAGCAGAGTTAGCAACAGCAGTAGAAGCGCAAGATAAGGGTGCTACTGGATATATTCCAAATACATACATTTGGGAATTTCCCGATACTATTCCTCCCGAAGAAGTTATTCAAAGATTAAGTTCACTTCCTGGTTTGGAATTATCTTACCCGCTTGTTCCCGTACCGACAACTTTATCATCGACTCCAAACGACGAACCTTTAGTACAAAAACCAGGAACTTTAAACCCAAGTTACCCAGTTCCCGATCCGAACGATACCAAACTTCGCGATTTTCTTAATAGTTACCAGTGGCATTTACGTAGTGGAGTGAACCCAAGTGCTGATGCTAATATCAGCAACGCTTGGAATTTAGCTCAAGGTAGGGGAGTAGTTATTGGTATTGTTGATGATGGGTTAGACTTTAACAACCCAGATTTGAAAGATAGGTATCGAGGAGATTTAAGCTGGGATTTTAATGAAAACAATAGCACTCCTTCGCCAACTTATAATAAAACCATTAGTTTGAAGAATACACCGAAATTAATCAGAGATTATGGGCAGACTAATATTTATTTAGATGTGCCTTTAACTGGGGTATTAAGTGATGTAAACGTGCGTTTAAATGCGACGCACGCCAAACTAAGCGATTTAGAGATTTCGCTGGATAGTCCCAACGAACCAATATTTAACCCTACTATTGGGATGGCATCTTCATCGTTTAGGAGAATACAAGGAGGAAATGGTTCCGGTAAAAACCCCGTTAAATTGTTTGATAATTTCATCGGTAATGGTGCTAATTTAACCAATACTATTTTCGATGACCAAGCAAGTTTATCAATTTTGCAGGGAACAGCACCTTTTAATGGCAAATTTAGACCGTTAGGAACTTTAAGTGATTTTAACGATCAGTGGGCTGGGGGTACTTGGAATTTAAGAATTACCGACAAAGCTTGGGTAGCTGCTGGTTTGTTAAGTAATTGGACATTGGATTTACAAACTTATAATCCTCATGGAACGGCTGTGGCTGGGATAGCAGCTGCTAGCGGTAACAATAGTATTAACGGAAGTGGAGTAGCGCCGTTAGCTTCTTTAGCTGGATTGCGGTTAGTTGCTGATGCGGTAACAGATGAACAAATAGCGATGGCATTAACTCATAAAAACCAAGATATCGACATTTATAACAACAGTCGGAAGCTGCAAGATTGGTTAGTTAAGCCAGCGCTAACTATGGCAGCAATGAAAGAAGGAACTAATATTGGCAGAAGAGGATTGGGTAATAATTACGTATTTGGTGCTGGTAACGATGAGTGGACTGGCGGTAATGTTAATTACAATGGGTTGGCGAATTCTAGATATGCGATCGCAGTAGCAGCGATCGACCATACAGGCGAACAAACAATCTACAGCGAACCGGGCGCACCGTTGTTAGTTTCTGCTTACTCTAGCGGCAGTGGAGTTGGTATTACTACAACTGATTTAATGGGTAATAACGGTTACTCAACCGGAGATTATACTAATAGATTTGGCGGTACTTCCGCAGCTGCACCTTTAGTTTCTGGTGCGATCGCTTTGATGTTAGAAGCTAATCCAAATTTAAGTTGGCGCGACGTGCAACATATTCTAGTACGGACTACCAAGCAAAACGATCCGACTGACTTAGATTGGACTACCAATGGTGCGGGATATCACATCAATCATAAGTATGGTTTTGGGGCAATAGATGCGGATGCTGCTGTACGTTTAGCTAAGAATTGGATATCAGCAGGGGATGAAGTAATGATTAGTTCCAATCTCCAAAACGTGCTAGAAAATATTCCCGATGGAGACGAACAGACGGGTGTAAATTCAACAATTAGCATTAATGACGATATTTCTATTGAAAAAGTAGAGGTGTTATTTGATGCTAATCATAATGATTGGAAAGACTTGCAAATAATGCTAATTTCTCCTGATGGTACGCAGTCAATTTTAGCTGATTATATACCCGCTAACCCAAGTGCAACTACTACCAACAGGTTAACGCCTTTATCTAACATTTGGACTTTTACTTCTGCGCGTCACTGGAGCGAGTCTTCTAAGGGAGAATGGAAATTGCAGGTTTTCGATCGGGAGGGGAACCAAGTTGAGGGCAAGTGGAATTCTTGGAAATTGAATATTTATGGAACTAAACCAATAGTAACAGTGAGTGCTACTGATGCCAATGCTTCAGAAGATGGCGATCCGGGTGAGTTTACGATTACCCGTACTGGTAATAACAAACATCCCCTGACCGTGAATTATTCTTTGCCGGGAAGTGCTAAGAATGGTTCAGATTATACTGCGCTTGGCAATATTGTTATCCCGGAAGGACAGTCTACGGTAAAAATTAAGATCGATCCGATTGACGATTTGCTGTTTGAAGGAAATGAGGATGCGGTTATCAGTTTAGCTGCTAGCAGTGCGTACAATATAGGAACACAGGGAAGTGGAGCAGTGACGATCGCAGATAATGATATTCCAACTGAACCCTGGATACGTCAGATAGGGACTGTAACTGACTGGGATATGTCTCGCGGTACAGCTATTGACAGCACTGGTAATGTCTATATGGCTGGAATCACATTTGGATCTCTAGATGGCAACGTTAACGCTAGTGGAATTAATACCAGCTGGGCAGATCCTTTTATCACCAAATACGATGCCAATGGCAACAAACTTTGGACTCGTCAGTTAGGTTCTTCTGGCTATGACTACTACAACGGTGTCACTGCTGACAATACAGGCAATGTCTATACAGTGGGATACGATGATGGTCTTGGTACTGTGTTGGGTGGTGTCACGCTCATCAAGTGGGATACTAGCGGGAATAAAGTCTGGAGCAAATTCTTTGACACACAAGCTCACGATTGGGCAAGTGGTGTGACTACAGATAGTGGGGGAAATATATATATTGCTGGAATGACTGACTACTCCTTCATAGATTCAAGCCGCGATGCAGAAGCTTTTGTTGTCAAATACGATAGTAACGGCAATGAACTATGGAGTCGAGAATGGGGAACTACAGGACAAGATATGGCTCGCTCAGTCGCTACTGACACAAATGGCAATATTTACGTAGCTGGAGTCACAGAAGGCTCTCTGGATGGTAATGTTAGCGCTGGTAGTACAGATGTATTTTTAACTAAATACGATCCTAACGGTACAAAACTTTGGACTCGTCAGTTAGGAACTGCTGCTTCAGACAGCTACGTTTACAAAAATGGGATTGGTGGTGAATATGGGCGTAATGTAATTGTTGCAGTTGATAGTGGTGGCGATGCTTATATCTCAGGAACTACAGAAGGTTCTCTCGATGGAAACACCAGTGCTGGATCTCAAGATGCCTTCATAACTAAATACGATAGTAATGGCAATAAACTGTGGACGCACCAGTTGGGTACAAGGGGTGATGACCGCGCTTGGGGAGTCACAGTAGATAACGCTGGTAAAGTTTATATGGCAGGCAATACCAGCGGTTCTCTTGATAACAAGATTAACTCAGGCAGTATTGATGCTTTTGTTACCCAATACGACAGTAATGGTAACCAACTCTGGACTCGATTATTAGGGACGGCAACTGAGGATCGGCTGCAAGATGTGGCTGTTGACCAGGTGGGCAATATATACATGACAGGATATACCTTTGGTTCTTTAGGAAATACTAATGCTGGACATGCTGATGCCTGGGTGTCTAAGAATAGTTAGCCCGCCTGGGGTTCAAACCCCAGGCTAATAGCGAAAGTCCATTTTAATGGACTGAAAATTCACAGGAACTCTGGAGGATCGGTAGATCGCATTTATGAGAACGATCGCACCTCCCCCCATCTCTAGGTGCGATCGCCTTAATGACGTATGGATGGGAAAATTTGGGCTAACAGAGGTGCGATCGCGCAGCGTGCCGTAGGCATATCGCATTTTCCGCGACTCTTCAGGAGTGAGATGAGGTAAACTTGTGATAAGAGCAAGGAGATTTCGTTATGACAGTAACGCTAGACAAAACAAAAGACCAACGCCTAGTTCATTTTGGAATGAGTTGGCAACAGTTCAAGTTACTTCAGGAAAGCTTTGCCGACTCACGAGGAATCCGACTCGCTTATTACAAAGGAGAAATTGAAATTGTGACACTTTCCCCTGACCACGAATCAATCAGCCGCATGATTACAGGGTTGCTAATTGTGTATTTTTTGAACAAAAACATTGAATTCAACCCATTAGGCAGCTTTACCCAAGAAAAGGAAGAGGAAGTTTCAGCGCAAGCAGACGAATCATTTGCTATTGGTAGGTCAACCGCAACTAAACCTGACTTGGTTGTAGAAGTAATCTTTACCAGTGGTAGCGATCGCAAATTGAAACGCTATAAAGTTTTAGGTGTTCCTGAAGTTTGGTTTTGGGAAGATGGTTTATTCAGGCTGTATCATTTGCGGGAATCAGGATACGAGCGGATAGAGCGTTCTGAAGTTTTGCCAGATTTGGATATCAACCTGTTAACTCGTTGTGTGATGATGGCTTCTAAACTTGAAGCTCTTAAAGTGTTTCAACAGGCAATTGCTCAAGCTTAATCTAATACAGCGCTTTGCGCTGTTATGAGGTACAATAAGATATCATTTTGTAGCCAAAGATAATGAAAGCATATTCAGTTGAGTTCCGCAAAAGAATAGTGGTAGCACATTTGGTAGAAAAGATGTCAATCAGGAAAGTGGCCACCAGATTTGCTGTCAGTAAAAGTTTAGTCCAAAAACTGGTAAACCAACAACGAACAGAGGGAAACTTACAGCCCAAACAGACGGGAAAGCCACAATTTAGTTATCTGACTTCTGCGGAACCAGAAATCAAAGCATTAGTAGCAGAGCATCCAGATGCTACTTTAGCGGAGTTATGTGAATTATTTGCAGTTAAAACAGGAAATTGGGTGAGTCAGTCGGCCTTATGTCGCTATTTGCAAAAATTAGGGTTAAATCGGAAAAAAAAACTTGGTACAGTAGCCAAGCGGCAACAGAAAGAGTTCAAATTTTAAGAGTGGAATATTGGCAGAAAATCAAAGATATCGAGCCAGAAAACCTCGTATTTCTGGATGAAACTGGCATTTTACTAGGTTTGACCAGAACTCATGCTCGCTCTTATCCCGGCACAAGATTAACTGAACTAAAACCTTTTTATCGAGCCGCTAAAGTGACAGCTATTGGCGCAATTAGTATTAGCAAAGTGCTGGCCTTAATGACCATGAATGATTCAATGGATGGCCAAGCATTCGCCGTATTTATTGAGAAGTTTTTATGCCCTCAATTATGGCCGGGAGCGGTAGTAGTTATGGATAACTTACCCGCCCATAAACTAGCATCTATTGAACCCATGATTCACGCTGTAGGCGCGAGTATTATTTGTTTATCTCCCTACTCTCCAGATTTTAATCCCATTGAACTCTGGTGGTCACAACTCAAATCTTTTTTGAGAATGTTTGCTCCAACTACCACGTCCATGATTGATAAAATAATTGCTGTTGCTCTCCATTTAATCAATCCTCAACATTTAAGAAATTGGTTTGCTCATTGCTGCTACTGTACTTTATAACAGCGCAAAGCGCTGTAACTAACGCAAGTTGCTAATTACAAATATTTTGGTTAGATCTTCCCTAACCCTGAAGACTCAGTAGATCGCATTTATGAGAGCGATCGCACCTTCCGCCCCATCTCTAAGTGCGATCGCGCAGCGTGGCGGAGGCATATCGCTCTTTTTTGCTCAATCGCCTTAAATAACATCTTTTGTTCAATTTTGCAAGGGCTATATAAAATTTGTAACTAAAGTTAAAATAATAATTTGAACTAACCCTTAAATAAGAGCCATTATCTTGTAATATTATCTCAGCCAAAGCAATTTAACTTAAAACACCAACTATCGGGCGCTTTACCGTGACAGAGAGAAACCAAAAGAAAAAAAGTAAAATTTTCTGTATCCTAACTTACATCTTCGGGTTCCCTTCTCTGGTAACAGCGCAAATCGTTCCAGATAATACCCTACCTGTTAATTCAACTCTCACATTTTCTAACAACTCCTTTACTATCGAAGGTGGAACTGAAGTAGGCAGCAACCTATTCCATAGCTTTGAGCAGTTTTCTATCCCCACTAACGGGACTGCATACTTTAACAATACTCTAACAATTCAAAATATTTTTAGTCGCGTAACAGGTAATTCAACATCAAACATAGATGGTTTAATTAGAGTTAACGGTGTTGCTAACTTATTTTTAATTAATCCGAATGGAATTATTTTTGGGCCTAATGCCTCCCTTAATATTGGAGGTTCATTTTTAGCCAGTACAGCTAATACTCTGCTTTTTAAAGATGGCGCTCAGTTTAGTGCCACCAATCCCCAAGTCCCACCGCTACTAACAGTAAATATACCTGTTGGGTTGCAATTCACAGGTACGCCGGGAGCAATTTCAGTACAAGGGTCAGGTCATAATTTTAGTGTAGATCCAGAAACGGGAAAAGTTACTAGAAATGGTAGCGCGATCGGTTTAACCGTAAATCCAGGTAATACCTTAGCATTGATAGGCGGAGATGTTACCTTAACAGGTGGAAATTTAACGGCAAACGGGGGAAGAGTTGAACTTGGGTCAGTTGTCAACGGTCAGTTATCAATTGTTGATAGCAATGGAAAAATAACGATTGACCAAGCCGAAAATGCTAATAATTATGGAGATATTCAGTTATTAGGTGCATCTGCCATAGATGTTAGCGGAAACGGTGGTACAGTTCAAGTACAAGGCCGGAATATTTCTCTTTATGATGGCTCAACAATACTAACTATCACCAAAGCAGAAGAACGAGGAGAAAATCTAACTGTAAAAGCTTCCGATACTGTAGAATTGGTTGGTACTACAGCCGACGATCGCCTGTTTCGCAGTAGCTTGCTAAGTCAGGCTCAAGGTGAAGGAAAAGCTGCCGATTTGACAATAGAAACTGGTAAGTTGATTATTCAAGGAGGAGAAGCAGCAGCTTCTACTTTTGGGGCAGGAGATGCCGGAAATATTATCGTTCGCGCTAGAGATGCGGTGCAATTAACTGGCATAGAAACGGATGGTCAATTGACTAGCGGATTATTTTCTTTAGTCAATCCAGATGCAACTGGAAACGGAGGGAATTTAACCGTAGAAACTAGACAATTAACTGTTAAAAATGGCGCACAGATAGCAACTACTACGTTTAGCGATGGGCAAGGTGGAAATCTCACCATCCGCGCCTCAGATTCAGTAGAATTAACCGGAGGAACGATTGCCATTGACCCGTTTGCTGAACTTCCCTATCCTAGCGGCTTATTCTCTTTAGCCGTAGGTTTTGGTCAAGGTGGTAATTTGACAGTAGAAACAGGGCGATTGATTGTCAGCGATGCAGCAGAAATATCCAATACTACTTTTTCTGCTGGGAATGCAGGAAATTTATTAATTCGTGCTTCCGATTCAGTAAAAGTTAGTACAAATGGCGGTATATCAACTCAAGTTAATCAGGAAGAAGCGACCGGAAATGGAGCAAATCTAACGATTGAAACTAAGCAGTTAATAGTACAAGATGGAGGACAGATAACAGCTTCTACTTTCGGGGTGGGTGCGGGAGGAACTTTGATTGTTCGTGGTATCGAAGAAGAAGGGATTTCGACTGCTAATGAAGCTGAATCTGTGGAATTAATAGGAATATCGCCAGATGGTTTTCCTAGTGGGTTGTTTGCTATCACTGGAGGAACTGGTGCAGGTGGAAATTTAATTATTAATACCAGAAGATTAATTGCCGAAAATGGCGCACAAGCAGCAGCTTCTACTATAGGCGAAGGATTAGGAGGAACTGTGACAGTAAATGCTTCTGAATCAGTACAATTGAGAGGAATAGGAATCAAACCAGACGGTGAAATTCCACGTACAGAAGAAGG
>NZ_JAIQZN010000211.1 GCF_023333585.1 Argonema antarcticum A004/B2
GAGTGTGGCAAGCATCGCGCCGGAAAAGTGAATGTTTGTAAGTAAATGTTAGGAAAGTGACTACTGTTGATGAACCCTTGAAGAATTCGCTAGAAGCATCTAGTTCACCATCGTATAGCCTTGCAGCCGGATTTTAGATGCACCTGGCCAACCCCGCTGGCCCAGAAGAGTTAGTGCTTGGCTCCGGTTAAGTTGGCTCCACTCAAGGTAGCTTGATCAAGAATCGCGCCTCTTAAATCGGCATTCCTCAAATTCGCTCCTGTCAAATCTGCCCGATGGAGGCAAGCACCATTTAAGGAAGCTTTGAAAAGATTAGCCCCTCTTAAGTTAGCTCCACTAAGGTTTGCCCTCATCAGGAGAGTTGTATACAGGGAAGCCTGACTCAGATTGGCTCCATTCAAACAAGCGTCGCTCAAATCTGCCGAAGTTAAGTCCGCTCCACTAAGATTTGCTCTACTCAGGTTAGCAAAATTCAATTTCACGTAAGTTAAGTTGCATTGACTTAAGTTCTCTTCGCATAAAACGGCATACCTCAAGTTTGCGTTGGCGAAATTCCTTTCACCTGCTGCGTATCGCCTCAAAAGTTCATCCGTACTCAATCTAGCTAACAGAGCAGTTGATGCTCCCTGATGACACCAGGACGCTCCTACCAAATTGGCTGCCGTGTTAACAGCTACTTCGTCATAGGAAGGGATGACAATACCGTTGCAACCATCCCATTGACCGTCGAGCATAAATGCAATGTCACAAGCGGCACTGGCACAGTCAAACAACAAAACGTTTGTGGTACGCCCTGAGAATAAATTCATACTCGTTAATCGGTTTAGGGCTAGGGAAAATTTTTCTTGTAAAGGACTTTTCATGGTATCTTTTGAGGTAGGAAATAGCCAGCCTTCTGGCAGCAAGCTATACCTCCAAATTGTGCCTAATCCCAACCTCTATATCCGCATTAAATCTCTACTTGGCGAGTAGGGATTTCTCGACAAGCCCCATATTCTCAATCTATCCTTCAGAGTATTTATACTTAAAATTGAACTGTTCTGTCAGTCCCCGATCGCCTATCGCATCGTCAACCAAATCGCTGTGCCAATAAGGTATACCGTTCCCGATCTTTGGCCTGTCGCACTGCCAGCCCGATCGCCTCTGTTGAGAGATATGCACAACTCAACTATTTTGTCAAGGCGTAAGTTCTAGCTTCTTTAAATTAACGCCTTGAGCCAGAAGCTTTTCGCCCTGTCTTAAAAACCCACGATCAGTTCTAAATCCGTGAATCTCACATTTAAGTAAATTTTCTATCAAAGGAATTACTGAGATTTGAGCTTTCTATAAAAGCAAAATAACCTAACTTAAGACGGATGTTATTTACCAATATTGTGTTTAATTGGCGGAGATTGACAATATTAGGCTTATATAAAATAAATCATCTATCTCAAGACATACGTAGAAAAAATTAACTAAGTATTTCTACTGATTCGGGAAATAATTAAGATAACCGATATTTTCCTTAATTTTATTAACTAGACCGCTCGCCAACGTTTTTTTTATACAGGTACCCCTTTACGTAATAAATAGAAATTTACAAAATCTTTAAAGAAAGTTTCTTTACTTAGTTGTTTTAAGATGAAATAATGACTGAAACGCGATCGGACTGTCGGCTTTCACCGCTCGACAGGGGGAAGTGAGCTTACTCTTTCTCTTTTAGTAGGTATAATTCTGTTTGCTTTTGTTGCTTAAAAAGGGCAATCAACTGGTAGAAATATGTCTAAAAAAGTCAAGAGTGAGAGCAACATATGTTGACTCTGAATCTGATTTTAACTCAACTGTAGCATAGTCGATACCTCAACTAACATTGCATCTACTGATATGGCACCAGATCTAGTAATTTCCGCGATTACAGCTCCACCAACAGCAGCTGAACGCGAAAAAATTGATGTTTCCTGGACTGTCACCAACCAGGGTGAAGAAGCAGCTGTTGGCAAAGGGCGTTATTCGTGGGAAAGCCCCGGCTGGCTTGATGCCGTCTACTTGTCGGACAACACAATTTGGGATTATTCAGATCGCCAGCTAGGAGAAATCTGGAGGTCAGCTGAAACACCCTTGGCTCCTGGAGCAAGCTACACAGAAACCCGAAACTTTACATTACCCGAAAGAACCGGAGCGGGCCCCTGGTATTTATTGTTCGTTACCGATCGCGACAAGCATCAGGTTGAAACTAACGATACCAATAACGTTAAAGCAGTACGCATCGATATAACAGTTCCCGACGTAATTGTCGATCGAGTCACGGCACCTTTAACAGCCCAGTTGGGTCAGACAATCCCAGTGTCCTGGACAGTTAAAAATCAGGGTTCCGTGCAGGCAGCGGCTGACTGGTACGATGCCATCTACTTATCTAATGACGCCACCCTGGATGAAAAAGATACCAACTTTTACAGCTGGGGAACAGGTGATAAAACACCATTGGCAGCTGGGGGTGAGTACATTACAGCGGTTCCCGCTGTATTGTGATACACTCAAATAATAAACAACAAAAATATTTCTCAATGAAACCATTTTCAATGGATCTACGAA
>NZ_JAIQZN010000081.1 GCF_023333585.1 Argonema antarcticum A004/B2
TCCCCCTTGTCCCCCTTGTCCCCCTTGTCCCCCTTGTCCCCCTTGTCCCCCTTGTCCCCCTTGTCCCCTCTATCACCAATTTCGATCGCACCCCTGGTTTGCCCCATTGACCACTCCGATCGTCAGATTGGCGTTGTCAGGACACAACCCTGTTAAGATAAATCAAAGGAATCGCTTAAAACAGGAGATTCCTTGAGTCGCCCTACTGCATCGAAATCTCTGCCATTTTTATTTGGTAGATACATTGGGATAATTGTTTGACAAAAGTACCAAAATGTGCTAGTGACGGTTGACTGACTTTGCCGCCGAGTCGGAATGGTAAACAGGTGGACTTGAAACAGATTTTCAAAACGCAGCATCCGATTATTGGAGTCGTTCATTTATTGCCGCTACCCACATCGCCCCGCTGGGGGGGTAGCCTGAAAGCAGCGATCGATCGCGCCGAGCAAGAGGCCACAGCCTTAGCTTCGGGAGGTGTCGATGGCATTATGGTAGAAAATTTTTTTGATGCGCCGTTTACAAACAGCCAGGTAGACCCAGCAGTGGTAAGTTCCATGACGCTGATTGTCTCTAGGCTGATGAATTTGATCGCGCTGCCGGTGGGGATCAACGTTTTACGTAACGACGCTCGCAGTGCAATGGCGATCGCATCCTGCGTTAAAGCCCAGTTTATCCGCGTCAACGTCCTCACCGGCGTCATGGCCACAGACCAAGGATTGATTGAAGGACAGGCGCATCAACTGCTCCGCTATCGACGCGAGTTAGGCAGCGATGTCAAAATCTTGGCAGACGTTTTGGTGAAGCACGCACGGCCTTTGGGTTCCCCCAATCTTACCGTAGCCGTGCAAGATACGATTGAGCGGGGTTTAGCAGACGCAGTAATATTGTCAGGCTGGGCTACTGGCAGCCCTCCGAGTTTGGAAGATTTGGAACTCGCTAGGGCGGCAGCAAACGGGACGCCGGTGTTTATCGGCAGCGGTGCCAACTGGGAGAATATTTCTACACTGATACAGGCAGCTGACGGTGCGATCGTCTCCAGTTCCCTCAAGCGCCACGGACGTCGCGACCAACCAGTCGATCCCATTCGCGTCAGCCAATTTGTGGAAGCAATGCAACGCAGCGTGTCCGCTAAATCTCAGCCTCAGTCCTCGAAGGAGGTTAAAGTGCATTTGTGAACTCGATCTGCGCGATCGAACCGGCTCGGTTTAGGCTGCATGGGTCAAAATGGGATAGAAATCCTTGGCAAAGTAATAGCCAGATTGCAACGTTTTAAAATTTTATGACACGCCGACGTTCTACACCCTGGATTCATCGCTGGTCTCGTTATCTGATCGCAGCGATCGCCGTTTTAGGTATCCTAGACACAACTTACTTAACCCTAGTTGAGTGGGGAGTCCTGAAAGAAGCCTTTTGCCCCACAACTGGTGCGATCAACTGCGAAGCTGTTCTGCGGAGCGAGTATGCCAAAGTTTTTGGCATTCCCCTTTCGGTGTTTGGTTTTCTGGGCTACGCTGGGATGGGCGCTCTGGCAATAGCTCCCCTGCCGATCGATCCCCAAGAACAGAAAGGTCTGCGTTCTCAGGTGGAAAAATGGAGTTGGCTGGCCCTATTTGCTGGTGCAACTGCAATGCTCTTCTTCAGCGGCTATCTCTTTTATCTAATGGCCTTTGAGATTCAAGCATTTTGTCTGTACTGTCTGGCCTCAACGATATTCTCAATTGCTCTATTTGTAATTATCCTCATAGGCCACACTTGGGAAGACATAGGGCAACTCTTTTTTACAGGCATTGTCGTGGGAATGGTGGCGCTGATTGGCACCCTGGGTCTTTATGCTAGCGCCAAGCCCCCTACCGCTGGAGGTGGTTCCACAGGAGTGGAAGTTGGCTTTACAATTCAAAACTCTTCTGGCCCAGCAGAAATCGCCTTAGCGCGTTATCTCAAGCAGGTGGGTGCAAAAGAGTACGGTGCTTACTGGTGTCCGCACTGCCACGACCAAAAAGAATTGTTTGGCAAAGAAGCTGCTGCGGAATTCGATTACGTTGAGTGCGACCCCAAGGGCAAAAATGCTCGTCCAAACCTCTGCCAAACGGCCAATATCAAAGGCTATCCAACTTGGGAAATTAACGGTAAGTTCTATGAGGGCGTGCAATCGTTGAATAAACTTGCCGACCTAACCGGCTATAAAGGGCTTCGTAGCTTCAAAAATTCGATTCCAGGGCCTTAGCCATTCAAAAACCGAAATTTTTTATAACTTTTTGATACTCCTACCGCTTCTAGCTGTGGGAGTATTTCTTTGTCTCGTTACGTATTTCTACGCAAGAGTCATTCGATTTTGGATTTTGGATTGTATAAGCTAACACGCATCTAATTCGGATATTTCTAATCCGGCAATCAAACCTTCAATTCCTCTCCCACTCCCCCACTCCCCCACTCTCCCACTCCCGCTAAACATCCAAATTAAATGCGTAGCAGCTTAGCAACCCCTTCTTCCCCTAGCCCCTTTGCCTCCTCCCCTAGTCCCTAGCTATATTTGTAGGATTGCTTCATCTCTACTTAACAAGTTCTGCCAAAAACACCAGCAAATTTAAAGATTCAGTAAAGACAGTAAGAATACATAGCCATATTTTGTAGGAGTTAGTTATCATTTCCGAAGATTTACTGATTTAACCTTGCTACTACTTACGTAATGCCAAATACAATACTTAGTAGCAAACTAACGTTGCTGACAAAATTTACACCTAAGATCGCCAAAGTAAAAATCCAAGTCGATACCTTTCATCCATAGAACTATGAAACGCCCCGTTATTGCTATTGGTTTAGATGCAGCAGACCCAGTGATGTTGGAAAATTGGATGTCTCAGGGACATCTAAAAAATCTGCGTCGTTTACGCGAACAGGGAGCATTTACTCACCTAGATACTTTCGATTACTACAGAGCCGAAACGCCGTGGACAACTTTTTTAACAGGTTGTTCGCCTGAGAAAACTGGGTATTGGGCTCCCGTAAAACTTCAGGAAGGAACTTATGACGTAGAAGAAGTTAACGCCTACGATTTTAGCGAGTTTCCACCATTCTACGCCTTGGGGGAAAAGTATCGGGTAGCGGTATTTGATATGCCTCAGTCTGCGCTATCAGACGAAGTGAATGGGGTACAGGTTTTAGCTTGGGGGGCGCACTCTCCGCTAACTCCCAGTCATTCTCAACCCGCACAACTTTTAGATGAACTCATTAGCAAGCACGGCGAGCATCCTACGCTCAATAAAGACAATGCAAACACAATGGATGTGGATGCTCTAACCCGTCTTAAGAAAAATATGGAAATCGGCATTTCCAGGCGTGCTGCGATTTGTCAGGATTTATTGCAGCGGGATAATTGGGATTTATTTTTGACTATTTTTGGCGAAACCCATTCTGCGGGACATTATCTGTGGCATTTGAGCGAGACGACGGATCATCCTCTCTACGAGTCTGTGGGATCTCAGTACAAAGGTGACGCTCTGCTGGAAATTTTTGAAGCTATAGATAATGCGATCGGCGAAATTCTTACCAAAGCACCAAAAGATGCTAATGTAGTAGTTTTTGCGGCTCACGGCATGGGCTCCAATGTGATGGATCTCCCCAGTATGGTATTTTTGCCGGAGTTGATGTATCGATTCAGTTTTCCAGGAAAATTTGGTCTGGCGCGGGGTAAAGCCGGAACGAATCCGGGAGCGCCAATTACCGGCGAACGTGCGAAAAAGTGCTGGCTGAGAGCGCTTTGGAATTTAAAATACGACTCACCGATAAAAATGTTTTTGAGAGCAAATCTACCTCTCAAAGTATTTAATCGCCTGGAGTCGCTTTTTGGTCTTCGCCAAGAACCAGATTTAGTTTCGCCTTTCGATTTGCTCGAGCAATCGGAACCCCAATATTTTCAACCAGCACTTTGGTACAGACCGTTTTGGTCGCAAATGAAAGCGTTCGCGTTACCCAGTTATTCGGAAGGATATGTCCGCATTAATTTACAAGGACGCGAACCGAATGGAATAGTAGCACCGTCTGAGTACAATGCGGTTTGCAACGAATTGAGCGAATTGCTTTACGGCTTGAAAGATGGTCGCAGCGGTAAGCCTATGGTACAAAAAATTATGCGTACCCGGCAAAGTGCAATTGACTCCGATCCGAAATTGCCTGATGCTGACCTTGTGATTATCTGGCAAGACGACTATACCACCGATGTGGTGGATAGTGGCGACCTGGGACGCATTGGGCCTGTTCCCTTTCATCGCACCGGAAGCCATCGCGCTAGAGGATTTTTGCTAGCTCAAGGGCCAGACTTTCCTGCTGATTCCGATCTGCCGGTTGGTCATGCGCTGGATTTGGCTCCTACTATCTTGGATTTGATGGGAGCTAATATTCCAGAACATTGTGAAGGCAAGTCTATGGTCTGTAGAGCGGTTGCTGGTTCATTTGTGTAAGCTAGTTTACAGCGGTTTGAGAAGTCTGTTGATTATGCAAGATCTGCAAGTGAAAGCCAAAGCTAGCTTAGTGGATCTTGCTTATAATGGCAGACATAGGGATTTGCGATCGCGTCCGCTCAAACAGAACCAAAAGTGTGTTTGCGATCGCAACTTAATTCCTTAGACTGATGTAAGCTTAGCGCAAACAACATAAAGTATCCGCCTAAGCCGAGTTGTACAATCGAGGCTCACAATTTAGTGATGACACAGTTACTCACTATCCCTCAATCCCCTTCCAAGTCAGCGATGCAACCTACGTGGCCGTTTTACTTAGTACTGGGTATTGGTATCAATGCCGCCATTTGGGGCTTAGCTTTACTTTATTTAAAAGTAAAATCACCAAGTTACACCAGTGATTTTGCGATCAGTTTGCCGGTGGCAACCTCGTCTACTAATGTTACGGTACCGGGGATCGGGCAAGCATCTGCTTCTAGCGAATCTCCCTATCTAATATCTTCTCAAGATCCGAGAGAAAATTATAAATTTTTGCTAACAAGCAGAGCGGTGATGAAGTCAGCCGCTAAGGATCTGAATATGCCAGGGTCAGAGTTTGGTCAACCGCGAATAACAACCATAGCAAATACCACGATTATGAAGATTGAGTTGTCTGGGGACAGTCCAACAGAAGCTCAACAAAAAACCTCAGCTCTCCTGAAAGCATTGCAAACGAAGATTATAGATCTAAGAAATAAACAGGTTGACCAACAGGATGAACTATTAAAAGGGACGATACTGTTATCGGAAAATAAGCTGAAAACAGCGCAGCAAAGACTGTCAGAGTACAAAGCCAATTCAATTTTAAATTCTGCCGATCAAATTAAAGAGTTAACAAATACTATCGAACAGCTGCGAAAACAGCGGTCTGAGGCGATCGCTCTACAGCAGCAAGCTTATGGTCGTGGGATACAGCTATCTAAAAATTTAAATTTGTCTGCAAAGCAAGCAGGGGATGCTTTTACTCTCCAGACAGACCCCATGATTTTAAAGTCGCTGCAAGATTACAGCCAGTCTAATGCCACTTTGGTTAGTTTGAATGCGAAATTTTTACCTAACCATCCAGCCGTAATTGATGAAATGGCTAAGCGCGATGCCGGAGAAGCAGCGCTGCTCAATAGAGCTAGTACTCTTTTAGAGCGATCGGTTAGCTTGGTAGAGCTAGCGCAACTCAACCTTAATAACACGCAATCTGCCTCGGCAAAGGTGCTTCTCTCCCAGGACTTGGTGACAGCACAAGCAGCGCAAGAAGGCTTTCAAGCACAAGCGCAGGCATTAGAACGACAGATCGCTCTCCTAGAAACTAGGCTGAAACTACTGGCCCAGAAAGAGTCTATGTTGGCAAGTCTGGAACGAGATGTGCGAACTGCTGAAGCCGTGTTTTCTTCTACCCTCGCCCGGTTGGATCTAGGTAAATCTACTGTTTCTGCGGCTTATCCTCAAATTCAAGTTTTCTCAGAGCCCAGCTTACCGCAGATTGCGGCTAGCCCGAAAAAGGTGTTTGTTTACGCGGGTGCGGTATTAGGTTCGCTGTTTTGCTCGAATGGACTCGTGTTGTTTTGGCTGCGACAACGCAAAAAGCGATCGGCCAAGCGAGTTGACTCTGTACCCCCGGAAACTACGCAGATACGGACGACAATACCGGAAGTTTTGGAGCTTGCCAGTAATGGTAATAGCAATAATGGCAAAGAAAGTGTAAGAGGGGCTAGGAGCTAAAAAAGTCAAAAGTCACTCATTCAAAAGTCAAAAATCCTTTGAGCATTAGGCATTCAACTACTTCCGATCGGGTGAGTTATTTCTGCATATCTGGTCTAGAGCAACGCGGCAAAAGTAATTCACCAGCTTTACTCTCCCCCTCTCCCCCTCTCCCTTTGCCTGGGTTTGTGTGAAAATCTTGACGTAAGCTTAGCAAGAAAATCACAAACTAAGGACTTTTTTAAAGAATAGGTAAAGAACACCCTTAAGTGATTGCAGTATTTCCACGTATTGATTAACATCGGTTTATAGTTAGGTAATTACCTGGACAAATAACTACGCGGGGGCGATCGTCAAGGGAGCATCAAAAGCTTATAGGCGAGATTGTCCCTAAAATTTATTGATTTATCGGCTTCAGGAAATTTATAAGCACGAATGAAGTAGGAGTAGATTGTGAAAAACAGCGTCATTGCTATTGGATTAGATTCAGCCGATCCTGTTTTGTTAGAAAAATGGATGGCTCAAGGGCATCTGAAAAACCTTCGCCAACTGATAGAGCAAGGAACTTACGGACGCCTGAAAAACATGGATTATTACAAAGGCGAATCCGCTTGGACGAACTTTTTAACAGGCTGTCTTCCCTTCAAAACGGGTTATTGGTCTAAATTCGAGTTTAATCCAAAAACTTACCAAACAAAGACTTTGGGCGCACATGGAGCCTACGATTATCAAGAAATTTCCCCATTTTATGCGCTAGGAGATAAGTATCGGGTAGGTATATTCGATGTGCCTCAAACGACAATTTCCGATAAAGTAAATGGCTTACAAGCTTTAGCTTGGGGCGCTCACGCTCCCATGATCGATCGCGCTTCTAAACCGGAAGGGCTACTTGAGGAACTGATCGGAAAATACGGAGACCATCCAGCCGATACATTCCACCACAACGATCGCTCCGATTGGTACAACCCTGCATCGGTAGCCAAACTAAAGGGAGAAATGGAACTTGGACTCCAGCGTCGGACAGCGATTACCAAAGACTTGCTGAGTCGGGAACCTTGGGATCTGTTCTTGACCGTTATTGGCGAAACCCACACCTTCCAGCACTACTTCTGGC
This sequence comes from Argonema antarcticum A004/B2, assembly GCF_023333585.1. Lineage (GTDB taxonomy): Bacteria > Cyanobacteriota > Cyanobacteriia > Cyanobacteriales > Aerosakkonemataceae > Argonema > Argonema antarcticum. The sequence goes on from NZ_JAIQZN010000081.1 coordinate 7,303, forward strand.
ACCTCAGCCAAGAGGATCACCCCCTTTACAAGTACACCGCCACTCCCGGCAAAGATCCCTTGCTGGAATACTTTGAAGCTGTAGACGAGTCTCTGGCAGAAATTTTAGCTCAAGCTCCAGAAGATGCCCACATCATGGTCTTTTCCGCTCACGGTCAGGGTGGGAACTCCGCAGATTTACTGAGTATGGTCGTACTACCGGAATTTCTCTATCGGTTTAGCTTCCCTGGCAAATCCTTGCTGAAATCGCAAGAGAAGGGAATGACACCGCCTCCCCCGCTGATGCCTAAAAATATCAAAGAAAGCTGGTACAAACAGCTACACGCTTTCAAGAACGACCCAGACCCGCTAGCGCGATTCTTGCGTTTTGTAGAACCAGCACTTCCCGGTCGCTTCAAGCCATATCTGAGCAAAATCTACCAGAAACTAGCCAAAGTAACTGGTTCTCCTCAAACCGAGTTGTTTAGCTGGCATCCCTCCAAGTGGTATCAACCATACTGGCCGCAGATGAAAGCATTTTATATCCCCGGTTTCTCTGATGGCTATATCCGCATCAACCTGCAAGGGAGGGAATCTCAAGGTATTGTTTCTGCTTCTGAATACCACGCTTTATGCGATGAGTTGATCGAACAACTGCATCAACTTAAGGATGCCAGAAGCGGGAAGCCAGTTGTCAAGGGTGTTGTTCGTACTCGTGAAAATCCCCACGATGACAATCCCAAACTACCAAATGCAGACCTCGTAGTAATGTGGGAAGATTCGGTTGTAGATGTGGTAGACAGCCCCAAATACGATCGCATCGGGCCAATTCCTTTCAATCGCACTGGCGCTCACCGTGCCAGAGGGTTTGTGACGGTGAAGGGGCCTGGAATTGAAGCTGGTTCCACTTTGAAAGAAGGACACGCAGTAGATTTAGCTCCCACAATTCTGGAATTGATTGATGCACCGATTCCAGAATATATGGATGGTAAACCTTTACTGTCTGCGAAAGTTTTTGCTTGATTTAACTCAACTTAACTGACAACAACGGGGCTTGTTGAGAAAAATATAACTCACAAGCCTCTTAGTTAAAAAAGATTACCAGGAAAGTTGAATTGAAAATTTTTTGATTTATGAAAACCATTCAAGCAGTTGCTCGCTATTTTCCGGAAAGTTGCGGTGGAATTCACATCCATCTCAGTGAAATTCTGCCTGTGCTGCAAGAGATGGGTGTAGAGAGCAAAGTGGCTGCATCTTGCGATGAAGCTAAAGAAGACTCTTACACTTATAAGGAAGTAGAAGTTTACCGTTATCCAGTATTTCCTAGCCCCAAACCGGAACCAAATCACGGTGCATCTCTTCACGGTGGTTTTGAGCATTTCGCTCGTTGGCTGAAGGAACAAAAAGCAGACATTTACCATCAACACCAATGGACTCCTAAGTGCGGGTTGCCTCATCTGCGTTTGGCTAAAGAATTAGGGATGGGGACGGCGGTATCGGTAAGATTGCCTCAGCCAATTTGCCAACGCCAAACATTAATGCTGAATGGAGAAGAAGCTTGCGACGGCAAAATCGATCCGGTTCGATGCGGTTATTGTTGCGGTGTTTCCCAAAATCTTTCGCCTTCAGTTGTTAAGAGTTTAAGTCATTTACCTGTGGCTATAAGTCAAGCAGCAGCGGGTATGATGCGCCGTTTGGAGAAAGCTCCTGGGCCGATCGAGGAAACTGCGAATGCTTTGCTTAAGCCTGTGGCGATACCTGCTTTCGCAGCTGCTCGTTTGCAAGGTTTGCAAGAGATGGCGAAATATGCCGATCGCATTGTTGTGATGTCAGAATGGGTTGGCGAAGCTTTGACGATCAATGGCATACCTAGAGAAAAGCTTTTTTTGTTGAGACACGGGATTGCTGAATCTTTTGCCGATGCTTACAAACAAACAGTTTTGCAGCCCAAAAAACCTGGGGAACCGCTCAGAGTTGGTTTCTTAGGTCGCTGGGATCGAACTAAGGGAATTCATATCATTGTAGAAGCAGTAAAATCTTTGCCATCGGATGTGCCGATCGAATTAATTATTCACGGCGTTGCCAGTAACGATGAATATCGAGAACAAGTTTTATCTCGCATTGGCGATGACCCTCGAATTCGGATAGCCAAACAGTTAAAACGCGAAGAATTAGGTTCGGCGCTGTCAGGTTTTGATGTCCTAACTGTCCCGTCGCAATGGTTGGAAACAGGGCCTGTGGTGGTGCTAGAAGGTCATGCTTACCGCGTTCCTGTAATAGGTTCCAAACTAGGGGGAATTGCTGAAAAAGTGAAGCACGGCGTTGATGGATTGTTGGTGCCAGCGAGCGATGTAAAAGCGTGGGCTGATGCTTTTGCTAAGTTAGCTTTAGCTCCCGATTTATTGTATAATCTTCGTCAAGGAATTCAGCCGGTTCGGACTATCAGTATGGAAGCGGCAGATTCGTTAACGCTTTATAACAGTATTTTGGCAGAGCGGTCTGAATCTGCCGCTTATGATGTTTCTGCAAGTTTGCAGTTACAGCCGCTATAGCAGCGTTAGTTACAAGTGGTTTTCGATCGTCTATCTGAATAAAGGTGCAACATTATGGGTATGAAAAAGTCTTCTACTAATTTACGGTGGATTTATTTGAAAGAAGCTTTAACAACTACGTTGGTGGGTTGGATTCCGCTGAAACCGGGTAGAGTTTTGCGAAGAGTGCTATACCGTAATATTTTGGGAGGTTTGGGTAAATCTGTACAAATTGAACCGGGTGTTGAATTTGTCAATGCCGATCGTGTTGAAATTGGGAAGGGAGTTAAGATCGATCGCTATGTTCGGCTCAGAAATGTAGGCCGAGATAGTAAAATTAGGATTGGCGATTGGGTACGCCTTAATCGTGCGGCTGATATCAAACTGCATTCTGGCGGCAGTGGCTATATTGAGATTGGCGATTACACTTCGATCGGCCCTTATACTTGTATGACGGGTCGGGATATTAAAATTGGGAAGTACTGTTTGATCGCACCTCATGTGGGGATTTTTGCTAACAATCACGTTTTTACCGATCCTACAGTGCCGATCGTACAGCAAGGACACACTTACAAGGGAATTATAATTGAGGATGATTGCTGGCTGGGCAGTGGTGTAAAAGTCTTAGATGGAGTTACGATCGGTCAAGGCAGCGTAATTGGAGCCGGAGCGGTAGTCACTAAAGATATTCCTCCTTACTCTATTGCGGTTGGCATACCTGCTAAGGTGGTTGGTAAGCGCGATGCTGCTCCTAACAAATCTCATAACAAATCGATCAAAGCTGAAGCGGGTGAGTTGGAGAGCATCGACATAGAATCGCAAAGGAATTATCTGGAAAAATTAGTTTGATCCAAGTGGCTGGGTCGATTATATGGTGGTGACTCACTAGCAGGCGATCGCAGAACAGCATCGCCTAATCATCCTCAAGACTGATGCACAACTTGGGGGAAGGTTTATAATACATCAAAGCTGTTGTCTTGTTTTCCCGATCGTTAACTAAAAAATCTGGGATGGCTATAGCTCTGCCCCAGCGCGAATATTGAAAATATAACTATGATAAATTCTCTTTTCGCTAATTTTATAAAAACAGATAAAATCTCAGCGCAAGGACGAAATAGTTTGGAAATTTATCCACAAAACTTTGAAGAAAAAATAATTTGGTATTCCATCACAGGAGTCTACGTTCTTTACTTCATTGGAGCCCAACATTTATTAGCACCGGGACTGGCTTGGTTCTTTGGGTTTTACATCTGCAAAAAACTATGGAATCAAACTGAAGAGACTCCACCGGAAGAAAGAATTACCATACCGATTGGGATTTGGGTATGGATTATTTGTATGATATTCATGGAGGTGACTTTAGTTGTATCTCATATTGACTACGATATGGATCTTTTGAAAACTATTAAATCAACTATCAACTTTTTTGTCAGAACTTGGGCTCTTTTCGCATTGTTCCCTTTAATAGGATGCCTTAAGATAAGACCGCAATTAATTTATAGAGCAATCTGTATAGTTTGCCTGCAAAGTTTAATTTTTATCCCCATTTGTTATATATCGAGTCTAATACATTTAAAATCGCTATTATACGTTTCTCCTCTTTTTAAACTTGGAGGTGTTGGGGCAGAATATTACAATGTATACCTTTATGGGGTTGATGGTGAGACTCACCAAGCCCGATTATACTTATTTACCCCTTGGGCTCCAGCTCTGGGACTGGTAGGCGATATATATTTCTTTCTTACCTATAAAGAAGCTAGCAAAAAGTGGCGCTGGATTGGTATTATTGGTGCTGCTGCTATGGTTTGGGGTTCAGCTTCCCGGTTGGGTCTACTGTGCCTGCTGATTCTTCCGGTGGTAAACTTTGCTTTAGGCTATTTTAGTCGTCCGATCGTACAACTCGGAACAGGAGTATTCAGCTTCTTAGCTGGTCTTTTTGGTATCCAAATAATTAATTGGGCTAAAGATTTTAAGGCACAGTTTGACGGTCAAAGGGCTGGGTCTTCAAGAGTTAGAGAAATCTTGGCTAACTTAGCTATGTACCGTTGGAAGACAGAAGCACCGATTTGGGGGCATGGAGTTGCCGAACCAAAAGGGCCACCTGTTACGACGGGCAAACCGATCGGCTCGCACCATACCTGGTTTGGACTTTTATTCGCTAATGGTATCGTAGGTCTGATCGCTTTTGCAATTCCCCTCACATGGAGTTTTATAGAGTTTTTTATCAAGGCTCAGAAAAGTGCGATCGCCCAGACAGCGTTAGGTGTTCTTTTAGTTTTATTTTTCTACACTTTTGCAGAAAATGTAGAAGCTTTGATATACGTTTACTGGCCGGGTTTGGTACTTATGGGGATAGCATTTAAAGAAAAACTTAATCTCAATATCTTGTCATAAATTTGATTGAAAAAATTGTTTTTATCGCTATCGAGGATGTGTCTATGCCAGTTGTATCTGTGATTATTCCTGCTTACAATGCTGAGAAAACTATCTTAGAAACTATTCAGTCCTTACAGCAACAAACATTCTCGGATTTTGAAGCGATCGTTATTAATGACGGTTCGACTGATTCAACAGTAGAACTGTTGAGTAAAATAGAAGATGGGCGGCTGAAAGTTTTTTCTTATGAAAATGGTGGACTACCAGTTGCTCGCAATCGCGGGATCGATCGCGCTACCGGAGAATATATCACTTTCATCGATGCAGATGACTTGTGGACACCAGATAAATTGGAGCTACAGCTAGCCGCTTTGCAGCAGCATCCCGAAGCAGGAGTCGCTTACAGTTGGACTGCTTTTATAAACGAAAAAAGCGAGTTTTTATATGCGTGGGAGCCGCTTTATTACGAGGGAAATGTCTATCCTGAATTGCTAATTAGAAACTTTATTTCCAGTGGTTCCAATATCCTTGCTCGGAAGCAATTTATTGAGACAGCAGGTAAGTTCGACCCCAACCTTAAATCAGCTGAAGATTGGGATTATTATATACGACTAGCAGCTCTGTGTCCTTTTGTTTTGGTTCCTAAATATCAAATTCTTTACCGTCGGTCTTCGCAATCGATGACATCTAAAGTTGATGTCATGGAAAAATACATACTTACGGTGACAGAGAGAGCATTTCAGGCTGCGCCACCAGATATGCAGTATCTTAAAGAGCGTAGTTTGGCAAGTACTTATCGGTTTCTGGCACAGCTATGTATAGCTCACGTTCAGGATGATGAAGGAGTAAAACTGGCAAGTCAGAAATTGCAAAAGGCGATTCGATCGCATCCAAAGATTTTGCTAGATCGCCAGACTCTGCGTTTAGTGGTAAAGATAGCATTGATGCGATTGCTTCCCTATCAGTTGTCTCTTAACTTTACGCAATTTCTTGGTAAAGTCTTACCTGACTCTGCAACCAAACTTTTTAAACTAGGGAATCAAGATGTAGTATAGTCTTTTTAGTAAGTAAGCCTAACCAGGCCAAGCAAAACTTTGTTCCAGGCCCAATACTACTCAAGGTGCAACTATGAATTTAACCGCAAGGTTAGCTAAACCGATCGCTAAGCTCAAGAGTAAGCTTAATAGCGATTTTATTCGCAATCTTGGCTGGTTGGGCGGTGCGGAATTAATTAATCGCGTTTTTCGTTTAGCAACAACTGTCATTTTGGCTCGCTGTTTATCGCCGTATGACTATGGGTTAGCAGCTTTGGTTTTGACAGTTTATGAGTTTACGCAAGTATTGACGAGAATTGGTATTGCCGGTAAGGTAATCCAGGCTGACCAAGAAAAACTCGAATCTATATGCAACGGTGCATACTGGTTAAATTGGCTTGTGTGTTTTGGTGTATTTGTTATCCAGTGCGTTGTGGCTTTTCCTGTAGCTTGGTTTTATCATGACAATCAACTAATTCAGCCCATTTGTTTAATGGCAATTGTTTATTTAATAACTCCTATCGGCAGGATACAAGCAGCTCTAATCCAGAGGGAAAATCGACTAAAAATTACAGCTATAAGCGGTGCGATTCAATTAGCAGTAGGCAATATTTTAACAGCAATATTTGCACTTATGGGTTTGGGAATGTGGGCGATCGTACTGCCCAGAATTATTACCGCCCCTATTGATGCGATCGTATGTATATACAATCATCCTTGGCGTCGAACTAAAGGCTTTACCACAGAACGATGGTGGGAAATTTTTAAGTTCGGCGTCAACTTTATTGTCATTGGGATGTTGGCAACTTTGAGAAACAATTTAGATTATTTAATCATCGGTCGATTTTTAGGAGTTAAAGAACTGGGAATATATTTCTTTGCCTTCAATGCAGGTCTGGGAATTAGTTTAAGCGTCATCCAATCTATTACCACAGCATTATATCCTCACATTTGTGCGGTAAGGTCTAACTGGGTAGAGTTCGAGAGAAGGTATTTTAGCGGTCTGAAAACGATCGCCTTCATCATCTTTCCCTTGGTATTGTTGCAATCTAGCTTAGCCCCCATATACGTGCCAATAATCTTTGGCCAAAAATGGGTAGTTGCAATTCCTATTTTGATTCTGATTTGCTTATCAGCAATACCCCGTCCTTTCTTCCTAGCTGCTACTAACCTTTTCGCAGCGATCGACAAACCGAACTTAAGCTTGATAGGCAATCTTTTATTCACAGTTATTTTTGCGATTGGGTTGCTGATCGGAGTTAAATGGCAAGCTCTAGGAGTTGCTATTAGTGTTTTAATAACCCATATTATTTTCATGCCTTTCTTTGTAATTTGGGCAGGACGGTATGTCTTTTCTGCCAATAGAAGCGAACCAGCTAAAGAAATTAACTGAAATGTAAAATTTGAAAAAAATTAGGATGTAAAAATGAAAAAAGTTTCGGTCATTATTCCAGTTTACGGAGTTGAGAAGTACATAGCGGCGACAGTGCAATCTGTTCTGGAGCAAACTCACAATAATTTTGAGTTGTTGATCGTTGATGACGGTTCTCCCGATCGGAGTATCGAAATTTGTCAGCAGTTTGCAGACGCTAGAATCAAAATTATTCGTCATGATAATCAGGGCGTAGCTGCTGCCAGAAATAACGGGATTCGTCACGCTCAAGGCGAATACTTAGCATTTCTTGACGGAGACGATATCTGGTTGCCAGAAAAGCTAGAAAAGCACGTCGAACATTTGGAAAATTCGCAGCAGGTGGGGGTTAGCTTTAGCCGTTCTGCTTTCATCGATGCAGAAGGGAAGCCTTTAGGGATTTATCAACTCTCTAAGCTTAATGACATTACCCCACTCGATTTACTTTGCCGCACTCCTATTGGAAACGGCTCAGCACCAGTGATTAGGAAAGAAGTTTTTGAATCTAATGACTGCTATTTTGATGAAGATAGGCAATTGCACCCTTCGGAGGATGTTGAATGTTGGCTGCGAATTGCTATCCAAACTAATTGGAAAATTGAGGGTATCCCGGAAGCTTTGACGCTGTATCGAGTGAATCCGCAGGGATTTTCGGCACAGCTATTTAAAAAATTGAAGTCTTGGGAAAAGTTACTTGAAAAACTGCGCTCTTACGCACCCAATCGCATAGCTGAGTGGGAAAATCCAGCAATGGCTTATCAGCTGCGGCATTTAGCTCGAAGAGCAGTAACTCTCAGAGATGGTAAAACAGCAACGGAATTGATCCACCGTGCATTAGCTACCCACTGGCGCATTTTTATAGAGGAGCCGCGCCGGACATTGCTGACTTTGACTGCTGCCTATTCGCTTTCGCTTTTACCGCTATCTTTTTACCGCCAACTTGAGGATATTGCTTTAAAGATTACGGGGGCTAATCAAAAGCGTCGCCTTCTTCAAGAGCAGCCTAGATAGCACTCTCGTTGCCACCAACTTAAACCTATTTGGTGATTAGCATGAAAAAAGTTTCTGTGATTATTCCGATTTACAATGTAGAAAAATACATCACTGTTGCCGTACAGTCGGTTCTCAATCAAACTTACGAAAATTTTGAGTTGTTGATTGTTGATGATGGTTCTCCCGATCGCAGCGGAGAAATTTGTCAGCAATTCACCGATCCCAGGATTAAAATAGTTCGTCAACAAAATCGCGGTTTGGCTGGGGCGAGAAACACAGGTATTCGCAACGCTCAAGGGGTATATTTGGCGTTTCTAGATGGGGATGACCTGTGGTTGCCAGAAATGCTAGAAAAAAATATCGCTCATCTCGAAAGTTCACCAGATGTAGGTATTAGCTTCAATCGTTCTGCTTTTATCGATGAAGCGGGAAACGAGTTAGGCACTTATACAATGCCTCAGCTTAAGGATATAGACTTGACTTGTTTGCTGCGCGGTAGCCCAATCGGGAATGGTTCGGCGGCGGTAATTCGACGCGAGGTGTTTGCAACAATTAGCTTTCAAGATAATCTTTACGGTAGTGTGGAAGATTTTTATTTTGACGATAGTTTTCGCCAATCAGAAGATATAGAGTTTTGGTTACGCATCGTTATCCAAACACCGTGGAAAATAGCAGGTATTCCCGATGTTATGACTCTTTATCGGGTGAATACCGCGAGTCTTTCAGCCAACTTTGTCAAACAGTTCGAGTCTTGGGAAAAGGTGTTTGAAAAGACTCGCTCTTATGCACCAGAAAAAGTCGAACCTTGGGAAAGTATGGCTAGAGCTTACCAGCTGCGTTATTTAGCGAGAAGTGCAGTGCGGATGCAGGCAGGTGCAGCAGCAGTACAATTAATTAATCGATCTTTGTCTACTTACTGGCGCATCTTGCTGGAAGAACCGCGCCGCACACTATTAACCTTAGCTGGTGCCTATATGCTTCAGCTGCTTCCTCCAGCTGTTTACCGCCAGATTGAAGGTTTTGCCTCAAAAACGACAGGGGCGACCCAAAGACAACGTATTCTTCAAGAGCAATCTAAGCAATAGGTAAATCAATTTTATCTTAATATCAATTAACGATTCGTTACTTGATCGAAGTTATCAGATCGATTTCATGTTTATTATGGTTAATTGGCTGGCGATCGCAAGCGGAGTTCTGGCAGGCTTTGTTGTCGTTGTTGTAGTATTTTACTTGGTTGGTATAGTCTTTCCCGTTATCGCCAAATCGGGTCTTCCTCGAAGCCGTCTCTTAGGTCGTACAGTTCCGATCGCTATATTTGCCCTAGCTGCTGTCATCGGATGTCAGCAAATCCAAAGTTCCAGCGTTGTTAACTCTACTTTTAAACAGGCAGAGGTTGCTGTTTTGGGTAGTCAGCGAACAGCAGCATCTCAAGGATGGACTAATGTAGCGCTGGGAGGTGGTGGTTATGTTACGGGGATCTATCTGCATCCGTTAGAAAAAGACCTTGTTTACATCAAAACCGATGTCGGCGGTTTCTATCGTTGGAATTCACAAAGTCAAAGCTGGATGCCGATAACCGATCGCTTTCCGCTTTCCAAACGTCATTATTATGGTGGAGAAGCATTAGCTTTCGATCCAAAAAATCCGAATATCGTTTATATTGCGGCAGGCACTTACGTTTGGGATAAACCGGGGACGATTTTTAAATCCACAGATAGAGGTCAAACTTGGACGAAATTAAACATAGATTTGCCGATGGGTGGCAACCAAGATAAACGGTGGGTAGGAGAAAGATTAGCTGTCAATTTGTTTAATTCTAATATTATCTTTTTCGGTTCGCGGCAAAATGGACTGTGGAAATCATCAAACGCTGGCAGAACTTGGAGTAAAGTTACTTCTTTTCCCGGAACGCCTAAAAAAGATATTGGCATTACGGCTATTTTGTTCGACAAACAGGTATCGGGCTTAGTTTATGCGATCGCCTACGGAGACGGGATATACAAATCCACTGATACGGGTGTCACCTGGAGCAAAATGGAGGGAAGTCCGCAGTGGCCCAGACGCATGGCGACGGGTCGCAACGGTACGCTCTACGTAACCAGTGCCAAAGGGCCGGGGGTAACAAAATATGCTGGCGGGGTGTGGAGTAATGTCACGCCGAACAGCTCCCAAGGGGTTTTTAATGCGTTGAGCGTCAATCCTGCTAATCCCGATGAGATAGTGGTCGCTTTGGGAGAGTCGCCATCTACAAAAATCTATCAAAGTGTAGATGGCGGAAGTACGTGGATACCAATAAAACGCACGATGAACAGCACCGTTCCTTGGTGGACGAAGATTATGCGATCGCAGGCGTGGATATCTGCGATCGAATTTGACCCCAAAATTACAGGCAGAGTTTGGCTGACAGATTGGTACGGCATCTGGCGCACCGACGATCTCAAAACAAACCCAGTCGTTTGGACTAACTATCAAAAAGGACACGAAGAAATAGTCACATTTGCTTTAGTTTCACCGCCAAAGGGAGCGTTATTGCTCAGCGGTTTGGCCGATGTAGACGGTTTCTACCATAACAATGGATTGGATCGTTACCCTTCCAAAACATTCGGCGGTAACGGCCCCGATTTTCAGGATACTTATAGCATCGCTTACAACCAAAAAGATCCGTTAAAAGTAGTGCGCGTTGGCGGCAATCGTTGGAATAATTCTTATTCGGGAGCTACCTCTACAGATGGCGGTTTAACCTGGCAGAAATTTGGCTCATTTCCAACTAATAAAATGCCGCTCCGGGTAGCCATGTCCGCGACCGATCCCAATGTTTTTGTTGTTACCATCAGCGGCGGTCAAGCTATCCGCACAACCGACAGCGGCGCTACCTGGCAACCTGTTTCTGGATTGCCCGATGGCCCCCGTGGCCCTTGGAATTGGTCGCAGTCGTTGGCGGCGGATACGGTGGATGGCAATACGTTTTATTACTACTGGAATGACAGTGTATATCGCAGCAGCGACAAAGGCGCATCTTTTAGTGTGGTATACAAACCGCTCGTTGGTGAAAATAGGTGGCATTCTATAAAAACAATGCCGGGGGTTAAAGGGGAAGTTTGGGTTAGTTTGGATGAGAAGGGACTTTATCGATCGACAGATGCTGGCAAAACTTTTTCCCAAATTTCTGGAATAGAAAAAGCTTATCTGTTTGCGTTTGGGAAACCGCAACAGGGAAGCACAATTCCCACACTTTATTTGTATGGGAAAATTGCTGGAATGGGTGAGGGGATTTTCCGTTCTCTGGATCGCGGAAAAACATGGACGAATATAGGCGATCGTTCCAACCCCATCGGTAACAATCCCCAAGTGATGGAAGCTAGCAAACAGCAGTTCGGATTGGTTTTTATTGGCACTGGTGGCAGGGGAATTTATTACTACTCGAAGTGAATAGCGATCGCGCTTCATCCTTTAATCACCACTATCCTTGCCAACGTTTTCCCTGCCCTTTTTTCTCTAAAAATTCTTTGAGCTTCATCTTATAAAACTGCCGATATTCGACCAAGTTATATTTATCGATCCGGACGCCAAAGTTTGATACCTTTCCTTCCAAAACTTCCGTGACTTTGTTTTGAATTTCAGGGTAGAAGTGGCTACCATCATAAGTATTTTTGGAATCTGACGTCACCGTCGAAGGAACTGAAAAATCATACATGACGCCCAAAATTTTAGAAACTTCATAAAAAGCTTGCAATCCACAATCTGTCAAGCCACGACCATAAGTTTCATTGACCACATTCCACGCTGATATAGGAGGTACATAACCAACAAAATCAGCTTGAGGAAACACATTTCTCAATTTTTTATATTCTTCTATCTTAGAAGCATTACAACTACTTGGTTTTTCTCGATCGTAAAATTCTGGCTTATATTTTGGCGTATTTTCAATCACTTCACTCTCGAAATTTTGATTGTAATATCTTGGATCGGGGGAAAATCCTAGAATTGTTCTAGCCGAAAACAGTAACACATCTAAAGAAAAGTAAGCCTGATATATAGGTTGAGGATCTATTTTACCCACACCAGCAAGAGGAGGAGTTGATTTGTCAAAATTGAAAGCATCGACCCCAACATAAACTTTTTTAGGTTTAAGCCCTTTTGACTTGGCATACTTGGCATACTCAACAAACTCTTCAATCCTTCCCGCACTGAACGAATAATTAAAACAGCGATGGTTATTAAATGAGGAAGCTTTCAATAAAGTTACTCTGGAACTGCCTAAGATTAAGCAATCATAATTTTGCGGTTGGCTCTGCAATAAGAAGTTAGTTTTGGAAACGCGCTCATTAAACGAAAAGTTTCTTCCCGTTATCCGATTTCCTTTTCCATACCACAAAGGATCGACGGCCCAGTTAATTAACCCTGTAAGCAATAAAAAGCTAGCCGATAGAATAAAATATATTTTTAAGTAAAACTTAAACATTTTTGCACTCCAGGCATAAAGAAAGAGATGTTTACAGCAAGTGTCTTGAACTTTACTTTTTTCTGGCAAATATTATTGTGGCTGGGACTAAAGTCAAGAATTTCTTGTTGAAAGATCAGAACTGAAAATATAAAAACTCGCTGACTCGTGTAAGACTGAGAAGAGAAACTAGAGTTAGAATAGCCGCAGTGAAAGCCCAGATATGATTGGGTTGCCATTGTAACTTATGCCAGAGACGATCAGTCCAACTTAAAGAAGCATTTTCTGTAGCTTGCTTTATATTGATGGGATTGTACTTGCCCATCCACTGCTGAGTATTGGGAGTAAACCAAGTAACGAACAGCAGAAAAGCAATTCCGCCGACTAGATAATCTACTGGTAAATCGATCGTATCCGTAAGACCATTAAACTTAATCATACCAAAGCTTTCCAAAAATCCCAGTTTTGTTAGCAAAGGTCTTGGCAGCGATATTCCATTCGCACCGATCATTGTACCCAAAATTGCAGTTGCTGCATCCAGAGTTTTTGCTCTAAAGAAAACCCACGACACTACCACAGCTAAAAAAGTCACAAACCAGCTTATTCCTTGAGTAAACCACTGAGTCTTTTTGAGATCGTGACCCAACTTGCGACGGAACGATCGCCATTGATGATTAATTACTAGATAAATTCCGTGTAAACCACCCCAAAGGACAAAAGTCCAACCAGCACCGTGCCAAAGACCACCAAGCAGCATCGTAATCGTTAAATTTAAATATTGCCGAAATTTTCCCTTGCGATTCCCCCCCAAAGGGATATAAAGATAATCTCGTAGGAAATGAGATAGCGTGATGTGCCACCGCCGCCAAAAATCGATGATGTTGACAGCTTTGTAAGGCGAATCAAAGTTGAGAGGTAGTTTGATCCCAAACAGATAAGAAGCACCGATCGCCATGTCTGAATAGCCTGAAAAATCGAAGTAAAGCTGCAATGTGTAAGCCAGCACTCCAGCCCAAGCTTCAAAAAATGTCAGAGGTACACCTTGAGCGGCAGCATCGAAAACTGGAGTAGCGTAGACAGCGATGCGATCGGCAAATATAACTTTTTTAAACAGCCCCATGAAAAAAATTGTCAGTCCTACAGCCAGATATTCACCTTTAAACCGATAAATTGATTTATCAGAGAACTGGGGCATCAGGTCTTTGTGATGAACAATCGGGCCTGCGATCAGGTGTGGAAAAAACGTAACGAAAAGGCAGTAATTAAAAAACGAGTCTTCCTTAGTTTCTGCTTTGTAAGCATCAACCAGATAAGTAATTTGTACAAATGTGAAAAATGATATGGCTAGAGGTAAGACAATTGGATCTAGTTTAAAGTTAGTAGCGAACAGGTCATTAACGCTATCGACCCAAAAATTAGCATATTTGAAATATCCAATCAGAGCTAGATTGACCGCAATTCCTAGAGTCAATAGCAAATTTTTATTAATTTTTACAGTCAGTTGCTTTCTTAAGGCATAGCCCACACCATAGTTGAATAATATCGAAAATATCAGCAATTGTAAGTTAGCTGGATTCCACCATCCATAGAAAAATAAGGAAGCAGCTACCAGCCAGACAATCGCCATCTTATGATTGTTAGCAGGATTTATTTTAGCAGTTATAAAAAAAATTAATACACTGATCGGCAGAAATATAAAAATGAATTCAAACGAGTTAAATAGCATGACAGTAGCACCCTGATAAATGTTTGATTATTTGTCTGTACTAGGCCGATCGGATCAAAAAAGAGATTTAAGTTATTATAGTTTACTTTTCCCTTTATTGACACTAATAATAGGTTGCCTCAGATCTTGCACCAGGGCTAGAAAACCGGTTTCTTAGGTCTTGAGTTTTCCTACTACCGAACTGCCCTTTATAAATTAAAACTGGAAGTAGATAAACGGGGAAGGATTTTGAGGTGCTAAAAACAGCAAGCCAAGCATGACAAAGAACATCACAAACAATCCTCTAAACGTGCTTAACTGTAGCCTTACACCTTTATTTAACTGGCTTCCCACATAATCGCAGACAATCAAAATAGGAACAGTCATAGTCAGGGAACTGGCAAACCAATTAATTCCTTCTGAGTTAGTCAGATAGAACATTTTCCGAACCATCAGAGATGAGACTGAGAAGTCAGTCGCTCTGAAGAAAACCCATGTCACCAAAATAAATATCATGGTGAGCAACCAAGTGCAAAAGCTATATAAATACGATGGGATTTTCAGGTTTTTACCGATAAAATCCATATACATTTTATGGACTGCCAATGCTACCCCATGTAAGCCACCCCAGAGAACGAAATTCCAACTTGCTCCATGCCACAAACCTCCTAAAAGCATAACAATTAAAAGGTTAAAATACTGCTTCGCTTTTCCCTTTCGATTGCCACCCAAGGAGATATACAGATAGTCTCTCAACCAGTTAGAAAGAGATATGTGCCACCTGCGCCAGAATTCCGTGACGCTTTGGGAGATGTAGGGAACGTCGAAGTTTTTGGGAACGTCAAAACCCAAGCATTTAGCGACTCCTATCGCCATGTCCGTGTAACCGCAGAAATCGCAATAAATTTGAATAGCATAAGCTATAACAGCCAGCCAAATTGTCATCGAACTATAATCTTGCGGACTTTTAAATACTGGGTCTACAAACATTGCTAATCTGTCAGCAATGATTACTTTTCTAACTAATCCCAGTAGAAATATTTGTAATCCATAGCTGACATTTTTCCATTTGATAACAATATCTTTCTCTATTTCCGGCAAAAATTGCTTCGGCTTTAAAATAGGCCCAGCGATCAAATGGGGGAAAAACGCTACAAGAAGCGCAAAATCCCAAAAACTTTTGGCTGATTTGTTAATCCCCCGGTAAATATCGATTATGTAACTCATTACCTCAAACGTAATGAATGATATACCGATCGGCAGGATAATTTCTAATAAAGGCAGTTTGACATCAAAGTTGTTTAAACCTACATTGAGGGAATCTATAAAAAAGTTGAAATACTTGAAAAAGCCCAAAACAGCTAAATTAAATACCACACCCAATGTTAGCCATGTGTTTTTACTTTTTAAGTTTTGGCTAGCTTCCATCTTTAGTCCTACGTAATAGTTGACTAAAGTCATAGCCAACATCAAAAAGCTAAATCTGTAATCCCAGTAGGCGTAGAAGTAATAACTTGCTACCAGGAGTATTGCCCTTTTGATGTTACTCGATTTTATCGCTATCATCAAAAGCAGAACTACAACGAAAAAAACGAAGAATTCAATGCTTGAAAATATCATTTTAGTATCCTCGTTTCAAAAATAACTGCCAGACGTTCAGCGGTTAAAGAATTACCTACTTCATTTACGTGCCCTGTCCCTGGTACTGTATTGTTAAATCCATGAACCCGTTGACGATTGATTTGATAGTAATTAATAAAATCTTCCCTCATGTTTACAAAATCAACTTTATGCTTGGCAGTATATTTATTTAAAGCATTTTCAATTTGAGAGGAGCTTTGGTTTACATTATTGTAATCCGGCAGATAGAGGATTACTACTTTTGGATATTTATTTTTTATGTTTTCTACTGTCCAGTCTATGACGGCATCGTAACGCGATAAATCTGGTGATTTTTTCTTTTGTGAAGAGTCAGCACCAGGTAAACTCAGTTTGTTTTCTTTTGTACCTAGTAACTTCTGCAAGTTTTTTCCGCCTACCCGCAAAACTGAGTATTCGAGCATAAAGCGAAGTTGCGGAAATTTAACCAAAAATATTTGCGATAAAGCATCGTCGCTCAGAGAAGTTTCATTTTTTTTGGTTTGCCAACTATTCCCATCTTTAGCGACATAAAATTCTTTATTCTTGTTGAGAATATCTTCAGTGAAATCTTGATCGGTGACTTGAATAATTACGCTATTTGGCTCAATTAAAGAGTTGTAAAAGCTTGCTAAATGGATGTAGTAAGCTGGCGAAGCACCGTCCCTACCAGCATTTATAGTTTCAATGTCGAATTTATACTTATTTTTTAAAGCCTCTTGTAGTAGATAGCTGTAAGTTTTATTGTCTGCAACTTGAAGGGCTCTTGTATAGGAATCACCAAAGGCTAAAATTCTGTATTTATTCTTAGGTTTTGGTAAAATATTTTCTCCCCTCATTCCTAAGTCATTTATTTTTGTTTTGCTAAATCCTTCTTCTCCTTGCACATTAATTCCTGGCTTAGCAATTTTACCTAAAACAGGATGAGTTATAGAGCCTGGGCTTTTTTCCATAGTATTTTCCAATATCAGTTCCCAGACAACTAAAGCAGATAAAATCGCTCCAAAACATTTGAACACAAGCTGTTTTTTGCTATTCTTTTCCTTTTGCGAATGGTTTTTGAAAAAATTTCCTAAGCTGGATGACAGAACATAATTTCTATCCAGTATTTTTTGAATCATTTCTTTGCTTTTTCTTATTTAAACTGAGGAAATTTTTAGACAATAATACGGATCTCCAAAGCTAATTGGCAATCTGACTGGGATGCTCAAAGCTAGCATCGGAGAAATGTTGTTTTGTACTTCTAAGTACCAAAGAGATGCGAATCTCCATAACGTCCTATAAAAATGAGTAACCTGATTGCAAATTTCAGATTTTAGATTTACTAATGCCTCCGGCACGCTAGCGTTAACCTCCTCAAAGGGTGAGGCATTAACTAAAAATTTTAGATTTTAAATCTAAAATCTGAAATTCTCGGTAAATAAATCGAGTTCTCATCTACTTGTCCAAACTTCGGCTTTAAGCTTCTTTCCTTCTATTCAATACCGTCTCAAACTCGTAAACATTTTCTTCCCTAGTTAAGGGAATTTTGTAAGAGTTGAGTTTTTGCTTGAAAACTAACCAGAAAAAAGGCAGGTCGTCTACTAAATATCTTTTCCAGAGTCTTTGAGGTTCAGACAAAAGCCTATACAACCACTCTATTCCTAGATTACTCATCCATTCAGGAGATCTTGGTTTATTACCTGCTTCAAAGTCAAGAGTAGCACCGATCGCCAAAAATGTTTTGATGTTTGGCAATTTATCTTTGTATTTTGCGATCCATTTTTCTTGTTTGGGAGCTCCTACTCCAATCGCCAATACTGTAGCTCCTGATTTTTCGATCATCTCTACTATTTGGCTACATTCTTCTTCGTTTTTTTCAAATCCAAAAGATGGGGAATATGAATCAACTATTATTTTTCTTCCTACCTTTTGGTTGATTTCATCTTGAGCTTTTTTAGCTACTCCTTCGGCTGCTCCTAGCAAAAAAATCTTAACGCTTTCGTTATTTTTGCAGTGGTTATAAAAGGCAGGAAACAGATCGGAACCAGAGATCTTTTCTTTTAGTGGGGTACCTAAAAACTTAGAAGCGTACAGCACTATTTGACTATCGCAGACTTTATAAGTAGCGCTGTTGTATGCTTTGTAGAAGTCTCGATCGTTTTGCAACTTGATGAGATGGTCTACATTAGGGGTAAACACGATCCCACCTACTTCGAGCTTTTCTAATAGCTCGACTTTTGAAACATTGTCAATCGGTATGTTTAGAATGTTTACTTTTTTCATGATCCGACCTCCTTAATAAATATAAAAAACGGAGTACGTTATTGACAGAATGAGAAGTGGAGCAAGTTTAGTGTCTATCAGTTGTTTATGCTTAAACAGCCTACTAGCAATGAAGGGTAAGTGTACTTGATTGACTTTGTAAAGCCATTAACACAGCCAGATCACCGTAGTAATACAGATGTAATTGGGATATCTCGGAAGATAGAACACCTTTAGACCAATTAGTTACGTGAAATTACTTGCCTTACTTAGTTGAGAATAGCAAACCTTACCCTTGGTATGTTTAAAGATTTGATAAAGTTTAGTATTTAGGTGTAAAGTTATGATGAAGATACAGATTTTACTGAGATGAGCAAGACTTCAACTAGGGTGGTAAGCCTAGACTAGATGACCCACATGGCGGATCGACTGTGGAAATTACTGAGACTGGGTAAGACGGATATGCAACAGCTAATCATCGAGGTTTATGAAGGGGGGAGGAAGCAGCACTGGTACAGGGTTTCCTGAACGGTAGCGATCGCCAACTTCCCTAAATTGGCCGACTCCCACGTTTTTGTAACGATTCGTTATTAATAAGGTCAGGTATGGCAACGACACCCACAACTGGACGACTGCGATGATTAAGCAGCTAAGCAAAAGCTCGATCGCACTATGGACAAGACTGAAGCAAAGGCGATCGTCGGAGAGCCGGGTATTAGTCACCTGCTCCAGTGTGGCTGCGTGTATCATTTTTTTCCGCCTCACAGGACTGTTGCAGACCTGGGAATGGGGGACTCTAGACCAGTTCTTTCGTCTGTCTCCCCCGCAACCACCGGACGATCGCATACTCATTGTTGGCATTGATGAGGAAAATCTCCGTAAATTTGGTCAATGGCCGATTCCCGATCGCGTTATGGCCCAACTGCTGCAAAAATTGCACTCAAAAGAGCCCCGCGCCATTGGCTTAGACATCTATCGGGATTTGCCCGTCGAACCCGGTCATGCCGAATTAGAGAATACTTTTAAAAAGATACCCAACTTAATTGGGATTGAAAAACTTAAAGATCAAAATAAAAATACTTCCCACGTACAACCCCCGCCTGTACTTAGCCAGCGCCACCAGGTTGGTTTTAATAACGTCGTTGTAGACGCCGACGGCAAAGTGCGTCGCAACGTGCTTTTCTGGTGGTCAGATGGGAAGCCACATACCAGTTTCGCACTCAAGCTGGCTTTCATTTATCTGAAGTCAGAAGGCATTGAGCCAGAGTCGGCAAAAGGAACCACCTATCTGCAACTGGGTAAAAGCGTATTTCGGAGCTTTCAGTCGAACGACGGCGGCTATGTAAGAACGGATGACAAAGGCTACCAAATTTTGGGCAGCTTTCTGAAACCGTCTACCAGTTTTCGCACTGTTTCTATGACAGAAGTGTTAGCAGACAGGATACCCCGCGATTGGGTGCGCGATCGCATCGTCCTCATCGGTTCAACTGCCATCAGCCTCAATGATTTTTTCTACACCCCTTACAGTAGCGACCTAATCCAGTCGGCAGGACCTATTCCCGGCGTCGAACTGCAAGCTAATTTTATCAGCCAAATTCTTACGGCAGCGCAGTCGGGAAGACGATTGCTCAACGTTTGGACAGAGCCTCTAGAATGGCTTTGGATTTGGGGCTGGTCTTGGCTAGGAGCTATTTTAATTTGGCGCTCGCCCTCTCAAGCACGATCTATCCTCATTATCCTCCTCGCTCTCTCTGGGCTCACTGGCACTTCTTACTTGGCTTTCTTGGCCGGTTGGTGGATACCCCTCATTCCCCCCCTGCTAGCCCTCGTCAGTTCTGCTATGGCGATCACAGGTTATCTTGCCCACCTGAAAGATGAGTTAAAGCGCTCCAAAGAATTCTTACAAAACGTCATCAACGCCATTCCCGATCCTGTCTTTGTCAAAGACAAACAACACCGATGGATTGTTTTAAATCAGGCTTATTGTCAATTTCTGGGATATCCCCTCAGTACATTAATCGAAAAATCAGACTATGATTTTTTTCCCAGTCACGAAGCCGACATTTTTAGGGAGCAAGATGAAAGAATTTTTCACAATGGCAAACCTACAGAAAATGAAGAAGCATTCACAGATGCTAGGGGAAATACACATCTCATCGCCACCAAAAGGTCACTTCACAAAGATGCCGCAGGCAACCTATTTTTAGTGGGCGTAATTCGAGATATCACTGAGCGCAAGCGACTGGAAGAAGACCTCAAGCGCACCGCAGCAGAGTTAGTTCATTACAATAGCGAACTAAAACTTTCAGAAGATCGTTTGCGTCATCTGGCTTACCACGACACCCTCACTGGTCTGCCGAATCGGAAACTATTTTACGAACGTTTCAGCCAGTCAATAGAATGGGCTCGTGATAACGAACAACTGATGGCTCTACTGTTTCTCGACCTAGATGGTTTCAAGCAAATTAACGACACCCACGGACACGATATGGGGGATCTGCTTCTGCAAGCTGTAGCTCAACGGCTAACGCGGTGCTTACGCAGCAGCGATACCGTCTCGCGTCTGGGTGGCGATGAGTTTACGGTAATTCTACCAGCAATTCCTAGCGCATCAGATGTGGCAAGAGTCGCCAGTAAAATTCTCTCAACTATTACCCAGCCTTTTGTGTTGAAGGGAGAGACAATCAACGTCACTATAAGTATTGGCATCAGCTTGTTTCCCCTTAACGGTGATGATATTAATACCCTGATTAAAAATGCCGATACGGCAATGTACCGTGCCAAGGAATTGGGCAAAAACAAATACGAATTTTCATGAGCTATAGCTAGGGACTAGGGGTTAGGGGCTAGGGAATTAAGAACTTTCTAACTGCCGAGAAGGTTGCTATATCTATCTACAAGAGGGATTGCAAAATTTAATTAAGCAATATTAAGGTTTATGCCAGAAAACTTTATGTTTTTTTTACAAATGTTTACATATTTGGCAATGGGTTCAAAAAATATAGCAACCCCCCGTGTTAGGACAACTCTAACTCTTACCTCTGGTCCCTCCATCTCTTACTCCATAACCCTTTTCCCTCTTCCTTCTTCCCTCTTCCTTCTTCCCCTAGCCCCTAGTCCCTAGCTATAAAACAAACACTTTAAAACCAACCTAATGTTTGTGAAAAAAAGCTGATTACCTACAAAACTGTTCGGAAATTTCTACTGGTTAAATCATGGCTGTATTACTTAAGTAGATTTATGAAGGGGACTTAATGTTTGTATGAAGTTTCGGTGAATGTACTTAATGGGTTTTATTCAGTGAATATACTAGAAATCGGTGAGAGGAGTTGTTTGATATGAATACTTTTTTTAGATTCGCAAGTGTAGCAATGCTCGTGATGGGCGGATTAGGATTGACACTCCCCATGCCTAAAGGCGAGGGGATTCTTGCTTCAACGAGCAATCTTGCTTAAGCACTGTTTCCAGGTTTAAGTAGAGGATCGTCTCTCCACAAGCTTTAATTTCCGTTTGCCCAACGGTATTTGAAATATAACCAAGCAATCTTAATGCCTTAATTAAAATGTTAATTGCAGCATTTTCATCCCGATCTAAAACGACTCCACATTTACAAACGTGGGTACGAATAGACAGAGATTTTTTAACTACACTACCACAACCCGAACAATTCTGACTTGTGAAATGGGTCGGAACAGCGATCGCAATCTTGCCAAATTTAAGCGCAAAATGTTCTAACCACTCCCTAAATTGTGACCAAGCAGCATCGCTGATTGACTTAGCTAAGTGGTGATTCTTTACCATGTTACGTACTTTCAAGTCTTCTACTGCCACAATGTCATTAGACATCACCACGCATCTTGCTAATTTCACAGCAAAATCTTTACGTTGGCGTGAGACTTTTAAGTGCGTTCTACCTAAATGGTTAATAGCTTTTTTCCGGTTGTTGGAGCCTTTAACCTTTTTAGAGACTCGTCGCTGCGCTCTTTTTAATCTTTTTTCCGACTTTTTTAGGAATCGGGGATTATCAACTTTTTCTCCTTGGCTATCAGTGTAGAAATGGTTTAACCCCACATCTAAACCAATTGCTTTACCTGTAGGCTGTAGAGTTTGTGTAACTTCTACTTGAATGCAAAATTGGCAATAATAGCCATCGGCCCTTTTGACCAGTCTTACCCGTTGAATTTGTTCAATTTGATAAAAATGCAAGTCGTAAGTGCCGATGAGCTTAACTGAACCAATCCCTTTTTTGTCGGTAAAAGTTATTCTCTTTCTATCTTCAGAAAGCTTCCATCCTGACTTTTTATATTCTACAGAACGTTGATTTTTCTTGAATCTGGGGAATCCTTTTTTACCGGCAATCTTCTTTTTACAGTTCTCAAAGAATCTGTTTATCCCTGACCAACAACGTTCAGCAGAAGCTTGTCTAGCGGTCGAATTGAGTTCATTTGCAAAGGGAAATTCTTTAGCTAATATGGCAGTATAAGCACTGAGGTCGTATTTGTTTATACCCTTGTTGTCCATCCAGAAACGCAAACATTTGTTTCTGATGAACTGCGATGTGCGGATCGCGTCATCAACGGCTTGAGCTTGTTGTTTTTTCCCTTTGATTTTGAACTCGTAGACTATCATGGGATCGACCTTTATTACCTGTCCTTATTTTATCAGCAGCAGCGTAATATAAATGCCTAAACAACAAAATGTAATATTTGACTGCGGTTAAAACCGCGAATTGCTTACATCCCCACGTCTAAAGCCGGGGGCTTTGGCTCGTTTTTCGGTAACCCCAGAAATTGCCGCTGCTACAGTAAGGCCCGATCGGCTAACTGATTTCTTATCAGGCCCACAATCAACTGGGTTCCCTGTGTCATACGATTACACCCCATCCTGTCAAGGGAAATGCGATAGCCCTGACGACTCTACGGGTTCTGGAACTCGCTAGTAGCAAGTCGGCAGTTGGCAAGATAATTTCCCAACTGGTTTTATGTAGCAGTGAGTGGCGGAGATTGCCACCATCTGTCTTTTTGCACAAGCGTGTGAACTTGCCAGCTGGGATCTGAGTGAGGAAAATCTATTCTGTAGTGACCGCCTCGACTTTCAGTGCGAAAAGCGGCGCTTTTGAGGATCAAGTAGGCTACATCCAGTAAATTGTAAGTTTCTCCCCAAGTTCGCAATTGCTCTAGGGCGATCGGTTCGGTAAATTCAACTATCTTACCGGGCTGTAGATTTATTAAATATTTACTTAGTTCCAAAGCAGCAAATTCCTGCCGCCATACTTCGACTTGGGCTAGAGCCTCCTCCAAAACATCTTGCTGGCGACAAATCCCTGCACTTCGCCACATCAGCCGGGGTAACTCTTGCCTGAGCCACTCTATCTTCGCTGTTTCCGAAGGATTAACGATCGATAATTGTAAAGTTCCCGTGTCGATTATGTATTCTCCTGTACCCCCGTCCTCAATTCCCAGTTCTGCCATTTGGGCACCAAACACAACACACTCTAGCAACGAATTGCTAGCCAGACGATTGGCCCCGTGGACACCAGTACTAGCCGTTTCCCCCACAGCGTATAACCCAGGAATCGAAGTCTGGTTCGTCAAGTCGGCGATAATTCCGCCCATCCAATAGTGGGCCGCTGGTGCTACAGGAATTGGTTCCTCGATCGCATTAATCCCCCAATGCTGACAGACCTCAATAATATTGGGAAAGCGGCGACGGATTTTTTCAACTGGGATCGGTCGTAAATCCAACCAAACGCGATCGCCCCCAGTTTGTTCCAAATGACTAAAAATAGCGCGACTAACTACATCTCTTGGCGCAAGTTCACCGCTGGGATGGTAATCAAAAGCAAAGCGGCGTCCTTGGGAATCCACCAGGTGGGCACCTTCACCCCGCACCGCTTCGCTAATCAAAAAGCGCGGGGCTCCATCCTTCGTCAAAGCTGTAGGATGAAACTGGAAAAATTCTAAATCGCGAAGAATAGCACCAGCACGGAAAGCGATCGCCACCCCATCCCCAGTACTCACACCCGGATTAGTAGTCTGAGCGAATACCTGACCGCCGCCGCCCGTCGCCAACAGCACCGCCTGGGCCCTCACCCAGATTACCCGATCTTGGTAAAACAAGCTAACTCCCTGACAATGCCCATTTGCGGGATTAATCCACAAATCCAAGGCAAAAGCTTGCGATATTACCTTAATATTTTGGCTCTTCAGCACTTGTGCGGTCAAAGTACTAACAACTGCCCGACCAGTAGTATCCGCCGCATGGAGTACGCGGGGGCGAGAGTGAGCCGCCTCCAGGGTCATAGCGAGCCGATCGTTATGCCGATCGAAAGCAATCCCCATATCTACCAGAGACTGGATACATTTAGGGGCCCGATCCACCAGAAACTTCACCGCTGGCAAATCGCACAGACCGGCACCCGCTCGCATTGTATCTTCGATGTGTAAATCTGGTGAATCCGTGGGATCGATCGCTGCCGCGATGCCCCCTTGCGCCCAATCGCTAGCAGATAGAGGCAAGTTATCTTTAGTAATCAAGCCGACCTGTAAATATTTTGGCAGGCAAAGAGCCGCATACAAACCAGCAGCACCCGCCCCAACGATCAAAACATCGAACTGGGTGGGCAAACCTGGACTCGGTAAAAAACTGATATCTGAGGAATACAAAAATCGCTCCCAGAAAAGGGGTGTGGTCAAAAACAGTTGGTGATAGGGACAAGGAGGACAAGGAGGACGAGGGGGACAAGGAGGACAAGGAGGACAAGGAGGACAAGGGGGACAAGGGGGACAAGGAGGACAAGGGGGACAAGGGGGACAAGGGG
>NZ_JAIQZN010000082.1:0-31661 GCF_023333585.1 Argonema antarcticum A004/B2
AGTGGTAAAAATCAAGATTTCCAGAGCAATCATTGGCAATTTTTAGTGGTGAGTTATTTCCGCCATCCTGCACTAGGCTAGGGGCTAGGGGCTAGGGGAAGAGGGAAGAGGGGAGTGGGGGAGAGAATCACCAATCACCAATTCCCAATCACCAATCACCAATCACCAATCACCAATTCCCAATCACCAATCACCAATCACCAATGAAACTAGAATTTGTACCAGTTGAAGAATTTTATTTTGCCTTAACTTTGGCGGTGAAAAACCTAGAAGATATCGACGAAACTAACTTGGTAAAAGAAGTGGAAAACAGTCTCAAGGAGAAATTCGGTCAACCTTCTACAGTTGCGGCGGCTAAACAGAACAATTTCAACTATGTGTTTCGCGTTCAAGGTATAGATAATAGTCCGTCAAACGAACTGGTTGTTTCCGTTGCAGACTGGCAAGGAAAATTGCGCCTTGCCAGCGATTATGGTTGGATGCTGGATGAAAATCGTCACGCCGTTAAGACGGAAAAATTTGCACAACGATCGGAATTTTCAGAAAAGCTAAAAACATATTTAGCGGATTGTCTAGAAGTAAAATTTTGAGAAAGTAGAACCATTATTTGGTACGTTGTTGCGCTTTAGCGCTAAAGCGCAACAACGTACTAATACAGAAATTTTCGTTTAGTTACATAGCTTGATTTTTTCTTGCCTTCATGCTGATTCAGATTAAACAATTTACTGTCAATAAACGATTTCCTTTAACTATCAGTCGCGGCACTACCGCCACGACGACAAATGTTTGGGTGGAAATAGAAGAAGATAGAATTGTGGGATGGGGAGAAGCTTCGCCTTTTTCGATCGGGGAACATCGACAAACTACTGAGGCAATTCAAGCAGCATTGCAGCAAGTCGCGCCGAGACTAGAAAAGTTTAGTCCTTTGGATAGACAAGAAATAGAAGAATTTTTGATTAAATCTGATATTCCTTCGGCGGCGCGATCGGCTGTGGATGTGGCGTTACACGATTGGATGGGTAAAAAAGCAGGTTTACCTCTTTGGCGTTTGTGGGGATTGGATTGCGATCGCATCGTTCCCATCTCTGTTACCGTCGGCATCAATACCCCAGAAGGCGCGAAGCAGCGCGTGCGAGATTGGGTTAATTATATAGATGCGAAGGTGCTGAAGGTGAAATTGGGAAGTCCCCAAGGAATTGAAAGCGATCGGGCCATGTTTGCTGCTGTCAGGTCAGAAGCACCATCTGCTAAAATCAGCGTGGATGCTAATGGTGGTTGGAATTTGTCAGATGCGGTGAAGATGTGCGAATGGCTAGCTGAATATGGCGTAGTATATGTAGAACAGCCTTTGCCACAAGGACAAGAGGAAAATTTATCAGAACTGAAAAAGAAATCTCCTCTGCCTATTTTCGTAGATGAAAGCTGCTTTACCAGCCGCGATATTCCCCAATTAGCAGATTCCGTAGATGGAATTAATCTAAAATTGATGAAATCTGGCGGTTTAACTGAAGCGATGCGGATGATTCATACAGCCCGCGCTTACGGTTTGCAGGTGATGTTCGGTTGCTATTCCGATAGTTGCCTATCGAATACGGCACTTTCCCATCTCTCACCACTTGCCGATTACCTGGATTTGGACAGTCATCTAAATTTGATCGATGATCCTTTCAGTGGTGCTACAATTCAAAATGGATGTTTGCTACCGAAGGATTTACCGGGGTTAGGAGTCAATCGATTTTAGATTTTGGATTTTGGATTTTGGATTGATGAGTTCAACCGCAGCTAACACAACCGCTGAGTGGAACCAACCCTCGGATAACATACAAAAGTAAATTTGTCAAGTTCGATCGCCAAGAGGGTGCTGAGGACGCCAAAAAATCAAATCATCGTCAAGTGAGAAATTTCCGATTTTGGCGATGCAGTTCAAATAAAAACCACGATAATATAAGGCTTTCAGACTATGGTAAAACCATATTTTGCATTTTAGACATACTCGCCCTGATTATTATTTCTGTCAAGATACCTCAAATGACGCATTTCCGTCAATAGTTGCTAAAGATTTTCAGTTATTTTTTGGGTAAAAAAGGGCATTTGATTTGAATATACAAACTGAATGCGATTTTGAATAAGCTTATTTTATATAAAATTGCTGGCCAAATGTACAAACGAGAAACTAACGAGTAAACTTATAAACGAAGAAACTATCGCCTTCCAAAAAATCTATACTTACCCATTTACCCAACAAAAAATCTGTATTTACATCTGTGTTCATCTGTGTTCATCTGTGGTTAAAAAAATCTACATTATATATGCTCAAACCAGACCAAAAACTAGCGATCTTACTGCACGAGGGAATTCGCGGCATTCACGGAAAAACCGGACTAACTTTGTTACGCTACAGCGAAGCGTCAATTGTGGCAGTAATCGATAAGCAATGCGCTGGGGAATCATTGCCAAAACTGACAGGAATTCCTCGCGATGTACCGATTGTTGCTTCAGTAGAAGATGCACTTTTATACAATCCAGATGTATTGGCGATCGGCATAGCGCCTTCTGGTGGAATATTGCCAGATATCTGGTTTCAGGAAATCAAACAAGCAGTAGCATCTGGATTGTCAGTAATCAACGGGTTGCATACGCGACTGGCATCTCATCCAGAAATACAGGGATTGCTGAGAGAAAATCAATGGATTTGGGATGTGCGACAGGAACCGGCTGGGTTAGGAGTTGGGACTGCAAAAGCGCGATCGCTTCCTTGTCGCCGCGTCTTAGCTGTCGGTACGGATATGGCAGTTGGGAAAATGTCAACTTGTCTGGAATTACATCGCGCTTCTTTGCGACGAGGATTGCGATCGCAATTTCTCGCCACCGGACAAGCGGGAATTATGATATCCGGTGATGGGATACCGCTAGATGCCGTGCGGGTAGATTTTGCGGCGGGTGCAGTCGAACAATTGGTAATGCGATTTGGCGAAGATTACGACATCCTATATATAGAAGGACAAGGTTCGTTACTGCATCCAGGTTCCACGGCTACATTACCACTTTTGCGCGGTTCCCAACCAACACATTTAATATTAGTACATCGAGCCGGACAAACTCATATTCGCAATCTTCCTCATGTGCAAATTCCGTCTTTGTCGGAAGCGATTAAATTGTATGAGATGGTTGGTAGTGCTGGGGGTGCGTTTGAGAAAGTGAAGGTAGTTGCGATCGCACTCAATACCGGACATTTGGATGAGGTGGCGGCGAGAAATGCGATCGAGCAAGTTAAGATAG
Organism: Argonema antarcticum A004/B2; assembly: GCF_023333585.1. Classification (GTDB taxonomy): domain Bacteria; phylum Cyanobacteriota; class Cyanobacteriia; order Cyanobacteriales; family Aerosakkonemataceae; genus Argonema; species Argonema antarcticum. The sequence continues at coordinate 3,280 of NZ_JAIQZN010000082.1, forward strand.
AGACGGGGTTAGCTTGTACTGATGTGGTAAGGTTTGGGGGAGATTTGTTGGTGGATGCGGTGATGGAATGAGGTTTTCTAATTTAATTTCCAAATTGAGGTAAGAAAATGCTAGACAAAATCGTTCAAATTTCCGATATTCAGAATGAAAATATCAAATCTTTGGCTCAATCTTTTAGTGTATCTGAAGATGAAATTATCCGTCGTGCCTTAGATGAATTTATCCGAGCGAATATGATCAGACTTCAACCTGGTGACGGTAGTGGTCTAGAGAGTTTTCTTGCTCGCGCACAGGAGATATCAAAAAAACACCATTTACCAGAAGGCTATCGTTTTAGCCGTAACGAACTATAACGCTAATTCATTTGTGAAATGATCCTAAAAGAACCAGAAATTCACCAAGTTCTAGAACAAGTTAAAGCTGCTTTTCCCAACTTGACTGACTGGGAATACAATAACGAAAAAAATCAAGAATATTTCGGCTTCTCAGTTTGGGGAGAGTTTGTTCTTAACGCCGAAGAACTAATGGCACAGCGTTTTTTTATCACCTTTGATACTTATGAAGACAAGTGGCGAGGATATTTAACGATCGGACTACCAAACTATCTTTGGTCAAGTGCCAATGTAGGTGATGCCCACTTGGTAGATACAGACCGTTGTGAATTTTTAGAAGAGGCAATTACAGCACTCAAGGCAAAAATAGTAGAACTGTTGAGAGGTTTTGTGTGAGTCATCCAAGCAACTGATAGACTTGCTTCTATCCGAGATATCTGAAGTTTTCTAATTTAATTTGCGAAGGAAAGTAAATTATGATTCAAACAATCCCAGCACAGACAATTGAATTGCACGATTTAATCGAAAATTTTGGTCTTCAACGTACTGAGGATGAACAATTTTTTCGTGAATGGCAAGATAATTTGCCGGAACTCACGGATTTGGAAAAGCAAGCTTTAGATGATGTCAAGCGGGATTATTTCCACCTGGCTGAGTATCCTATGTTGGAACCGATCGTTAAAATGGTGGTACTTTCTCCGTTGTTGAAATTAGCTGGGTTTTATCGTCCGCCATTTTATCTTGCAGCGGAGAAGGAAGTAAGAATTTCCTTTGAGGATGAGGGAATCACGATAACGGGACGCTTGGATATTCTGGTTTTTACACCTGAGTTTTGGATACTGGTAGTTGAATCAAAAAGGGCTAAGTTATCTTTGGAAACGGGAATCCCGCAAGCATTAGCTTATATGTTGGGTAATCCAAACGCAGATTTATCTGGGTTTGGATTTGTGACTAATGGTAGTGAGTTTAGGTTTTTAAAATTGACTAGAGAAGGCACGACAAAATATGCCACATCTCATTTGTTTTCTCTTGATCGAGGTAATGACATCTATACAGTTTTGAGGGTGTTAAAACGGCTTGCTCAATTATTTAGTTCGCCTGGAGTTTAAACCTTCTGGCTAATAGTCCGCCTGGGGTTCAAACCCCAGGCTAATAGCGAAAGTCCACTAAAGTGGACTAAGAAGGAGAATTTCAGTCCACTTTAGTGGACTTCAGCTATTAGCCCGGAAATTGATTTCCGGGCGGGCTTTGTTGATTAACTTATTGTTCGTCTTTATCTTGTTGCTTTTTGATTCGATATAGGTGAATTGCTATAGCCACACTCGATCCAATTGCTAAAGCGGGACAAAAAGGCCAAATTGTCAGGACGCTGGCGGTAATTCCTAATGCAGTTAAGAAGTCTTGGAAATCTTTGTTTTCCATAGGATTGTACCAACACTCTCGATTTATCAACTGAATTCATTTTGTAACTTGCCAACAATGTCAGCCAGAGGAGATCCTGACGATAAGCAGGAACTTAGGTTTTTTGGCTAAAATCCCTGGAAAGCAGCGCTCAAGCGCTTCCCAGCTTCCAGAAACGATACATTTTGCAACTGCTCACTGCCTTAAAATCCGAAAAACGCTATTATCTCCCTTAAGATCGGTGTAACTTCGGCAACCAGGGTTTTAGGCAGATAAGCGATGAATCAACAGAAACGGATTCGGCGGAGCTATGTCCTTAGCGAGAATGGCTGGAATAAATTCCAAGATGCGCTAGAGGAAAAGTTTGAGGGTAAATGTTCTAATGAACGTTTAGCCGGACTATCCAAGTTAAGTACCGACACTGTTTCAGAGATACGGCGGCGGAAAAAAAGGGTTGATGAAAGTTCGATCGAGGCTTTGTTCCGTGCGTTGGGGCTAAAACTAGAGGAAAACGACCTTTCTGTTACTGTTCGGGTATCGCCACCCCAGGAAGATCCGAATTTTGTGGGGCGGGAGGGTGCGATCGCAGATCTCAACCGCCTAATCCAACAAGGTGCAAAAGCGATCGTCATTTACGGTAAAGGCGGTATCGGCAAAACGACCCTGGCGTGGCAATTCCTCAATACGCAGGGATTCGATAAAATACTCGACCTGCGGATGGCGAAGGAAACTCAAAATATTACCTCTGCCGAAAGTGTAATTGAAGAATGGCTGCGGCGATATTTTGATGAAGAACCAGGGCGAGAGTTTGGCGTTACGCTGGATAGATTGAGGCAGCATTTGCGAAATCCCAACCAAAGAATAGGCGTATTAATTGATAACCTGGAACCAGCACTAGATGGAAATGGCAGGTGTATCGAAGCGCAGCGAAAATATGTGGATTTATTCACTGCTTTAGCCGATCCCTCAGTGCAATCTGTTACCCTAATTACCAGTCGGGAATGCCTGCACGAACCAGCGGTAACAGTTGAGCATTATAGCTTAGAAGGTTTGGATGTCGCCGCATGGGAAAAGTTTTTTAACAGCCGCAATATTCAGATAGATACAGAAGTGTTGAGTGCGATGCACCAAGCTTATGGGGGAAATGCCAAAGCTATGGAAATCTTCCTTGGTGCTATTAAGGAGTTTAACAATAGTTTAGCCGCTTATTGGCAAGCAAATAAAGATGATTTGTTGATTGAACCGGATTTAGAACATTTAGTCACCAGTCAGTTCGATCGGCTGCAAAAACTCCATTCATCTGCTTATAAACTTCTCTGCCGTTTGGGATGTTATCGATATCAAGATGTTCCAAGAGTTCCGATTGAAGGTTTGCTTTGTTTGCTTTGGGATGTGCAAGATAATCAACATCGACGGGTAATTAAATCGTTGCAAGATAGATCTTTAGTAGATTTTTGTAATGGAGAATACTGGCTGCATCCAGTCATTCGGGCAGAAGCAATCAAGAGGTTGAGGGAAAGTGAAGATTGGGAGATAGCGAATCGGAAAGCGGCTGAATTTTGGACGGAGAGTGTTAAGACTGTTGAAACTGTGGAAGATGCTGTTAGAGCTTGTGAAGCTTATAACCAGTATTTACAGATTGATGACTTTGAGCAAGCTGGCATCATAATAGTAAAAGAAATAAATAGTACATTGGACAATGTAAGTTCAAGTCTGGGTGCTTCATTTTATAGATTAGGTTTATCTCAACAGATTAGTATCAGGATAAATACAATTTTGGACAAGGTGACATCTGAGTATTGTCTGAGCAGACTTTATAATATTATAGGTAATAATTATGCGATAATGGGTAACCTTAAAAAAGGCATAGAATTTAATAGAATCTCAGGTCAAATAGCTAAAAAGTTAGGAAATGAAAAGCAACATTTAGTTTCTTTACTTAATATAGGACATTGCCAAATATATCTTTGGGAACTCGATAAAGGATTAGAATTTTTCGATCAATTAATTTTAATTTCTCAACCAACTAATTATAATCATTTCTATTTGGGACACTCCTTGCCTTATATAGCTTTTATAAAGTCATGTTTAGGTTACAAAGAAGAAGCACTTGTTATAGCGGAAGAGGCTGGTGTGAAAATTTTCAGGGATGATACAAGTAAATATGAACAAGGATATGGATTAATATATCTAGGTTTAGCATATAAAAATTTAGGAAAACGGGAAAAATCTTTTGAAATGTATCACAAAGCATTGGTTTATGCGGAAGCAAGCCATTACACTCAAGTTAAAGCAAAAGCTAAGTATGGTCTAGCAGAACTTTATCGAGAACAGGAAGATTTTACAACAGCACTTTCCCATCATACAGAATCAATAGAACTCCTAGAAAAAATAGGCGCTAAATGCGACCTAGCCGAAGCTTACTATCAACTTGCCTTAACTTATCAAAAAATGGGTGACACCGAAAAAAGTCAGCCAAAATTTCAAGAAGCAATTCGACTATTCAACGAAATGGAAGCACCCAAGCAAGTTGAGAAAGTGCAACGGGCGATGGAAAATGGGGAAAATCATTAACCGCTGAATTGATAAATATTGGAGACAGCCATGAAAATTACCTACGATTCTGAAGTAGATGTTATGAGAATCATCTTTAACTATTCCCCAATTGAAGAAAGCGATGAAGAAATACTTGGATTTATTGTTGATTATGACAAAGAAGGAAATATCGTGGGATTAGAAATATTAGATGCTTCTAAACAAATCGATAATCCCCGTTTGGTTGAATATTCTATCCCGAAATAATTCATGTAAGGGGTAAATCTAAACACGATTCAATGGCTACGCTTATAGCCCGCCTGGGGTTCAAACCCCAGGCTAATAGCTAAAGTCCACTGAAGTGGACTGAATACAAATCTTTCAGTCCGTTTTAACGGACTTTCGCTATTAGCCTCAGACTTGAGTCTGAGGCGGGTGTGGACTCAATACAAATTCTTCATTCCATTAAAACGGACTTTCGCTATTAGCCAGGGATTTTAACCCCTGGAGGGCTTAAAAATAAAACCTTGATTTATCAATTCCCCAAACTTACCGGAACCACAAGCATAGTACCTCACCAAACCCAGAAATAAGTGATATAATTTACTCAAATTTTGCATTCTCTTCCAACATCACAGGCAATAATAACATTCCTATGAACACCCTTGACCAAGTGCTAGAAACTGCTTCGCAATTGCCCTACGAACAGCAGGAAATGCCGATCGAAATTCTCCAAAATCGCCTCCACGAAAGCCGCCGAGCAAAAATGGCTGAAGATGCTCAACAAACCCTGGCAGATTTCAATGCAGGTAAATTTCAACGCCAGTCAGCACAGGAAGTAATTCTCGCATTGCGCCAGTCTTAAAAATCAAACCCTATATTTATTAATTCTCCAAACTTACCGGAACCACAAGCATAGTAATTCCCTGTCTCCCAACAACTTTCACAACTTCATCAGGAAAAACAACAACATCGCAATTAGAATGATAAAATCGAGCAGGCCAATAAGTAGCTAAACACTTAACTCTTCCCGGCTGATTTTGAGAAATAGTCTTTTCCACCGTTCCCATTAACGCTTCTGAAAACATCTCAACTTGTGCAGGCTCAAATAAACTAACCACTGATTACCTCCCTCCCAAATTTTGGGGTAACAAAGCAAAATATGGTAAGGGCGAAGCACTTGCGTAGTTATCTAATTGGTAAGATTCAAAAATGTTGGCGCAAGTGCTTCGCCCCTACACCAATACACCCTAGTTTCCACTTTGCAAGCAGCCTTCACCAGCGGAGATCCCGAACTTAAGCCAGAAGATAAGCTTTTGTAGCGACATTTCCGAAAATGCAGTACCAGCAAGCTTTTCAGCCGCTATAAGATTGAGCAAACAGAATTCGCCAATTAGCTTAACTTCCTTAACTTCGGGATAAAGTCGTTATCTTCCTGATGCTTGATGAAGTGCGATCGTTTTCCCAGATAAAATAAGTCGATCTGAGATTCTGCACTACGCTTTCGACCCGCCTGGGAATCAATTCCCAGGCTAATAGCTGAAGTCCACTTAAGTGGACTGAATTTTAATTCTTGACAGTCCTCTTTCAGAGGACTTTCGCTATTAGCGTGGGATTTGAATCCCACGCGGGCTATTTCTTTTGGGGATGGGGTGAAGGTCCGATCGCTTTTTCCCTCCCCTACGCCTTAAACTTCTCGGTAATCCGGCGCATCGCCTCCTCCACATTTTCCCGACTGTTGAATGCGGAAATGCGGAAGTAGCCTTCACCTGCGGCACCAAATCCAGAACCGGGTGTTCCTACCACATTAACAACTTGCAGCAATTTATCAAAGAACTCCCAACTCGACAAACCATTGGGGGTTTTTACCCAAACATAAGGCGCATCGACACCACCATATACAGCTAATCCCGCTGCTGTTAATTGTTCGCGAATTATCTTGGCGTTTTCCATATAGAAGTTGACTAACGCCTCGATTTGTGCTTTTCCTGACTCAGAGTAAATCGCCTCGGCTCCACGCTGCACAATGTAGGAAACTCCATTAAACTTGGTAGATTGGCGGCGGTTCCACAGTTTCCACAGTTCCACATCCGAACCATCTGCTGCTTTGGCGGTGAGTGTCTTCGGTACAACTGTCAAAGCACAGCGAGTTCCGGTAAAGCCTGCATTTTTGGAAAAAGAACGGAATTCGATCGCACAATCTCTTGCCCCTTCAATCTCGTAGATAGAATGGGGAAGTTCTGGATTGGTGATGAACGCTTCGTAAGCTGCATCGAAGAAAATAATTGAGCCGTTAGCTTTGGCATAGTCTACCCACGCTTTTAGGTGTTCTTTGGTAGCAGTTGCGCCTGTGGGATTATTGGGAAAGCACAGATAAATCAAATCGACTTTCTGAGAGGGAATCTCGGCGGTGAAATTATTCTCTGCGGTGATGGGAAGATAGACAAAACCCTCAAATTCGCCCTGATCGTTAGCAGCGCCAGTATGTCCCGCCATCACGTTGGTGTCCACATACACGGGATAAACTGGGTCGGTAACTGCGATGATGTTATCGTCGCCAAAGATATCGAGAATGTTGCCCGTATCGCATTTGGAACCGTCAGAGATGAAGATTTCCGAGGCGTCAACGTCGCACCCCCGCGCCTGGAAGTCGCTGGCGGCAATTTTCTCGCGCAACCAAGCATAGCCTTGTTCTGGGCCATAGCCTTTGAACGTATTGCGATCGCCCATTTCTTCCACCGCTTTAATCATCGCCGTGCGGCAAGCTTCTGGCAAGGGTTCGGTGACATCGCCAATACCCAGGCGAATAATTTTGGCGTCAGGATTTGCCTCTGCGAAGGCATTAACCCGTCGTGCAATTTCGGGAAACAGGTAACCCGCTTTGAGTTTGAGGTAGTTATCGTTAATTGTTGCCATATTCGATCGCTAAGTATGCCCTAAAACAGCTTACTCCCAAGTGTGGCGTTAAGAGTCGGGGATGTCGTTGGGAAGAGATCCCCCGACTGCTTTAAAAAGGGGGAGGGGAAATGCTAGAGCGCATTTGTAAATTAAAATTAACCTTTAGCTGCCACAGAATAGTAATATAATCTTTAAAGAATTGGTCATAATCTAAAGCAATGAATACAAAGCTTGTAGACTCTCTCATGCAAGTTATTCAGTCCTTATCCGAAGAAGACCGCGCACTACTCGAATCAAAACTGGAACGTCAGAAAAACTGGCGAGAAGCGTTTCAACGAGTAATCGAAGTCCGAGACGAGATCAACGCTTATCGTGGTGGGAAACCTCTAGATCCATCCCCAGAAGAAATTATATGGCAAATGCGAGAAGAACGCTCAGAAGAACTAATGCGTAGTTGCTTCCCACAATTCTACCCAGAGGAATCCTGAAATGACATCAGGCATAGTTTGCATAGATGCGAATTTTGTCGTGCGTATGCTGACTAGCAGTACGCCAGAATCTCCCTTTGATAATTTGTGGCTTGAGTGGCAAGCGTCAGGTTACAAGCCAGTTGCACCCACGTTAATTTACTACGAAGTTAGCAACGCTTTCCATCGATCTGCGGTTGCTCGGCAAATACTGCCAGAACAAGCAGTTAGACTTATGGATGCTGTTTTAAATCTGAATATAACCCTCTATGGCGATGCCGAATTGCACCGAGAAGCCTTGAATCTAGCTGCACAACTAAGACTGCCTGCAACCTACGACGCTCATTATCTCGCTTTAGCGCAACGATTGGAATGCGAATTTTGGACGGCTGACAGACGGTTGTTCAATGCGGTGCAGGCTACGCTGTCGTGGGTAAACTTGGTGCAATGACTCAGAATTAGAACATTTGCGTTGATGCCAAAATTATTATTTTGTATCATGATTTACATTTTTGTATACAGTAAGCGATCGCCATCTCTTTAACAAACCGATAATTTGTAGTTTAAGATACAGACAAAGCGAATTTATTCTATAAAAACTAATTTCTCTACACAAGACTCAAGATCTGAAACCACTCTGCTTTCATACCCAATGCAAAAACAAAATTGCGATCGTTCGCAAATTGCATAACATTTACATTTTTGTAGCTAAATTTACAAAATGGCTTATGAACCTTCTATAACACTGATAAGGAGAACTAAAACACAGGCGTTTTAGAAATTAATGACAGCCAAAAAGAATCTCATTGTTATCGGCAACGGCATGGTAGGGCACAAGTTCCTGGAATTAGCGATCGCAAAAAATGCGACGCAGAAATGGAACTTGATTACCTTTTGCGAAGAACCTCGCGTTGCTTACGATCGCGTTAATCTCAGCGGCTTCTTCTCTGGCAAAACAGCCGCAGACTTATCTCTAGTCGAACCTGGATTATATCAAGAAAACGGTATTCAGATTCATATCGGTGATAAAGCAGTTGCCATCAACCGCGCAGAAAAAACAGTTACATCTGCGAATGGTTTAACGGTTTCCTACGACAAGATTGTGCTGGCGACTGGTTCCTATCCCTTTGTGCCGCCGATTAAGAGAAATGACGCTACAGGAACTTTCGTTTATCGGACAATTGAAGATCTTGAAGCGATGTCTGGCTATGCCAAAAACTGTAAGGTTGGCGTCGTAGTTGGTGGCGGTTTATTAGGTTTAGAAGCAGCTAACGCCATCCAAAATATGGGATTAAAAACCCATGTAGTTGAATTTGCACCCCGCCTCATGCCAGTGCAAATTGATGAAGCCGGTGGTAACGTACTTCGGGACAAAATAGAAGAACTTGGCGTTTCAGTCCATATCAATAAATCCACGACAGAAATAGTCAGGGAAAATGGCAAAGTCGCCAAAATGCTATTTGCTGACGGCACTGAATTAGAAACAGACATGATTGTCTTTTCTGCTGGAATTCGTCCTCGTGATGAACTAGCCAGATTTTCTGGCATAACAGTAGGAGAACGTGGCGGTATCATCATCAACGATAATTGTCAAACATCAGATCCAGATATCTATGCTATAGGAGAATGCGCCCTTTACCAGAATCGGATCTACGGTTTAGTAGCTCCCGGTTACACAATGGCAGGAGTCGTCGCCGATCGTATCTTCAACAATATCACGACGAGCAGCTTTACTGGCGCGGATATGTCCACAAAACTCAAATTATTGGGAGTGGATGTAGCCAGTTTCGGAGATGCCTTTGCCACAACACCCGGCGCTAAAGAAATTGCCATTACAGATTCAGTTCAAGGCATTTACAAAAAACTTGTCCTCAACAAAGATGGCACCCTTCTTTTAGGCGGAATTCTCATCGGCGATGCTTCTGCTTACGGAACTCTGCTACAATTTGTCCAAAATAATATAACTCTACCACCTCATCCAGAAGATTTGCTAATGCCACCGCGCGAAGGCAAACCAGCAGTCGCCGCGATGGGAGTAAACAGTTTGCCGGATACCGCTCAAATTTGTTCTTGTAATAATGTCAGCAAAGGAGATATCTGTACTGCTATCCGCGAAAAGAATCTCACCGATATTGGTAGCGTCAAAAAATGTACTAAAGCCGGTACTGGTTGCGGTGGATGCGTACCGCTGGTGACGGATATTCTCAAGTCTGAGATGAAGAAAGCCGGGTTAGTGGTGAAAAATCATCTCTGCGAACACTTCCCCTATTCCCGTCAAGAACTTTATCATTTGTTGCGATTCCACCAAATCAAGACTTTTGACGATTTAATCCAACAACACGGCAAAGGTTTGGGTTGCGAAATTTGTAAACCAGCCGTCGCTTCCATGCTTGCTTCTACTTGGAACGATCATGTTTTAGCACCCACCCATGTCAGTTTGCAGGATACCAACGATTATTATCTAGCCAACATTCAACGGGATGGCACATACTCAGTAGTACCGCGCGTTCCCGGTGGAGAAATAACGCCAGAAAAACTAATTGTTTTGGGAGAAGTTGCTCAAGAATTTGGTCTTTACACCAAAATTACCGGCGGACAACGCATCGATTTATTTGGTGCTAGGGTGGATCAATTGCCATTAATTTGGAAGCGATTGGTAGATGCCGGATTTGAATCTGGACACGCTTACGGTAAAGCTTTGCGAACAGTAAAGTCTTGCGTAGGTAGCACTTGGTGTCGCTTTGGCGTCCAAGATTCTACCAGTTTAGCAATAGAAGTAGAACTGCGTTATCGCGGTTTGAGATCTCCCCACAAACTCAAGTCTGCTGTCTCTGGTTGCACCCGCGAATGTGCCGAAGCGCAAAGCAAAGATTTTGGGATCATTGCTACTGAAAAAGGTTGGAATTTGTATGTCTGCGGTAATGGTGGTATGAAGCCCCAACACGCGATCCTACTAGCAGCAGATATCGACAAAGAAACTTTGATTAAATATGTGGATCGGTTCTTAGTTTTCTACATTCGCACCGCTGATAGATTGGAACGCACTGCAACTTGGTTCAACAAACTTGAAGGTGGAATCGAATACCTGAAACAGGTCATTGTTGAAGATTCTCTGGGCATTTGTGCTGAGTTGGAAGCACAGATGGAACACCTTGTCAAGACTTATCAATGCGAATGGAAAGTTACAATTGAAGACGCGGAAAAAGTTCAGCGCTTCCGTCACTTCGTGAATTCAGATGAGTTCGATCCTAGTCTTGTATATGTAGAAGAACGCGGTCAAAAACGTCCTGCGACTGAAGAGGAAAAAGTTCTCATTGGTAGTGCAAAATAGTCTGAGAGATCTACTACCAAATTAGGAGAAGTTGATGGCGATTTATCTCGATTCGGCAATTATAGCTGAAGCCCAAACTGCAAAAGAGTTGGGCTGGGTAAAGGGGATTACCACTAACCCAACTCTTTTATCCAAAACCGATTTACCAGTGGAGACGACTCTCAAAAAATTAGCTGAATTGACCAATGGCCCGGTATTCTACCAGCTAATATCGTCTGAATTGGACGAAATGGTGAAGGAAGGCAGAAAGGCTTTTGAGATTATCGGTCATCAAACTGTGCTGAAAATTCCGGCAACGATTGTTGGCTTTCAAGCTGTTAGCTGTCTCTCGCCGGAAATTACCTGTTCGGTAACGGCAATTTATAGCGCTGCACAAGCTGCTGTGGCAAGAGAGGCGGGTGCAAAATACGCGATCGCATACGTGAACCGCGCCACCAAGCTATTAGGCGATGGAGTGGCACTGGTGCGAGAAATGGCAAGCGTTCTGGCAGGCAGTACTACCGACATTCTAGCCGCCAGTATCAAATCGCCAGAAGAAGCCGCCGCATCCCTGCAAGCGGGGGCCCATCATCTCACGCTTCCCTTGAGTATGTTGCAGGCTATGGCGACTAATGAACTGTCGCTGCAAACCGTTGATGAATTCGCCAAAAACGGGCGAGGAATTTTACAACCAGTCAATCAATAGGAGAAAGAAAATGGTTCAAGCATTACCAGTTCGCGATACAATTACAACATGGGTAAATGTCTGTCCGCTGGCAGCGATCGCACCCAATACCGGAGTTTGTGCCTTGGTTGCAGGTCAACAGGTAGCGGTTTTCCGAGTTGGATACGGCTCAGATCTTTATGCCATAAGTAACTACGACCCCTTCAGCAAAGCGTTTGTTTTATCCAGAGGAATTGTAGGCGATCGCAACGGCATCCCCAAAGTCGCATCCCCCATTTACAAGCAAAACTTCAATCTGCTTACCGGACAGAGTTTTGATGATGAAAACGTCAAAATACCTACATACCAAGTTAGAGTCGTGAGCGATCGGGTACAGATAGCCATTGGCGAAGTTTTGTAAAGTTCCTTCTAGAAGGCTGGCGGTTGTAGGGATTGCCGCTAGTAGCGTTCATCCACACACCCCATGTGTTATTTGCCAACCGTCGATCTAAAGCACGGTTGGCAATTTTATCTTTCGGGTTACAATTTTTTAGGTATTCTGTTACATCCCAAATCCATGTCTGATATCATGTCCGGTGGCATCGGTTGTCTAAAAAAAATAACTCTCTTATCTGTGTTCATCTGTGTTCATCTGTCTTCATCTGTGGTTAAAATTTAACCCTCGATGACAACAGACAATTTCTCGCATCACGCTTACGCTACCGATGCAACCGGACATGATATGACTCCCTATCCCCTGAAATCAGCTCGAGCATCTGCGCCCAGATGAACGAAGATCATGGCGACGCAGTACTTCTGTACGCTCAAACTTTCGGCAGTTTAACTGATGCAACGGCAGCAGAAATGCTTTCTATAGATACTGAGGGCATGAATTTATCCGCACAAATCAATGATACTGCTCTCCCAGTTCGCATCCAATTTGACCATATTTTACAAGATTCCGAAGATGCCCACCACACTCTGATTGCAATGGTGAAACAAGCGCGATCGGCCCATTGAGAATTGAGTAGCTGGAGTGCTAGAGCAAAAACTCCCTTGGCTTTATCTCTCTAAAGAATCAACCGCAGTAGTCAGTCTATCCACACCTGCCCGAACAATCATTGATACCTGACTCAGAGGCATGAGCTGGATTTTTGTCAGAATCTGGTTCAAATCCGAGGGATCTGACAGTGGTTTACCCTCCAAACATCTGAGGAGATCTTCTAGTGTGTAGCCCGATCTCGCTGCAATCTTAGCCAAATTTTCGGTATCGGGAATCGTATCACCCTTTTCCCACAACTGAACAGCCGTAGCAGAAACTCCCAATACCTTGCCAAACGCTCGCTGACTCATTGAGCCACGAGCCGTTTTGATGATTTCAATAAGTTTCTCTTTACCTTCGATATTCACCACTGGAGGACTACTCCACCGCATCTACAAGTCAACGGGTCAATTCTTACATCATTATTATTTATACATTGACAATTCCACTTTACACTTGCGTTAACAAGACATTTAATGTATAATTGCATATATAAATGTAATAAAGGACAAGACTGGCAAGTTAACCCAAAACAGATGGAATCGATCGGGTTGCACGGTCACTTATATAGCATTTGCTCAAAACAGCATACCATGAAAACACGCAAAACACGCAAACCCCGCCCAAAAGGCCAAAGCCTCACTGCGGCTAGCAAAATCCACCCCGAAACCTGGAACATATCCAAAGAAGAGGCTGCTAAAGCGCTAAAAGCATTCGGCATCCCCGTCAAAGAGATAAAAAAGGTAACCTGCCTCAAGCATCAGGTTTGCATATCTTACCAGAATCAAGCAGGATTTGGATGCTGTTCCTTTTTCAGCTATCGAATTTTTGCCCGTTGGCAGCAGGCAGTCGAAAAGCTAATTGCCGATTCCCACACTATATCAGAGTGGGAAAGCTTGGGCGACATCATCGAGTACGATCTAGTCAAATTTCCCTATCCCAGGCAAATAGCCAATGCCTTATGGGATGCCTTAAAACACCGCTGGCATCAGCTGATAGGAGTAGCCAAATACATTAAAATTTGAGCGGCAACCCATCTTGAAACACTAGCAATTCTCCGGGTTCAATTTGAGTCCAGACTTCGTTGTCAGTGAGGGGAGTAGTAGCAATTACGGCAACACGATCGCTGGGAGTAGTCAACTCCTGAAAGTCTACCGTTACATCTTCATCAATTAAATGAGCAGCAGCAAAAGGCGCTTGACGTAGAATGTAAAAAAGCTTGGTTGAGCCGTAAGCAAAAAAATGTTCCCCATCCGAAAGCAAGTAATTAAACACACCTTTTTCTGCTAAAGTTGTTGTAATCTCCTTCAGCACAGCATATAGTTCCCGCATAGGCGGTTTACCCCCAGGAAAGCGTTGTCGCCACGTTTCTAGAATCAGACAGAATGCTTTTTCACTATCTGTATTACCCACAGGTTTATAAAACCCTGTGCTTTTAAAATCAAAATCTACTAAATTCCCATTGTGGGCAAATACCCAGTACCGCCCCCACAATTCCCGACAGAAAGGATGGCAATTTTCTAAAGCAATTTTGCCCTGAGTTGCTTTGCGGATATGGGCAATTACGTGAGTGGAGTGGATAGGATAGCATTTTACCAAGTCTGCTATGGGAGAACTCACCGAAGGTTTGGGGTCTAAAAAAATTCGACACCCCAAACCTTCAAAAAAAGCGATACCCCAACCATCTCGATGTTCGTCCGTTTTCCCTCCCCGCGCCGAAAATCCCTCAAAAGAAAAACAAATATCCGTGGGAACATTGCAGTTCATTCCTAGTAGCTGGCACATAGATGCTAAATTTCTTAAACTAATGGTAGAGCTAGTCGCTTTTACGTAAGGACTGTCATAAGCTTAGCCTAGCGTAGGGGTTAGCACTATTGCCCATCTTCGTAGGCCCGATCGCAGATGTGACAAGCGATCGTTGGAGTACAAACAGGAGTCCTCATGGATCAACCCCTAAACTTCTTAACCGTTCTTCTAACTCTTTTAACCGCGCCTCTGCTTGTTCAGCCCGTTGGCGTTCTTGTTGCAATTGTTGTTCCATTTGTTGATTGAGTTGTCCCAATTCCACAAACGTTAAAAATCGTTCTCCTGTTGGAGTAAAAATTTGCAATTCTTCAGACATTTCAAATCTAATTCCTAAACGGGGACTCACCCAACCTTGAATTTCCTCAATGATGGTTAGTTGTTCATCGGTTCTTTGCCATCCTCCTAAATCCACTTTTTCAGGATCGTAGAGATAATATTCCTCAACCCCATATTGTTGATAAAACTGGAGTTTAGCCCCCATTTCTTTAATGGTATTACCTGGCGAAAGAATCTCAAATACCACTTGTGGTGGAATATCATTTTCTTCCCATTGTTTATAGGAACCTCGATATCCTTTGGGTCTACCAAACACAACCATTGCATCAGGGGCGCGACGTATGGTATTATTATCTTCAACGGGATACCACAGTAAATCCCCTGCAACAAAAACATTCGGATCGTTAGAAAATAACAATTCCAAGTTTTCTTTAATTGTAACTATCCATTGAAATTGCAGAGTATTATCAGACATCGGTTGCCCATCACTATCGGGGTAAACAATAGGCTTTTTAGTTTCAGGTTGTAGTTGTTGGATCATACGCTTGATGTTTAGTTGAATGCTGTTGTTTTTAGTTTATCCTACTGGTAGGATCGAGTTAAAGGATATCTCTATTATTTTTCAAATATCACAACTATAACATAATTAATCCTAATTAAACAAACTTCGTCAATTATATTAAATAAAAGGATCGCACTTTAGCACAGAAACCGGTTTTTTTGGAAAAACCCGGTTTCTGCCTAATTTATGAACTGTTTAAATTTTTAATTTTGAATTACTTACCCTGGTATCCTTGCCAATTGAAAAACCTGTTCAGCCGTAATTTCCAAACCCTCAAACAGAGAATCAATTAGTGGAGTGTCTCCCATATAAGTTTGAGGTGGCGCATCTGGATAAAAAACTGTAATGCTTCTGGCTTGACTATCTACCACCCAAACTCGCAACACTCCCGCATCCAAATAATCTCTTGCTTTAGCAGCTAATTGCCCAAAAGTTTGTCCTGGTGAAATAATTTCGATCACTAATTCTGGTGGAACGGGACAGGCTTCATTTTCCATCCAATCAGGTGTTAACCGCTGATAAGAAACATATAAAAGTTCTGGTATCGGCACCCAGCTTTGCTCCCGTCGCGTAAGTACCACAGCCCATTCTATCCCGACTTCACCTTTGTCTTGACCCCAGTTTTCTAGTAATCTTAGTAGTGCTTTTGTGAGTCTGGAGTGAAAAAATTTCGGTGACATTTTTGGTATTGCCTCACTATCTACCAATTCGTAAGTCACATCGCCTTCTGGTAGGGCGAGAAATTCTTCTAGGGTGAGTTTGTTCTTTGCTTGGAGCATGAGCGATCGCCCCCCTGTCAAATGTTTACTTCTAAACTGATATTTTTAGTTTATCCTAGATGTAGCGGCTAATTCACTTAGATGGTAAATTCTTCAAACTCTTTCTAAACTTGCTCCTATACTAAATTCAGAGTCGCACTGATTAGAGGTAAATCGATGCCTTCACCTTTTCCAGGGTTTGACCCTTATCTGGAACATCCTGATTTTTGGCCTGAAGTTCATAGTCGGCTAATTGTGGCACTTGCAGATTCTTTAGTTCCTCAAGTTCGTCCTAAGTATGAAATTGCGATTGAAAAGCGCATTTATGAAATTAATCCCTCTAATGGTGATAATTCGCTAATATTATTGTCACAAATAAACCAGCGATGTAGTTTTTATATTGGTATCCACGGCTATGAAGAGGTGGAATCTCTTACTTTGTTCCATGAACAAACTGCTCAATTGATGTCTTTAAGCCCTCATAAACGACCTGATTATCAGCGAGGTCGAAGGGCTCAAATGCTTATCCAGTCTACTTTTGAGCTATAGTTGTCGCCCCTTCAGCAAGAAGTGCGATCGCGCTTCTGGGACTTGCAAGTAATCAGCAGTTCTTCATCTCAAAGTATGATAGAGTTAATGTATCACAAAATCCTTAAATACTATGACCATTGAGAATCTTGAAGCTGAGGTTATGGCATTGCCAAGGGACTCTCAAGCAATATTGCTATCGCGACTCCTAAAACACTTGGGACAAAGTAGTGAAATCGATCCAGAAGTTGCATCTATCTGGATTGAGGAAGCCCAAAGGCGCGATCGAGAAATGGATGCTGGTCAAGTTACTGGTATTCCGGCTGAACAAGTGTTTGATAAACGGGGTAAAGAACTTTATGAGAAGGTTATCCGCGCTCAAGTAGAGACACCGGAGAATATTGGCAAGATTATTTCAATTAATGTGGAGACAGGTGAATATGAAATTGGAGAGGATTTGGTAGTAACGAGTAGCAAATTACAAGCGAAACAGGCTAATGCAATAATTTGGGCGGAACGGATTGGTTTTGATGCGGTTTACGCTGTTGGTGGTACATTGGTCAGGACGGCATAAATGATACCAGGAATTGTAGTTGGGCGACAAGCTAGAATTAGTTTAATTTTGCTTCTGCCAGAAAATTTAGAGATAGAAATTGAGTGTGTTGTTGATACAGGTTTTGAAGGTTTCTTGACTTTGCCATCTCCTGCGATTACTAAACTTGGGTTGCATTATCTTGGACAAATTAATGCAAAGTTAGCCGATAATTCCAATGTGGCAAGTAACGTTTATTTGGCAACTATTTTGTGGAATGGCGTAGAAAAGGATGTTGCAGTGCTAGGAATGGGGCATCGTCCGCTTATAGGGACTGCGCTACTTGAAGATTATCATCTCAGTATAGATTTCTGTGATGGTGGTACGGTTCTTGTCGATGATATTTTGCGATCGTGAGTGAGTTGGCTTATAATTTTGGGTGCGATCGCGCTTTTTCCGGGACTGGCGAGTAATCAGTAGTTTTTCATCCCAAAGTACGATAGACTTAATGTATCAAACAATCCTTAAATCCTATGACCATTGAGAATCTTGAAGCTGAGGTTATGGCATTGCCAAGGGACTCTCAAGCAATATTGCTATCGCGACTCTTAAAACACTTGGGAAAAAGTAGTGAAATTGATCCAGAAGTTGCATCTATCTGGATTGAGGAAGCCCAAAGGCGCGATCTGACAATCAATTCCGACTGAATAAATTTATTGAGGCACTTGTCAGATCATGGTGACAGTATCAATTAAAGACGAATATGTTGAAGTGTTGAGTGCTTTGGGCGATTTACAGGCGGCTATGGATTTGGCACTTCAACGCTATACCATTGAGCAGATTACAGGGAAAATTGCTGAACTTCGACAAAGAAATGCTGACTATCAGGCTAAATATGGGATGGATTATCTCGCTTTTAATCAACGAGTTTCTGAAGATGAAGTTTTTATCAGAAACCTCGAAGCAAAGGTTAATAATTTGTGGGAGATTGACTTAGCAGATTGGGAATTTTGCGATCGGGGGATAGGAGATTGGACGCGAAAGTTACAGAATATTTTGCTGATGTAATTGCCCTTGCTCAAGCTACTTTTGAAGGGGTAAAGTATGTTAATGATATGACACCCTTAAGGGCTATTTTGCGGATTGAGGCTAAATATGGGATTTATCGGGTGTTGATGACAGAGTTATTCAGCGATGAAGTACGAAAATATCGGTATTATGTTTTAGAGGGCGATCGCGTAGAAGCAGGTTTTGACAATAGCCCCGATCCCCGTGCTATTCGGCTCAAGTATGGTAGGATTGGAGAGGAATATGCAGGTGAAAATGTTCCTCACTTGCATTTGGATAATAAAAATCGCTTAGTTTTAACAGAAGAAATGATATTTACCGATTTTGTTGATTGGTTGAAAACAAATATTTCAGATTGAACCTAATCACTGCCAAGGGACTCTCAAGCAATATTGCGATCGCGACTCCTAAAACACTTGGGACAAAGTAGTGAAAGAGATAGAAATAACTTCTAGGAGGCTATAAAATGACAACCCAATCCAACGAAAAAGCAGAGATTATCCGTACAGAAAGAGGACTGACGATCGCAGGTACACGCATCACTATCTACGACATCATGGACTATGTGACGGCTCAATATCCACCTAAGTTTATCAGGGGATTGTTTGACCTGACAGAGGCACAAATTAACGCGGCTTTAGCTTACATTGAGGCAAATCGTGCTGATGTTGAAGTTGAGTATCAACAGGTGCTTAAGGAAGCGGAGGAACTGCGGCTGTATTATGAAGAAAAAAATCGCGATTTGATTGCTAGAATTGCGGCGAAACCACCACAACCAGGAACCGAGGCTGCATGGGAAAAACTGCGAGCAGCTAAGGCAAAACGTGAGGCTAAAGCATGATTTTTTTGATCGATCATAATCTCAATGGACACGCGCTAATTTTCTTTGGTTGTATTGCTAGTCAAGGTTGGCTTGATATCCTACCCATTCGCTTTATCACCTTTGATGAAATAGGCTTACCAATTAATACTAATGATCGGGTTGTTTGGCGACTCGCTCAAGAAAATCAGATGATTTTGCTCACAGCTAATCGCAGTATGAAAGGCAAGGATTCTTTAGAACAAGTAATGCGCGAAGAAATTACCCCTAATTCATTACCTGTGATTACGATTGGAAACGCGGATAGATTACTGAATGATTCGGAATATCGAGAACGTTGTGTTGAGAGTCTAATTGAGATTGTGCTTGGTATTAATGGCTATATGGGTGTAAGTAGGCTTTTTATCCCATGAATTAGGGTGGAGGTTATTGAAGAAGTGCGATCGCGCTTTTTCTGCTATTGGAGAGGGGAGGGGCAATCGCTATTTGATTACCAACAGATGTAGGTGCGTCACCTGCAATAATTGATTAGTTTGGTACAAAATTCTCGGTTTGAAGATGATGCACCCTACTATTGTCTAACGACTACGCGATCTGATAAATTCAGAATATCTCCGGGCACAAAGAGTCTGCATGCTAGCTGTGATTACCGCAACACCCTCTTTGCTATCCGTGTCCATAGCGCGAAGACTAAATGTTCCTCCTAGACCCTCAACGACAAGTTGTAAAAGATTATCCTCCCCCTGATAATCACAAATGTTACGAGCCAGATTGCATTTTTGTAGATTGGAGGCGTTTTTCCATCTTGGTAAAGATATTGTTGCATAAAGAGATGCGATTCCTGGATAAGCTATTCGGTCTGCTCTTTCAGAAATAGTCTGCCCTAATGACGAAGTACATTGGTAACTTGCAAGTAAAGTAGAGGGAATTGTTTGATTTCTCTGAGAAGAAGTACCCGGAATATTTGAAAAAGAGGCTTCTGCTGAAGAAGATGTTTCAGCATCAGAAGACATCTCTGACTGCAAACCATAACTAGGCATTACTCCCATAGTTGTAATGGTTACGGCAATTATTGAAATTGTTTTGAGAGAACTATACATAATTTTAGCCTTTTTGAATGTGTTGATATTACAAAGAGGAAACACACAATTATTGACAATTACTTGTTGGAAAGATCAGAAATGTTAAACTTATTACTGGGTTGCTTTTATGGCATCAATTATTCTATCTTGCTTGTTTCTTAATTCTGCTATTTTACTTTCTGCTACCGCTCTCGAATTTTGTTCAATCTGTTTAGTTCCTTCATATCTACTTAGCTTGGATACATCGTTTAAATATTCTTGCCAAGCCAATTCTGCGTCACGATAGGCATTCCATGCTAGGTCATAATGACTTTTTCTTTCTGTTGAGTTAAAAGTAGTAACAGCATTAGTTTGATGGAAATCACCTGCGCTTTCACGTTTTTCAGCTTCAGCACGAAATTCCTTGATCTCTTTAACTAAAGCTTCTGGAGAATGAGGGCCAGTGCATTGATATAATATAAGTCCCACTAAAACAGCAAATGTAATACCTATGCCCTTAAGAATATTCACAATTGTTTTCATAGGAAACGCTGCCCTTTTGGAAATCTTGTTTGGGTAAGCTCAATACTTGCACTTTCTAATCAACTAATTTACCTAACGAGTAGGGAGAACGCACTCGATCCTGCTTCCCTAATTTTATTTAGTCAATTTTCCCCTTGTCCACTCAAAATAGTAGACTTTAGCACCCAATTTCCTAAGTATCCTGAAAAAATTTAGTAGGATCTGGTACAATTCAGTTGACAAAGTAGGATTCAGTAGGATACAGTACACTAAATATCTATCTGTATCTACTTATGAATAATGTTGAAGATGTGTTACATTGGGCTGATAACTTGATTTTTAATGATACCGGAGAACATCTCACACCTATACAAGAAGCAATACTAACAGGCGTTTGGCAAAGACAAAAATATCCTCAAATAGCTAAAAATTATAATTGTGGTGAATCTCATATTAAAAAAGAAGCTGCTAAGTTATGGGAAAAGTTACGGGAGGAATTAGGAGAAGACCTTAATAAATTTAATTTTCGTTCTAAGTTAGAGAAAAAATATAGAGTTTCTAACATTTCTCATTTGCATGACTCTTTATTACAAATTGATAATGTTATTTGTGGTCAATTTATACAAACTATCAGAGATACACAAACCCGATCGCACTCTCCCCCCAACTCTCCCCAAAACCAAAACCCCTCACCAATCATCGATATAGCAGACGCACCCGAATTAACTAACTATTACGATCGCACATCCGAACTATCCACCCTCAAACAGTGGATTTTAGCACAGACGCGCTTAATTACCATATACGGCTTAAGTGAAATTGGCAAAAGTGCGATCGCAGTCAAACTCATCGAACAAATCCAAACCCAATTCGATTATATTATTTGGCGAAGTATCAGTAACGCTACCACACTTTCAGCACTGCAAACCGATCTGAAACAATTTTTTTCCCAATCCCAACAAACCCCATTACCCACAGTCATCGATTATTTTCGATCCTATCGGTGTTTAGTCATCCTTGACGACGTACAGAATATTTTTAGAAGCGGTCAATTAGCAGGTCAATATTTAGCAGGATATGAAGATTATGGCAAATTTTTTAAACAAATTGCCACATCATCTCATCAAAGTTGTTTAATCCTCCTCAGTTGGGAAAAACCCAGAGAAATTACCACTTTAGAAGGAGAAAACCGACCCACAAAAACGTTACACCTCAAAGGGTTAGGAGAACAAGCAGAAGAAATATTGAGAGAAAAAGGATTAACTGATGAGGAACAATGGTCGGAATTAATCACCCTTTATCAAGGTCATCCTTCCTGGTTAAATATCATAGCCGCCACAATACAGGAATTATTTAACGGTAGCGTATCCCTGTTTTTAGCAGAGCAAAATGAGATATTTTTAGGTGACTTAGAACCACTTTTAGAATCTCACTTAGAGCGTTTATCTGAGACAGAAAAACAGGTAAGCTACTGGTTAGCAAGTCAAGCTGAAGCTGTAGATATTTCCCAACAAACAGATGGCGCATTATCCAAATCTGAAATTTTGCAAGCTATCCAATCTTTAGCGCGACGCGGCTTAGTGGAAAAAGTGCAAGTAGGAACGCGATCGCACTTTCAGATCGATCGTATATTCAAACCATACATCGCTAGGGACTAGGGGCTAAATAAACTGAACACCCAGAAACCAGGTTTCTAGCCCACAATCGCCCCCCCGACCCCCCAAATCTGGGGGGAGAAGAGTCCTATTCCCCCCAGATTTGGGGGGCAAGGGGGGCGATTCCAGATTTGGGGGGCAAGGGGGGCGACAGCGTAAGTCCTTGGCGTTTTAGGCAAAGATGAAATTGGAGCTATTGAGAGAACCTGCCTGAATATCTTTTAGGATCGCTAGTTCTTGACCCAAGGCACTAATCCGGGTATCGTTGCCACTTTGTACGAGAGACAGGTCAGCAAAGCTGTCTACTTCCGGTAGACCACCTATACCGATCGCATCGCCAACCAACTCGAAATCTGCGATCGTATTAACAGAGTCGGGAAATGCTGCCATTGCAATCCAGAATTTGTCTGCACCGACGCCGCCACTCATGAGATTGTCGCCATTACCGCTAAACAAGATATCATCGCCGTCACCGCCAAACAACCTGTCGTTGAAGCTACCAAACAAGATATCATCGCCGTCACCGCCGTAGAGTCGGTTTCCGCCGGAACTTGCGGAAGCATCCACGATATCATTGCCATCACCAGCGCTTACGATCGCAGGGGCATCAAAAATGTTAATCTCATCATCTTCAGGAGTGCCAAATATGGGTTCACCCGGTCCGCCAGGTTCTCCTGGATTGTCGCCAGTCTGCTTGTTGCCAAAATTAAGACCTTCAACAATATCGCCAGGGCCGATTTCCGCAGTATGGGAACCCGGTAAAAGATTGCCTTCGCTATCCGTGAGAGAGAAATTGTCAATTAGCAACCCGGAATCAACGACACTATCTGTCACGTCCACAACTCCGACACCGACTTTGTACGTTCCCGCATTGGTGAAAGTGTAGGAGAACGACCCAAAATCGGTCATTTCAAAGAACGAGGGGGCAGAAGAAGGTACGAAATCACTATTCGTGCTGGCTAGTGTGTTTGCACCATCCGATGCGATCGAGATAAAGGCAAAATCGTTGTAGATGCTGGGTGTTCCCTCGTTGGTAAAAAAGTTCCAATCAAAAGTTAATTGAGAACCAGCTTCCACCGTGACCGTTTGTTGAATTGCCGAACCTTCCGTAGCGTTACCATTGCCCAAGTCGTCCAAGCTTCCAGCAGTTAATTCCAAGAAAGTTTCCAGTTCCGCATCGCTTACGGAACCAAAGGCATTGGAGATCGAAGCTTGATATGTTCCTTCCGTAGGGCCAGAACCAAACGCGGCTGTCTCAATGCTTGTAACGCCAGCAGTTTCCCAACTGCTGAAGTCGCCAGTTTCAAAACCTGCATTAGATGGAGCGCCGGGATAAGTCTGCACCCAACCATCTTTTAGCACTTCAGCAACAGTGTAGGTTCCCAGGTCTAAATCCGTGAATTCATATTCGCCGTTAGCATTAGTAACGGTAGATTCTTCACCCGCATCCAGCTGACCGTTCTGGTTTTCATCTAAAAAGATTGTCCAGTTTGCCAGTCCAGACTCACCAGCATCCAACTCGCCATCACCGTCAACGTCGTTCCACTTGATACCGTGAATCTCACCTGGTAGTGCTTGGTTGCCAAAGTCGATATCGCTAACAATCTCGCCCGGATCGAGGTTTACCGTGTGCGTACCATCTCCATCTGGGTACGTTTGCTCCCATCCCGGCTGCTGCACCTCCGCCACAGTATAAGTTCCCGCTTCCAGGCCAGTGAAGATATAATCGCCGTTGGCATCGGTCTGAGTGTTCACCTCGGTAGTGGTTAAGTTAAGCGACCAACTGTTAAGAGTGCCAACGTCGCCCCCAGCTTCATCCGAGACTTGCAATGTCCAGGTGCCGTTGGCATTTTCGCCATCGAAAGCAGCTAGAAGTTCTTCTGGTTGGAAGTTGCCGGTAAACGGCGCAAAGCCCGCAGTAATTGGTGTAGCTGCTTCGTCATCCAAAGTCGTATTGCTGAAGTTGTCTGCGCTACTGCCTACACCGTTGAAAAGTTCTATAGCCTCGCCAGTCGGGCTAATCAGGGAAACATTCAAATCTGCGTCGTAAGTATGGGTGATATCCAAAGTGACATTTACGTCAACGATCGGCCCATCCAAATCGCTCACATCAATTACCGAAGTGACTGTTGTATAGTCAGATATCAGCTTCGGAATATCGCTTGAACTTACATTGTTAACCTCTTCATCAATAACGCCGTTGTTGTTATCGTCCAAATAAATCGTCCAGCCTTCCAGCCCGGACTCGCCCGGTTCTTGCACGGCGTCGCCGTCTAAGTCATTCCACTTGATGCCTTTAATCAGACCAATGCTGCTGTCCCGGTTGCCGAAGTCGATGCCCTCAACAATTTCATCCGCTTCTACAGTTACCGTGTGCGTACCATCTCCCTCTGGATAGGTTTGCTCCCATCCCGGCTCCTGCACCTCGGCGACGGTGTAAGTGTCCGGTGCTAAGCCGGTGAAGGAATAGTTACCGTTGACATCGGTTTGAGTGGAGGGTTCTGGAGTCGCTATCTCAAGCGACCAACTGTTCAGGGTTCCGACATCAGCTCCCGCGTCGTCTATGACTTTCAACGTCCAAACACCGTTGGGATTTTCACCATCCAAAGCGACCAGAAGTTCTTCCGGTTTGTAGCTGCCGCTAAATGGAGCCAATCCCGTAGGAATTGAGGTGGCTGCTTCATCATCCAAGGTGGTGTTGTTGAAGTTGTCTCCACTGCCGCCTACATCGGTGAACAGCTCGATCTCGTTACCTGATGGGCTGGTCAGATAAACGTCTAAATCCGAGTCCCAAGTGTGGTTGATGTTTATCTTGACGTTTACGTCTTCTATTGTCGGGCCTAAGCCGCTGACCGCTAGGTCGGAGGTAATTGTACTCAGGTCGGCGATTGTCTTGGGAATGTCGGTTGAACTTAGGTTGTTAACTACTTGATCCAGGACATCATTGTTATTTTGATCTAAATAAATCGTCCAGCCTTCTAGTCCGGGTTCGCTGGGGTCTTTTACGCCATCAACATCTAGGTCGTTCCATTTGATGCCGCTAATTGTACCCGTACCGACTTCTGCGATCGCTCTGTAGGCATTCAGTCTGCCCCCGGTAAGGGTTTTTCCGTCCAAGGCTGCCACTGGATCGACCGAACCCAGAATTCGATTCTTAACTTCTTGGGCTGTCATGCCAGGATTTTGAGCCCAAATCAAACTAGCTACGCCAGATACGTGGGGAGTAGCCATTGAAGTCCCGCTGTAGGTATCGTATCCACTGCTGTAGGGAACGGTGCTGTAGATATTAACACCGGGGGCACCCAAGTCTACGGTTGTGGCACCGTAATTAGAAAATCCGGCTAAGTTGTCGTTACGATCTGTGGCAGCAACCGAGATGATATTATCCAAGTCGTAGTTGGCAGGGTACGCTGGAAATATATCGTTATTCGATGCCTCATTCCCCGCAGCCGCAACAAACAACTGTCCAGTATTACCTGCTGCTGCGATCGCATCATACAGCGCCTGAGAATAGCCACCACCTCCCCAACTGTTGTTGGTCAGCTTCGCACCCATCAACGTGGCATATTCCACTGCCTGAACGGCACCGAAAGTGTCTCCAAAACCACCAGCGTTCAGGAACTTAAGGCCCATAATCTGGGCATCCCAACTAACGCCTGTGACACCGACGCCGTTATTCCCTCTACCTGCGATCGTCCCCGAAACATGGGTTCCGTGTCCATTGTCATCAAAGGGATCTCCGTCATTATTTACAAAGTCATATCCGTGGATATCATCCACATACCCATTGCCATCATTATCAATCCCGTCGGAAATTTCCCCCGGATTCGTCCAAATATTGTCAACCAGATCGGGGTGATTGTAATCCACACCAGTATCAATCACACCAACTACTACATCAGAGCCAGTTTGAAGATCCCAAGCTTCTGCCGCGTCGATGTCAGCATCAGGGGTTCCGCCTGTCTGTCCGGTATTATTTAATCCCCAAAGTTGGTTAAAACTCGGATCGTTGGGAATTGTTGCATTTATCGAAACTACAAAGTTGGGTTCGATATATTCGATCCGAGAATCGTTACGGTACGTCCCAATCGCTTCTTCAACGGTGATTCCCTTAATTTCCCAAAGTTCAGTGTCAAGAGTTTCGGTTGTCGCGACAACTGCGGCATTGAGGTTTTCTTTAAGAGTTCTAACATCCTTTGCCGAAATCCCTTCTTTGAACTTAACGATCAGTTGCCCAGGGACGTATTCGGCACGTTGCACAAGGCCACTATCATCAGGTTCTTTGGGTTTATCTAAATCTTTGCCTTTATCCAAGATTTGGGATTTATCTAACTCTTTGAGATCGTCACTCAGTTTGTTGTCAAAATCGTTACTCATATTTCGATCCTCGTTTTTTAGGTAGCCCTTGGTTTTTCAAGAAAAATGTGAATCTTTTCTCCCATTTCGCCGCAGCATTTTACTTCACAGCAAGACTTTTATTGCCTTAGCTTGAAGCTCATTCGTAGGCTTTCAATTCAGAAAGCCTTAACTGTATTTTTTTTGCCCAAGAAAGCCGCTCACGAACTTTAGGAATAAGTTCACCTTCAAAATTCTTGTGATTTAACAATAACCTAGCTAACCCGATCAGTATTGCCAAAATGGCATATTTATAATTCTTTAAGAATTGTGACCCAAAACACGAAAAATATTGCTATGTAGCAATATTTTTCGTGTAATACCAAATCCGATTGTTTTACCCCCCTTTTCTTAAAGCCCGCCTACGCGGGCTTTGTTTGTGTAGCCCCACCATGAGAGGGTGAGGGTGAGGGTATTTTCTTGTAGGGTGCGTCAGACGAAGTTCTACAACGATTATCGAGAGTTTCAGGTTATGACGCACCCTACCGTATGTGCCAGTTGCGTAAGTCCTGATATAGAAATGTGCGTAAGTTTTGTTTACGATTAAAAACGAGACACTTGTTTGACAACTGAATGAAAATTTGAAACGAGCTATTTAAAAGTAGCCGAAAGTCTGCCGATCGTAAAGCACAAAACCAACTGGAAATGTATTTTCATTCAAAGTTGTCTTGCTCGGTCACTAATTAGAATGACCGTCACGTACCGATGGGTGCTGTTCGTTAATTGTTTTTAAGCAACCCAAGGCTGTAATCTTGCTTAGATACTTTTGTGAGGTTATATCATCAAACCCAGACCCAGAACGTTGGCTATCGATGTTTATATTATCTGTTTTATCTCTGACCGAGTTGCCAAGTTGGCAGTTTTCTTTGAGCAATCGATTGTAAGTCCGGTAGGGTATGTAGTGTAGCGGGTTGTAGCCAGCAAAACGCAGAATCAAAACACAAGCCCAGGAATACTTCCCAGCGTGGATGGCTTCCTCAATCTGAGTAAATTTTTCAGAACTCATAGCTTTGTCAAGTTTTGTGTTGGTATAAGAAACTGGTTGAGTCATAGCGTTCACCTTTTTATGTAAAGCGGAATTTATCTGTGTGGTACGGGTGTGACTGTGGCTATACAAATTGCACCTATGCAATCTGACGACCTAGCTAAGCAGCTATGCTTGTAGAAGCTTAGGACTCATAACAGATAGAAGCTGAGATTTCCGACACTCTTAGCCTTGGTGCAAAATCTCAGATAAACGCGCATGAGCCTAAGCGAGTTTTTGACCGCCAAATCGAGCATTTAGCAGGTTCTCTCAGCGGTTTTCCGAATGCCAGCGCAGGTTTTGTTTTAGCGCCGCAACTCGACGGTGCCAGTTTGCGTAAAATTTCTACCAGTCAAGAATTTTTTTTGCCGATGCTGAGGTAAGGATGTCGCGTGAGTATCGGCGCGGGAACGGCGTTGCCACCAAATTTAAAATATCCATGCTCACCCTTGGTACTATCACTGAGGGTCACTACAAAGCACGGCAGGTGGTTTCCGTAAATCTCGCTACTTTTAGTAGACTGCTGCATAAATAAATTGGTTCCCCCAGCACCCAGGTTTCGCTTTTGGCCAGTTTGGCTAAAAAATCCCTTAATTAGCTGTATTAATCCTAGTAAATTCACGTAACCATTGCAAAAGCAAGAGCTAAGTCTTCATAGAATCTTTAATCAAACGCGAGAATATCTTCATAGAATCTTTACAGGTACGTTGTTGCGCTTTAGCGCTG
>NZ_JAIQZN010000082.1:31671-32459 GCF_023333585.1 Argonema antarcticum A004/B2
CAAAGAGCGCTAAAGCGCAACAACGTACCCAAAAACTTGAGTTAAGTAGAGAAAACCTCTGTAGACGTGGATTTGGTGTTAGTTCTGAAAATCTGTCAGAACGCCGTAGATTGCCCAGATTGCCATTGGTCGGAGGTAGTGACTGGCACGGAATGTACCGACAGCTGTAATGGCTTCTGGCGTCCGAAATTGCAGCCCGTTATCATAAATTTGTCGCACCACGGCTTCTGTAAGCTGGAATGCTTCAGCTTTCATTCCCATCTGGACTAGAAAAGCCGCTAGACCGAAATTAATTCCAGTCCAGACTTCCAGAGGATGGGTAGCGTCGGGTTTTTCGGCAGAACCATCAAGTTTGACACCGTTAGCAGCACCTATCTGACCGTTGTGGAACTTCAAGAAGCAGGCTTCGTAAACTGTTTTTAGGGCGCTGAGGGCACATTCGGCTGGTACAATGTCAGGTAATCCCAGTAAGCGAGCGTAGAATTGGCCGCACAGCTGGTCTGCCATCACTACATCTGAGCCGCTTTCGCTATCGAGTTTGTAGTACTGACCGTTCCAGAGTTTTTGCTGATAAAGCTCGATCGCTTTTTCTAACCAACTCTTATAGTTATCGATCGTTTCTTGAATATTATCTTTACCAATACTCCTCCCCTCCTCTAGGGTGTGGTCATAAGTAGTTGGTTGAAACGAAAAGCTTTTCTTCTGGGCCTTGTCCTCCTTGTGCCCCGGGGGGGGGGGGGGGGGGGGGGGGGGGGGGGGGGGGGGGGGGGGGGGGGGGGGGGGGGGGG
>NZ_JAIQZN010000083.1 GCF_023333585.1 Argonema antarcticum A004/B2
TTTGACTTTTGACTTTTGACTTTTGACTTTTGACTTTTGACTTTTGACTTTTGACTTTTGACTTTTCTAGCCCCTAGTTACTGCCAATCTTGCCGTTGATTGAAAATCGAGGTATTGGGGAAGGCAGTGGGGTTGCCATTTCGATCTAAACGGCGTTGCAAAGCTTCTAGTTGGGGTTCTGGTTTGGGGAGTTCATCCACCAATTGATATGGTAAAATGCCGTTTTCGAGAGCGAAAGCTGCTGTGGTTCCAGCTGCTGCCCCTGCTGACCACTCAAACGAGTGTACCCGATAGGCAGCGGCGGCTGTGTGGCTGGTGGCGATACTTTTACCTGCAACTAGCAAATTATCTATTTTTTGGGGAATCATGGCTCTCAGGGGTACTTGGAAGGGATAAGCTTGACCTTGACCTTTCCTAGTTCCTTCCCGTTCTTTGTTGCCGGGGGTTTCTGGTGGACTTTGGGCCATGCAGGGATGGAAGTCGATCGCATAATGACCGATGCCGACAGAATCGGGGAAGATAAAAGCACGCGATCGCGGTTTGACATCTGCCGGAGATAAAGTTTCTGCTAGTACGGATGGTGCATTTATACCAGAAAGTATTGCCCACAAGCGGCGATAATCTTCCGCAGATAAGTTATTGCGGTAATAATCGTCACCGAAATTGTTCCGAGAAATATCAGCTTCCCAGACTGTAAAACCTTCTGGGCGTCCGTAGCTGGAGCGTCCGATAATCCGCCGTCCTTCCCGCATATAGGGATATTTGGATAAACCGTGTACTGTTCCCATTGGGGATTTTAAGCCGGTGAGATAACGCAAATTGGGATAAGGTTTTTTGACATTATCGCCAAGTTGAGAATCTGTCGTTCCTTGTGCTAACCAATAAAAGAAACCGATCGCATTTTCCTCGCCTTTGCGAAGAGTTTCTGTCCGTAGTCCGCCCATCCAACCTCCCGGTTGTAGCTGTCCGCCCTCTTGCAATTGTGAGCGGGTATATATAAGGTTATCTTGAGATGTTCCCGGACGATAATCGTTACCCCAAGTCCAGTTTTGCATGGAGATATCGCCGGGATTAATAGGATATTCTCTGGGATTAGTTCCCAGTTTTTGATCGGGTTTGGCACTTTTGATGCGGCGATAAGTGAAAACGAGGGGGAAACTGGCTAGTCGCTGCAATTCATAACTGTAATAAGGTGCATATTGCTGATAAAATGATGGGAGCGTGTGAGTTTGCGGTTCTTTAGTTGCTTCCATGCCAAAAGTATAAGTAAATCCCTGCGTGCAGTAGGCATCGCCACTTTCAGTACCAGAAGAAGGTTCTAAAGCAGTACGAGGGTCGATACCAAGACGGTAGGGAACGTCCGCAAGGGCAACTAATTCGCCGGTTTCGGTGGCTTCAATGACATACCAATCTGCTGGTTGTGGTTTTTGATTAGATTTTCTCGATTTCTTGGGTACAAAGCGGATAATGCTTTTGTCGAATCGGTTTGAATTCTCGTAACGGTAGCTGTCTTCGATCGTTTGGGATAAAGATTCGGTGTTTAGCGGTGGTGTGCTTTTAGCTGGACGGTGTTGAATTGCGATCGCATTTTGAATTAATTTCCCCTCTTCCTCTTGTCCCCCCCCGTTGACGGGGGGGTTAGGGGGGGTGATTTCCAGTTCCTTAATAACTGTAGAGGGGAACCATTTCAGCTTACCATTGCCGCGATTTTCGGCATCCTTTAATAGATCAAACAAGAGTTTGTGACCGTCGCGAGGCAGAAAACAAGATTCGCTTACCCAACATTTACCGGGATTGAGGCGTTTGTAATGTTCTTCGATGCGCTTGCGAAATTCTAAATAGCCACGAGGATAGAATAGCAATTTTCGCTGGGTTGGTCTTTCATCTAAAGCAGAAGTTCCCTGTGCTGAAATTTGTCCGCCTACCCAGTCGGTAATATCCGTTAAGCAAACTGTTTTCCCCGCCAGCAAACCTTCATAAGCAGCAGCAGAACCGGAAAGTCCCCCACCAACAATGAGAATCTCACATTCTTCTGTTTTATCTGGTTGTCTTGGTGGTGCAGCTATGGCAAATGGAAAAGCTGATTCTAGAACAATTAAGCTGAGGGAGAGGCTAGTTAGCAAACGTTTCATCTTTTGATATTTCCTTTAAACTTATACATTTATAGCAATCGGATTTGGTTTGCGCTCTTTTTTAAAGAACCACGAACAGAGAAGAAAGAAGATAAAGCATTTCATCTTTGACTTTTGACTTTTGACTTTTGACTTTTGACTTTCCCCCTCTTCCCTTTTGACTTTTGACTTTTGACTTTTGACTTTCCCAAATTACTGCCAATTTTTCCCAAATTCATTGAAAATCGAGCTGTCGGGAAAGGCAGTGGGATTACCATTTTGCTGGAGGCGTCGTTGCAAAGCTTCTAGTTGTAGCTGTTTGCGGGGAAGTTGTTCGACGAGTTGATAAGGCATTACGCCATTTTCGAGGGCAAAAACAGCTGTAGTACCTGCTGCTGCGCCAACTGACCATTCAAAGGAATGCACCCGATACGCTGCGGCTGCTGCGTGGCTGGTGGCGATACTTTTGCCAGCAATCAACATATTATCGATTTTTTGGGGAATCATGGCACGTAGGGGGATTTGGAAGGGGTAGGCTTGAGAAGCTGCGATCGCTTCGTTGGGATATCCCTGGTTGCCGGGAGTTTCTGGGGGACTTTTGGCTAAGCAGGGGTGAAAGTCTATTGTATAGTGACCGATGCCTACAGAGTCGGGGTAAAGGGCCGATCGCGATCGCACTTTCACTTCCTCTGGAGACAAAGCCTCTCGAATTACAGCTGTTGCATTTATACCACTCAACAATGACCACAAGCGCCGATATTCTCCTGAAGACAAGTTATTGCGGTAATAATCATCGCGGAAGTTTTTCCGAGAAATATCAATTTCCGACAATGTAAAGCCTTGGGGATGTCCCCATGCAGGTCTACCGATAATTCTTCTTCCTTCTCTTATATAAGGATATTTGGATAAACCGTGAACTGTTCCCATCGGAGAATCTAACCCGGTAAGATAGCGGTTATTGGGATACGGTTGTTTGACATTATCGCCGAGTTGTGAATCGGTAGTACCAGCAACTAACCAATAAAAATAACCTTGAGATAATTCTTCTCCACCGCGCAAACTTTCTACCCGCAGTCCTCCCATCCATCCTCCCGGTTGTAATTGACCGATCGCTTGCAATTGTTCGCGGGTATAAATTAGATTATCTTGGGATGTTCCCGGTCGATAATCGTTCCCCCAAGTCCAATTCTGCATAGAAATATCACCAGGTTTGGGAGGAGTGGTGCCGAAAGTTTCTTTACGTCTGATTTTTAATTCTTTTGGGGCATTTGGGTTACTCCAAATGCGTCGATATGTGAAAATTAATGGGAAGTTAAATCGAGTTGCCTCGAAGCTGTAGTAAGGACTGTAACGAGAATAGAAGGGCGGCATTTGGTGGTTTGGGGGTTCCTTGGTTGCCTCCATTGCAAATGTATAAGTATATCCTTGAGTGCAATAAGAATCGCCAGTTTCGTTAGCTGCTGAAGGTTCTAAATAAGAACGAGGATCGATACCCAGTCGGTAGGGAACGTCTGCAAGGGCGATAAGTTCTCCTGTTTCCGTAGCGTCGAGAACGTACCAATCTGTTGGCTGGGGTGTCTGGGATTTTTTACTAGATTTTAGAGGCAAGAAACGGATAATTGTTTTGTCAAATCGAGACGAACTTTCGTAACTGTAGCTGTCTTCGATCGTTTGTGATAAAGGTTCAGTGTTCAGCGGGGGTGTGTTTTTGGCGGGACTGTGTTGAATTGCGATCGCACTTTGAATCACTTTCCCCTCTTGTCCCCCCCCGTGGACGGGGGGGTTAGGGGGGGTAATTTCCAACTCTTTTACAACAGTTGAAGGAAACCATTGCAGCTTTCCCTTACCATTTTTTGCAGCATTTTGCAACATCGAAAAAACAAATTTGTGACCGTCGCGGGGAATAAAACAAGCTACACTTACCCAACAGTCGCCAGGATTCAGTTTTCCATACTTGCGCTTAATTCGATCGCGCAATTCGAGATATCCGCGTGAGAAGAATTGCCTTTGACGCTGGGTACTGCGTTCATCCAAAGCCGAAACACCTTGGGATGAAACTTGTCCTCCTACCCAATCGGTGATTTCCGTCAGACAAACCGTTTTCCCCGCCAGCAATCCTTCGTAAGCAGCAGCAGCGCCCGCAAGTCCGCCGCCAACTACCAGAATCTCGCATTCTACAGTTTTATCTGGCTGTCTGGGTGGTGCGGCGAGGGCAACTGGAAAAGCCGATTCCAGTAAGATTAAGCTGAGAGGGAGGGTGATAAGGGAGGGTTTCATAGTGCGATCGAGTTGGTTAAGCGCCTGCATCCAGGTGGCTTTTAGAAGCTACCATCTTCCTAATGCTCATTACAAGCTTTTCTGAGTCAGGATTGGGTGTGGTCATTAGATGCGCGTCAGTTTATTGCTTGAAAAAATGCTCCCATAACCAAATTACCAGCCAGGTAAGCAGCCCAAATAGGATGGTTGCACTGACAATAAAAACACCAGATGTTGCAGAAACGACCCAATCCGGCGGAACGTGCAGGTAGCTGTTAAGTGCATGGCCTACAGGATGCGCCAATGCTTTATCTGGGGTATCTATTGGAAATTGAGTGCAGACAGAGGCAACTACTGAACCTCCTGCTAGTCCGACTCCCAGAATAGCAACGGTACTTTGTAAATTGCGATCGCGTTCTTGTTGGTCAATCTCAATTAAGCTCCGAACTGAGTTAATTGAGTTCATTAAACCTTCTAGTAACTTTTCTCCCGGACTGAGATTTTCATAATCCTTCTGAACTTGCATTAAATATTTATTCTCAACGTCATTACTAAATTTTTCTAAGAATTTTAGGTCTAAGGAACCTTGAGAATTTGTAAGCTGAGATAGGAAAGGAGATAGGGCAGAATTAGAAATTAAGGAAGTGAGGGCAGGGTTTTGTATTAAAAAAGATAGCTCTTTGGGGAAAAGAGGATTTACCCTCTCTCGATCGGCTTTCTCTTGTAACGTTACTAAACGCTTTTTGTAATTATCTAAATTTATCTCAATATTGCGGAGTTGGTAGTCAAAATAGCTGATGTTAATGGAATAGCGAGAGAGTGTATTCTGTGCTTCTTCTAGAATGGGTGTTAGGAGTTTGAGTTTGGGTTTTGGGTAACTTACTTTTCTGAGGTCTGTGATTCCCTTTTGAAGCAGAACGAAATCAGCTTTTAGTTGTTGTTTAAGATATCGACTCTGAGCAGAAGCCCATAATATTTTATTGCGATAACAAAACAAACGCATCCAGTCAAAATTAAATTCAGCGGCTTTCTGATGTGCGATCGCATCAGGATAGAGAGCTATAATAACATGATGATTTTCTTGGATACTTTGGAGATTAGGTGGTAAACTAGACCGAGTATCTTCCTTCATAGACAAACGGTATCGCCACAGTTCAAAGAGAGTTCCTCCAAGCAAATGTCCTTGTCCTTGAAAGTCTTGCTGCCAATTTCCATTAGGCATCAAAGCGTTATAACAAGCTTGGGCAACTGATTCAGAAGTTCTGCTACTATTGTTGGGCAAATGACCAGTAAGCATCCAAGTTTGACCGATAGTAGCTGATTGTCTTTTCAGCTTATTATCAATCTGAGTTTTGAGGTTGGCAAAGCAATTAATTGGATAAGGAGTAACTTGATTGTTAATCGAGCAATCTAATAAAAGCCCATAAGTATCTCCCAACCGTACTGGATAGAAATACCCTTCATAGAGTCCGCCGCTAGCCTTAAATCGTTCGATTCTTTGATTACCTAAGATTTCAACATATTCGGCATCAAATTCAGTATCAAACTGAAGTAGGGAATCTCTAATGTTTTCGGGAAGCTTTTGTTTAAATTTATTGTGATTGTTAACAATCTCTTCCGGGTTCTGTCCTAGTCCATCCCGCAGGTCATAGAGAAAGAGATTAATAGTAGGATAAATTAACTCTGTCATGGATTGGACTTACCTTGGGTAGTTGAGGAGTTCAAAAACTTTTGAATTTTCTCAATAAAACTTAACTTTTTGGCTTCAGCAGTAGGGTTGTCACTTCTGAGAATAACGACAGTAGCATTGAGAATTTCATCACTTTTGATGTCAGCGTTACCTTCAAAGTAACCGCGTACCTCAAGGTAGCTTTCCTGGGACAGTTCCCGCTCTAGTTCTTCTGCTGTGGGCAGGCAGTCGGGGGGTATGTTACCATCTACACCATCCAATTGGGTAATAGCCGTTTGATACAACTCCTTGAGGGAAGCATTTGTGCCAATTATCGCCATAAGACCCTTTTGGATGAACTCCCAGTCCCCAACAGGGTCGAGTTCTAGCTGTCCGCCTATCGTGTCCAGCGCTGCTTTTTGGTTAGGAGTCAGTGGTGATTCTAGATACTTTAAGGCAAGTAAAAGAGCTACTCGGACTTTTGTATCTGGTGAATTCATAAGGTTTTTGGGGAATTCTACATAAGTAAGCCAATTTTAATGGATTTAGGACTATGAAGCGGGATGCTTTGGTGGTCGGTATCAACCAATACCCTTTTCTGAAGGATAAACCAGAGAACGAGGCTTTGCATTTGCAGACACCAGCAGCAGATGCAGAGGCGATCGCACATCTCCTAGAATCTTACGGCGACTTTGAGGTGCATCGACTCCCCGCAAAACAAGGCGTAAAGCAGGTCGATCGCAAAAAGTTGATCGAGACAGACGAACTACAGGCTGCTATCCGCCAGTTGTTCTGTCCACAGGGTAACACCATTCCCGACACGGCACTGTTGTTTTTTGCGGGTCACGGATTGCGAAAGAACCAGGATGGTGCAACAGAGGGCTTTTTGGCAACTAGCGAGGCTAGTCCTAGAAAGAATTTATGGGGTATTTCGCTGAAATGGTTGCGCCAAGTGTTGCAAGAAAGTCGGGTGCAACAGCAGATTATTTGGCTGGACTGTTGTCACAGTGGGGAGTTGCTTAATTTTACGGAAGCTGAACTGGGGGAATATGAAAAGGGACGCGATCGCTGTTTAATCGTGGCTTCACGAGACTTCCAGGTGGCTTACGGGGATGGGGAACATGGAATGCTCACAAACGCCTTGTTGCAAAGCCTTGACCCGGCAAACCGCCCTGATGGCTGGGTGACTAACTTTACTTTAGTCGATCGCGTTAGGGAGCTATTGAAAGCCGCACCGCAGCATCCCGTTTGTACCAATACTGGCGGTCAAATTATCCTGACGGGTAAACAGGGAGTTCTGGCGAATATCTGTCCTTACAAGGGATTGGCTTATTTTGATTGGAATGAGGAAGACGCGAAGTATTTTTATGGGCGAACGCGGTTAACGAACTTATTGTTAGAGAAGGTGCGATCTGGGAATTTCCTGGCAGTGCTGGGAGCTTCCGGGAGTGGTAAATCTTCTGTAGTCAGAGCAGGGTTACTGTATCACTTACAACTGGGAGAGGCGATACCAGGTAGTGAGCGCTGGAAAATTTACCCGCCTTTTACTCCTGGCGATCGTCCGCTTCAGCGTCTGAAGGAGGTTGTTGGGGTAGAAGCGGAGCAGTTAGAACCTTTAATTAAAGCTGCTGCTGCGGAACGGGTGGTGCTGGTGGTAGATCAGTTTGAGGAAGCGTTTACCCAGTGCCGGGATGATAAGGAAAGACAGCAGTTTTTTAAGTGTTTGTTCGAGACATTAGAGCGGACTGAGAATAAACTCTGCTTGGTGTTGGTAATGCGATCGGATTTCCAGGGTCAATGCGATGAGTATCCAGAATTAGCCACCAAAATTGACTCTACCCCGGTCAGAGTTATGAAAATGAGTCAGGAGGAGTTAAAAGAAGCTATTACCAAACCTGCTGAAAAAGTAGGTCTGGAAATTGAGCGGGAATTAGTCACTCAAATGATAGCCGATGTGGAAGGCTCACCAGGAGATTTACCTCTGTTGCAGTACGCGCTGACTGAACTGTGGCAACAAAAAGGGACAAATCGCCTCACTGTTTCGGAGTATACCCAAATCGGTGGAGTCAAACAGGCATTGGAAAAGCAAGCTAATAAGGTTTATAAGTCATTTTCGCCACAAGAACAGCAAGTTGCTAAACGAATTTTTCTGGCACTAACTCAGATGAATGAGGGAATGCAAGATACTCGCAAGCGCGTTCGTAAGCAGGATTTAATTACACGCCAACAATCGGAAACAATCGTAGAACGGGTACTCGATCGGTTAACAGAGGCTAAATTGCTGATTGCCGATAAGCTAGAGAATGAAAATGAGCGAGTTCCAGTCATAGACATTGCTCACGAAGCTTTAATTCGCAGTTGGCAATTGTTACGAGATTGGCTGAAAGAAAATCGTGAAGCTGTCATTAGAAAGCAAGATATAGAAGATGCAGCCCAAGCATGGCGAGATAACAAAAAGCCCAACGAATCAGGTTATCTACTGCAAGGAACAAGATTAGCTGCGGCAGAAGATTATCTTCAGCGTTATGGTGAGAGCGTGCCACTGTCAAGTGTAGCTCAAGAGTATGTTCAGGTCAGCCAAGCCGAACGCGATCGCCTCCGCAGAGAAGAAGAAGCACGCTTACAAAGAGAGATTGCGCTGCGGATAGAAGCAGATAGACAGCGAGTAGATGCTCAACTTATAGCTTCCAGTTTGTTGTCAGAAAATCTTCTCAACTCAAATAAACAACTTGAAGGACTGATAGAAGCGATTAGGGGTGGAAGGCTACTGCAAGAATCAGTTCAACAATCAATTGACGTAAAACCTGAGACGCGAAATCGAATTGTACTTGCTTTGCAACAAGCAGTCTATGGAGTTAAAGAGCGTAACCGTTTGGAGGGACACAACAGTTTTGTAAGTACCGTAACTTTCAGTCCAGATGGAAAATTAATTGCCACAACAGATGGACAAACTATCAAACTCTGGAACAACGATGGCATTCTGCTCAAGACTTTTGATTTTGACAGATCTCTTGTTATCCCTACTTTTCATAACCTGAGTTTTAGCCCGGACGGCCAGATGCTTGCTGTGGGTGTAACTATCGATATAAAGAATAACAGTCTTGCGTTTAACCCCACTGCTACTATCCATGCAGTACAAATATGGAGCGCTGATGGCAACTTGTTAGCAACTATTAAAGGACACAGCAATCATGTAGTAGCTGCACGGTTCAGTCCCGACGGCAGTACGATCGCCTCAGCCAGTTCGGACAAAACCGTGAAAATATGGACGATCGATGGTCTTCTGCTAAGAATACTAAAACACTGTGATGGTGTTAAGGATGTGCGCTTCAGTCCTAACGGGCAAATTATTGCTACAGCTTGTAATGATAAAACAGTAAAACTTTGGAGCATTTATGGCAAAAGACTCAAGACTTTCAGGGGGCATAGGAGTTGGATTAATAGAGTAAGTTTCAGTCCTGACGGTCAGATGATTGCTTCAATAAGTCCTCCTGATGGCGTGATGAAGCTCTGGAGCATCAAAGGCAGAGAAATCAAAACTCTTAAAGCACATGACTTTAGTCTTTACGGTAGCGTGTGCTTCAGCCCAGACGGTGATATGATTGCCTCGACTGGTGATGGAACTGTTAAATTATGGAGTCGCGATGGTACTTTACTTGATACTCTTGAAGGGCATAATGCTTCTATAGAAGATGTAAGTTTCAGTCCTGACGGCAAAATTATTGCTTCCGCTAGTACCGACGGCACTGTAAAACTATGGAACCGTGAAAGAATTAAAGTTCAAACTTTTGCTTCTGGTGCTAATAGTTTTAGTTTCAGCCCTGATAATAACTTGATTGTTTTAGCTCAAGGTAAAGAGGTGAAACTCTACAGCCGTGATGGTACTCTGCTGAAAACTATAGAGGCGCATATCGACACTAATGATGTTAGTTTCAGTCCTGATGGCACAATGATTGTGTCAATCGGGGGCTACAGTGTTCTTGCAGAAACATTTGGCGCTTTGCTGTCATCGAAACCTGGGGCATTCAATAAGCCTGGGGCATTATGGGATTTTGCTGATCAGCAACTCGAAAGTCAGCAGTCCCGCGACAGAACCGTGAAATTATGGAACCTTGATGGTTTACCTTTGGGAACTTTTGATGCGACAAATCAGGTTATTCAGCATGAAGGGTCTAGCTTTCCAGTAACAGGAGTAAGTTTTAGTCCTAATACTAAGTTAATTGCTTCTTCTAGCTGGGACAAAATTATTAGATTCTGGAGCATTGATGGCATCTATGGAACTCTAGTTAAAGTAGCCCAATCTCAAGATATTCCCTGGAGCATCAGTTATAGCCCCGATGGAAAAATACTGGCCGCTACCAGTAGTAAAGAAATAGCACTCTATAAAATTGATGGTGGACACCCCCAAATCTTAAAGGGACATAACAATACGGTTTAT
This sequence comes from Argonema antarcticum A004/B2, assembly GCF_023333585.1. Lineage (GTDB taxonomy): Bacteria > Cyanobacteriota > Cyanobacteriia > Cyanobacteriales > Aerosakkonemataceae > Argonema > Argonema antarcticum. Next base: position 10,475 of record NZ_JAIQZN010000083.1, read on the forward strand.
CGTGTCTGTTTTAGTCCAGACGGACAGATGGTTGCCTCTGCCAGTTTTGACAAAACTGTGAAACTTTGGAATCTAGACGGTAGAGAAATTACAACCTTAGACCATAGCGGTCAAGTCACAAGCGTAAGTTTCAGCCCAGATGGGCAAACAATTGTAACCGCAGGTGAAGATGGTTTACAACTTTGGAGTGTCTCAGGTAAATCTCTAGCCCAGTTTAGGGGAACTACTGAATTTACAGTAGGCATTAATTTTGATAGAACTCTAACCATCACCAAAGTTCATGAGAACTCAGCAGCCATAAAAGCAGGTGTTAAAGAGGGCGATCGCATTTTGGCAATTGATGGTCAGCCTGCAACAATTATGAGCTTCAAAGATCAAAGGTTAGTTGTTGGTGATATAGGAACAAGGCTAGTCTTACGACTCTCTCGTCCGGGAAGCGATCCTTTTGATGTCACCATTACGAGAGAGCTTTCTAGCAGTGAATCTCAAGGGTACATTAGTGTAAGCTTTAGCCCAGATGGTAAAACAATCGCAGCAGGAACCACTCGTAAAGTTGAACTTTGGAGTACGGAGGGTAAACTGCTCCATACTCTCAACGGACATAGTGGCAAGACTTATGATGTGAGTTTCAGTCCAGATGGCAAAATACTTGCTTCTGCTAATGAAGACAAAACTGTGAAACTGTGGAATTTAGAGGGCAGAGAACTAAAAACTATAAATGGTCACAGCGATGTAGTTTACAGTGTCTCTTTTAGCCCAGATGGGCAAATGCTGGCATCAGCTACTAAAGACGGTATTGTGAGACTTTGGAGAGTAGACGGCACTTTAGTGAAACCACTCTTGGGCAATAATCGTACCTTCATGACTGGCAACCCTACTAGCGTAAGCTTCAGTCCGGATGGTAAGACACTAGCCTTAGCTAATGCAGACGAAGTACAACTTTGGAGTCTCGATGGTGCTTTACTCGAAATATCCAGATTTAGCAGTAGGGTGTGGTTCAGTCTGGATGAAAATGTACTAAGTTCAGGTGGTGCTAGCGATGGACATCAAGCGGCTGTTAACAGAGTAATTTTCAGCTCTGACCAAAAAATTTTGGCCTCAGCTAGTGCGGACAATCAGGTCAAACTCTGGAACCCTGATGGCACTCTGATCAAACCTCTCCAAGGGCATAGTAGCTCAGTTAATGATATAAGTTTTAGCTTTGACAATACGCTGTTAGCTTCAGCTAGCTCAGATCAGACAGTAAGAATTTGGAACATTGATAATAGTTCGTCAATAATTCTTCGCGGGCATAACAGTGAGGTTACGAGTGTCAGTTTCAGTCCAGGTGGTTTGTTAGCTTCTGGAAGTTGGGATAAGACTGTCAAGCTCTGGAGCAGTGATGGAACTTTACTCAAAACTTTCAATATCGATTGGGTAAATAGCGTGAAGTTCAGTCCAGATGGAAAAATACTGGCTGCTGCTGGTTCCGACAAAGTGACTTTGTGGAATTTCGACCTTGACGATCTAATGGTACGCGGTTGCAATTGGGTGCGTGACTACCTGAAAACCAACCCCAATGTCAGCGAGAGCGATCGCCATCTCTGTGACGGTATTGCTACTGAAAACTAAAATAGCAAACAAAAGTAGTTTATTTGAGAGAGCGATCATTCTTTTCGAGCAACAAGTAACTAGGGTTTAATTAAACACGCTAAAATAAACTATTTAAACCTATGAACAATGAAGGAGGAAAAAATAGCGATCGTCAAATCGATGAAATTAGAGCGATCGCGCAACAATACGATATAGGAACCACTTAACTGGTGAGACATTTAACCTGTAATTTGTTAAGATTTAACTAGCTCTCTCCTAAATACAAAACCGACTGTAACTATGACCCTGAAAGATTTAGAAACACAGTTGCTAGCGTTAAGTCCAAATGAAAAAGCACAAGCCATCCAACTCTTAGTCCGAAGTTTAAGCAATGTTTGGGTAGGAATTGAAAAAACTCTTGGGGTGTGTGGTGGTGATGCCAGAATAGCCAATACTCGCATTCCTATTTGGTCGTTGAGCAATTATCGTCGCTTAGGTGCTTCCGATGCTCGGATATTGCAAGATTTTTCTCACTTGAAAGCAGAGGATTTAGTCAATGCTTGGGCTTATGCGGACGCTCACCCAGAGGAAATAGAGGAAGCTATTCGTAGAAATGAGGAAAATTGAAAATGGCACGTCTTTATGCTGATGAAAATTTCCCTTTACCCATTGTAGAATTATCGCGGAGCGCGGGTCATGATGTCCTTACTACTGAAGAAGCAGGAAACTCTGGAGTAGGAATTCCTGATAAGGATGTCTTAGGATTTGCTGTTAGGAACGATCGGGCTGTTTTGACGCGCAATTGGGATGATTTTAGACGACTGCACCGCTCGCAACCTGACCATTTTGGAATTATTATCTGTAAAGAAGACTTAAACATAGAAAGGCAAGCATCACTCATCAATGAAGCGATTTTTAGTGAAGGTAATCTCCGAAATAAATTAATTAGAATAATTCGTCCGCAGCGATAATTGACGCTCGCAAACATCTCCATTTAGAAACAGCGATCGCTACTCTAAATTATTAGTCACAACCTACCCTATAAATGAAAGCCCAACTTTACGACATCATTCAAACCTTAGTTGATATTAATGCCGATTTTGACCACCGCGATCGCATTATTCCCAAAGGCACGGAAGGCTCGCTCGTCGAATGTTACAAAAACCCAGAATTATACGCAGTCGATCTAGCTATTCTTAAGGAAAAATTGGTAGGCGGATTTGAGTATGAAAATGTTTAATTCGATTTGCCATCGCTGCCAAAGTATTCGCGATAGGCACAAATTTTATCTCCACGAATATCGAATGAAACTGCTACCCGATTCTTGTAAGGTTCTCCCCGCAACATTCCTTCATCGCGGAACTCAAAAACAACAGTAGTATCGTTGCTGGTAACTCGCTCTACTGAAGTAATCGTCAGTCCTCCTATGAAAGTTTCGGAAACATACTGAAAGAATTCTCGAATCCTATCTTTACCGACATTCAAGCCGTGAAATGGCCCGACTGGGAACCAAAAGGTAAAATCATCGGTGAGCATATCTAGAAGCTGGTTCCAGTCACCTGTCGCTAGACCGTGAGTTAAATGATCGAATGCTTTATGGCCAACTTCTAGTGCGTTATCTTTTGTCTCTTTTGCCATCTTGGTTATCTCATAGATAGTATATTTTAGAACATTTTCAAACCTTTTAGTAGCCAATGAATTACAATTGACTTATTGTAATACCAAATTCTCCATTATCCAACTAATCACGAATCAAAACCTCACCACCACTTTCCCGCAATTCTTCCCGCCGATCAAGTATTCAACAGCGTCAGGAATTGATTCCAAACCTCTGAACTCAGTAGGATCGATAGCTACTTGAATTTTTCCGCTATAGAAAAGGTCGAACAAGCGATCGCGTGCTGCTGGCATATATTCCTTGTAAAGTGGATTGAGAAAACCGCGTATCGAAGCTGCTTTCCAAAGCAACTTTCCATAAATGCGGGATTGCTGAACTTGCTCCGGGTTCTTTCCGTAATCGGATATGAAACCAACCACAATTAAACGTCCCCGCATTGCCAAATTATCAACGCAGATATCGAAGGTTTTTTTGCCAACGCACTCGAATACCAAGTTAATGCCATTCGGATATTCTTTTTTGAGAACTTCATCTAGGTTTTCTTGGCGGTAGTTGATAATGCGATCGCATCTTAACCGTTTGAGCAATTCAACTTTAGCATCCGATCCGCAAACTCCAATCACATGATTTCCCGCCAATTTTGCCCATTGCACCGCGATATGTCCCGTTCCCCCCGCCGCTGCGGTGACGAGGACAGTTTCACCGCTTTTCATCTCGCCAACTTGTTCCAACGCCAGCACAGAAGATACCCCAGTAGGCATCAAAGTCAGCACTTCTGGAATTGCTTCGGGAATTTTTATTGCCTGGGAAACATCGACAACTTGGTATTCTCGATATCCACCACCGCGCATAATCGTTTGCACAGGATCTCCGACTTTAAAATCGGTGACATTATTACCAATTGCCACAACTTTACCGACAACTTCCACACCTAAATCGAAAGGTGGTGTCGGGTTGATGTATGGAACTTCGCCTCGACAAATTAATGTATCGAAACCGCCATTTACTCCGGCAAATTTGTTGCGGATTACAATTTCGCTGTCAGTCGGATCTGTAAGAGAAACTTCTACGATTTCCACAGCAGATCGAAAATCTTGGTTAAATTGTTTGGCTATGAGCTTTTTGTAAGTTGTCATCTTTTTTACTAAAAAAAGCCACCCGAAAACCGATGTCATAAAGAGAGGCATCGGCATCAAATTTACCACGAAATGCAGAACGGCAATTTCGTGGGCCTGTGTTCCAAGAACCACCACGCAATACCCGTTTATTGCTATCTCCATCTATTATCCAAACAGTGCCATCAGTCGGTGCATCTTGATAGTTATCGTGCCAGAAATCGGCACACCATTCTCTGACATTACCGTGCATATCGTACAGTCCAAATTTGTTGGCAACTTGAAAGTAGCCAACAGGAGTTGTTTCTCTGCGATCGCTTCCTTTTGGCCCAGCGCCGTAAGACCCTCGACTGCATATTTTTCCCATGTATTCCCAATCTATTCCTGAATAGTTGGCTAAATCTGTTGTGCAAGTTTCTCCAAAATGAAAAGGTGTTTGAGTTCCACCTCTACAGGCATATTCCCATTCTGCTTCGCTGGGAAGTCGGTATTCTCGTCCAGTATATTTAGATAACCTTTCACAGAATTCGATCGCATCATACCAAGAGATTTGTTCTACAGGCAAATTTGCTTCTTTAATAGTCGATGGATCGGGATTCATAAATTGCTTGACTTGGGGGAGATTCGCTACTGCTTCCCATTGCGCTTGCGTAACGGGATACTTGCCCATAAAAAAGGGCTTTATAGTTACTGAATGTTGAGGACTTTGAGTTGGTGACCACCCTTCTTCTGTGTTGGGTGCGCCCATTATGAAAGTACCGCCAGGAATGGCCACCATTTCTAGGGTGATTCCCTGTCCCAAATCTTCGAGCAGATATTGAGCGGTATTTTGAGAGCGATCGCTCTCTTTTCCTTGAGGATTAACGATCGCTACATCATAGTCAAACGCAACCAAATCTAACATTTCTACACCCTTCGATGAAGCAGTACAATATACCTTAATCTTTATTGTAAAACACCTGGAGAATCCAAAAAAATTATGACTACTCTGGATATTTCTTCATACTTTTGATTCATCATACAAAATGTTCCGCCTTCAATATCAACTACCTTTGCCTGGGGAATTACTTTTGTAATGAAATTTCTGCTGCCTGACTGCGCTAAACCGAGTTGTATAAGTCCTTTAATATCCTCAGTTCCAGATAAGACGAGAGTTGGACACTTGATGAAAGGAAATCTTTCTATAGTACTGAACTTTGTAAAAGCAAAAGGTGCATAGGCAGGATAGCCATAACATTTTGCTTCGTCTAACATACAGCGGTGATTTAATTCTGTAGAACCTACGTAGGCGGCGCGAAATGACCATCTTTCAACGAGGTGAGTGCCATCTGCTTTGATTTGGAAAACTTCGGCATATCTTTTTAAGATGGCAGCTTTATCTTCGACGGTGAAATCATCTACATTACATAAGATAATTTTTTTAACTCTGTCTGGATAAGCTACTGCTACTTCGCCCGCTATGTAAGCACCCGTGTGGTGTCCCATGATGCTGGTCTTTTTGATTCCCAATTCGTCGAGAAGCAAGATGACTGTTTTGGCGTAGTCTGAAATAGAATACATTCTCGGAGGCTTATCGGAATCTCCAAGTCCCATCAAATCCATTGCAATGACGCGCCTTTTTTCGGCAAAGATTGGCATCAACTCGTGAAATTCATTACTGCTACTGGGGTTCCTATGCAGTAAAAGCAGGGAGTCTCCCTCCCCGCCGATGCGGTAATGAATTTGCCCATCTTCTGTATCTAAGAAGGCTCTTTTAATCCGTTGATTCATTTTATTTACTAGCGCAGTAAAAAAATTATTTTACTCGTTCTTCTTGCATGGTGGTGCGCTTAAAAACGCGATCGTCCTTGAACCAATGCAAAGTGCGGTTTCGATAGTTGCCGCAGGGACTGAGATGAATCATTTCATACATATAAGCACCGGGCATAGCTTTGTATTTGAACCACAGAAGAATAATTGAATCGTCTACTTCCCAGGCGTATCCTTCCAGGCGTTCTGTGTCAAACCAGATCTTTTTATCGTGGTACGTTGCTGGAAAATGATGTTCTTCATACTTACCTTCAGGCCAAATATACTTATTGATTTGGTAATAAGGATATTCCCCGTTTTCTGGAAACTCGCAGGTTAAAATAGATTTATGCTTGTCAAGCATATTTCCCTCAGCATCAAGTATTGTGTAAATACCCGCCCATTCGCCTTCATGTCGGGTAAGTAAGGGCATTTCATCTCGAATAACAGACATAGTAACCTCTGCTTTTTTGGTAAATTAGCGATAAACTTCTCAGATTTTAAACCACCAGGGATCGGAAATCGGCTGCGTTTTGATCAAAAAAGCTTTCTTTCGCATAAAGCGTTTGATAGCAGCTGCACCCATACGGGAACCACCAAGTCCAGAAAGATTGAAAGAGTTTTTCTCTCCTTCGTGTATAATAGCTGTTAATGCAGCATCGTTGATGCTGATGGCACCAGCATCTAGATGACGTGCCAGTGCGATCGCTTCTTCTTCCGAACCCGCAAAAACGGCAGCACTCAATCCATATATAGTATCATTTGCCAGTTTAATTGCTTCTTCAATATTGGCAAATGGCATAATCGGCATAATCGGGCCAAAAGTTTCTTCCGTCATCACCTTCATGGAATGGTTTACCTGAGTCAGAACTGTGGGACGACACCACAACCCGCCACCCAATTCTTCCACCAAACCACCACAGCGAACAACTGCCCCTTTTTCAATTGCATCGCGCAGGTGTTCTTTAATGATATCCGCCTGTCTTTCGGCAATTATAGGGCCAATTTGTCCATCTCGAACAGACGGATAAGCCAAGTTAAGGCGTTGTGTTTTTTCTACCAGTTTGTCTACAAAATTATCGCAAATAGATTCAGCAACATAAATACGTTCGATCGATAGACATGATTGTCCTGTGTTGACAACCGAACCCCACAATATGGCAGAAGTCGCTAATTCTATATCGGCAGATTCTAGGACAATAGCAGGGTCTTTTCCTCCCAATTCTAAAAATGCGGGAATAAATCGTCTTGCAGCAGTTTCTGCTACTTTTCTACCTGTAGCCACACTACCAGTAAAACATACTAAATCAACAAATTCGATTAACGCCGCACCCGTATCTCCCGCACCTTCAATGTAAGTTAATATATTTTGCAATAAAGGAACAGAGGCAATAGTTTTTACCAGGGGTTGAATGAATCGGGGAGCAATTTCGCTCGGCTTGACTATAACTGCACAACCTGCCAACAATGCGGGTATGCTATCAATTGTAGAAAGCAACAGGGGAAAATTCCACGGACTGATGACGCCAATCAATTGATAGGGAACCTGTTGACTTTGCAGTTGGATAAATGGAATTGCGGTAGTTTTGGCATCTTCTAATATTAGTTCTGGTACTAACCGACACCAGCGATCGATCGTGGAGATCAGCGAATCAACTTCAAGTACAGACTCTAACCATCTTCCCGTATCGGTTACTAAAGCTTTGGTAAGCTCATCTTTTTGAGATGAAATGGCTTGCTTCCACTGCTGCATTGCCTCGATTCGCTGTTCTAAACCTACCTGCTGCCAAGCTATTTGAGCTTCGCGTAAGCGGGTATTGGATTCGGCAAGTTGTTCTGGTGTGGGTGGCGCAATCCAGCAGTCAATTTGTCCGGTGCGAGGATTGCGAACGCTTAGTTTTTCACTCATGTTTCAAATTATCCCCAGATTGGCTATTCAATATACCTGTTAAGAACAAGGCAGGCCAAGCTTAAGAACCTAACATTATAAGTTTTCTAGTGGATCGTAATTAACTTTCAGCGGCACTACCCAAACATTTTGCCATTCTGTTTCTTTATCTCGTGGCATCTGTATCTGAAACTCGTACAAGCCAGCTTCTGCAATAGGAATACCACCGAATGTGAGAACTGTAAAAGCTTTCATATTTTCTGTGAAATCAATTTCTCTTTCACCTTCTAGTAAACTTTTTTTAGACGGTGAAACAATCTTAATCCTAAATTTAGATTCATCCTCTTGGTTAGATGATTCTTGCTTTTTCCAAAAAACAACTAATTCAAAAGCAAAGGGTAAAAAGAGAGTTTCTTCAGACTCCGGTGGGGGCGGTACAATGATTTCGTCCATTACCTCGATGAGACTGATATTTCCTGTTTCCTGATTGATAATGCTTTTCTCACAAAGCATCGCCCATGCACAAGTAATCATAAGTTCCCCGCTATTTATAGCATGAGTCAACAGACAGATGCGACAGCCTATGGTGTCATGTTTATAACTGAAATTTTACTGCTTTTATAGCGTTTATTTTTGCCTGTTAATGAAGGCTGAGCTACTATTTTTTGTTCCGCTGTAACGTAGAGAGATTTTGTGGTACGTTCCATCTCATATTTTGTTTGATAAACTGAGATTTTATTGGTTAGTTCAAACATTGTGTACTTTTCAAAATTGGCTCTATGGCTGATTTTTTCATGTTGCAAAAGGAAGTTTGCAAATTTTGCAGACCACCATCCATTTGCTGCTTGAATAACAAATCCAGCAGCAGTTTGGGCTACTTCTAAGTTTATCAAACTGAGTGACCACAGGTAAACAGCCATAGCTGTATCCCAAGGATTTTCATACTGGGAATCAATTTCTTTTTGAGAAATATCAACAGACCTTTTAAGTACCAACCAAATGTTTTCTGGATTGTTTCGCAGTTGCTCGATTAACTCTTTTGTCACCTGTTCTTTGTATGCTGCACGGCAGAAAACCTTAAAACTGCTGGCTACGTTCAAAAGTGCAGCAAATTCATGGCTTTCTATTCTATTCATAAGTTTTTCGATCACTGTTTTATCCTCCTGTCCAAAATTCCTTGATTGTACCGTAGGAATCTGGTACTTCATCTATCAGGTGTATGTACTCGCCATCGGCACCCCATTGACTAACAACAGTAATCTCAAAAGAGGCATTGATAACTTTGGGTTCTTTTTTTACTACTACTGCAATATGGGAATATTCATCTTTGTTAGAACGATAAAGGACTAAATCTCCAATTTCAACTTCATGTTCTCCAGATAAAGGGCGATAATCATCTTCTCTCAGGATCGTTTTCAAGTGTTCTGGGTCAATACAGGTGCGTCGGGACGCAAAGGGTAGGCCCACACAGTTATAAACCGCTGTTAACGATCTAAGTCGGATGTTAGGATACTTTTGCGTCCAGATTTCCTTTGCTGCTTTAAGCGCCTCTGGTGGACGTTCGCGTCTTCTTTCGTTGGGAATAAGAGTCCCGCGTTTAGTGGCCAATGGTATTGATGCACGATCGTTTGAGCCTCCCGCACCTATAAGCATCGAGCAAATAGTGATTTGTATCCATACTTTATGATGACAAGTTATGAGATTATATGCAATGGGGATGCGATCGCTTTCCCGAACTCAGGTAAGCTTGATATTGACACAATTGGTATCATATAGCACAAATGCTAGAGCTTCGGAGTGCGGCGGGAGTGCGGCGCTGTAGCTGTGGCTCCCGACAAGGATGCGAACTTAATGTCTATTAATCGCCATCTGCAATCATAATTGTTATTTTTTTGCTGAAATCGCTCGTTAGGTGGGAATAAATGCTAAACAAAAATCTAATTTCGGCGCAAACAGAAAAAATTTCGGCGCTGCAACAAACCATTCTCGGCAAACTAATAATTCTTTTTGCGGAATTGCTTTTCGCTTTGCCAGTAGGTTTCGCGTTAGCAAGATTTCGCATCGGTGGCGTTGCTTGGATATTTGGGGGTATTGTCTCTGGTGCATTGGTACTTACAGCTTATCGTATTTTATCCAAAGAAACTGCCGAACCAAACAAAACAGTGAGGAAGATAGGACAGCTTCTCGTAGGTTTGGTAGTCGGATTTTCAATCGCTCATGGAGATATGTCAGCGCTTTATTCTCAATTACACATATTTATTTTTATTACCTTGTTTTTAATGTTAAGCGGTATTGGGATTGGCTATATTTACTCCCGGATTAGTCAGACAAACCTACTAACTGCAATGCTGGCGACAACGCCGGGGGGGATAGGGATTATGTCAAGTATTGCAGCAGATTACGGAAAAAATGCCTCGGTGGTTGCACTCGTCCAAATCATACGAGTGACAACGATTGTATTTTTCATACCTATATTAGCTAGGATATTGGCTGTTAATGACGCTAACACAATCGTCAGCATTTTTCCGGCCAACTTTTTCAGTACAGATTTATTATATTTAGCATTGCTCGCTTTATCGCTAGCTTTAACATTTGTGTCAATTAGCATAACTAATATATTGAAAATTCCTGCCGCCTTTTTCTTTGGTGCATTAGTAGTCGGCATAAGTTTTAATTACCTGCTAAATTTATTCCCTTTACTAGCAGATTTAGATTTTAAACCACCTTTTTTAATTAGCTTAATTGGTCAAGCTTTTTTGGGAATTAGTATAGGCGAATATTGGGGAAGTAAACCCAGTCTTGATAAAAAAACGATCGTGTATGCTTTAATACCCGTAGTGATGACTATTGGAGCGGGATTCGTAGCAGCTGCGATCGCTACATTTCTCACGCCTTGGGACTGGCTCACCTGTATGCTAGTCGCCGCACCAGGCGGTTCGGCGGAAATGATTTTGGTCTCCTTAGCATTAAATCATAACGTCGAAATTGTCACGGCGGGGCATCTAGTGCGCCTAATAGCTATTCATGCGTCCCTCCCATTATGGTTATTGTTATTTCGCTATCTCGATCGCTTGCTCCCCAACTCAGGCGATAATTAGTAGTTAGGTATTGCGAGGAGTCAGTAGATGGTTAACGAAATACAGGAATTTGATACAAGACAATGGGTGAAAGTACGCAGCTCGCTGGATGGCAGTCAAACCTTTCTCACCTGGACGGGATCGATATACTCTTTTGTGCCAAATGAGAAGAAAAAACGCCTCTTCAACATTGTGGGAATGAGCGTGAGTAGATGTATTGAAAATGACGATAACACCTGGGAGTTCACCTCAAGAGAACTGACTTATTACCTCGATCCAAACACCAATGAAATCTTGCACAAATGGGAAAACCCCTGGACGGAAGAAACCCTGACTGTTATTCATGTTGCCAATAGTCCGGTTGAAGGTTACTTTAAAGGAAATTTCCCAGGTCAAGTGAATGGTGACATCACCACATTCGTATTTGACTTATTTCCCACCTACCCAAATAGCCTTGCCGAAGATCCAAAATTTAGGGAATACAGTCCCCAAACAACCTATCAAGCAGCGGAGTTATTTAAACTGACAGTTCCGACTGAAGATTTGCACAATTCAGAAAAACTTTCCGTTTCTAAAATGTTTATTTGTTGGGATAGGATCGGCCCCTGGTTACCCTGGATGAAAATGGGAGATAGACCAGGACATTTAATATACAGCGCTACTGGTCAGAAAGTTAACAATTTTACAGATTTACCTCAATTGCTTCAAGATGAAATTAATACGCGAGTCCCTTTGTATAAAAATGCTCCCAAAGCACCTTTAGATGATGATATGACTTCTTGGATTTACTTCAAAAAGCACTTTGATGCTTATCTAGCGGGAGAGAGATTTCCCATTCCAGAAGCAGAGGATTAATTTTTGCATTTTGACTTTTGAATGAGTGACTTTTGACTTCCGCCTAGCGGGACTAGCCTCTTATTTGGATTAACCGTGCAGCGATATTGGCGATCGCAGATGTTTTGATTTCCTGACTGGCTATAGTTTGCGAAACTTGCAAAGCTTGTTCGGTTTGTCCTAATTTGGCAAAAGCATCAGCGATGTTAGCTAAAATTTCATCTTTAGTATTATCGCTCAAATTTTTGGCCGCCTGTAAAGCTGGTTCTAGTTGTCCTAATTCTACATATTTCGATGCTATTTTACTGAAAGCCCGCTCCTTAAAACCAGGGAAAGTTAAGGTATTGGCAATTTTTAAGCCGCGATCGACTTGTCCAATTTCTGTTAATTGATAAGCAATATCAGTCAAGGCTTCTTCTTTAGAACTGCTATCGTTGATAGCGTTAGCAATCTGCAAACCTCGCTCAATATATCCAGCGTTGGCTAAAGCCCTAACAATCCTAATAATTGACTGATTTGCAGAAAAATTATTATCCTGGGGTATGGGAGGTAACTGTAAATTTTGGGAGAAGAATTTATCGGCTGGCGATGGGTATCCGGTTTGTTGCAGTTGTTCTGCGATCGCAATTATCGCCAAAGCTTTCCCTTCCCTATCTTGAATAGTTTTAGCTATCTGCAATGCCATATCTACTTGCTTTGCTTTCGCTAATTGGTGAGCAATTTCTACCCAAATTAAAGATTTTATACTCGGTCGATCTGTGCTGTTGAAATCTTGATTTGCTGCGGACTCTTCCGGAGTCAGTTCCCGAATCATCTGCGCTACTTGCTTAGCAGCATCAAATTCTCCGACTTCTGCTAATTTGATAGCGATATCTCCTAGCGCTTTTTCTTTAACGCCTAATTCCCGCATAGCTGAACCGGAATCTATTTTAGTTATTGAAGGGATTTGCTGGGAAATCTTGGCAGCTACTGATAAAGCTAAATTTGTCTCATTCATAGCAGTCAATTTGACAGCAATTGCCGACCAAACTTCGGCTTTTTCGATGTTATTTTTGATCGTTTGGGCGCTTGCCCAAGTTTGCTTAACTTGCTCTGCATTTGCCAAATGTGCGAGAATGCCAAGATATGCCATAGTTTGATAATCTTCTGTGCTTTCACCGTTAGCAGAACTGCAACCAGTAACGCTTTGAGCTACTTGTAGTGCTTGTTTAAATTGTGATAATAAACTGAGATTACCAGCTATTTTTGCCAAAATATCAAATTTGTCGTTACCGCAACTGCCATTGGATTCATAAACATAATCTCCGGTAATTCCTCTGGCTTTTTGGAGCGCTTCTGATAAAATTTTCTTAGCTGGCTCTAATTGTCCTTTTTCTGCCAAAATGGATGCGATCGCATTCAGTGCTTCAGCTTGGCGATAATTAGAGGATATCGTTTTGGTTAACTGCAATGCTTTTTCAATAAGTCCCGCTTGTGCAACTTTAATTGCCACATCTCGCAATGCTGGTTCTTGTTCGTATAGGGTAAAGTTTTCATCCCTTTGTTTGGTAAGTTGCACAGCGCGATCGAATAGTTGCTTTGCTTTCTCAGTTTGCCCAACTTGTGCTAATTTAATAGCTATATCAGATAAAGTATTAATTTTAGAAGACTTATCTTCAATAGTTTCTGCCATCTGCACAGCGCGATCGAACAGTTGCAAAGCAATATCGACATCTCCCGTCGCAGCTATCTCTTTTCCTAAAGTGGTTAAATTTTCAGCAAAGCTGACGGGATGATTTATTTTAACTATACTCAAGGATGGGGAAGCTACTGCTATTTTAGTCTGATTAGCACCGAGCATCAGCAGTAACAAAAAGGCGATTGGGGTGAAGGTGGGGGGATGTGATCGCATGGTGATTAATTATCCTACGCTTTGATTTTTTATTTTCTAAAATGACTAATGACTAATGACTAATGACTAATGACTAATCAATGTCCAGAAATAGCCATCAGGTGCGACAAAGGAAAAACTTTGCTCTCCAAACTCGTTGTACGCAATTTCTGTGAGATTTTGAGCAGAACTTGCCTTGACGCGCTGGAAATACTCTTCTATTTCAGTGACGCGATAGGTATACAGCGACATTCCCAAACATCCCGGTTGTGCCTTCTCTAAGCAATTTTCTATCTTGATAGATTCGGGAAATCGAACAATATAAAGTCGGCCCGATCGTACCGCTTGCCAGTCTGACTTTGACGATCGCGGATCGTCAAATGTTGTTACTGAAAATCTTTCGTTCGGCTGAAGATCGAAAATTTGTCTTGCTGTTTCCGAACTTTCATAGGTTGTTTCTTCCTCATTCCGCACGCGCAGCAAACCCAACGTTTCTTCATAAAAACGGAACGTTTCTCTGCTGTCATCTTGAATCACTATTCCCATGTGGGTTATCTGGCTCGTTTTGAAATGTGATATCTCATTAATATTTCCGTAATTAGGCACATTATAATTGAATCTTTGGAAGAAAAATTGTCGTGTTAAAGGTTGAAGCAGCACCATTTCCCGCACCCCAACAGCCGGTTCAGAAAAAGGACGTATTTTTATATCTTTCTTGTAGATTACATCCCATTGAGGATAGATATATTTGATTGGTAAACCTGCTTTTTCTGCTTCTTCGGCATGGTTGAGAATATTCAAGACATCAGCAGTTAATGCAGTTCCCCAGCGGTTTCCTTTGGTCTTCATTGATGACATTTTCAATCCATCATTGGTAGGGTTTTCCCAAACCATTAGACGAATCAGACCATGATCGGCATCTTGGTGGTAGAGGCGAATGGAACGCAAAGAAGAATTGACTCCGTACAATTTGTTTGCTGATTCTGGGGATAATTCACCAATTTGACCGATGCTGTAACCAAATTGTTCCCAATACTGAATGAGGGAGATTGGTTCGCGGCAACCAACACATACTTCGTAGATACCTTGGATTGTCATTTGTTTGTCTTAAATACGACTAATTTACTGACCAGGGATTAGGGAAAAGAGTAAACAGGCAAAAGTAAAGAATCTATATGCTTGACTTTCTCTGCTCCTAGATTCGATCGTATGCGATCGCGTGTGTTGTTAACCAAAATAGAGGTGTTTGCAAAACCTGTGGCCCGGTTCAACAGCGCGATCGCCCCCCTAGCCCCCCAAATCTGGGGGTCGGGAGGCAAAACCTTCATTTTTGCGTAAGTTCTCTTAACTAAAGCCAAGTCAACTGCACAAAGGGGGTCGTGTTAACCTAAAAATAGACTACTAGAGAATTTAGAGGAAAGAAAATGCAAGACTCGCCATATATTATTTTCATTGCCTTCGGTTGTATATGGGTATTAATGGGATCTGCTGCTGTGATTGCACTCCTCAAATCCAATAATCAAGAGGTTCGGTTTGGCAAATGGGGGCTGATAGTAGCCCTCCCGATCGTTGTCCCCTTTATCCTTGCTCTGCTCTATCAAGTACTAAGACCATTTATATTGCCACACCTTATATAAAAGTTTGGGCTAGATCGAAAAATCAATAGACTTCTTGCGAAAGTTATGAATCTTAGTTTTTAAACATCAGATGAAAGCAAATTGCCAGAGGTCGATCGACCTCTGACAACTTGGCTTGTAGGGTATCGCAGAGGAACATTACAGCCAAAAATCGCCGTTCAAATTGCTAAAAAAGTGTTGGCGCTGAATCACCTTACACCATTGGCTAAAATTCCCAAAATCTTATTCACATCATTTAAAAAATACTCAGCCAAATCAATCTGTACCCGTTCCCCTGATAACTTTAAAAACTTCCAAATTTCTCCCGTAGTCACTGCACCATAAATTTCTGTAATTTCATTTCCTTCGCGTTCATTAAATAATTTAGCTGCATACATTTCTGCTATACATTGCCCTAACCCCGCTTTAATATTTTCCTTCTTTGCCTCCACAATAATAATTACTGGCGCATTAATTAATAAAAACTCGGGAGAACGGCTAATCAGAAAATCACAAGTTCCACTTAAACCTTGGCTGGGTTCAATATTAAATTCAACACCAGAAAATAAACTAATTTGATTGAGTAATTTCTTTGTTAATTCTAATAAAATTGGTGTAATAATCATCTCGGAGCGAGATTTTTCTGTATTACTGGCTAAAGCAAAAGGTACATTATAAGCTAAGGTTTCCTCTAAATACTCACTAGCTGGTAATGGTGCAACTTGCAGAAAAATATCTTCTCTAGTGGAAATAGTTAAATTCAATGTTTTTTTGACAGTTTCTAAAGTAAAATCACTGTAAGACATATATCATTTCCTGATTAATCGTTGCCTGTGCCAAATTCCTGTGAAAATGGAGCAAATGCCGCCGCTTTGCATCCATTAACATTTAATTAATTATTGTATAGATGGGCGGTGTAGGATTTGAACCTACGGCCACCTGCTTGTAAGGCAGGCGCTCTACCACTGAGCTAACCGCCCGCTTTCGCAGACATTTACTAATGTTAGCAGACTTTTTTTGAAATGCCAAGTGGTCGAACGCACGATCGCATAACTTTATGGAGCTTGCCTTTTGTGGCGGGCCTTACCTTCGGCCAAACCCAGAATGGTAACCTCACTTTGCTGGTGTCAGGCGGGTTTTTGTTTGGCGGACTGATGTTTGGCCCAGACCTGGATATCTACTCCCGCCAGTTCCAACGCTGGGGATGGTTGCGCTGGATATGGATACCGTACCAAACAAGTTTGCGCCATCGCTCTTTCTTATCTCATGGGCCAATTATTGGCACGGCGTTGCGATCGCTCTATCTCGTCTGTGGGATAGCGGTGCTAGGATGGCTGTTGTTATTTATTGCCAACTATTTGGGGATTTATACCACAAATTGGCAAATAATTGCTAAATTATCCGCCGCGTTTTTGATTCAACACCCTACAGAGTGGATAGCTCTCTATATCGGTTTAGAATTGGGAGCAATGAGCCATTCTCTGAGCGATTGGAGCGGTTCTGCTTACAAACGCTTTCAAAAGGGTGGTTTAAAGGCTATCATGCCTAAGACTAAGAAGTCTCGCAAGTCTCCCAGGCGTAGTTTGGCGAAAAGAACCAGGTTGGCGAAGCCTGCGCCTAAGCGCATAGGCGCGAAGGACACGAAGAAAGGGTGAAGAAGATGGCTGAGGTTTCTAGTTTGGCAGCATTGCAAGGGTTGATTGATGTGGTGGCTAAGTTGCGATCGCCATCAGGCGGTTGTCCTTGGGATTTGGCCCAAACGCCTCAATCGCTGATTCCATATATAATTGAGGAAGCTTATGAGGTGGTGGATGCGATTCGCAGTGGGGATGAGGATGCGATCGCAGAAGAACTCGGAGATTTACTATTACAAGTAGTACTGCAAGCTCAGATTGCCAGCGATTACGGTCAATTTAGTTTAACAAAAGTCGCTCAAGGCATCACAGAAAAACTGATTCGCAGGCATCCTCATGTATTTGGAGATGTTCAGGTAGAGACGGAGGAAGAAGTACATCAAAATTGGGAACAAATCAAAGCCGAGGAAAAAGGAGAAACCGCCGATGCACCCCAGCCACTCAGCCGAAAATTGAGTCGGTATGCGCGAACTTTGCCACCGTTAATGGCGGGAATGAAGATATCTCAAAAAGCCGCCGCTGTTGGTTTTGAATGGGAAAATATTGATGGCGTTTGGGATAAATTTAATGAAGAATTAGCAGAATTTAAATATGCTATCCAGCATGAAGATAAAACGCATCAGCAAGCCGAATTGGGAGATTTACTGTTTGTTATCATCAATCTCGCTCGCTGGTACGATCTCGATCCTTCAGAAGCTTTGCAGGGAACAAATGAGCGATTTATTCAGCGGCTAATAAAAATGGAGGCGGCAGCCGAGCGGCCCCTCTCAGATTACACATTAGATGAATTGGAAAACCTCTGGCAACAAGCTAAAGCTCGACTTGCCCAAAATAAGTAGTCTGTCATTAATCGTTTGTCATTTGCTAAAGACTAATGACCAAGATGAAAGCTTATCCCAGACTGGCAGAGTGCTTCACCGTATCTCGGTAATAATCAACAACCTCTTTAGCTTCACCGATATATTTCACCTGTCCTTTGTCTAGCCAAAGCACGCGATCGCAAGTTTGCTCGATCAAATCCAGTTCGTGGGACACCAATAAAACAGTAACATTCGCATCCCAGAACTTTTGCAGTCGCTGTTTGCACTTATTTTTAAACCTCCCATCCCCTACCGATAGCACTTCATCGAGAATTAAAATATCCGGTTCGACATCAGTAGCGATCGCAAACCCCAACCGCGACACCATCCCCGAAGACAAAGCCTTCACCGGCACCAAAGTATAATCCTCCAGTTCCGCAAAGGCCAGAATAGACTTAACCCGCGATCGCATCTGCCCTCGCGAAAACCCCAGCATTACCCCATAAAAAATTATATTGTCAAACACCGATATATCCGGGTCAAAACCCGCCTCTAATTCGATCAGAGGTGCAATTTTCCCCCAGACTCCCACAGAACCCCTGGTAGGCTCCAAAATGCCACAGATTACCTTCAACAGCGTCGATTTTCCCGCCCCATTCCCGCCAATAATTCCCAGTTTTTCCCCCGCAGCGACGAACAGATCCACCTCATCTAGTACCAAATTCTTGGCAGGCTGACGGTATTTGCCCTCCACAAAGGACAGCATCGTTCTCTTCAAGTCATAAGAAAATTCCTCTTGTGTTCGTCGCCACAGGGACACTTGCTCCAAACAAATCGCGTACATTTACAGCAGATCCATAAACTGGTGTTGCCAGCTATAAAATAATTTCCATCCTACAGCTAAAACCACTAAACTACTGAGGAAAGACCCACCTATTAAGGCGAAATTGGGGGGGTGTCCTGACAAAGCAATCTGACGAATGCTCTCAATAATCATAGCTATGGGGTTGAACACCAAAAACGGACGGATATTGGCGGGTACGATCGCCGCTGGGTAAAAAATGGGAGAGCCAAACCACAGCACAGACACCACCAACTCATAAAAATAAGGCAAATCCCGAAAGAACACAAACATAGCACTTACCACAAACGCGATCCCCGTACACAAGCAAGCCAGGGAAATTAATGGCAACAACAGCGCCAGCACATTGAGCAAACTCTTGGATGTCACCAAAGTTGCTAGAGTCAGCAACGGCAAAGAACCGCTGGCAAACTGAAACATATTCGCCACAATCATCGACATCGGAAAAACGCTCACTGGCAAGCGAATCTTATTCAGTAACGCTCCATTCCCTACCACACTCGGTAACGCTTGGGTAGTAGAGGCCGAAAAAAAGTTGATCGTCACCAGCCCCACAAACACTTCCAGCATATATTTGAACAGCGAGTTGTGATAGTAGGACGTAAATGCCATCCCAAAAATGGCCGTATACCCGCCCGTCATCAGCAGGGGGTTCAACAGCGACCAATATACACCCAAGATAGACCCCCGGTAACGCACCTTCAGGTTCCGTGTTACCAATACCTGTAGCAATTCCAGATATCGAGTTATATTCTCAGCAGAACCCCGATCTATAAACTTTAACGTCTTAGCTACTCCCACCACACTACCCTGTAAAAAACTCTTGTCTGTTGTACTAAGCTTGGACTATACGCTGCAAGTCACAGAATGTCCATGACTACCTCCCAAATTGCCTCTTCTTCCCTGACTTCGATCGCTCAACAAACCCGCCAAGCAGCGCGACTGCTGGCGGTGCTTTCCTCTGACACGAAAAATGAAGCCATCGAAGCTGTGGCCCAAGCCTTAGAATCGGCAACCTCTGAGATTTTGGCGGCGAATGCAGCAGATTGTGAAGCCGCTGAGGTAGCAAAAATTGCCAAACCCCTGATAGCGCGGCTAAAGTTAGATGAGACTAAGTTGAAGGCTGCGATCGCAGGTCTGCGAGATGTGGGCCGTTTGCCAGATCCGATCGGCGTCGTCGATATTCATCGCCAACTTGATGATGGATTAATTCTCAAACGAATTAGCTGTCCGCTGGGCGTTTTGGGAGTAATTTTTGAAGCGCGTCCCGATGCGGTAATGCAAATTACCAGCCTAGCCATCAAATCCGGTAACGGTGTCATCCTCAAATGCGGACAAGAAGCCGTTCGCACTTGTCAAGCTTTAGTAAGAGCAATTCATCTAGGCTTAGGATACACGGATGTTTCCCCAGCAGTTGTGCAATTGTTAACTACCAGAGAAGAAACTTTGGCAATGCTGAAATTGGATGAATACATTGATTTAATCATTCCCAGAGGTTCCAATTCTTTTGTCAGATTTGTGCAGGAAAATACGCGCATTCCCGTACTCGGTCATGCCGAAGGAATTTGTCATCTTTATATAGATGAAGCAGCGGATATCGTGAAAGCAGCCAATATTACAGTTGATGCAAAAACTCAATATCCTGCTGCCTGCAATGCGATCGAAACTTTGCTAGTTCACAAGTCGATCGCCCCAGATTACCTACCTTTGGTTGCTGCTGCCTTACAAACTCGTCACGTAGAATTACGAGGCGATGAATCTACCCGCAAAATTTTAAATATCTCGCCTGCAAATGAAGCCGATTGGGCAACGGAATACACGGATTTGATTCTGTCGATCAAAATGGTAGATTCCTTAGAAGATGCGATCGCCCACATCAACAACTACGGTTCCCGGCATACAGAAGCTATTGTCACCGAAGATACCGCCGCCGCCGCCACTTTTCTCGCCCAAGTTGATGCCGCCGGAGTCTACCACAACTGTTCGACTCGTTTTGCCGATGGCTTCCGTTACGGCTTTGGCGCAGAAGTAGGAATCAGCACCCAAAAAATGCCCCCACGCGGCCCAGTAGGTTTAGAAGGACTGGTAACTTACAAGTATCAAATTATCGGCAACGGTCACATTGCCGCAACTTACACTGGTAAAAATGCCAAACCTTTTACTCATCAAGACTTGTAATTGGTCATTTGTCAGTGGTCATTTGTCAGTGGTCATTCTCTCCCACTCTCCCACTCTCCCACTCTCCCCCTCTCCCACTCTCCCACTCTCCCCCTCTCCCACTCTCCCACTCTCCCCCTCTCCCCCTCTCCCAC
>NZ_JAIQZN010000084.1 GCF_023333585.1 Argonema antarcticum A004/B2
TTTGGGCGAGTGTGGTAAGGCCAGGGAGTAAAAGTGAAGGATTGTGAGTAAATGTTAGTAAAGTGCCAACTGTTGATTAACCCTCGTTCTGACGCCGAACACCTTTGCGCTAGTGACGAAACTGTCTGGTTACCTTCGCTAATAGCAGTAAAAATATCCAATTCGATCGCCCCTTTGAGGGCCCCTGTACGCTGGTAGGCGGTGACCGTATGGAAAAAGAGTTCAGGCGTAACTTCTGGGGTCTGGTTGGACATATTAAACTCCGACACTTGGGAGGTATTGGCTCTTAAACACGCTTATTTTCTTCATACATTAAGCGGTTAGGGATTTTTTGGGTATACTCAATATATTCTATCATGGGTTGCTCTTTAATTCGCCAACTTACTCTTGAATTGAGCCAAAAATTTAACAGAAAAAGGCTGGCGATCGCAACTACCTTAGCCAGATATTCATTCACACTAAAGTAGTAAAATAATACATAAACGATCGCCGGATTAAAGGTCAAACTTAACAGAGAAACCAGATTAAATTTTGCCAAACGAGACAAGCGTTGCATCAAAGCATTTTGCTGTTGGGAGATATCACTGAAAGTCCAGATATCATTCCAGACAAAGTTGTTGATGATTGCCATTTCTGTAGAGAGAATAGCACTGAGGGTTAATTGCATCAAGAAATTAGCGTGGAACAGATAAAAGAATCCCATATCCACAACTACACCACTCAAACCTACAACACCAAATCGGACAAAACGCCCAAACTTTACTGAACTGAATTGTGGCTGTAGTCGAGCCAGGAAATTATCTAAGTAGAAAGTGAATTTCATCCAATTAATTCCTAATAAGTGGGAATTACCAGAGAAAGATAGATGGATTGACTGGTAGGGGTAACAGATACAGATAGGGTTCGATCAATTTTTAGCATTTATTTCCTAAAAGTATAATTCGTAGATCTCACAATATTCGTCGAAATAGCGCATTGACTCACACAATTTTTATTATAGTATAGATAATATAACCCGACTCGCGTCAACGCTGTCAAGTTCTTGACAGTTAATTTGGCTAGCTTTTCAAACATACGGTCTTGACGGGTTGAAACTTTGGCTATAAACTGCTTATCATCGGCTTTTGGGCTTTGTAACCACGCCGATAATAAAGACGTTTATGAGGGCTTAAGGTTATCAATTGCTCCGTTTATTGAATAAAAATATCAAGCGATTCCACCCAAGATAACCCATCTAAACCAATATAAAAACTATTATGTCGGCGGTGATTCCTATGAATTTCTCTTGGGCGAACTGCGTATTTACTTACTCCTTTTTGTTTGATTCTCTGACCAGACATAATTGAATTGATTTCGCAGGAGTTACCGAGTTTCTGAGTGTTAAGTTTATTGACGCCTACCTACTTAGGTTCGCGATCGCTATAGGGCCTTTCTTCTCCTTGTCTAATCTCACGCTCTAAGAAATAATTTAGTAGAGTCCTTAAAAGAACGATCGCGCCCAGATTTAAAATATCCTGGCGAGTCGGCGCAACAGCCGTGCGTAAGATATCGCTGGCAACAGTAAATTCCAATCCCAACGCCAGCACTCGTCCCAATTGCAGGCGGATTGACTCCGTAGAATCATAATGTTGTCGCGTCCGCGAAAAAAATTGGCGTAAATAAGCCGCAATGCCACGGATAACCGCAGTTCCAATAACGATCGCCGCCGCAATTTCTGCGCCTGCTGCTAAATAGCCAACAATGAACTTAATCCATGACTCCAGCGGAGTACTTGACACTTCTGTGTGACTATCTCTAACATCAAGACTCAACAGAAAAACCAAACCAAAAATTAATGTCAGTGGCAGCAGAATATTGATTAGAGAATCAGCTAAAGGCTCTCTTTTCATTTTTTCGACAGACTCTAGCTAAGAAGGGGCAGTTTTGTCACCGCCCCTAATGTTTTTTTGTTTGAAATATGAAGAAGCACCCTGTTTTTCCTTTGCAGCTATAACGCCCTATAACCAGTATCGTGACTGCTAAACTCACGGCTTGCACGAGCCGGATCGGCCCCTTCATTACGAACCCGACGACGGAGATCTCCAACATCAGGAGTAACTTTCACAGCTTCATCGCCGGTGATCTTGCCCATTAACACCAATTCGCAGAGTGCCTGATTTAGCACCTGCATACCATCATCAATGCCATTTTCAATTAAGTGATAGGCTTCGTCGTCATTACCCTTCATCAGGAAGTCCTGCATGGCGGGGGTATTGATTAAGATTTCGTGGGCTGCTGTACGACGCCCATCTGTTGTTTGCATGAGTATTTGGGCAACCACTGCGACCAAGCAATCGGCGATTTGGATACGCATGGATGGCTGTTCGTCTGGATTGTAAATGCCCAGCAATCTGTTAACGGCGTTGATAGCGTTGCGGGTGTGCAACGTTCCAAAGACTAGGTGACCCGTTTGGGCGGCTTTTAAAGCTATGTCAACGGTGATGCGATCGCGCATTTCCCCAATCAGAATCGCATCCGGGTCTTCCCGCAAAGCCGATCGCAGCGCATGGTGAAACTCGTGGGTGTGCAAACCAACTTCTCGCTGACTAACCAAGCACTTTTGGGAAGTGTGAACGAATTCAACCGGATCTTCGATCGTGATGATGTGCTTTGCCAACGATTCGTTCATGTGACGAATCATTGCTGCCAGAGTAGTTGATTTCCCAGAACCCGTTGGCCCTGTAACTAGAATAAGTCCTTGCTGGCGCTGCACAATCTCTTTCAGGACGGGCGGTAACCCTAACCCCTCAATAGAAGGAACGTCCAAAGGAATCAACCGCAGAACGATTGCCCCGCCCAGCAGCGTTTCAAAACAATTCACCCGACAGCGCAAAAAGCCTGGGTAATAAAGGGCGGTGTCCAGTTCTTTTGTTTCTGCAAACTTTTGTCGCTGAGCTGGCGTAAGGATCTCGGCTAGATAGTGTTCAAAAAGTTCGGGCGTCACCTTCTCGTGATTCCCCAGCGGTATCATCTGACTGCGAATTCGATATCTCGGAACTTCTCCAACTCGGATGTGAACGTCAGAAGCTTGCTGGGTATGGGCGTGCTTCACCATCCGTTCGATCGAGGGAGACATCCCAGCGGCGTTCCTAGCCTGTCCTGCCGGGACTTGACCTGCTGGTGGCGCGGGTGGCCGATCGGACCCTTGAATCGAAGTTTTCTGCCTTGTTGTATCCTGAACTTGACCTGCTGGTGCAGGTGTTTGGTTAGACCCTGGCAAAGGAGTTCTCAGCCTTGTTCCCTCGTGCATTTCACCCGCCGCTGTTGCCTCGTGGGGTTCTTGAAACCTAGTTCTAGATATTTTTACAGCCGACGCTTGACTTGGTGGTAGGGGTGATGGTTGATTTGTATTCGCAAGCAGATTTCCAGATGGTGTTGACATTTTACATTCTCTATATCAATGGAGGTAGACTGGGTACTGGGTAGTGGAAACTGGGTAGTAGATATTACAGCAATTACCAATTACCTTTTTCCCGATCGCCAATTCCGTAAATCTACTTAAATTCTATTTGAATCAAACACTCTTGTGGGAATTTATCTTGTCTTTCCAAAACTTTACTAAAACTTACGCATTTGACTTGGCATTTTTTGTAGTGGCAATTCATGAATCGCCACTACAAGGGGAAAAGCGTAAGTCCTGTTTACAAATCCTTTAAGTACAAAATACAGAACGGTTATGAATATGGTGCATCGATTTGCCAACTGGTTAGAAACCCATTGGGTTACCCCTGCTTACAGTGGTTGGGTTTTGGGAGCTTTTTCTATTTGCTTTTTCGGAGCCGCCATCAATACGATGGCTGGATGGCTTTATGTGATTAGCGGCGTCAGTTTTGCTTTGTTGGGAATAGCGGCTACTTTGCCAGTCCGATCGCTCCAGGGCATTCGACTACAGCGTCTTCCCATAGAACCTGTTAGTTCCGGCGACCAACTAACTGTTCAATTACAAATAGAAAATCAGAGTAAAGAGCCTAAGACTCTGCTCCAATTTCAAGACATGATTCCTTTTGTACTGGGTCAGCCAGTGCAAGGAACGATCGAAACTATTCCTCCCCAAGAAAGTTACCGCTGGATTTACTATCACCCCACTCAACGGCGGGGCGTTTATCGGTGGCATACCGTGCAGCTAAGAAGTGCAACCCCATTAGGATTGTTTTGGTGTCGCCGACACCGCCAAGTTCCAGCTACAGCAATAGTTTATCCCACCGTCCTACCGCTAACCACCTGCCCTTTGGTAGATGAACTGGGGCAAGAAGATACAGCACAGTTTTATAGTCGCGATCGCAGATCCAAATCCGCCAACGAAAATGTGACGCGATCGCTCAGACCTTACCGCTGGGGCGACCCTATTCGTCTCGTCCACTGGCGAACCAGCGCCCGTTACGGCGAATTGCGAGTCCGCGAGTTAGAAATCTTCACCGGCGGTCAGGAAATCGTTATTTGCCTCGACAGCGCTGGCATCTGGCGGCAGGAGGATTTTGAGCAAGCCGTCATTGCCGCCGCTTCTCTGTATTTCTACGCAACCCGGTGTCAATTGAAAGCAAAACTCTGGACTGCTGGGACTGGTTTATTACACGGTCACCGTGTAGTTCTAGAAGCTTTAGCATCCGTTAACCCAGGGGAAGAACCCAGTACGAGTGGCCCACCAAACCAGCCTTTAATCTGGCTCGCTCAAAACTCTGTGGGTTTTAACTCCCTTCCCCCAGGTAGCCGAACAGTCCTGTGGCCCGCAACATCATCAGCCCAGCAAAAAAACTTCATAAATAGCGATCGCCCCGGCCTTCTAATTGACCCCGAACAACCCCTGCAACCTCAGCTAGGGAAGGGAAGAAGGGGCTAGTGCGTCGGGGCAGAGTCGCAGAGTCGCAGAGTCGCAGAGGGGCAGAGTCGCAGAGTCGCAGAGTCGCAGAGTCGCAGAGTCGCAGAGGGGCAGAGTCGCAGAGTCGCAGAGTCGCAGAGGAGAAGAATCTTCCCCCTCTTCCCTAGCCCCTAGCCCCTAGCCCCTTCCCCCTCTTCCCTAGCCCCTAGCCCCTAGCCCCTAGCCCCTTCCCCCTCTTCCCTAGCCCCTAGCCCCTAGCCCCTAGCCCCTAGCCCCTTCCCCCTCTTCCCTTCCCACGGTACAATTCAAAATAACCAGCTGACCGAGAGAGATAGCGATCGCAATGAACACCACAGAGAAGAACACCCAAGCTAACGACCATAGCCTCGAAGCAATGCGGCATTTTTCCGAACAGTACGCCAAACGCACCGGCACATACTTCTGCGTTGACCCTTCAGTAACCGCTGTTGTCATCGAAGGACTGGCTAAACACAAGGAGGATCTCGGTGCCCCCCTTTGTCCATGTCGCCACTACGAAGACAAAGAAGCAGAAGTAAGTGCCACTTTCTGGAACTGTCCCTGCGTCCCCATGAGGGAGCGCAAAGAATGCCACTGTATGCTCTTCCTCACCTCAGACAACGACTTTGCCGGTGACAAGCAAGAAATTTCTCTAGAGGAAATCAAAGCTGTCAGAGAAAGTGTGGCATAACAGAACAATTTTAGATTTTAGATAGCCGATTTCAGCTCAAAAAGAAATCTGTAACAAGCAAGTTCCGTAGAAAGGCGACTAATAACGTCTTTACAACTATCGCACAAATCTAAAACTCTAATGACAGAAGCAGCGCCTCAAGAATTTTGGCAAAGTGTAGAAGAATTTAATAACAGAGAATACTACGCTTGCCACGATACTCTAGAGGCTCTGTGGATGGAGTCCGCAGAGCCTGAAAAAAAATTTTATCAAGGCGTTTTGCAAATCGCAGTCGCCCTTTATCACCTGGGAAATCGCAATTGGCGCGGTGCCGTAACTCTCCTGGGAGAAGGTATCAAAAAATTGCGGTATTACCAACCAACTTATGTTGATATTGATGTCGATCAATTAGTTGAGCAGAGTGACCAATTGTTGAGCGCTTTGCAACAAGCTGGGGCAGAAAAAATAGCTGAATTCGTCCAACATTTTGAGACAACAGACACCTACCCAGGTGGCGACACAACTTTGCAAGTGCCAAAAATAGTTAAAAAATATTTCCCAGTCATAGGTAAGTAAAGTTATTGACTCAATATTATGACTAATGATTAAAGAAACAGCTTCAATGTTCACCCGCGACGGGGTACGCCTGGATGCTGACATTTACCGTCCCGACGCTGAGGGTACTTTCCCCGTGTTGCTGATGCGCCAACCTTATGGAAAAGCGATCGCATCCACCGTCGTCTACGCCCACCCCTCCTGGTACGCCTCCCACGGCTACATTACAGTCATTCAAGATGTCCGAGGACGCGGCACATCAGCAGGCGAATTTAAACTATTTAACCACGAAATTGCAGATGGTTTTGACGCCGTTAACTGGGCCGCGCAACTACCCGGTAGCAGTGGCGAAGTCGGGATGTATGGCTTTTCCTACCAAGGAATGACCCAACTCTACGCCGCCAGCGCCCATCCACCCGCATTAAAAACAATCTGCCCCGCAATGATTGGCTACGATTTATATACAGATTGGGCTTATCAAGGCGGAGCATTTTGTTGGCAAGACAATCTCAGTTGGGCAATTCAACTAGCAGCAGAAACTGCCCGTTTGCGAAACGATGAAAAAGCCTATCAAGCGCTTTATGCTGCTTATCGCAACTTACCTTTATCCGACACAATTCCCGCCTGTCCAGAAATCCTCAAAAACTTAGCACCAGACTCTTTTTATCACGAATGGCTAAATCATCCCAAACCGGATGAATATTGGGAAAAACTTTCCCCAAAACAGTATTTTCAAGAAGTAGATCTGCCCATACTGCATATTGGGGGATGGTTCGATACTTACCTGCGCGGTACGCTGCATTTGTACAAAGAAATGGCATACCGCAGCGACTTTCTTCAATATTTGCTCATCGGCCCTTGGGCGCATCTACCTTGGGGCAGAAAAGTTGGTGCAGTAGACTACGGTTCGGCAGCTGCAAGTCCGATCGACAAGTTGCAAATTCGCTGGTTCGATCAATTTCTCAAAGGCAAAGATACAGGATTATTGAAAGAGTTACCAGTGTGCTTATTTGAAATGGGCAGTAATTTGTGGCGATCGTTTGAAAGTTGGCCTAATAATCAGATATCTTATTTTTTGTCAAGTTCTGGTTTAGCTAGTTCGCAAGATGATGCAGGCAAATTAGTACCTCACCCCCCAACCCCCTCTCCTTTGGAAGGAGAGGGGGAGGAAGAGGGAGAAAATCTCAAATCCCAAATCCTCTCTTGCGAAGGTGGGCATCGTGACGGGAACCGCCAAGACGCCCACTTCGCGCAAAATCCCACATCGGAAGATATATTTGTACACGATCCTTGGCGACCTGTTCCCGCTTTGGGAGGTCATGCTAGCTTTCCGCCGGGGTCTTTTGAGCGTGGTGCGATCGATTCTCGGACAGATGTTTTAACTTACACATCTGCACCGTTGACAGAAGATTTGCATATAGCTGGTGATGTATCGGTAGAAATTTATTGTACAGGAGATCGGCTGAGTTTTGATTTATGCGCGGTGCTTTCGGAAGTGCAAAATAATGATAAAGTCTACAATTTTACTCAAGGATACGTGCGAGTTGAACCGAATCAAGAAACAACGCCGTTGAAAATTTTGCTTCAGTCAACTTGCGTGCGAATTGCTAAAGGTAATCAGTTACGCCTCAGTTTAAGTGCTGCTTGTTTTCCCGCTTATCCAGTCAATCCCGGAACAGGTTCGCTTCCAGGAGAAACTCGTTTAATTGAGTCTCAAATTATTACTTTAACGGTGCGAAGTGGAGGTAATTTTCCTTCTCAAATTTTGTTGCCTTTTTGTATGAAAGAGAAGATATGCTGAGAAGCGATCGCACTTTTTAATTTAAAAGACCCGCTCCGCCGTTCTAAGCTCGCGCGATCGCATTCTCATCTCCTTCGATCGGGACTTGGAATCGGTTTAATAGCGTGCTATCATAAAAAAAACAAAACAACTCGTGAGTGCAAATGAGCGGGGAAAAATTTTTATTACCAGTAGTGATTGAAAAGGACAGTGATGGCTATTTTGCCTACTGTCCCCCTTTGCAAGGCTGTTATACCCAGGGGGATTCTTACGAAGAAGTTATCAACAATATCCAGGATGGAATTCGCTTGCATATTGAAGATCGTTTGGCCAATAACGAACCGATTCCAACTAGCGAAATGGTGAGTCTGACAACTTTGGAGGTGCAGGTTTGACTCTACCACTTCCGCGTGTTACCGCAACTGAAGTTATTCGGGTATTAAATAAAATTGACTTTAACTTAAGTCGTCAAAGCGTAGTCACAGAATTTATAAAAATGCCGAGGGAAGGCGAGTTACGGTTCCTTTTCATTCGGGCAAAATTCTGCATCCCAAAATACTAAAGAGTATACTTAATGATGCTGGACTGACGGTAGAGGAATTTGTGCAACTACTGGCAGAATAGCTATGCTGAAGTTACTAATTCTCCTGTTATAGCAACCGCCAGGGCGATTAAGCCAACTCCAACTCTTACTTCTTATCCAAATCCCTTACGCAGTAACCTTTTCCCTCTTCCCTCTTCCCTAGCCCCTAGCCCCTAGCCCCTAGCCCCTAGCTATAATTGGTTAATTGGCGGATATCTCCTGTTTTAGGGTTCAAGGCTCTGACGGTAAATCCTGCTCCTTGAATCACTTCATCCATTGTAAAAAAGGTTTGTCAACTCTCAAAAATGTGTTATTTATAATAATCTCACATCACTAACTAATTAGAGCCGGAACTAGAAATATTTGAATCATCCATGATGTTAGGTGTAACTAACACAACGATTTCATTACGAGTGCGATCGCTTGTTCTACTTCTGAACAAAGCACCAATAATCGGGATATCTCCTAAGATAGGCGTTTTCGTGGTAATAGTTCTGTCCTGCTCCTGAATAATTCCAGTCAGGATCAGGGTCTGACCATCTCGGAGGCGGATACTTCCTGTTTCCAAACGGCGGCGATTGACGAGCTGCTGAATCAACAAATCGTTCCTAGAAGGGTCTGTAATCCTCTCCCCAGGCGAACTGACTTCCGGCGATACAAAAAGCGTAATAAAGCCATTGTCATCAATCTGATCGACAGCAATATTCAGGATCACACCTACATCAATTGGGTCTTTTGTTTCAGACACCGTTCTTGTTTGGTTACCTGGAGCGGCTTCTGTAATCTGCCTAAAACCTGCAAATACTTGAGTCGTCAAGTTCACCTGAGAATGGCTACCCTCTTGTACAATTAATGTTGGATCGGTTAATATCTTGGCATTATTTGAGGTAATTTGAGACTGAAGATTCAACAAAAACTGGCGAGGAAACTGAAAAGCTCTTGCTAAATTCGGGCCTTCTATCACATTAGGACTGAACAAGCTACCAGGATTTTGTGATGGATTGGGATTAATGAATCTAGGATTAAACCGCCCAAAATTAATATTGGCGCTGCCTTGATTGACATTAAAAAAACTTCCCCCGACACCAAAAGAAAAACTGGCTCCAATAGTGTCCTGATTGGTGAGATTCACTTCAATAATTTTGACATTCACAGCTACTTGTCTCCGGCGCACATCGAGTTGAGCTAGGTAATTAGTGGCTATTTCAACAAGCTTAAGAGGGCCGATTAAAGTGACAGAGTTTGTGCGACTATCGGCGGTAACCTGCAATCCATCTAGCAGTTGCTCGGTCGGATCTGGAGAACGCTGAAAGGGATTTGGGGCTGGGGCATTTTGTTGAGGAGTAACAGAACCACCTCCATTGGCTCCCAGTGCTTCCAGAGCTTGAATAGCACCCCTAAACGGAATATTTCGGGTAGTAGTACTGTTTCTACTCACCTGACTGCTGGTATTGGTGCTAGTGTTAGCTTGGCTACCACCACTCGTGAGGCTCGATCCGCTAGTAAGTACGGTGGTGAGCGGACTTTCGGGCATTGTTGCTTTCAATTGGTTGAGTCGGATGGTACGCATCACCAAACCACGGGTAGCAGCAGGGAGGTTTCGACCTACTAAGATGGTGTTTCCGACGCGATTACTCTGCAATCTGGTTAGTTGCAAAACATAGTTGAAAACGTTTTGAATAGATTCATTTTGTACTTCCATCGAAATGTTTGGTTCTGTCAATGTTTCTGCACCCGTTTGCAGTCTTCCTCTGGTAATGGGAGGAGTATTGGGACTGGGGGTAGGCGCAGCATCTTCAGCAAAGACGATACTAAGACCAGCAGTTTGAGCTAGAAGGGTTAAAACTTCCCGCGCAGATGCGTTTCGCAATACTAAGCGGGTGATTCGCTGTGATGTTCCTAAGTCAATAGATGTTGCAGCGATATCAAGATTGGAGACGGCAATATCTCCTAGTGGAGGTGCTACTGCTTGCGGCAAAAAAGGTAGATTAGAATTTGCTGCTGGGGAAACTGGGGATTGGGGATTGGGGATTGGGGATTGTTCTGGCGCTGCTGCTCTCCCGCTGTTTGCTTCTACTACTATGGTAGGGGCGGGTGAGGCGACTGGATTATTGCCAGCTAAGCTGAGGCTAAGAACTAAAGTGCTGGGATCTCGTCGCGTTACTTCTCCCGTTAGCGAACCAGCTTGTCTCGTCAAGATTACCTGAACGCTATTTTCACTTAGGGGAATAATCGTCATCGACGCGATTCCAGGAGCAGGATTATCTTGATTAAAACTGTTAGCTTGAGGTAATTTTAGTTTGGTGTTGGTAATTTCAGCTATCCAAGTATTGCCTCGATTAATGGTAAAGACTTGTGGCATATCGCCACTTTGTGTTTCTAGAACAATATCAAGTCCGTTGCTGGTCGGAGCAAGCCGCACATTTGTAATTAAAGTCAGATCGGCATGAGCAGGAGCGGCAGTCAGTACAATAACTGCCCCGGCGATCGATGTTTGGCATATTCCCCAGAATAAACGCATTAAAATAAAATCTGAAATGTAAATTTGTTAGACAAAATCAAGGCACAGAAGTTGGATTTGTTAGTAATGGTTGTGTTCTATTTTCTTGGTTTTCATTGGTTGTTGCTGCACAGGGACGCCCATTTGCGTCAAACACATAACACTGACTGGGACTTAAATTACTACCAGAACTACGACCTGCTGAAGTACGCTCTGTCGATCGACTACTATTATTTTCATCTGTTTTGTTACATAAACGATCTAAATCTAGAGTTGTACCATCATCTGTTTGTAAGTAGCAGATCAAGGTATTCACATTAGAGTTTGGCACTTCTGGGTATCGGGAATTGATAATTAGCGGTCGCGCCAAAACAACAGACGGCCATAAGGTCATAAGGATAGTGGATAAGGCAGCAGTTAAAGGAAAGAATCTCGCTATTGCACTACACCGCATTTTTACCGTTCACCTTTTATCTAAAACCTAAAATTGCTTCAAAGAATCCGATTTTCATTAGTGCCCGTGTTGTGATTACCAAACCGATCGCTGTGATGAAAATAGCACTAATGGCAGGCAATACTTTCAGCAGTCTAAGGTGTGTTGGTAGCACAACGAAAAATCGCTTAGCGAAAACGAGCAGCAATCCAAGCCCGGTCAGCACTCCTGCAAGTCCCAAACTGAATGCTAACACTAAGACGAGTCCAAAACTGACTTGACCGATCGCGATCGCACTTAGCAGCAAAACTAAGGCGGAGGGACATGGTACAAGACCGCCAGAAATACCTAGAACAAGCAAGTTCCGCCAGGTGACTGGAGAACCGTCTGTACCAGGAGGTAAGTGGGAGTGTCCGACGGGATTTTGGGTTTGAGTTGCGCGATCGTGGTGATGATGGTGATGACCGTGGTCATGGTCATGATGATGATGGCTATGGTCATGATCGTGGTGATGGTGATGGTGATGGTCATCATGACTGTGTTCATCATCTGATTTCCCTAATAGCCGGACACTCGCCATCCGACTAAGGAACAAGTTCAGACCGATGACGACCACCATTAGACCTGATAGAAAACTCAGCCAGGGATAAATCTGCTCTGGTAAGATGTACTGGGACGCGAAGAGAGTCACGAGTCCCAAAGCAAACACGCCAGTAGTGTGTGCGATCGTCGTTGTCAGCCCCAAAAACAAGGCGTGTTGGGCGGTAGCACGCGACCCTGCTAGGTAAGCACCGACGATCGTTTTTCCGTGTCCGGGTGACATGGCGTGCATTGCGCCCCACACAAAAGCACCGCCGATCGCGATCGCAACACCCACTGCTGACTGCCATATCGAACCCTGTATTAACGAAAATTCACGGTTTTCTGGAGAGAATATGACGTTTTGCGCCTTTCCGGGTTGCAGAACAGTCGCCAAACAGCGAGCTGTTGGCACTCCCGGCAAAAACA
Source organism: Argonema antarcticum A004/B2 (assembly GCF_023333585.1). Taxonomy (GTDB): domain Bacteria; phylum Cyanobacteriota; class Cyanobacteriia; order Cyanobacteriales; family Aerosakkonemataceae; genus Argonema; species Argonema antarcticum. The sequence goes on from NZ_JAIQZN010000084.1 coordinate 12,403, forward strand.
AATTGTAGTTAATCTTCAGACCTCGAACAAGCTTAGGCCAGGTGTAAAGCAACACTAAAGTACTGTGAGTTCCGGCAGTGACGTTCAAGTTCGACGGTGGAGTCAGAGACTCTTTCACAGTTAGGATACCGTTGCGATCTTCACCATCGATAAGACGGATGCGATCGCTAAAAAAGCTCCTCAGATCTTCTTGATGTCTGCGGACTTCATCCGGCGATAGCTGGTTATCTCGATTATCATCAGCCGAACTCACCAAACCCGTGGGAAAAGTGAGCGTGATTTGAGTTTCTGTCTTACCTACCAAAATTTCAGCAACTGCCAAATCTGCCCAATGCGCTGAGGTGGGACTTGCAAAAGCAATGAGTGCGATCGGCAACAGAAACGACAAAATGATAACGAATAGTTTTGGCTTTTTAATTTTAAATTTTGATTTAAAGAAGTTAACCAGTAGCTTTGAGCGTTCAATTTTGAGTTTTAAGTTAAACAGAAATCTGAGAACTGAATCATCGACATTCATAATCATCTCCAAAACTCAAAACTATTCTTCAGTTCAACCTAAAAGCCCTACTCCGAGTCCCAAAGCCCGTTGAGCGTTTTCGTCGAAAGTGGGGTCAGTTTCTTGGGCAAGCCGAAAGAAAGCATTTGCCCCAGATTGGTTCCCTAGCGCCTGTTCGATCGCACCAGCCCGATGAAAGAGTCCAGCATCGCGTAGGCCCGATCGCAGCGCTGACTGCAAGATCTGCCGAGCTTTTTGCCAATCACCCTGCCGAGAAAAAGCCCAAGCCAAGGTGTCGAGCGTTTCAGCATCACGGCGCGATCGTACCTCCATCTGCATCAGGGACAAAGCCTCTTTCACATCAGCAGAACTACCCCTCTCCAGCAGCAGACGCGCCAACTCGCGCCTATGTCCGAACCCAGTCAAATCTTCGCGCAATCGCATTTCCGCTTGATCTCGCCATTCTTTCGCCCCATCAGGGTCGCCTGACAAATCTTTCACGCGAGCCATACCCCTCATCACAACGTGATCGTACACACTCGGAGAGCGTTGCGAAGTAAGAAAGAACTGCGAATAATGACCCTCAGCCGCCCGATAATCTCCCTGCCTAACCTCCAACTCTGCCATATTTAAAAGTGCTGCGGGATACTGCGGCAGAACGCGCAAAGCTTCTTGGTAAAGTTGGCGTGCTTGTTTGAGTTGTCCCCGCTTATAGTAATATCGACCCAGCAGCGTCCGCGTCCAGACCGAACTGCCCGTTTCTTCTGGTTCTTCCACAGCCAAAGCTTGTTGGAAATCGCGAATTGCTTCTCGATCTTTCCCAGCAGCTACCTGCACCAATGCTCGTAATGTTAAAGAGTTTAAATTTGGAGTTTTATCTACCAAAGCATTCGCTGCGGACAACGCCTCAGATATTTTGCCAGTTGCCAGATTTGCGGTTACCAAAACCGAGAGAGTTTCTTCATTCTTCTGCACCTGTTTAACCAAGCGAAGGGCAGAGGCAAAATCATGTCTGGCAACTGCAACTCGCGCCAGTACCATAATCGCACCATCGTTGTGAAAGGGCAAATTAGCTAACGATTGTTGGGCTGTTTGTTCTGCGAGTAAATACCAACTGGCTTCTCCAGTAGCGCGAGCCATTTTTAAGTATACTGTGGCTAAAAAAGCGCGATTCAGACCATCATTAGGAGCGTATCCAATACGCTCTTGATAGAAAGCGATTTCCCTCTGGAGGTCGGTGGTAATACTCCCTCGCGATGGTCGTTGAAAGCGATAGCGGTAGTTAGCATCGATTTTCTGTTCTTCAAAACTTCCCGAAAAGAAATACAGGCTGACTGGAATAGCTGTCAATAGAATAAGCGCAATGCCGATTTTGGATTTTAGATTTTGGATTTTCGATTGAATAACAACCACCAATATCTTCTCCTTTCGCCTATCTTAATTAGGTACGTTGTTGCGCTTCAGCGCTAAAGCGCAACAACGTACCTTTGAGTTAACTAATTGATATTGCAGATTCCCAATTGAATTTTCAATCTGCAATCTGACATTTGAAATTTTGTTTAATTCGGTTCGGGCACGTAGGGGAACGCACCCAGCACTGGCTTGTGACCTCTACCGCCTAGATTTGGCCCGTCGTAGGACACATTATCGGTGGTAACCGCTCCGTTACTGAGAACGCTTAAGGTGATATCTATGACATCATCTCGGATCAGGCGACCGCGAATCGGGCTACCCCTGCCGTTAAGGGCGTTGCCATAGCCGCTGGGTTGGGTTGTGTCGATCCGCATTACATCGGGTAGGAAGGCCCCCAGCAAGGAGGTGGCGCGAGCATCGCTATTTCCAAGAGCCAGCAGTGTCCGTTTGGCTTCGCCGACAATAGGGCCAGCAATGCGAGCGGCTGGTTGCTGTCCGGCTAGGGCAGCGGCCTCGAAATCGGGGCCAACACCGTTGAGCGCGTTCAGGAAGTCGTTAGTAAGGACTAAGCCTTCGTTGACCGCAGGCCGAGCTAACCGTTCCACCTGGGCGTATGTGCCGTCCGGTCGGCGTGCCGAGATTGTTTGCCAAACATCGAAAGTTGTGACGGGAGTTCCTGCTTGCAAGAACTGACGCGGCACCCGCACAACAATGGAATTGACGTTGTAACCGCTAGTAAAATCGAGACCGGGGCTGCGGAAGCCTACGCTGGGGCCAAGGCCAGCCAGTCCGGCGCGAACGCGGAAGAATTGTTCCACATCGAAGAAAAACGGGTCTTCCCGCAGGCCAGCAAAGACGCTCACCGCAGTGCCGCCCAAGGATACTTGGTTAACTATGGGGGCAGTACCGATCGCAGTAGTACGGAGATTCTGTGCAGTTGCGGTAGCACCGTCCCGGATGGCAGTCACGGTGATGTTCTGCTGGCCTCTGGGATTCGGCGGGCTAAACTCGAATCGCAGAACTACGTTGCTTTGGCCTGTCGCCGGGGCATCGTTGTTGCCAATGCGCGTGACTTTGAATTCATATCGAGCCGTAGTGCTGAAATAATATTGCTGACGAGCGACCGATCGCGGATTCGTGTTCATGATGAAAACCAGGTCACCCTCGGCAGCATTAGGGTTCTGGTCTCTTTCTCGAAATACGTACAAATCAGTTAAGTTTAAATTGCGACCTTTGGTATCCACTTCGCCGTCGTCATGGTCGGAAGCCCTTAAGAACAGTGAGCCGCCGAAGCCACCGATCGCAGATAATACCAAGGCAATTAATCCTACTCGGATTGTGTTTTTTATTTTCATGCTTGTTATTTTTGCTCCAATTCCTAAATTAATTATCACACTATCACTTTCGATGGTATCATAGCAGCTAGCGGCTGAAAATTTTTTCCTTATCTAGCCAAAAATTTAATTTCTTCTGTCGGCAGCGAGTAGGCCGGAGGGCTTACAGCCCCTAAGTCTCCTTAAAAGATCCACCGATCGAGAGATTGTAATCGTCGCGATTATCATTCACTATTTCTACTTTATCAGTGTCAATTTTGGAGTAAAGCATGACTTCAGTAGTTCCTTTTGATTTATTTAACGAGCAGTTTTATCTGGCGACAAACCCTGATGTAGCTGCTGCTGTTGCTGCTGGAGTTTTTAGCTCTGGCTTTCAGCACTTTAGCGTGTCTGGGTTGCAAGAAGGTCGAACTCGAGTATCACCATTTTATAACGAACAAAATTATCTACTTGGCAACCCCGATGTGAGTGCAGCCGTTAATGCTGGGGTTTTTAGATCTGGGTTGCAACACTACTTCCTCGCGGGATTCGATGAGGGTCGTTCTGGTATTTTTGGCAGTTTTTTCAACGAGAGTGCTTATTTAGGTGCAAATCCAGATATAGCGGCTGCTGTGGCTGCTGGTTCTTTAACCTCTGGGTTCCAACACTATATAACGAATGGACAGGCCGAGAACCGCCAGGGAACTTTTGCTGGCACCAGCGTGAATGATGTTATTAATGGCACAGGAAATGTCACGCAAATTCTCGGAGTTGACATCAACGTTGATTCTACTGGCTTTACAAGATACGGTAGTTTTGGAGCAGGAGAAGTTGATGTTCTGATTGGGGGAGCCGGAAGAGATACATTCATTCTGGGTGCAGGTAGTGAATTACCAGGTGTTGACCCTCAACCGTTCTATGTGGATGGCGGTAATAATGACTACGCGCTAATTCAGAATTTTACCCCTGGCTCTGATTCTATCCAGTTAGCAGGAAACCCAGAAGACTACATTCCTCAGGTTGTTAATGGAAGTATCAATATTCTTACATCCTTGGGAGACCTAGTTGGTATTGTTCAAGGAGTAACATCTCTGAATATCATCAGTCAATCTACCGGCAATGCGACTTTCCTTGTCGGCTAGTAATGTCATGTCGGGTCGATTGCCATAATGAAATATTTGGTATGTTGTTGCGCTTCAGCGCTTTCAGGACTGTTTCGTAAATCCTAGCTTTTTATAGCAACCGACGAAAGTCGGTTAGGGCAACTCCAACTCTTACTTCTTTTCCAAATCCCTTACGGAGTAACCTTTTCCCTCTCCCCTCAACGCTAGCCCCTAGCCCCTAGCTATAAGATAGCGCTGAAGCGCAACAACATACCTAAGTGCTGAGTACAAACACAGCACTCAGCACTTTGCTATATACAAATTCCCCGATAAAATTATCGTTCCCAGGTTCAACCCAAGAACGATAATTTCAAAGCTAACTAATAGTTAATAGCTAACAGCTACCCACTTTTTCTAACATCAGTTTGGAGCGTTTTACCATCTCTGGAACTGGTATGGGATAATCGCCTGTGAAGCAGGCAGAACAGAAACTGCTGGGGTCTTCTCCGGTGGCTTTGAGCATACCTTCCCAACTCAGATAAGCCAGGGAGTCAACTTCGATTTGTTTGCCAATCTCTGCCACAGACTTGGTGGCGGCAATCAGCTGATCTTGACTATCGGTGTCAATACCGTAGAAGCAGGGGTGAGTCACTGGCGGCGATGAAATCCTCATGTGAACTTCGGTAGCACCGGCATCCCGCAATGTTTTGACAAGTTTGCGACTGGTGGTTCCTCGGACAATGGAGTCATCGACAATGACGATGCGTTTGCCAGCCAAAACATCTTTGAGGGGATTTAGCTTCATGCGGAGACCAGTCTCGCGCATTTTTTGAGTTGGCTGGATGAAGGTGCGACCGACGTAGCGATTTTTAATCAAACCTTCGGCGTAGGGAATGCCAGAGGTTTGGGAAAAGCCTATGGCAGCAGGAATACCTGAATCTGGTACGCCGATAACGATGTCGGCATCAACTGGTGATTCCCCTGCCAGCTGACGCCCCAGTCGCAGCCGGTAGCTGTATAGACTCTCGCCCTCCATGATGCTATCTGGACGGGCAAAGTAGATCATTTCAAAGATGCAGAGTTTGCGTTTTGGCTGCTGAGTCCAGTGGAAGGAAGCCAAACCCGCGTCAGTAATCCAAACTAATTCTCCTGGTTCGACATCTCGCAGGTATTCGGCACCGATGATGTCTAAACCGCAAGTTTCGGAGGCGAGGACGTAGCGGGTGGTACGGGTTTCTTCTCCTGTCTCGATCGTGCCAATGACCAGGGGACGAATGCCGTTGGGGTCGCGGACGCCCATCAGGCCAGCCGGGGTGCCGATCGCTAAACTAAAGGCTCCCTGACACTTGTGAAATGCTCGGATCGCGCCTTCTAACCAATCTTTGCCTTCGTTGATTTCTTCGGCAATAGCATGAGCGATCATCTCTGAATCGGTTGTGCTGACTAAAATACAGTCACGCCGCAGCAATTCCTCCCGTAATTCTGGTGTATTGACAAGATTCCCGTTATGTGCTAAAGCAATTGAACCCAAGCGAGTTTCTACCACTGCTGGCTGGGCGTTGACAACGCGACTGGAACCAGTAGTAGAGTAACGGGTATGACCAACTGCTAAATGGCCTGTGAGGCTATTCAAGATGGTTTCGTTAAAGACTTGCGACACCAATCCCATCTCTTTGTGCAAATGCACTCGATCGCCGTCAAAGGTGGCGATACCAGCCGATTCTTGACCTCGGTGCTGTAAGGCGTACAGCCCAAAGTAAGTTAACTTGGCGACATCTTCTCCGGGTGCATAGATGCCAAAAACACCACAGGCTTCCTCTGGTTTATCGTTTTGCGCCTCGTTGCTCATGCCGGGATACTCGTCACAAGAGAGGGGATCGTTGGGGGTCATGCTACGGCTTCGCTCCTAATAAGGATATTGAGTCAGAGGGAGTCGCTCTAAAAGCGAGACCTTAAGAAAAGTTTACCTACCTTAATCAGCTCTTAACAATACCGCTATTTAAGGTAATTGCACTCATCTTTTTATATAGAGGCACTGAGCTGGTTGGCTAAATTGTTAAACGCCGTTCGATCGCATTAAGCGATCGATCGCACACATCTGCAATGCTAACGCCGATTACAAGGTGATTGTCAGCCGTAATTACCCGTAAATCTGTATCGGCATTACCGACTTGACCGATTTTTTGCCAATATTCGCCCAGTTGCTCCTTTAAATAGGATTCCCAAATTTCCGATCGATCTGGCTCTATCGAAACAATAATTCTTGCGCCGCCTTCCCCAAAAAGCAGACAATCCCAACGCATAACTTCTGTTGAGGTCACGCCTAAATCGATTTGGGCACCCAAGCGACTGCTAATACAAGATTCCGAGAGTGCAACTGCGAATCCTCCCTCTGCACAGTCATGGGCCGATCGCACCCAACCTTGCCGAATTCCCTCCCGACAGGCAGCTTGCACCAGGCGTTCCAAATCAAAATCTACCACTGGCGGAGTTCCGGCGACAATACCATGAATTGCCGCTAAATACTCAGACGCACCCAAATCGATTTGGGATTTGGGATTTAAGATTTGGGATTGCAAAGGCAATCCCAGAAGATAAATTAAATCTCCTTCTGCTTGCCAACCTTGACCGCAAACCTTAGTAAGATCGGAAATTAACCCCACCATGCCGATCACTGGAGTCGGGTAGATAGGTTGAGGATTTCCCTCACTATCCAAAGTTTCGTTGTACAGAGAGACATTGCCACCAGTCACAGGTGTACTAAATTCTCGACAAGCTTCTGCTATTCCCCGACAAGCTTCTGCCAGTTGCCAATAGCCGACAGGCTTTTCTGGACTGCCGAAATTGAGGTTATCTGTAACTGCCAAAGGTTCTGCGCCTACACAGCTGAGGTTGCGTGCAGCTTCTGCTACTACTGCTTTGGCACCTTCGTAGGGATTGAGATAGACATAACGGGAATTGCAATCAACAGTTGCAGCGACTCCTTTATTGTGTCTTGTGGGATGGGCATCTTGCCCGTCCTCTTGGATTGATAACAGGCGAGACGCCTGTTCCACAAGGGGGCGAATCCGCACAACCGCAGCATCTGCACCGCCGGGTAAAATTACGGTATTGTTCTGCACTTGATGGTCATACTGGCGATAAACCCATCGTTTAGATGCGATCGTTGGATTATCCAACAAAGTCAGTAAAATATCATTCCAAGTTTGCATATTTCCTTGGATTTCGATCGCAGATGCGGTACAGGGAGGGAGGGTTTCAGATTTCCATTCCCAAGCTTTCCGGGCATATTCTGGAGGTTCGGCTAGTAGTTCTCGGTGATAAATTGGTGTGTTATCGGCTAAAGCAGTAGCTGGAACTTCCGCCGCGACTTTACCCTGAAATAAGATTCGCACGATCGGCTCTGAAATTACTGTTCCCGCAACTACCGCTTGCAGTCCCCATCTATGGAAAATATCAATTAATTCCTGTTCGCGTCCAATATGTGCAACAAACAACATCCGTTCTTGGGATTCTGAGAGTAAATATTCGTAGGGAACCATCCCACTTTCTCTAACTGGGATTTTATCTAAATCCAGTTCAATTCCCACACCGCCTTTAGCTGCCATTTCCGAAGTCGAACAGGTAATACCAGCTGCACCCATATCTTGTGCAGCGACAACAGCGCCTGTTTTGAAGGCTTCCAGACAAGCTTCGATCAGGGATTTTTCTAGGAAAGGATCGCCTACTTGGACTGCGGGCCGATCGTCCATTGAAGCGTCGCTAAGTTCCGCACTGGCAAAACTTGCGCCTCCCATACCATCTCGTCCCGTGGTAGAACCGACATAAAGCACGGGATTGCCAATTCCTACTGCACCAGATTTGACGATATCCTGGGTTTCCATCAACCCCAGCGCCATCACATTGACTAAAGGATTTTCCGAGTAGGCCCGATCGAAGTAAACCTCACCGCCGACTGTGGGTACTCCAACCGCATTGCCATAATGTGAAATTCCCGATACTACGCCGCTGAACAACCGCCTGGTACGCGCATCTTCCAAAGAACCAAAGCGGAGGGAGTTTAATAGGGCAATAGGTCTAGCCCCCATTGTAAAGATATCGCGGAGGATGCCTCCCACGCCTGTCGCTGCACCTTGAAACGGTTCGACTGCTGAGGGGTGGTTGTGGGATTCGATCTTAAAGGCGAGTCGGAGTCCGTCGCCTAAGTCTACTACTCCGGCGTTTTCTCCGGGGCCAACTAAAATTCTTTCTCCCTCGGTGGGAAACTGTTTGAGTAAGGGTCGGGAGTTCTTGTAGCAGCAGTGTTCTGACCACATGACGCCAAACATCCCCAGTTCGGCTTTGTTGGGATGGCGATCGAGGCGTTTGACGATTTCTTGGTATTCTTCAGGCTTAAGACCTTCAGCAGCAATTTCTTCGGGAGAGAAAGGAGAGGTGGTAGACATGGAACCTTTGCACAGATGGCACAGGCTTAATTTTATCGATTATTGTCCTGTTTGGCGTTGCTGTAACTGACCTCTCACCCATTCCCGTAATTGACGGAGGGAAGTTAGTACTCCCAAAGTCTGACATTGTTCAAGGAATTCAATTACTTTACTGGCGGGAAGGATGGGGAATGTGGGGCTGTTGCTGCATTCTACATATTCTCGATCTTGCAGTTGATAAAAACGCAATGTCCGACCGTCATATCTCCAAACTTCGGGTACGCCTAAATCTGCATAAAGGGCGAGTTGATTTAGGGAACTGCTGGTAATATCAATTTCCAATGCTAAATCTGGAGGGGGATCTTCAGTAAAGTCTAGTTTAGTTTTACCTCTTACTCGCGCTTCGTTTTGGATGTAGTAGCATGAGTCTGGTTCTTTCCCCGCCGACTTGTCTGAGCGTTTTATTGTCATAGAACCAAACAGATTGTACTCAAGGTTGAGTTCTTCTAGCAGATTGACGATTAAACGTTCTATCAACCTGTTGCGGTTCTCATGTTCGGGTAGTGGCGTCATAATTTCTAGTTGTCCTTTGTGGTAAGAGAGTCTATTGGAACGGCTTTCGCCAAGTTCTGATAGCAGCATTTCAAATAACTGCCAACTAACGTTTGGCAATAAAACTCTCTGTTCGGCTGGGGTTGATGTTAGTAACATAGGATTATGTTTCTGAGGGGATAATTTTTCTACTCGTTTGCGATCGATAGAGCTTCTTAGTATGGCCTTTGACTGATGCGTTAGGTTTGTTGCAAAACCTTGTGAATCAGTTCTACTGCTAGCTCTAGCTTATCGCGGTAGGTCAAGGCTTTTAGATTAACTTTGAAAATAAGCCTAGCTTTGTTCCTCTTTGGCACTACCGATATACGCTGCCGCGTGGTGCTATCAGCAAAATGGTAATGAGCTGTTGTGCTTCATCTACTTGATAGACAACCCGCCAGTCACCCACGCTGTAGCGAAAACATCCGGCGAAGGAACCTTTGAGCCGCTTAATGTTCGGATGCTGATAGGGATTCTGGCGTAGTCCATCGAAACAGCGGTTCAATCGCTCAACTAAAGATAAATCGGCCTGTTCGTAAAAGGTTTGCGCTTTGCGAGTGGGTACCAATTCATACATGGCGGCGGATGCTCTCGAAAGGCACAACTTCTCCCGCTTCAGCCTGCTGTTGGGCTTCACGAAGTTCATCCTCAAAACCGGGGATGCTCAACAGTTCCTCAGTTGCCTCGTTTTCTTCTCTTTCTTGCAGATAAGCGAGGAAGTCAACGGCTACTCGCAACCGTTCTGGGGAAAGCTGATGTAAACGACGCTCTGCTTCCTCAAGTAAGGTGATGTCTTTCTGCTCTGTTTCCATGTGACCCCCACTAGCTAGGTTTCTTGCAAAACCTTGTGAATCAGTTCTGCTGCTAGTTCTAGTTTATCGCGGTGGGTGAGGGCGTCTAGGTCAACTGTGATGGCTGACTTGCGTTTGGGGATAGGTGGGGGTATCGTGGGTAGTTCTAAAGTTTCGTAGAAATAGTCGATGGTTTTGCCGTATACGCCTGCGAAGGCGGGTAACTCCTTCTCGGCGTCTACCTTGCGCTTCCCGTTCTCGATCGTCGATAGCGTTTGCTGGCTGATGGTGATGTCGTAGCGGATCTCCAGCTGCTCAATGACCTGCTCTTGAGTCATACCAAGCAATTCGCGAGTAGCACGAAGACGCTGACCAAGGTAAAACGCCATGTTGGAATATCACAAAATCTTGTATTTACATGAAAATCCTATAATTTTCCTTAAGAAGGCTCCACTAGATAACCTTGTTAAGGTTAAGATAATCTTGTTAAAGTTAAGATAATCGTGTAAGCCGTCAGGTCAGCAGGGAAAAGTCAACAGCTATTCCACGTTTATATAAAAAAGGGAGGTCGAGCTAGAAGATTAAGCAGAAATCTTGAGAATGTGTTTCATGTCGCTATCTTGATTATTAATGGCCAACCAGTCTGTAAATCCTGTATCTAGCATTGAGTTGACTTCGATCAATTCACCGTCAGCATCAATCAAATCCATTATAAAAAATAGTTTACCCTCGTCATCAAATTAACCTTGAATCATAATATTGTGCCGCAGATTCCTGTCTCATTCAATCGGAATATAAAAGACTTTTTCTGCGGATGTTTTTGGCGACCCTTTAGTAAAACAGCGTCTCTATTAGGGTCAATGATATAATCACCACTGTCTAGCTCAATAAAGATAAACCAGTTGTAGTGTTCCCCAATTAAGTTGGGACGAACTTGTTCAAAAATAACCCTACAACGCTGAAAAAATACTTCCTGTTCAGCCTCGCGTCTGGCTTTTTCTTCTGGAGTTAGCTGGCTTTCTGGAAATATCCTTCCCCGACGCACAAGGCGATGAGATGATAACTGAGTCATATTGTGTTTATCCTGCTAATATTCTGTCACTACCATTCAAAGGTAACATAACTGAAAGTTAAAGGTTGAAAATTATCCTATTATATCATAATCTTAAAAGTAAGAATAGGTGGAAAGCGATCGCACTCCCATTTTGCAAAATGGGAGTGCGATCGCTCTATTTCACAATATCTGCACTGACTGTGTAGTAATCTCTGTCAACTTAGCTAATGTTACATCATTCGTTAATAAGGTTGCATTTAAAGATTGTGCTGTTGCTGCAATTATTGCATCTGGCAATCTCAGCCTATACTTTTTACGTAAGCCAATAGTTAATTCTTTGATATTAGCTTCTATTGCCACTACTGTAATTTTAGTCAAAAAATTACGAATTTGTGTCTCTTCATCTGCACTGATACTTGGATAAGATAGCAATTCAATTTCCGTAATCACCGATACAAAATATTGTCCCGCTGGCAACGGGTCGGCAAGACGACCGCCCAAAAAGTATAAAACTATATTAGTGTCTAACAAAATTAAAAGTTCTGTCACTACCACTCATCCCTAATTCGCTGCTGATACTTCAAAGGGTCTTCAGTTAATTTTATAACGCCTGCATACTTGGCAATATTAAACTCTTCTTTCTGTACCACTTTACAAGCCTCTAATAGTTGTTCAATTTTCTGCCAGTCTTCATAATCAATCAATACGGCAACTGGTCGCATTGATTCATCAGTAACAATTTTTTTGCGAAAAGGTAGCATAACTTAAAGTTATAGATTTAAAATTATACTATTATATCATAGTCTTAAAGCTAAGAATAGGTAGAAAGCGATCGCCATTTTGTCAAGGAAGAGATTAAAGCGCGATCGCTTTTTCATTTACTATGGCATGAAATTGCGATCGGCCCTAATCTAAATCACGCTATATTATCCTGCTGGCGGATCGCCAGCAGACGCTTGTGCAGCCTGTCTCACCACTTCAACATCCAAGCCTAACGCCAAGGCTATCTGTTCCACACTTAATCCAATTGCCAACAAACCGGGCACGGATTCCAGCTTACCTTCCAGCTTACCTTCCAGCTTACCTTCCAGCTTACCTTCCAGCTTGCCTTCCAGCTTACCTTCCAGCTTACCTTCCAGCTTACCTTCCAGCTTGCCTTCTTCCTTGGCTTCTTGATAAACCCGCGTTTGCTTTAAGTCACTTAATCCAAACATAGCCTCTATCTCCTGGCGACTTAACGTGGTAAACTTGTAAACCAATATGCTCTCAATCAATTCTAAAACTTTTCGCTTGAGAGCCTCATCCTCCAATTGCGATCGCGCTTGCTGCATAAGTTGGTTAGTTAAAGCGACTGCTGCTGCTGTCTCCTTAGTTCCAACTACTAGCTTTACCATCCCCAAGCTAAGGGAAGGAGATGCTATTTCTGCTAACTCATCAAGATATACAAATGTGACTTGCTGACTCATCAGCAAACCTCGATACTGCATTGGCACTCCCGAATCTAGATTGCGGCTGGCAAATATCGCTACGGCACGCCAATCGTTGGTAGGTTTGTATTGACCGAGGTAAACAAAAATTTCGGTCAAGAAGCGCCAGTAAAAGTCAGATTTTTCCTGAAACTGTACCTCAACGAAGTAGATGGGCTGGTCAATCGCATTTTCGGGCGGCAAAAATAACCCATCAAAGCTACGCGCTAGTTCTTTGATTTCTCTGGAGGAGAATTCATAGCTGTTAGCTAGCGATGGCGGTTGATTGATAAGTTCAAATAAGAGACTGGGAAAAGTTTGAAATAGTTGATAGAAAATTGTGTCAGTTCTCACAGGATTTGCTATAATGTCAGTTTGATTCAACTTTATTTTGACATAATTAAGGTGCGATCGCACTCTGAACCGCTTAGTAAATTATGCTGCTATAGTAATGATATCGTCAAATTTATAGTTCAAAATGAACACTATTACCATCACAATTCCCGATGAGCGTTTCCTGAAGCTGCAAGAAACCGCGACGAGCCTTGGCGTATCAATAGAAGAATTGGTAGTAATGGGTGTTGAAGAATTGCTAACTCAGCGAGAAGCATCCTTTCAAGGTGCTATGGACTATGTACTGAAGAAAAATGCTGAACTTTACCAGCGACTTGCCTAATGCGCTATCTCAAACTGACAGAAGTACTGGAACTTTATCGTCACATTATCGAACAGTCGGGTGGGGCTGCGGGAATTTCCAACTTGGGCGGACTGGAGTCAGCTTTAGCTCAACCGCGTATGACTTTCGGCGGGGTGGAACTTTATTCTACAATAGTTGATAAGGCTTCTGCTCTTGGTTTTTCGCTCATTAAAAATCATCCTTTCATAGATGGTAACAAACGCATCGCTCACGCGGTGATGGAAGTATTCCTAGTTTTGAATGGCTATGAAATTGATGCTCGTGTGGATGAACAAGAGCAGGTTATTTTGCAAGTAGCCTCCGGCGAGTTAGGGCGAGAAGATTTTACTGAGTGGCTTCGCAGTCATATCGCGCCAAAGCCTGGTTTTACTGATTCTGTATAAGTAGCGTTTTTGCTAGTGGTTACAATTGTGGTGAGAATGATGACTCTCTTCACAAACACAGAAAATTTTATTATCCCACTCGCTCATAGGTAATTTAGTACAAATAGTTGGTAGAATTACGGTAAAAGTCGTTCCACAGCCGACTTCACTTTCAACCAAAATTTTACCGCCGTATAATTCTACGCCTCTCTTCACAATGGCCATTCCTAGCCCTGTACCCGAAAAATTTAGGACATTACTCGCTCGGTGAAAGACTTCAAATAAGTGTTCTCGATCTTCTTGAGGAATGCCCACACCCTCATCTTTGATGCAAAAAGTTATTTGGTTTTTTTGGCAACTTAAATCGAAGTAAATTGTACTGTCCTGGGGCGAATATTTTACAGCATTTAAAAGCAAATTCATTAAAATTTGCCTGAGCAGTGTTTGATCCGATACTAAAGTTACATTCTGGCAAGTGTTAATAAAAGCAAGTCTATGCGTTGTATTTGTAATTGTCTGAACATCTTGCCAAATAGATTTGCAGAAAGATTGCAGTTCAAATGGCGCTATTCGAGTTGTTTTTTTTCCACATTCAGCTTTGCTAATTGCCAGAAATCCTTCTAACAATTCATTCATGCTTTTGACTGTTGAGGTAATTTTTTCAAAATACTGCCCTCTATTTTTTGCGGTAAACTTATTACCGTGCAGTTTTAGCAAGTCGCTAGTTGTTATAATAATCGTTAGAAATGTACGCAGATCGTGACATACCATTGACAAAAAGCGAGATTTCATCTCATTGATTTCTTTTTCTTTTGCCAATTTGGCCTGCATCATTTCTTCGGAATATTTGCGTTCGGTGATCTCCTCTACACTTCCTTCATAACTTAGCAACTGGCCGTTGCTATCATAAATAGCCCGGACATTTTCAGAAATCCAGATCGCACTGCCATCTTTACGATATATTTGGGATTCAAATCTGTATACTACGTTACGCTCTTGCAACAAATTTATTAAATCTATATGCCGATTTGGATCGACGTATAACTGCTCTTTGATGTTTGTAACACTCGCCATCAATTCTGATGGCGATTCGTAACCATAGATCCGAGCTAGGGCTGGGTTTGCTATTAAGTACTTACCATTATTGGTAGCTTGAAAGATACCCACTGGGGCGTTTTCAAAAATGCTGCGATACTTTGTTTCTGTTTCCAGTACTGTTTGTCTCAATATCTCTCTTTTGGTAGATACGCTGGAGCCAAATGTTGGTGTATTTTCAAGAGAATTGAGCCTATAAACTTCATGTTCGACATTCCAAGACATTTGTTAAAGAACTCCATGAATAACGACACAAAAATTTTTTATTAAAAATCGGAACTTGAGTAATTATCAAGTTAAGATTTTTAGTTTTGCTGAAAAAAGCAGGTAATTTTTGTGGGCTAAAGCTTCAATCCTTCTGAGAGAAAAAGTGCCAGGTTTCATACTTTTTCTATGTATTGCAGCGAAAATTAGGTGAGCGTCGCTCTTGAGAAAATGTAACAACTAATGGACATTTTCTTCCTTTTATCCAAGGTAGACTAATAGATCGATTTAAGTTGTATCGTTTATTACAAATAAGTTTTTCTTAATCCTTATTTTTCATCAAATCAATGCTGATTTCGATAAATTAATTTTTTATAGACAAAATAGTTTATAAAAGTATAATAGGCTTAAAGAAAATTAGAAATAGTCAGTTAAAAGTACCAAATGTTATTTTAGTAACAAAAACTGGATTGGTTGGAAAGCTTTGTTCACCATTCAGCAAAAGAGGCTGAGTTGCTGGAATTTGGAGTATTCTGTGACCCGATCGGCCCAAGGATACAATTAAAAATCTCAGTAAGCTTAGTGATATAAATCACAATAAGAGATTGATTTAGATCGCGATCGCACTTTCCTTAAATCGTCATACTGCAAGATAACTGAACTCAAGCCGAGTCATCGACAGGGAATATACGACCAGCCGACAGCTTCTACAAACAGACTGTCGGTTTTTTGTTGACAAATATGGAGAAGGGGCTAGGGGCTAGGGGCTAGGGGGAAGAAGGGAAAGAGAGAGGGCCATTAAAATTTCCCCACCGCTTGCCAGTGTCTTGACAGCGAATCAGCCAAGAAGCACCAGTAAGGGTGGGGAAACAAGCTAAAATCAAAGGGTTGAAGTTTGCCAGCGTCTTCAACGAAAAAATTGGTTCAGATCAGCCCGGTTTCTAGGTATTTTTAAAGACCCAGAAATTAGGACATTGCCTGAATAACGTAATCAAAGTAAGGCGCTGCCTCAGCTGCATCATCTTCCGTGAGAAGTGCTATAGAAGCTTTCTTCAAACAGCGGACTGCTTCAGCCATGCCGGGTACGGGTACGCCCAAGGAGTTGTACATTTCCCGGACGCCAATCAAACCAATTTTCTCGATGGGATCTTTGTCGCCAGAGAGAACACCGTAGGTGATCAAGCGCAAGTACCAGCCGTAGTCTCGCAAGCATAGTGCCCGTTCGCGCTGCCCGTAAGCGTTACCGCCAGGGGAGATAAAGTCGGGGCGTTTCTGCCACAGGAGTTTGCTGGCTTCTTGAACTATCTTTTTTTCGTTTTCGGCAAGCGTGGCGGCGATGCGTGTCCGCTGGATGCCCGTTTGCAAAAACTCTTTGATACTCTTGAGTTCGCCGGTGCTAGGATAACGAAGTTCGTCATCGGCTTTGAGAATGACTTGGCTAACTACGCTCATATAGATATTGCGATTGCGCTAACTCACGATAACATTTGTAAGTTTAACGACTCTGTAGGACACAAAGGAAGAGGGGGAGAGGAGGAGAGGGGGACAGAGGGAGAATTCAAAATCTACAATCTAAAGTTTAAAATCCAAAATCTGAAGCTATCTGGTAACAGAGATAAGGAGATAAGGAGATAGAGAGATGGGGAGAATCGAGAATCCAGAATCTAAAATACTAAAATCGGAAGACCTTTGGCAACAGGGTAATTTGGTTGAGGTGACGATCGCAGATTTAACTGACTCTGGCGACGGTGTAGGGCGTTGGGGGGATCGGGTGGTGTTCGTACCGGATATGGTGGTGGGCGATCGCGCTTTAGTCCGCTTAGTCCGCGTTAAACCCGGATATGCTCACGGCAAACTACATGAAATTTTACAACCATCTGCCCTCCGCATTCGGCCTAGCTGCATTGTGGCAGATAAGTGCGGCGGTTGTCAGTGGCAGCATATTAAGTCCGAATATCAGCTAGAAGCGAAGCGAAATCAGGTAATTCAAGCTTTGGAACGCATTGGGGGATTTGATAATCCAAACGTCGATCGCATTTTGGCGGGTGACTCGGCGTTGGGATATCGCAACAAAGCGACTTATCCCTTGGGAATATCATCCACGGGACAGATACAAGCTGGATATTACCAAAAAGCCAGCCACAAAATAGTTAACCTGAATCAGTGTCCCTTGCAAGATGCGCGGTTAAATCCGCTGCTGGCAGAGGTGAAGTTGGATATCCAGCGTCGTGGTTGGCAGGTGTACGATGAAACGCACCACAAAGGACAGGTGCGGCATCTGGCGTTACGAATTGGACGCCGCACGGGTGAGATGCTGCTAACTTTGGTGGTGAAGGATGGGAAGTTGCTGGGGATCGAGGCGCAGGCGCAAGAGTGGATGAAGCGTTATCCCAACTTGGTGGGAGTGTCGCTGAATCGGAATGGCGATCGCACAAATGCCATTTTCGGCAGGGAGACTCGTTGTATTGCGGGGAAACCTTACCTGCGAGAGGAGTTTGCCGGATTGCAGTTCCAAATTCTGCCGGATACCTTTTTCCAGGTTTACACAGAGGTAGCTGAGGGGCTGTTGGAGGCGATCGCATCAGCGTTGAATCTGCAAGGCGATGAGGTGCTGCTGGATGCCTATTGCGGTATCGGTACGATGACTTTGCCTCTGGCGAGACAAGTGCGGCAAGCAATTGGTTTAGAGGTGCAACGGTCGGCGGTGGAACAGGCGCAGGCGAATGCGGAACTGAATGGGATAACTAATGCCACATTTCAAGTTGGCGAAGTGGAGAAATTGCTGCCCCAGTTGGAAGTGACGCCGGATATTGTGTTGTTAGATCCGCCGAGGAAGGGATGCGATCGGTCTGTCATCGATACCTTACTGCAAATAAGGCCCGATCGCATCGTCTACGTCAGTTGCAAACCCGCTACCCTCGCCCGCGACCTCAAATTATTGTGTCAAAACGGCGAATATCGCTTGACAAGAGTGCAACCTGCCGATCTATTTCCGCAGACAGCGCACGTTGAAGCAGCCGCTTTTTTGGTGCGTAGCAGCTTATGACTCAAATGCTTACATCTGCCCACGCGCTGGCCCCCGCCAGCCCGCCTGGGGTTCAAACCCCAGGCTAATAGCAAAAGTCCACTGAAGTGGACTGCAAAACTTTCTTGAGTCCACTGAAGTGGACTTTCGCTATTAGCCTGTGAATTAATTCACAGGCGGGTGAGTGGGTAGTGCAAAACCTGAATATTACCAAACTGCTTTTTTAGGAAAGTGCGATCGCATTAGTCACTAGACTTCGGTTTTAATCAATAAATTATATGCCCGAATGCTTCGCCCCTAGCCCCCTCCCCAGATTTATGGCTTAACCGACTCATCGATTGCTATATATCATTTCAGCAGAAGTGATATAACTAGATTATTGGCAAATCCGCTAAATTTACCCGCTCTATTTTTTCCTCTTGCAATTCGCCATGATAACAACCGCCGCAACAACTAAACGACTCACCTTTGAGGAGTACCTTGCTTACAACGATGGTACAGATACTCGCTACGAATTAGTTAATGGAGAATTGGTTCCTATGAGCCTTGGCAGTGGAAAACATGGTGCAGTAATGCACTTCCTAGAACAAACCTACAATCTTGAAATTGCTCGTTTAGCAAGAGATTGGATTGCCCTAAAAGCGTTAGTCGGCGTTCGTTCTCCCCGTGGTGGTCGATGGGACACTTCCCGCATCCCCGATGTTGTGGTGATTCCCATGTCTCAATGGCGA
>NZ_JAIQZN010000085.1 GCF_023333585.1 Argonema antarcticum A004/B2
GGAGGACAAGGGGGACAAGGGGGACAAGGCCCAGAAGAAAAGCTTTTCGTTTCAACCAACTACTTATGACCACACCCGGGGGAATCGAAAACAAATCTTATTATTGCGTCACCGCTCTCTCACCTTGGCGCAAATCTTGAAGTACATGAACATTTACAGCAACAATGAAATGGCTGAGATGTTGGCTACTTCTCTGGGAGGATCTCAAGTTGTGCGATCGCTTGCTGCTGAGGCATCTGAGGTTCCTGTATCGGAAATTCATCTAATCAATGGATCTGGACTGGGAGTGGACAATCGCATTTCCCCAAGAGCAGCTTGCGCTATGTTACAGGCAATTCAACACAAGTTGCAGCCTCTAGGATTAACTATTGGCGACATATTCCCAGTTTCCGGTCGCGATCGTCTTGGTACTTTGGTAAGGCGACACATCCCAGCTGCTGCTGTTGTAAAGACTGGTACTCTGCGGAATGTGAGTGCGCTGGCGGGAGTTTTGCCAACGCGCGATCGCGGTCTGGTTTGGTTTGCTATCATCAACCGAGGCAACGATGTGTCAAGTCTTCGCGTCGGACAAGATAGATTTCTGCAAATGTTGTTACAGCAGTGGGGTGCGGCATCAATTCCACCAAAAGTAGTTCTCCCCAGTCCTGCTAGCTATGGCGATGCTAGTCGTTTGGGCGCTCCTGTTCGCAATCAAATCCTTTTTGGAGGTTAGTACCGCGACGCGGAAGTCAAAAGTCATTCATTCAAAAGTCAAAAATACTTTGAGTCTCAGGTTGCACTAGCCTCAGATCTCCTCACAGAATCCCACAAATCGCCCATGCCACAACTTTCCATTTTCGGTTAATCCTTGCGATCGCACTACGATCTTCACCTTCCCTGGATTTGCGGCATGACGACGGGCGATTTCTTGCATATCTTCTTGAGAAAATCCCGTTCCTACCGACCCCATCGGTACTAATTTACCTTCAATATCTTGAGCTACCATTATGGCACTGAAAGGTCGTCCGACAACTTTTGTGAGAGTTAATTCAGTAATCACCAAGTCTAATTCCAAGCAATACTTTGTCCGTACCATTGGAAATGTGCGAGTATCTTTGCCGCCAACATAAGTACAATCATGTTGTACCCAAACTTCTCCTTCTCTTTCAAAAGACTCCTGCGTTTGAGCTAGCAATCTTTTCTCTTCAAAAGTACGCGCAGTAGGGACGATTTCAAATGCCTCGATCGCTGGTAGGTATTCCCTTATTCGCTCTGCTGCTTCAATCCGTTCTGCTTCACTGATTATAGTCAGATCCCGTCCCTCAAACAGCAAAGCTTTGAAAATAGCATACACTGCTATTGGTTGAGTAGTTGGCGATCCCTGATTAATGTTGACAGTAGCAGCTTGAGCGCCGGTGCGGTGTTCGCTTCCAGTTACCGATCGATAGTACAGTTCCCCATCTAAAATAAATGTTCCTTTTTTGTTAGCAACATCAAGTAATGCTTGATTAATCTCAATTGAGGGTTGCTGCCTCATATTTGTGGAGCGTGACTGGTAATATATGCGATCGGATGTGGCAACTACAACTACTCTATTCCCATCCCTTTTCGGCTGACCCCAGTATCGGGGATCGTTAATGTAGTAGGTGCGATCGAACGGTGCATCTACTGGTTGCATAGTCACAATGCGCCCCGGTTGCAAATGAGGGGGTAATTCTGGGACAACAGGTGTATTAACGACTGTCTTACTTCTGGTAGGGGTAGAGTCAGGAATTGCCTGCAAATCCTCCAAATCTTGAGGGAGTTGAGCTTTCTGTTCCCCCCTGATTTCAGTGGCAAGGGGGGGCTTATTTCCTGTTTCCATCTCAAACGCTTTCCTCCAAAAACCCTGTGCCATCAGAGGATAACCTTCGGACTCAGCGCATAGTGCCAAATGGACAACTTTCGGCACAGCAATACCCCTGCCATAATCTGCAAGATATTGGATTGCTCCAGCTTCGCCCATCGCCTGCAATTCCCTCTTTAGGATGCGATTGTTCCATCGTTCCCTAATCTCCGATGGGATTTTCTTTTTGGCATTTCGTTTAGATTCGATGTACTCAGTGATGTTCATTTTGCATCAAAAGTTATGCTAAATTTAAACATTCCTTAGTTTCCCACAATCCTTCACGGAATTATTTCTGTGTAGACTCTACCGCCGTCACTGCCACCGCTAATCACAATTGTTTGATCTTTTAGTTGCCCAACGGCTTTGGGGCCGGTTAAAGTCAATGGCGGGTCAACCTGTTTGTAGAACACATTGCCTACAGCCTCAAATGACTCGGTAGGAATAAACCACGTCATTCGATCGGTCCGCATTTGCGATGGCGGACGCTTTCCTACACCGTAAACATTGCCGTTCAAATAAGCGATTTTAGGTTCCAAATCGACTCGACCTTTATTAGCAGTCATAGTTACTTGCTGTACGCGATGAAAAATTCGCACAGGGTTATCTGAAACTACTGTTTTGCCTTCAACATTCCAAACTACTAAATCGCTAGAAATCTGGAGGGGTGGATCTAACACATTCAATTGACCATTTTTTCTCAACGTCGCTATTTTAGTTTTGAGGTCAACTTCTCCAGTATCGCCTACGCCACGATCTGCGATCGCAGTACCAACGTATCGGTCAATTTGGACGGGCCGATCGCTAAACATTTTTTCCTTTTCCATCTCCCAAATCAAATGCTCCGTCCTCATTTGCAAGATTGGTTGTTTGGAAATCGCCACCACTTTACCGATTAATTCTATTCGCTTTGCCCGACTAAATGCTCGCGCTTCTTGTGCTGTTACATCGACTTGTTTGTGGGTGCCAATCAATTGATTGCGGACAATCAAAATATCTTCTTGGGGACGCCATTCCAATTCATTACCGCGCAACACAACTCCATTCTGAATATCAGTGGCGACAATATTGCCTTTGAGAAAAACTTTCTGGCCATCCTCATGCACCTCTCCCTGCTGTCCGGTAACGTGATAAAGCAACTTTCCATCTTGAAACAAGTCACCAATCGGAGTTTCGATTTGTGCAATCTTATTGTTATTGCTATATACAGCTTGCTTCGCCTTAATTTTCCATATAGCATTTCCCCGTTCATCAGTTTGATCCAGAGTAACCGCATTGAAGGTAAAACCACCATCAAGGCTTTTTCCCGTCGCACTCTCTTGAGCCAATTGACTATCTTGAGCCAGTTTTTTCGCTGTGCGGCCCTCGCCACGGCAAGCTGCTACGCCCAACAGTAGCAGTAACAAAACCAGGTTTAGCGGTACTATTTTGCCCAGATGAATTATCCTCAAAGGTGCCCCTCTTTTTCCGATCTGCGCTTTTTACCCTAGATGTAGGGGCAATTAATTAATTGCCCCTACATCTAGAAGCAATTTTTAGTCGTTATCGTTATGTTCTTCCATCAAACCAATGGCAGAAAACGGACGATAGGTATAACCCTGACGAGGAGTTTTTTGGATATCTTCCTTAATATTTTCCAAGTCAATGTAACGGTCTGCTACATTGATCAAACTATCGCTCGTCATGGAGCGCAGACTGACTACTTCCACGCGAACACCGCGATAACTGACTGAATCAACTGCGTATGCAAGATCCCCATCGCCGCTGACCAAAACCGCTGTGTCGTAGGAGCCTACCAAAGCCATCATGTCTACGGCTATTTCCACGTCTAGGTTAGCCTTTTTGGAACCATCCGGCAGTTGTACGAGGTCTTTGGCAATCACTCGGTAACCGTTGCGGCGCATCCACAGGAGAAAACCCTGTTGCTTTTCGTTGGTCCGATCGACTCCAGTATAGAAGAAAGAACGCAGCAGTCGAGATCCAGCCGTTAATCGGCACAGCAACTTGGTGTAGTCAATTTCCATTCCCAGTTGCAATGCAGCATAAAACAAATTCGACCCATCAATAAAAATGGCAACTCGACCGCGATTTTCTAGAACTTGCTCTGGCGTAAATACTGAATCTCTTTCCAAATGATTCAACATGATGTTATTCCTCTTTTTTTATGAATCAATCAATCAATTGATGCTATCTTTTCAGATTTATAGCATCTCTAATAGCTCGATCTTTTCTAAGCCGAACCCGTTTCCGGTAGTTCTAGTCGCCCAAACACGGGTCGGGGTTCGCCTAAAGTCTGGCTATTAGGTAGAATTCCCCAATTAGCATGGATAATGAAAGCTGCTGAAACATTAGTTTGTGTTTTGTCATTAAAGTTCGTATCAAAACCTAATTGCTGGTAAATGTCATTGCTGATATTAGGGATAATGGGAGACAAGAGATAGGCTGCTAGACGGACTGATTCTAAAACAGCGTAAAGCACTTGCTCAACTGCCTGCTGGTTTCCCTGCTTGTATAGCTTCCAAGGCGCTTGCTCGTCAATGTATTTGTTGCCGCTGCGAATTAAAGTGAGAACAGCTTCGGTTGCGTTGCTAAAAGCAAGGTTTTCGTAAGCTTGCGCGACTTGTTCCCCCAAGTTGCTGCCAATGGCTTTGAGGGGATTATCTGCGGGAATGTCTTCGAGACTGATAGAAGGCACTTTGTCGCCGCAGTACTTACGGGCCATGCTCAGCGTCCGATTGAGCAAGTTGCCCAAATCGTTTGCCAGGTCAGCATTGAGTATGGGAATAAACCGCTCTTTTTCGTTAAAATCGCCATCACGCCCAAATTCGATTTCTTTCATGAAGTAGTAGCGAACGGCATCGGAGCCGTAACGGTTGATTAACGCCACGGGATCGATGATATTGCCAAGACTTTTGCTCATCTTCTGTCCGTCTTTGGTCAGGAAGCCATGTCCAAACACTTTGTCCGGTATTGGCAGACCAGCGGACATCAGCATAGCAGGCCAGTAAACGGCGTGAAAGCGTAAGATATCTTTGCCAATTAGGTGCAAGTTAATCGGCCACCATTTGGATAAAGCATTCTCCAAGGTTGGTTCGGTATCCGGATCGAGCAGGGCTGTAACGTAGCCTAGTAGGGCGTCAAACCATACGTAGATGGTATGACTGGGGTCAACTGGCATCGGGAAGCCCCAGTCCACGTTTACCCGCGAAATGGAGAAGTCCTGGAGTCCTTGACTGACGAAACTAAGGACTTCGTTGCGGCGGCTTGGAGGCCCAATAAAATCTGGTCTTGTTTGATAAAGTTCTTCTAGCTGGCTTTGGTATTTGGAGAGCCGAAAGAAGTAGTTTTGCTCGTCTCGCCACTCGACTTCTTTGTTTGGGTGCAAGGAACAGCGGCGTCCTTCTAGAAGTTCGCGTTCTTCTTTAAATTCTTCGCAGGAGACGCAGTACCAACCTTTTTGCTGGCTTAGATAGATGTCGCCAGATTCCCAGACGCGCTGGAAAAATTCTTTGACAATAGCTTCGTGGGGGGGAGCGGTGGTGCGGATAAATCTGTCGTACTGGATGTCGAGTTGTTGCCAAAGTGTCTGAAATCCGGCGGCAATTTCGTCGCAGTGTGCTTGAGGCTCTAGACCGCGAGCTGCTGCGGTGCGCTCAATTTTCTGCCCGTGTTCGTCAGTTCCGGTGATTAAGAGGACGGATTTGCCGCGCATTCTTTCAAATCTGGCTATTACATCCGCTGCGATCGTTGTATAAGCGCTACCAATATGAGGTAAGTCGTTTACGTAGTACAGCGGTGTTGTAAGAGAAAATGTGTTTTTATTTTTATCGATAGAATTCATGGAAACAAACAATGTAATATTCTAAAACTGTTTCTAATCATACATGAGAGACTCGAACAACTTATTTTATTTGTTTTTTTTATAAACGCTATAAAAAAAACTGAATGATGTAATAAGTAATAATACGGTTAAGATTCACCTTCTAGCCGTAATCCAAGATGAAAAGTAGTTCAAAAATCCAAGATTGAGGTGTCTCTACCCTGGGGTATTTGTCGCAGCTACTACAATAAAGTTAACAATTATTAAGAGGAATGTGTTCCCTATTGCCATTAATGTCGCTAACCCATGTATTCTGATAGTCCACGGCTGATTTCTCGCTCGTTTCTGGCTGCCACGGGCACGCGGCTGTTTCTGCATCATGAGGATCGCATCCCTCAATGTGGGCCGGTGCTAGTGGTGAGCAATCATCGCAGCTTTATGGATGCACCGCTGCTGATGGCGTCTGTAGGACGTACAATTCGTTTTGCTTGCCATCATTACATGGGTCAAGTGCCGGTGATGCGGGAGATTGTGACCAGGTTAGGGTGCTTCCCGTTGGAGGAACCAGAACATCGGCAACAGCATTTTTTTCATCAAGCGATACGGCTATTACAGGCGCAGCAGGTGGTGGGAGTGTTTCCAGAAGGAGCGCAACCGATGGTGGAATTTAGCGAGCCTGAGAAAATGAGGAAGTTTGAAAGGGGATTTGCTCATTTGGCGTTGCGGGCGACGGTGCCGGATTTGGTGGTTTTGCCGGTGGCGATCGCTTCTGTGGAGGAGAGCGTCAACTCAGGCGTCCCGCTGAAGCTGCTGAGCTTTTTTGACCCATCAGAGCCGTTGTTCGATCGATCGGGCTGGCATCCGCTGGTAGTATATCGCCGGGTGAATGTTTCGATCGGTCGTCCTTGTTGGATAAGTGCCTCCCAGCGGGAATACTATCAAGGCAAACAGGCAAAAGCAGTCGTTGCCGAAATTACGCAGTACTGTCAGACTGAAATTGCCGAACTGCTCCGTCAGGGATGTTATTCAGGTTGAATTAGTTGTTTAACGATGCCACAGATAAAAAGTCATCCTTGTTTCTTGACTCCGAAACAAATTAAGCCAGAGTGTCCGCTGTTTGTGTTTCTGCCTGGAATGGATGGTACGGGTAAGCTATTGCGATCGCAAACTGCTGGTTTAGAAGTCGGGTTTGATATCCGCTGTTTGGCGATCCCAGCCGACGATCTGACTAGCTGGGATGTTCTGGCAGACAAGGTTGTGGGGCTGATCGAAGCAGAAATAAAGCAAGACCCGCAGCGATCGGTTTATTTGTGCGGCGAGTCGTTTGGTGGTTGTTTGGCGATCGAAGTGGCCCTGCGAGCTACGAAACTTTTTGAGCGGCTGATTTTAGTCAATCCGGCTTCTTCCATCAGTCGTCGTCCTTGGATGTATTTCGGCATCCCGTTAACTCAAATTGTGCCAGAGTACTTTTATCAGTTCGGCTCAATGGTGGGTTTGCCCGTTTTGGCGGCTTTGGGACGGATTGCACCAAGCGATCGCCAAGCCCTGATGGAAGCTGTGCAGATGGTACCCCAAAAAACCGCTGTTTGGCGATTATCTTTGCTCAGAGAGTTTAACGTTGGGGATATCGAGTTAAATCGCATCACCCAACCCGTGTTGATTGTTGCTGGTGCTTCCGATCGTCTCCTCCCGTCTGTGACTGAAGCCGAACGGCTAGCAAACAGCCTCCCTAACGCTCAAACGGTGGTGCTACCAGAAAGCGGTCACGCCTGCCTTCTAGAGAAAGATGTCAACCTCTACCAAATTATGAAGGATTGCAAGTTCTTGCCGAGTCGGGACAAGGGTTCCCACACTTTCTCATTGCCAAAACATCAGCCTGTCAGTTCATCGGTTTGAAAAATTTTATGCGATCGCTACACAAATACAATTAAATTTGCTAAGATAGCAATTCGACGGGCGACTAGCTCAATGGTAGAGCAGCAGACTCTTAATCTGGTGGTTCGGGGTTCGAGCCCCCGGTCGCCCATCAAAATAAATCCCTGGAATCCTTATAATAACTGGATTTAAGGGATTCTGCTTTTGGGCGCTGCGCGATCGCAGACTGAAAATTTGACGCGCCGTGACGCGCCGTTGACGCGCCGTTGACGCGCCAAATTTGGATTTTTATCCAATCGGGTCTACAGGGTTAGATCGCTTTCCCCCAAGATGGAAGATGAGTCAACAATGCCGTTGTAGCTGGAAGTCCAATCAACTGTGTATGCCCATCCTTTTTCGTAAATCTCTGGATCGTTGAAAGACATTCCAACTACCAACCCCTGTTGCCACTTGAGTTGACCGCAAAGAGAGTCTTTGGTGTCGTCACAGATCCACTCGAATCGGACTGTTTGACCAAACCAAAATTTTGGTGGTGGGAAGTTTTTTGGTAGACGGTAAGTGCGATCGCTTTTCATCACACCAAATGCAGCTGCACCCAGCAGGAATGGAGGGAAGAGTGTCAAAAAAGAGCGGCGCTTAGGAATTAGCATCTGCAATCCAGATAGTACGCCAGTACCAAGCTGAGTCATCATAGACTCATTCGTGTAGATGAGAGCCAGCGGTTGAAGTAAATTCGATCGCTGGTTTTGTTTTAGCGATAGCACTTTCAAGAGAAAATATTGTTATTTCTACACGAATGGATCAATCTATGAAGTTCAAAATAAGCTTGTCAACTTTAGTGCTGGTTATTGTTGG
Organism: Argonema antarcticum A004/B2; assembly: GCF_023333585.1. Lineage (GTDB taxonomy): Bacteria > Cyanobacteriota > Cyanobacteriia > Cyanobacteriales > Aerosakkonemataceae > Argonema > Argonema antarcticum. Next base: position 8,415 of record NZ_JAIQZN010000085.1, read on the forward strand.
TTTGTCTATTTCAGTCAATGCCGCTAACCCCAGTCATATTCAGCAACTGCGCCGCACCAAGAACTGCGAGGGTTGTGATTTAACGAACATCGACTTGAGAAGCGTTAACTTAGCTGGTGCGAAATTATACAAAGCCAAGTTGAACGGGAGTAATTTAAGCGGGGTGAATTTGAGTCGAGCCGATCTTAGTTACTCTGAATTTCAACGCGCAAACTTAATTGGGGCGAACTTAGTTGGTGCCAACTTGAAACTGGCTAGCTTAGGAAACGCAAACTTAAGTCGTGCTAATTTGAGTGGCAATAACCTACGAGAAACCTTTTTCTGGGAAAAGACAAACCTAAGTGGGGCAAACCTACGAGGGGTTAATCTTCGCAATAAAACACTTAACGGAATAAACTTAAGTCGCGCTAATTTGAGTGGGGCTAATTTAAGAGAGGTAGAGTTAATCGGCGCTAATTTGAGTAGAGCCAACTTGAGCGGAACCGATTTGAGAGAGGCGAAATTGGAAAAAGCGAATTTGACAGGAGCCAATCTTCGGCAGGCTAATTTGTGTGACGCGACGCTACCCGATGGCAGAATATCTCGGCAAGGCTGCGTTGGTAACCAAAGATAACAAACAGTAAAAACCGTCCGGTAGACTTGCATACTCAGTCCACCAGACGGTTTTTAGCGGATAGGCGGCGGAATCTTGGGCTCACAATTCTGGTACATCTTGCGTATTAATCAACCCTGCATAGTGCTTCCAAATTGTTTCTGGACTATTTCCAATCCACTCGGCTATCTGATTGATTTTTACCCCTGCCTCAAGACAAAGGCTTGCGAAAGTGTGGCGCGTCGTGTATTGAGTGCGGTACTCAATTGGTAAAGTTCCCAATACAGTCTTCCATGCCTTGTTTAGGAAGTTGTGCGCGTCTATTGGGATGCCAGTCGGAGAAGGAAATACTAAGGCATCAGGAGATGGTGTTACCGGACGGATAGCTACCAGTAAAGCATATAATTGTTCGTTGACCGGAAATTTTCGTACAGTGTCAGTTTTGGTGGATTTCCTTTTTCCATACACCACAGATTCACTAAAGGTGATTGTTTTCAAATCAGGAGAAATGTGCTTCCATTGAAGTCCAACCGCCTCTCCTGTTCGGCATCCGGTCAGGAATAGAAAACGGACAAACCCCGTGTAGTGCTTGTAATAATAACTTGATTCAAAAGCAGCAATAATCTGGTCGCGTTCCGCTTTGCTAAACGGGTTTATTGTTCTACTGCTTTTAATTTTTAGCTTCGGTAATTCATTGAAAGGATTGCTAAGCACTAACTCCTCTTCCTTCGCCCATTCACAGCAAGCGGACAGGTACATCAAAACCTTTTTGGCTGATTTAGGATTTAAGTTTTCAATCAGATACTTCCTCATTTTCCTGGCGTCTTTCAATCTGTCGCTAGGCAGCTTGTTTATATGGTTAGCTATCCTCTTAAACTCTCTATCAATTGTTGAATGAGAAAGGGTTTTAGCCTTCACTGCGGTGTATTTTTCCCAAAGCGCGTTCAAGCCCGGTGAAGTGTCTGGTTTAATCGCCAGCGGCTTATAACTTTCTAGGGTGTCGTCAAATTTATCAAAAGCGATATCAGCTTCGATCGCTCGTGCCCTAGCGGAAGCTGATTGCCTGTTAATGGGTGTGTCTGGTATTTGCAGGTAAAGGTATTTCTGAGTACCCCCGAACAAATGTCTGGGGAATTGCAAGCACAACATACCTTTTCGGACACAGACAACTACCGAGCCTTTAGCGTTTTTGGCTGGCGTGTTTTTCATGATTCATCAACCGATAAATTTCAGGGGTGTTTTTAATTCTGTTTAATCTTCTACTTCCATTCGATCGAGTCCGTCATCAATTGTCTCGTAACCACAGCGATCGCACCTGTAATCACTGTCGGTATGGTTGTAATCAGTTACCCAAAAGCTGTGTCACCCACATTTAGGGCATCCCAAAAAATCTATTTCTAGCTTATAGGACTGTGTGTGTAAATCGCACTCACTGGAGCCGCAAACTTCGCAAAAGAACATCCTTTTAACCCCCCTTAATACTAAAGCTGCACCGCTTCTAAATTGAAAATCTCCCGGTCGTTTCCGCACAACACAGATGCTTGAAATTTGCCATCTTTTTCTCTCTTGTCTATCAAAATGCCGTCCTTATGCTTGCGAATGAAAGTTTTGTGATCATTGTGAGGAAGGACTTTTAAAATACAGCCCGGTTCCAGACGTGAATAAAAGTCGCAGAGTAGCTCAAACTCTCCCCTTAATTTCTTTTTCAGTTCGCCTTTTTGGTCACGGCATAAAATCCATTGGTTACTCGTTGACTCGACGGTGTAACATTCACCCGACTTTCTGATTCGTAATTTGTCGCCTACTACTATGGGTCGGCTAAACACTGTCTCTGGAAAAAATAGTTTCATCTGTTCGTTGAACTCCCAACCTATTCCGTCTGGGTCTTTTTTTCGTGACCAAACTAGAAAGTTTTCCGGGCGATTAGAGAGGAGTGAAGGGCTACAGCGGAGATGCTTCGCTAGTTTTCTGCCTGTCAAAACTCCGTCTCCAGAGCCGGGAGATGCAGATGCGCGATCGCACTTTTGTTCAACTGCTACTGCATCAGATCCTTCATCTCCAGGGGCTGATATTTCATCTGCGCGATCGTACTTTTCTTCCTCAACCTCCTGACTGCCGCCGTCGTCATCGCTCGGAGTTGGCGTTGATTGAGGGGCGGCGCTGCCGCTGTCGTCATCGTCAATATCATCGTCAATTAGCTTCAGCCGCACTGGGGAAATGTAAACCAGTCGATTTCCACTCGGAGGAGCTTTATCTTTATCAAGTTCTACGGCTACAACTTCATGGGGGTTCCTTTTATTTTTGTAGGCAAAGAACTTCCCAGTACTGCCTGTGGGAACATCGCGATTATCTGGCCATCCTTCCGGGCAAATAACCTCTACTCGATCGCCTACCCGAAATATTGGTCTAGATGATGTTTGCTCGCCATCAGGCGTTGGAGTTTCAGGGCTGATCACACTGCCACGATCGCACTTTTCTTCCTCAACCTCCTGACTGCCGCCGTCGTCATCGTCAATATCAGAATCCTCAGTACTTTCAGCCGCAATCGAGGATGCGACATCTGCGATCGTCATTTGTCTTACCCGGCCCTCTATCACATCCATCACCGCGTCCCGGTCGGCCCCGCCAATCAATCTCCACAGAACCCAACGAACCCGATTCTCTCCATACTTCCCGACCAATGCCTTGTACTCACCATCGTTTACCAAGGCAAGCAAACAGTCTTTGATTTGCTTGGGTTCCTTGGTCTGGGTTGAACTTCTTGTACCGGGATATTCCACAGGGATTTGAATCGTTTGCCCCTCGTGTACAAAGGCGATCGGGCTGGTTGGGGAGATGTCGCACTCCCAAGGTAGTTTTCCCTTCAGCCGTCGTTGTTGAAGGGGCGGTACCAAGCTCCAGATTTGCTCTTTGGTTAAATCCGAACACATCAGGGATTTCAGGAAATCCAGGACTACAGATGCACCAGCCCGGTCTGAGCAGGAGTTAAGGCCAATAGAGGCAGCTTCAATATCGTCTTCAGGCATCGTCACCAGCTGCTCCTCTTTAGCTGACAACTCTACACTCCGCAAAAAAACTTTTTCGCTCAAATTGCTCCCTATCTCCCTATCCATTGCTGGGTAAGGGTTTTGGGATTCTCGTTTCTCCCTGGCTTTCTCCCTGAAATCAGCGGTTGCAGCGGTGTTTTCCGCACCGACCAGCCAGGTAAGAACATCTAAGAAAGTGCCTTTACCCGTACCAGGTCTGCCAATAAGCAAAAGTGATTTCTGAATCTCTGCATTCTCGTCTTTAGGTTTGGGCAGCAGTATCCACTTGAAAATAGCTTGAATCAAATCAGTTGCTGACTGGTCTTTGAAGATGGCTTCAAGGAAGTCCAGCCAGTCTGGACAATCAGCCTTAGCATCGTAATCGTAGGGAAGGCTGTTTGTTAGATAATCCTCTTTACTGTGTGTATCCTCAAATCGCCCCGTAGTCAGGTTCATTGTGCCGTTTTTAAAGGCGATTCTATCAGGTCTGTTCCATAGGTCTTTTTCTACCAAAAGTTTCGCTCGCAAACGTCTGCAAAGCATTGCTATCGACGCTTGCTGAACCCAGCCTTGAGCATTCATAAAATCTATAATATCGGCTTCAAGATCGGGACATTCGTTGCCCGTGTCGTTAGGCGAAAACCTCCAAACCTTGCCTGTCCACTCATACCACCCGATGCCTTTTCGGAAAGCCCATTTAGTCCGTAAAATCGATTCCAATAGTGCGGCTTTGAGGGGCAGGTTCGGGTCTGTGGGTAGATTTAACTCTAATCTGGTCTTATTCCACTTTAATGCCGGAAACGTGAAATCTTCAAGATATTCTAAAGCCTTCACTCCGTACCGAACAGCGAAATCATCCAATCCATTTTTACTGCCATCGATATTATTGGGTAGCAGCAGGGTTTCTGGATGGGCTCCCTTATTTTTTAGCCAAAGAGCTAATTTGAAAAACTCAGCCCTAACGGAGTGTTTGTGTGTCATATCACTGTCAAAGGCTATTACGACCCGTCTGTCTTTCCAGTTGATTTCGTCTAGCTCTGGTAAGGGGTTAAATTTGGTTTCAGCGTCGTCATCGCTATTATCATCGCTATCAGCGACGACGCCACGCTTATCTTGCCAACTAGAAACACCTCCCAGTCCGATGCAAGCGATATTCAAAGAACAAGTTAAATCGGCTTTCTTTTCCCCTTCGGTAATCCAAATAGGAATTTTAGCGCGGCGGATTATTTCTTTCCAGTTGGAAAGGATTGAGGAGAAGTAAGGTCTACATCCTTCACCTTTCGGTGATAAATATTTTGGTGGCTCACTGGCATATTCTTCATCTTGTGGCGGTTTGTCCCAGTCATCTGGTTTGATGCGGAAGAATGCCTTGTTATTGGATGTTTTGTAAGGTTGACCGGTAGTCGGGTCTAAGTATTGGAATATTAGTCCAGAGTGTTTGGTTCCGACGAGCTTCAATCCTATCTGAGGGGTAAAGGCTGTGAAGTGTCCGGCGGCGAATATTGCTTCGTCTGAAAGGCCAGAGCCTTTGAGTTCTTGATAGTGAGCTTCACAAAGTCGGTTGCGAATTGTTGAATATATGTTGGTCAATTGATGGGAAGTCATGTTACAATTGGATTACTTGAATTTGATAGAAAAAAGGTTTAAAAGACTCTTCGGGAAAAGAGTCTTTTTTTGGTTAGAAAGGGATGTCGTCAACAGAACGAGGGTCAGAACTAAAACTCATCTGGTCTATGCGTATCTGACTCTGATAGATTAATTCGCCGAAGACGGTAGCCGCTTTCACGGCATAAGTTACCACTCAAAACATGGATGATGTGATATTTGTTGTTGGCCCAGTCTTCAGATTTAATTTGAGATTCGGCTTTAGCGATAATATCCAATGTGTCAGCTACTTCCCTGACTTCTTTAATCAGATATAGATACGCCAGTTTGTAAGCACCCATTATGCAACGGGCACGCGAGAGAGAATTGTGTTCCGCAAACTTGTTGGCGGGTATGCCTAGAAGTTCCTGGTGCTGTTCGAGATCTGCTTCTAAATATTTGATTTTTTGTTGGAGTTGATAAAGTTGCTGTTCGGGTGTCAGGTCTTGGGTGGTGGGTTCCATTTTTATTGCTGATATAGGTTGTTGAGCGTCATCAGGCTTTTTGATTAATCACTAGCTGTTGCGGTCGCCATAGAGATTGTTTAAATTGTATGTGCGATTTCCGGCCAGCATAAATTTGGTGATGAATTCTGCCTCTTCGTCGTAAAAGAATTCGGTGTACTCTCCACCGATGTAAGTAATCGCTAAGCAGGTAATACCATCGGTATCGAGAAAATTCAATGTAACAGAAGTCACGTGATCGAGGTTGATGATTATGTCGGCAATTTTGATGAATGTGGGGTTGTTCATTTCTTTCTTTTGAATTGGGCGGCGTCTGGACAGGTCGCCCAGTGGCTGGTGCCGTCTGGGTTGATTGGGGTCTGGAGTCCTCTTGATGTTTTGAGCCACTTGATTTGTTTGAGGCAAGCTTTACATCGCGTCATATTTTGTATTGTTTGGGGATGTACTTGTTTCTGGGAAAGGGTGTGCGAGCTTAGTCGCACACCCGTTTTTATAGGAAACCTCAAGATTGGTGTGTACAAAGCATTTGTGTCATTTACATGGTTTTTCCTCAACTCGGTACTCCCTGGCAGGGGTGAACTGTGCGCCTGATAGTCCGCTGTAAGTGCTACTGCTCTTGGCGACTTTGGAGCCTGCGTAAGGCTCACTATCAGGGGGTACGGTCTCCCTGCGTTTGGTGGGAGGATGTTGGATAAGCAGGACGCCTCGCCAGGAGCCTGCTTATTGTCGTTTACGGGCGTCTACCCCTGACATCCGTTAGGGCATGACTTGATTATACTCTAACAGATGTCAGCCTGACGTATGTTAGGCTAAAATGGAAAAAGAAATTAACAGATCTAAACTCGTGCAGTTACGAAAAAAGGTCGGATTATCCCAAAAAGACCTTGCAGAGGCTGTTGGGGTGACTGAGGACACAATAGCGAACTGGGAAAACGGAAGACGGCAACCAAGGCTCTATCTTTCGCAGTTCAAAAAGCTCTGTCAGGCATTACAAATCGAGGTTGAGGAGGTTCCTGACGACTTGGGCCCGTTAACTAATGAGAAATAACTGACTGAAATTCAAAAAACCAGGGGGCGTCGCAAAACTCGCCCCTGGCTTACCCCTATTTGATGGAGGTATCTACTATTGTCTTACTCAATTTACTTGCAGGATTACTTAGCCACGATGCGATCGGCTGGCTGCCCACAGAAGCTAGCGCGAGAGGCTGCATCCCTACTCGCTAAAGAAGCCTGGCGCGGAAAGATAAAGCGATCGGAAGAAGAACAGGCGATCGTCGCTGCTGCCTGGGAGTATGTGACGAGTGCGATCGCACTTCCAAAATCCAGGGAGAAACCCAGGGAGAAACGGAAATCCCGAAACCCGCTCCTAGCAAGGCATAGGGAGATAGGGAGCAATTTAGGCTAAAAAGTTTTTTTTGGATGATTAACAGCTATGAACAGTCACGACTTGTTTAAACCAGAGCAGATTGCATCAGCCATCAAAAATACCGAAGGCGAATACCGAATCTTGGCGGTAGACGGGAAGGCCGTTTACGCAGAACATTTCGCGCCACCAGTACGTAACTCGGAATCCTCCAACTCCAACGCACTGCTAGTTAGTGCGATCGCGATTTTTGGATTGGGAGCCATAGCCGGCGCTTGGGTTCAAAACAATCAAAACGCCGACACAATCCGCCGACTGACTGCTGAGAATTTAATTCTGGAGTCCAAGATATCCAAAATTCGTGATTTGGTGAAGTGAAATGAGGCTCACTGAAAAGAAATAGACCCGCACTGAGGAGAAATGAGGCGCAATGAAACGCAATGAGGTTATCGAATTACTGGGTATTTCAGACAACACATTTCGGAAGTGGTGCAAGGCACACGACATTCCCACGAACAAGCCCAAATACACAGAGAACGAAGCAGGCAGACTCCAGGACTGCCAAGAAAAAATGGGTGAGGGGATGAAGTGGGATGACTACCTAGCTTCCATAGGTAAAGCACCTCAACAGGGAGTAGCGGCTGGAGTAACCACAAGGTACAGGGATTCAATCAAAGAGTTAGCACCAGCCGTTGCCGCTAACTGGTGGGCGGAACTTGATGCAGCTGTGGCTGATGAAATCCAGAAACAGGCCAAGCAACCGAGTGCCCTGTTTTCCAAGGTTTTAACTGGCTTCTCCCTGGCATTTACGCCCAGCGATGACCCTTACTTAATAGAAGGAGAAATTATTCATGACCCAGAATAATCTCCAACACGCCATCAACCTAAAATATTCCGCTTTCACTGGAAAATTAGCCGGTGGAATAGCCAAGGAAATTCATCAGAGTCTAGATGCCGAGGTTATTCGCCAGTTGGCTGGCATGGCTGAAAAAGATGCTGCAATCACAGCAAACGGCGCAAGATTGGGGGATTACTTACGCCGGTGGCACTGGCGCTCCAAACTGACGATTTTTGCGGTAGCTGGCAGCATCGGAATTAGTATCGCGGCTGCCCTGATTCCTTCCTCTCAATTGCTGCGTGTAGGGCTAGTAGGGAGTTCTGCAACACTTTACGCTTTGGGGAAGGCATCGAAAAAAACATCGGATGAGACTTTGGCGATCGCGTCTGTGATAGCCAGGATGGAGGCAGCGCAATCAGTTTTAGCATTGGCTCAAATGACAAAGCCAATGCCATACCAGCAAACCGTTGCGGCGATAGCATCTGTAGAAAATCCTAAATCCGAAATAGAGGTATTGAATCCAGAGCAAATAATTGAGGAGGCGACAGGAATAGGACTGCTAGGTAATTCCGGGAGTGGAAAAACCTGTATCGCCAAATTGCTAGCTAGTGCAATGGGAGATTGTCAGATTTTGGTTTTAGACCCACATGATGATCCGGAAAAAACCAATTGGAGCGGTCTTCATGTTGTTCGGAGCTACGACTTGATAGTTCAACAACTAGAATTACTACTGACTCTTCTAGACGATCACGATCGGACGCCGCTGGTAATCATTGCTGACGAATGGCCTGCGGTAAGGATGTGGTGTAAGCAGCAGGGCCTGGATATTGCCGATCGCTTTCTGTTGAGGTTCGGGTCGGAGGCTAGAAAATTCGACAAGCTACCCATTTTCTGTAGCCAGAGTGGAAACGTAAAAGCACTGGGTTTGGAGGGGATGGGTGATTTTCTAGAAAACTTTCTCCTAATTAGACTGCACCGGGTAGCGCTGAAGTACGCCAAAAATTTAAGTGACAGAACGGTAGCCCAGCATTGTCAATCGGTGGCTTATCCCTGCCTGGTTGGGGAATTGCCGGTGATTCACCCTACCCACGGGCATCACCAACGTTTCTACAAAGGGGCACCTCCACAGAGGTTAAATCCGCTGCGAAGCTTGCCTCTGTCCATTCCACTTGTTGAATGAGCGACAAACCATAAGAAAAATAACCCGTGCAGAGGCGCTGCGCGGGTTTTGGTTTATGGCGGGTTGAAAGTGTGGTCACCAATTCGGAATTTTCCATAAAGTCGGCAATAGTACATTGATATTATAATTGCAGTTAAAGAAAAAAAAGGAATAGCAATGCCTCAAAACGGGGGTTCCGCAGAGTATACGAACATTATCAGTTCGCTTTCCGACACATCTCTGAAAATCAACGATGTTTCGGAGTTACTGCAATTTCAATTCGGCAAAAAACTTGAAGAATCGGATGTTAGCCAACCCATAGACGAAACAGCGTCGCCCTTGAACGGTTTTTTTATAGCAATGGGAACCACGATGGCCCCAGCATTCCTGAACCCATCATTAATAGACGAGCTTGCGAGTGGTGTTAATGGCCTCAAACAATCACTGAGTGGATTGAAATTAGCTATTCCCAGTATTCGAGCAGGAGGGTTCGGTGGCGTACTATCGTGGGCTCGTGGGGCTGGAGCGGTATTGGGTAAGCTTTCCATTGTCACCACAATCGTAAGCACTATAATTTTTGGAATTCTAGAAGGATACAAACTTATTTCGGACAAGATGACCGAAATAGACATGAAATTCGTAGCACTTGAAGCTGATTTAGGAATATTGCAAGCTTCATATCAGCGAAGCTTAATGAAAATTCAATCCCTGGAAAGCCAAGTTCCACTGATTGAACAAAAAGTAAACTTATTTGAAGCTGGGTTAGTAAATGTGGAGTTTACAGCCAATGAAGCTTTAAGTACAGGCAATGAAGCTTTGAGTACAGCAAACGAGGCGCTAAACGAAGTGAGTAATTTAGAAGAATTAATTAAAGCAAATCACACCGAATCCTTGCAAAAGTTCCAGACAGCAGAAGAATTTCAGAGTACTAACTTTGGGGATATCGCAGATAATTTTACAAAATCTTTCACTTGGCAAGAAAACAATGGTGCTGCCCCTACGGCGACATTAACTAGAGCGGGGATAGAAAGGACAGATGGAATGCTTTTCAAGGCTCACAAGCAAATATTCACAGCTACAGAAGGATACCCTAGTATTGCCGAGGGCGATGCTGATTATTACGCAGAAATAGCCAATGGCACCGCGATAATTGCCGGGACATTAGGATACTCGGCATGGAAGAATCGTACCGCTATTCAAGGAAGTATCGAAGCAGCAAAAAGTGTTATTAACGGCGGGATGAACGAAATAAAAAATCAGGGCAAGAAAGTAGGGGCTCTTGTTAACCTGGGGCAAATATTGCAAGTGGTAACTTTAATAACCACTGTCCATAATGCTTTGATTTTAAGTCGAGATATCGGACAAACCCTCTTTAGTGTAGTCGATAACGGGCTTAATGCCGCACTTAATGCTTTAGGGATTAAAGATGTTGACGATGAAGGCGTCAACACCGACAAAGCTTTGAAAGACTTCATAAACTCTGTAGGAGCATCCATTTTTGGAGTTCGCACTTGGACACAAGTTCAGGCTTCTTGGGCTGCTGCAAACCGCATAACCGCCTCGGCGAATACCTTGCTATGGAGCGTAAGGGATTTGGCAGATACCACATCTTCTATGGCTGAAATGGCAGCCGAAAATAGTGGAAAGATAGGTAATTTATTGCGTCGTAGCGGGGTAACTCAAGATGTGGGTCGCTGGTTCCCGGAAAATTATAGTCGTGAAACTGTTTTTCAACAAAAGATGAGAGAATCCTTGGAAAATACGCAGAATATTGCTGAAGCTTTTGAAAATATAACTAGCAATGTGCTACAAACGCAGCAAACCATAAAAGAAATAAAAGACAATAACGATGCTTTTATGAAAACACTGGAAACAGAAACGCCGAAGATAAGGGTTGACAATAAGCCGGTGAAAGACGCTAGCATCGCCGCTAAAGCCGCTTCTCAGGGGCCAGATATTACTGAAGTCGATACCAAACCTAGTAGTCTTCAAGAAGAATAACTATCTTATGACACTACCCACTAATTTCGACGATTGGGAACACCTCAAAAAACAAATTAAGCTTTTACACAATGCGAGAGTGCTTAAATGGTTCAAGGAACACCCTGACGATGATATTCTTACCGGCCCTGCAAGCGTTAAAACCGCTTGCAAAATCAAAGATTCCGATAGCGCCCCGATTATCGGAAATAGAATCCTTTTATTCCAGATGTACGTAGGCAACGCTAAGGCAATGCAAGCGCCTCTGTATGGATTACCTGTGTCTAAATTCAAGTCCGAGGCCGTGGCATATCAACCACAAATTCTATTAAAATTCGTAGCCTACGATTCGGAGGATGAGCCCAATCATGAGAAAGGAATATTAGATACCCAAATAAGTTTTAGGCTCAAGTGGAGCGAATCGGAAGTTACAGAATCCAGAATAAAATCTGTAGCTAATAATATATATTCTATTTTCGCCACACCCCTCTACAAGTGGAAAAAGGGAGTGGAGATTTTCAGTTACAGAGACATAAAGAATGGGTATGAATTAAGGATATATTGCTATTCACAAGCAGAAGGGGAACAAGTGTGTAAGCAAGTATTGAAAATACAAAACCACACCTTCAACCCTGATTTTGTAAATGAGTCTAAGTCGAGGAAAAGTTTCCCTGCGAACCCAGGAACTAGGTTTGTGTTGGGCGAAACCAAGAAAAAGATTAGGCAGCGCCCCATAGGAACAGTCCGGTTTCATTACGCCCAATTCGACTGGGCTGAACTGAGCGAGCCTATTTTGCTAGTGGGGGCACCCTATATAGGGGGCGATCCTGTGGTGCTGATTTAGAATTGTATTCCGATTTCCGGAAACCTATAGGTTTCCCGGGAATTACAGGTAGCCTAGAACATCGATTAAGCTAAAAACAGGTTTAGCGGAGGCATTATGCCAGTAAAGAAAGAGGGAAGGTTCGATCTTGGGAATAACAAGCTTGCCTCAGTCAAAATTGTAGAAAGCAATTATACGGCATTAAAAGCCACACTAGGATTAGATATCGTTGATGCGGGAGCTGCGGTTCCTGACGGAAAAGCTGAGGTAGCCAACAATAAGGGAGAGGCTATTGCAGTCGGCTGCTTTCCGATCGCCGTTTATTACAAAGCCGCAGTCGGGGGGAAAATGCGTAGAGGTATTGTCTTGTGCGCCCCATCCAAGGCTGATACAGCAATCAAGGAATTGATAGGCAAGTCATTCAATGGCAAGACTATTGTGCGGGCTATGCCTCCTCGGAGAGTAAAATACGTAGTCTAATTATGTGTTTGAGCCTGCAATTACTGTACTTTATTCGTTTAATTTGAGGGAAAATGGCCAAAGGATTTGTAGTAGCAGAAATCGAAGAATCGACAGGAACACCGACCGGCTTTTGGAACGGGTCAGTTTTCGTCGAATTAGAAAGTGCAGTATTTTACTCAAATAAACCAGATAGTAAATACGCCTTTGGATACGCGCAGTCCGGATACCCAGAAAAAGATGTCTCAATTTTACCTGCAACGCTTGAACTTCGCCTAGAGCAGGAGATACTAAAGCAATCTCCGTTACAAACAACTGTGCGAGTTAATGCTGCCGAATAGTTGGAATGAGATAGGGATTTTTGTTGCCACTACAAACTCAGTACCTGAGAGGACAATAAATATCCCGCATCTTTTCACTTCCTCTTACCTCATAGTTAAAGCTACTCCTTTGCAAGATTTCTATTCATGTGGTTGGCTTAATCTTCTGTGGGACATTCCTTTACTAGGAATGTCTCCAACTGGAGTTAGAGGTAGAGTTTGCAAAGGAGAAAATCTTTTTTACTTTGATAATTTGCCTGAGAATAGTTACCGCGTCCAACTTACTTGCAAGTTTTGGACTTATGGTTGCCAGTTCGCGATCTGGGAAGGAGAGTAAGCCATAACTCGAAAAGTCCTCAAAAATTTGCTGAAGATAAGTTAGTTTAGTTTTTTTTGCAATTAAGACAGGTTGAGTATGTGGGTATCCCAGGAAAGGCAAGCAGAAAAGGTGTTGGAGAAAAAGAAGCTGAGCCCAGAAACACCCCTTTATATTGCAAACTGACAAAAAGTAAGCTGAATTCCTTGCGCTCGATTTCAAAGGCAAAGGAAATTACTTTGACTGACGCAATTTCGGAAGCGACAGGTGATTGGATAGCTAAAAACGCCGAATATCTTACCCAGTAGAGGCTTTAACCCCCTGTGATCGGGTAACGGTATATTAAGTGAGATATGGGGCTAATTATGAAGTGTTGATATTAATTTGCATAACTTTCTCGAAGTAAAAGTTTATTGTCGTAAGCTTTATTTAGAGCGAACATTAAGCAAATGTTAAACACAAGAGATTATATCGCAGTTCCTTCCGCACCCTTTCCTGTACAAGATGCTCACAGCCCTTATACGAGCGGTGGTATATTGGACATTGTTTTTTCTATCGGCTTGATTGCGGCAGCTTATTTGATTTCGGATTTAAGAAGCAAAAAAGCCCGGAAAGACGCTGAATCAATTTTGATTCAAGAACTTTCCGAACAAAATGCGCTCTTGCAAAAAGAAATTATTTCGTGTAAAGCCGAGAATCGCAAGGCAATCAATGAAATAAGAATTCTCAGGCAAACCCTAGATTATTCCGGAGGGATTTATGAAGACCACACCAAAACTGATTTTTACGATGCAATTGAAGAAAGAAAGCAGATTAATAAGCGGGAACCTGGCGCTTGATTACGGAGACAAAAATATTATCAATTACTTGGCAACTAGCGGTATCCCTGGTCGGCAAACAAAAGATTGGATATGGAAGCAAGGAGGTGGGGGGCCTATTCCAGAGGGTGATTATTGGATTCCAACAATCGGATATTTTTCGGCAACACCTGGAATCCAGGGAATGTTCTTTCATATCCAGCCCGATCCGATTTCCCCTCTTGGTAAAAGGAGCGAATTGGGCATACACTGGGATGCTAGAAACCCAGGCACTATGGGATGTATCGGAATTTTAAGACAACCTTCCTTTGAGCGACTGTGCGATAGATTAGAAGAGATTCACGATTCGGGGGATGATACAATTCCCTTGCTGGTAAGGTATTAACATGAGTTTTACGATAGGGCAACTATTATTTGAGGATTCAAAGGTAGGAGCCCCTATCGAGTCATTTGATTTTTTTTTGGATAAGCCGAACATAGCAATCCAGCTAAATTCTAGCCATAGTGGCTACGCGGGTGGATTCCTTACTTTCAAAACGCAGCAATCGATTGGGGAATTGATAATACTTGAAGTGGTCGCCGTTTTGGGCCGATCGCAATTGATTCAAGTTCCACTAACAGAGCCTTACAACTTGCTAATTTCTGCACCTGCTTGGCTACCGGATCTAAACATCAAAATTTGGGAAGTAATAAACGTGCCTCAGTATCCTATCTTTCCTGTTTCTACAAGTCGGACTTCCATTCCTCAAACACCCTCTACAGTCACCGCCAGCATCACCGCCGTGCAAATAGCTGCGGCTAGACCTGGCAGGAATAGATTGACTGTTTACAACAATTCTAATGCCCATATATATATCAGATATGCTGCTACAGGCGCGGGGACTTCGGCAACAGCATCAGCAGGCGGCTACGACGATTTGGTAGCCGCTGGAAATGTTTTTGAATATCCAAATATTGATTTTCCAGAAACAGCTATAAATGCTATATGGGTTGTTCCTGGGGGAGGTGCAATATCTGGTAGCGCCACGATTTCGGAAGGAATTAGAGGGTGAGGTGAGTATGCCTCAGCGCTCCATCTTCGGTGATAATCCTCAACCCGTCAATGGCAAAGGCTCTTTTTCCAGTATGGCGCTAAACATTTCCTGCACTATTGGTGCAATGGGTAGTTTCATTCATTCCTCTGAAACTCTGAAATTGGCTTTTTTTTACAAAATACAAGCTAGTCATGCCATGAGAATAAGAGGTTACAGTTCAATGCTTGCTCTCAACGCAGACAAACCGCGACCAAGTTACCAAAAGCCAAGGGTGTGGGGATACAATAATCACGGGTGTATATTTGATGTAATTATTGGGGGGAATGGTTCGCCCTTGGCATTGAATTTTGCCCCGATTCCTGTATTTGCCGGTGATTCTTTCAGTCTCTTGATTGACAACTTACTCGCCGCCAGCATCACAGGGGGCTGCGATTTGTATTACTTAGGTTAACATCCATGCCTGTAGCTTTTAGCCAAGAAACAATTACTCAACAGTGGTCGGCAGCTTTATTAAGGGCATCGCTCACAACAAAGCTAGTTGCCCTCGGCTTCTCTCAAGAGGCTGGCACATCTGGAAACGAACTGCATTTTTCGATCGACGCGCCTCTTACTTCAGCACCGAAGGATAGGGCTTACATACGCATAATCGTTGACCAATCAAGTGCAACGAATATCAAAGTCCAAGCATGGGGTGGAGATGGTTATTCTGCTAATTCTCTCCAAAACCAATGGCCGATATTTGCTGATGCTATAGGCAATCCCGTCAACATAGGATATGGCTCTAACGAGAATTTTCCTGTGAAAATCTGCACCTTCAAATCCAATGAGATAGCTTTAGTGTCAGGCATCAAAGCGGACAATAATGTCGGAGCATTCAACATAGGCTTTTTCTTCCCCGCAACAAAAGCGGATTGGTGGGATAATAATGCGGTTTTTGCATTCACACCCAACGACGGTAGTTGCTATAAATTCAGATCGCCCGCAATAGTTCCCTACCATGTCACTTACTCGGATATCAATGTTGGTTCCGACCAAGGAGCGAGCAATGTTAATGTAGGAGGAAGTAGAGATTTAGAGAAAAGGTTAAAATTGAATCAAACTGTAGGAAACAGAAACATTATTGGACAAACGAGTGCAGACTTTGGATTGTTAGGTGCAGGTAATCTGCCTCCGTTGAACCAAAGTCAGATTGACGGAGAATTTTGGGTGAATCTTAACAGTAATTGCTCTGTGTCATTAAGGATTGCATGAATATCATAAATGGAGATGTAAAAATACGTTCAAAAACTTTAACCAGTCAAAGTACTCCAGTTGAGATTCCAAACACCAAATGGGATACATGGGATGTAAGGGTTTTTTGGGGTAAGCCTTTGATCAACACGAGCGCTTATCCGCCTAGTTATCAGCCAATTACCAAGTTTTTAATTCCACACGGTCAGATTTGGCCCTAGTCTGATCTAGGGAAATCTTCTTAATAAATTTATAGACAAATCTAACCCCTCATTTGCTCTCCTGTTTTGGGCGATGTAGTTTTGATATTCAGCAAAAGTCATACAAAAATATTCGTCACTGCTATCTACGCCAATTTTAACATCACACGGTGGTGGTGCATTCGGGAAACTGGGTGGATCGGGGGATAGTGGAAACGGGTCAGGAAATATTACTGGTTCTTCTGTAATTCTATATATATTAAATGCTGCACAAGCGACTTCACATTCGTTCCCTTTAAGATCAAACCACCAAGAATATTCTATTGAATAGTGGTAAGCGATTAAAGTTATTCCACTTGCTCCGTAATTATTTAATCTATTTACAGGCGCTCTTACCAAGCTTGCGTAAGGGACGGAAATTCCCGCGTTATCTAGTAAGTCAAAATAATAACTAGTTTTACTATAGTGATTAATTTGAGGTATCCCGTTACCTGCTGCACCTGTTATCGAATTAGTGCTAGGGGTAGCTTTTAGTGTGTACCCAGCGGGAAGATAAAGCTCTGCCAGGATTTGATTGGTATTGGTAATTTCATTACTTCCACCCCTAGTGCCAGTAATGCTAGGGTCTGGATTAATTACCCTTGCTCCACCTGTTCGGCTATTCCCAATAAATCGGATAAATTTACCATTTTCATTTCCTTGCCATAAAAGGCTTGTGGGCAATGGAATATTTAATGCTTCAAGATACTTGTCGGATGCCTCAGCCATCTGGCTTTCCGAGATGCCTTTGTCATCCCCAAGAGGTTCAGGAGCGGGCCAATTAAAAATATCAGGGGCGGTGATACGGAAAGGCATATAGACAAATATTATTAGTATTTGAATTTTACCCACAAAATAAATAGCCTGAATTAGACAATTGACTAATTCAGACGCCCTCTTAATCTGGTGGTTCGGGGTTCGAGCCCCCGGTCGCCCATTTAATTTAGCGGTAACCTAAAAAAAGCTGGTATTTGCTTGTGTTGCAAGCAACCAAGTCATCAGATCGGGTAGTTGTTTTTGCCAAGAAGTTTCGTGGTGGATCTCCCCTTCTGCTAGTACAAAATGCAACTCAGAATCGGTGTAACCAAGCTGTTTTAAACGATTGTAAAAGTCTTGGGTAATTGGTACATAATCCAACCCGACTCCGTAGAAGGAATATTGCTCTTTGCTACCGACGTACAGCAGTATTTTAGACCCGAAGCGCGTGTGCCTATCCCAGTAATAAAACATTTGGCCGCCCGCTAACATCAGGGCTGGAGAAATCCCGCCAATTCGCCCAAAAATTTGGGGATAGGTTTTGCCTAAATATAGGGAAAATAATCCGCCCATACTAGATCCCATAACTGCGGTATTTTCGGTTTCTGGGAAGGTGCGGTAAGTGCGATCGATGTAAGGCTTTAAGTGATTAATCAAAAACTCTGCTGTTAAATGACCGCGACCGCCTATCCAAGGGGAATATTCTTCGATGCGGTTTGGTAAGTGGTCGATACCAACAATAATCCAAGGTTGGATAGTGAGTTCAGATACCAAGCGTTCTAGTGTGGTGTTGGCGCACCAAGTATCGTATATAGCCGATTCGGGGTGAGAAAAGATATTCTGTCCGTCGAACATATACAGCACTGGAAAGCGCCTGTCAGGTTGCCGATCGTAGGCGTCTGGGGTAAAGATGCGAAGGGTGCGATTAACTTGTTCTGCAAATGAGTAAAAGTCGCGAATGATATGGATGTGGCCCATTGTTTTTGTATTTAAGTACGTTGCTAAACCATGAGCAACGTTTGCTTACATTGGCTATTGTAGGGAACGGGCGGATCTCTACAGCAGGCTATCTTTGGGAAGGTACTCCGATGGGCCTTTAGCTGGGGAGGTGGGATGCGATCGGTCCCACCCAGTAAGTTGTAAATTCATCAATCTATTTATCTATAGATTTGACGCATTTCATCCAGATCGTTCACCGTTTTAATTGCTGACTGAATAGCCTCTAATCGAGCTATATCTTCAATTTGGCGAATTTCTGGCATAAGTTGTAACCCTTGGATGCCGAATTTCAGTTCTAAGCCCAAGGCAATACCGGAAAGCAGTCCTTGCTGCATACCTTGCTGCATACCTTGCTGCATACCTTGCTGCATACCTTGCTGCATACCTTGCTGCATACCTTGCTGCATACCCTGCTGCATACCCTGCTGCATACCCTGCTGCATACCCTGCTGCAAAATTTCTTGATACCAGGGAGATTCCCGTAAAACTGCCATATCCCACCTCATGATTTGCTGAACTAGAGGAGTTTCTAATACGAAGCTAGCAAAAAAGGCAAGTAGGGGTTCCAAATCGTTTAATTGTCGATCGGTTCGCAAAACCTGCAAAGCTTGTCGGACTGCGGACTCCTCACCACCTCCCTTGAGTACGGGTACAAAGGGGATCAGAGAGGGAAGGGGTTGCTCAAAGGCTATTTCGGCGTCTACTTCCCAGAGGTTAATTACATGATAGTCTTGACGGGCGATTAAGCCTCTGAATTCGGACTCGTAGCGGGTGGGAATTACTACTGAAGGTTGTGGCGGTAGAATATTAATCAGTACCGGATAAGTTGGCTTATTGTAACGTTCTTCTGCCAGTGCTGCGTATGCTCGCATTCGCTGGGGCATTTGAGGTTTGTAGCGTAACTGTAACTCGTTGAGTACGAGAAATTCTCCATCTTCAGGGGTGTAGACGCTTACAAGTACATCACTTTCGCGGCTTACCCACTGGAATTCGGAGGTGATGATATCTCGCACTTGGACGTTGGGAATTTGGGTTACCCATTGTACCCAACGATCGGGTGCCAGACTAATCAAGCGCTTGGTGCCGATATCTGCTGGTTTAGGCATAAAATATGGGATTTGTTTTCAATATGGCGATAATTTGCCTTTACAGAAGTTTATATCCAACCTGCATACAACCCTCAATCAATCCTTCAACACCCGACACCGGAAAAATCCTCGTTCCCAACTTATCCGCAACTTCGTCAACTGTCATATCATCCAAAAACCGAGTCTCTCCATGTTTCAACATCAAAGCTGGCAATAAAATCCCATCCCCTAAATCTTTTCCTTGTAAATTTTCCAACAAATCCTGACCTGTCAACAAACCTGTAACGCTAATACTTTGTCCCCAATATCGACTGGGAAAAGCTGCCATATTTACCTGCAATCCTTTCACTTGATTGAGTCGTTGGAGGATTGGCTGAAATGCTAACTCAACTGCATTCCCCACTACCCAAGTAAATGTTCGCGGTGGGGAAACTTGGGGAGGTAAATGTTTGGCGGATTCCTCAAACTTTTTCAGGAATAGGCGAATCGAACCGACACCATTATCTATTTGCGGATAATCTTCATAGTGGGATTCTGGTGGCAATTCCTGTCTAGAAATTAAAAACCATTCATCGGCTAACCAAACACACTGGGATTTTGGATTTTGGATTTTGGATTTTGGATTTGAGGATTTCTTGCCTTTTGCCACAAATAATGCTTGAAGTTCCTGCACTTGGGCAATTACTTCCTGGGCTTTTTCGGGTGTTACTGGCGTCAATTCATCTTCTGCTGGGCGAAAGCGCGTCAAACCCACGGGAACTACTGCGACAGAAGCTACAGCAGGAATATCGCCTGTGTGGAATTTTGCTAAATCAAGCAAAGTTTGCTCTAAGTGAATGCCATCATTAATGCCGGGACAAACAACGACTTGGGCGTGAATTTGCAGACGCCGCTGTTTAAACCATTTCAGATGTTCTAAAATTTGTCCGGCGCGAGGATTTTTCAGGAGGCGAATTCGCACTTCTGGTTCTGTGGCGTGAACAGATACGTAGAGGGGAGATAGCCGCATCTGTTCTATGCGATCCCATTCTTTTTGGGTAAGGTTGGTTAGGGTTAAGTAGGAGCCATATAGGAAGCTGAGTCGATAGTCATCATCTTTAAGATAAAGAGATTTTCGTTTGCCTGGTGGCTGTTGATCGATGAAGCAGAAGGGACAGCGGTTATTGCACTGGATTAAGCCATCGAATAAGGCTGTGTCGAATTCTAATCCTAAGTCTTCATCGTAGTCTTTCTCAATTTCAACGCGATGATTGTTGCCTTTGGTGTCTATAACTTCTAGTTCCAGAAATTCATCGGCGCACAAAAATTTGTAGTCGATCAGGTCGCGGGGCCGATCGCCGTTGATGGAAACTATGCGATCGCCTATTTCAAATCCAATTTCTGCGGCGATGGAATCTGGCAGAACTTTGGTAATTAATGCTGGAAGAATCGAAGTTTCGCTCATTGGTAATTGTTCGTTGTCTGTTGTCAATTGTCAGTGGTCAATAGTCAGTTGTTTCTCTACTAACTACTGACTATTGACCACTGACTGCTGACCGATGACCCTATTAGCTATTTTGCAGTACTCCTGCGCCGATCGCACCCAAAATTGCTATACCGAATGCCAATCTATACAAAATAAATACCAAAGTACTCTGTGTTTGCAGGAAACGCAGCAACCATGCGATCGCTATATATGAAAAAATTGCGGCTGAGATAATGCCGACTGCGACGGGAATCAGTCCCGCATCACCTAACCCTTGCTTTAAAACATCTTTTAGCTCTACCAACCCAGCCAAGGTAATTGCTGGGATGCCTAATAAAAAGGAAAAACGCGCCGCCGTTGCTCGTTCTAAACCCATAAATAGTCCAGCTGTCAGCGTTGAACCGGAGCGAGAAACGCCGGGGATTAATGCCATTGCTTGCGCTAAACCCATCAATACTCCATCTCTAACGCCCAGGGTGTCAAAGTCGCGCTTCAGCGTCCCCAGTCGTTCTGCTACCCCCAGCAACAGGGACATGACAATAGAGGCTAGAGCGATCGCTCCTAAACTCCGCAGGGGTGAGTTATCAAAGTCGGGTATCAGGATTTTAATTAACAACCCGAAGAAAACGATCGGTATCGTTCCCAAGAGAATTCCCAGCCCCATTTGGAAATCTTGGGAATTGTAATCTTTTCGGACGATCGCTTCTATACCACCTACAGTAATATTTGTCAAGTCACGCCAAAAGTACCACAGCACAGCGGCAATACTACCCAGCTGAATCACAGCGGTAAAAGCGACACCGGGATCGCCCCACCCCAAGACTACCGGCACCACTTTAAGATGCGCCGTGCTGCTGATCGGCAAGAACTCGGTTAAGCCTTGCACCATACCTAGAATGATGGCTTGAAATATATTTACCTGAGCAACCGATCGCGTCGCAACTGACTCAGCGGTTGTAGCCACTGACAGATGTGTGCCCAGAGCATTTAAAAATAGAGCTAAAAGAGCGCTGGTAGAACTGGTGCTAGCCAGCGTGAAAAGTTGATTTTTCGATAAACCCATGTTGTCCTCTAAGCACACGCGATCGAGCATAGCTTATCTGGCGACTGGTAGTGGGTAGGGGCTAGAAAAGTCAAAAGTCACTCATTCAAAAGTCAAAAAATAATTAATTACAACTGACCACTGACCACTGACCACTGACCACTGACCACTGACCACTGACCA
>NZ_JAIQZN010000086.1 GCF_023333585.1 Argonema antarcticum A004/B2
ATCTTTTTACTTTCATCTCTTGGATATAGGAGTTTAGACTAACCGCGCTTAAAAGCGCGGTTAGTCTAAACTCCAGTCTGTACCCTCCAGCCAGAAAACAGCTTCCGCACCACAGGCAATATCAGAAATACTGAGATTCCAACGATGTCTTTCGTGTTCTGGCAGTGCTGACCATCGTCGAATCCAGGCTTCGGCTGAACGAAGGCGATCTTCTGCGCGATCGCGTTGTGCTGGATCGCGAGCATACATTGCAGCTATGCGGAGATGAACCGAACCCAGCCACGAATCATTCTCGTTGCGGGAGTAAAGACGGGCAACGCTATCGGTGTCTCCATATCGTGCCGCAAGTTCGGGATTCTCCCGAACCAACTCTGTGACTGCACTGTTAGAACGAGCAATTTCTGCGGCAAGTAGGGTAAGTCGGACAGCCTCATCTTCACAACCTAATTTACAGGCAGATTTCATTGCCAAAATGATACGTCTTTGCTCGACCTGGAGACGCAGAACATTATCTTGAATAACTGAAGAGTCAAGACCAGCGATCGCTAGCTCAATAACATCTTGGTACTGCTTTGCTTCAAAGAGATGTTCTGCAACTACTTTGGCTGCGTAACTGTCTTGGGTTGCAAGCCCTTTAAAGTGTTCGCCCAACTGCTTTTGAGCAGCGATCAATTCATTAGGCGTTAGCCGATCTCGTAGATAGGTTTCAAAATCTTCATCACGGAAGAATACTTCATCGTTTTCCAGGACTAAACCAGGCATCAATGCACGACAGAAGTTACTTGCTTCTTCAAAGACGATCCCTGTAGCCTCAGCAAAAATATGAATTGGAACTGGGCGTGTCAGACAAATCAACGCCGATAATAATTGCTTCGACTTATTTGGTTCTGAGGAATCCTTGACAGCAGCTTCTAGCAAATCGCCAAATAAAGCATCTGGGGTACTGCGTGAGTCTTTAAGAAGTCGTGCTAAAGCTTTTTCGTTTGCGCCTGCCGTTTTCGCTTTATCTAACAGGTAATACTGCACTCGCGGATTTCCATTGGTGTGATTATGGAACAACACGCTGTTCTGAGGATCGACGTTTGGAAATACCTGCCCTAAGTGATTTGTTGATGCGTCTCGATTGAAACCTTGAAGTTCAAATTCAATGATTCCCGGAGGTGGTTGTAGGGTTGCTCGTCGGTGCGATCGCGAGGTCATCAGCAAACGACAGTTTTTAGGAATAGGGATACTCCATAGGGCAGGCACGAAGCAGTCTTTAAGATCCTCCTTAGTAGCAATAATCGCGTTATCTGCCGCATCGATAGCAATGACCAGCAACCCTAACTCTCCTTGGGCAGCAACAATCTTTGATGCCATTTCCAAGGATTTCCTGAAGTTGCGGTAGAGATCGGGTTTATCCTGGGCTGATTGAATAAGGAAGGGAGTGCCACAATGAACGGCTAATTCATTTGTCAAGTGAAGCAATGCTCGTTTGTGAGTATGGCGTTCATCTCCAGCGACCAGATAATTGCCTCCTGCGAAACAGTCGTACAGAATTACGACAGATCCTGACGGTAAATACTTGGATAACCCCTGAATAGTTGTAGTTTTACCAACACCCGCATTCCCATGAGCTAAAACTTTGCAACCACTTGCAGTAATAACGTCAGCTAATTTTTTAGCTTCGTTAGTCTCAATAACATACTCTACAGCTTGAATATGAGAAGGGGCTGGAAGAAGAGCCTCCCTATTGTAAACACCGAGAGACGCTAGAACATCATGTTCTAACAATCCTTTTGAGCGTTCTGTTTTTGGTAGAGCTTCTTGTCGAATCAATTCGCAGAGATCTCGTAAAGCTGCAGTAGGGTTATTGCTTATGGAAGGCCCCAATTCCTGAATCAAAAGTAAGCGTTGAAATTCCAGCGCTTCTTCTTCGCAACTACTCAGATCTAGAATCCGCAGAAAATTGGTAAATTCACCACTCGTCAAGCCAGTCCCAGCTTGTAAAGCTTTGATAACATCGTGATTCTGCGCTGGCAGTTGTTTGAGCAATTGAGCCGTCTGAATCTGGGTAGAGACTGCGATCGCCTTCAAAACTTCTTGGACATTACTCAGTACAGCCTGCAATTCAGCAGCTGCTGGTTGGTTGCTAACTAAACGTATACTGAGCTTCCTAATAACCTCATCACGAGGATTTTTTAGAACAAAGCCCTTGTAAATATCCGCTAAACGCCGAATAACTGAAGCTTGCCCTTTTTTGCGAATCACGCACAATCGGCTAGCTGTCCATGCTTGCGTATGGTGGCGTGTACTGTACTTGAGTTGTGAAGCAATAACTCTTGTTGCAGTAGAAAAATCTTCTCCACCGTAGTACTCACTAAGATCAACCCCTAAAAAGAGAGCTTTACCATCCTCAGGACTCTCGGCATCAACTGCTGACACCCCTTCCATCATCACTTTGTAGAGTTCACTCTTGGGATCGAGAAGTCGGACTGCCCTTCGCGCAGCCCACAAAATGTGAAATTCATCTCCTGCATTAGACTCTCTTGCTCCTGATGTCGAAACCATTGTTACAAAGCCTGCTCGATCGCCCGACGTGCCAACTAAATGTCGGCAGGGGTCACCCGTTATATCCGTAGGGTTAACGGGTGACCCCTGCCGACCAGCGTAAAACTGAGCGGCAGCGAATCCTTATTCTGGAGTAGCTTGCTGCTCAACATATTTTTTAAGCTGTTCAACCGTTACTCCTCCGCAACTAGCAACAAAATAGGAGCCAGTCCAGAACACTGGTTTTCGGTAGATTTGGTTGAGGTAATCACCGAACTCTTTACGAATTAAGCGACTAGAAACCGTTTTAAGGTTAGCAATAAATTTGCTCAGTTCAATTTGAGGATGATAACGAACCAGTAAGTGTACGTGGTCATTTTCTCCGTTAAACTCTAGCAGCGTTGCCTCCCACTTTGAACAAGCTTCATCAAAGATAGCAGCCAGTCGCTCATGGACGGCTTTATTAATAACCTTCTTGCGATACTTGGTCACAAATACAATATGAGCGGTAAGCGAGTATACAGACCTAAAGCCTTTTTCGTAGGCGGTTGTCATAGATGGCGATAAGCTATAGAATGATAGTTATGATTCTAACTTACTGCTACCGAATTAAACCCAGTGCCGAACAAGAAGCCACCATGCTCTATACATTAGAGTTGCTTCGCCGTCACTGGAATTATTGTTTGGGGCAAAGGTTGGACTGGCTACGACGAACCCGTTGTCAAATTGACCGCTGTAGTATTGTTTCCGAGCCAATCGGAGAGATACCTGCAACTGTTAACTACTACACTCAGCAGTCACACCTAAAGCAGACTAAGGTGCTGTTCCCTGACTACAAAAACATCTGGTCTGAATCACAGCAGGTCAATCTGCAACGGTTGAACAAAGCTTGGGAGCGTTGGCTATTTCCCGATAAGTCGGGTAAGCGAGGTGGTAGACCGAAGTTTAAAAAGGCTGGTGAACTGCGGTCATTTGTTTATCCGCGAGTTAACTGTCCTAAAGCTGGAGCGCATCTCAATAATGGTATGTTGAAACTGTCAAAGATAGGAGAGATGCCAGTTATCATACATCGACCTATCCCTGATGGCTTCACCTTAAAAACTTGCACCATTGTTCATAAAGCTGACGGCTGGTACTGTTCTATCTCTATACAAGATGAAAAAGTACCCGAACCGATGCCATTGGACGAGGTGAAAACGGCTGTTGGCATTGATGTTGGGCTCAAGGAATTTCTCACCACGTCTGATGGTGAGACGGTTCCGGTGCAGCAGATAACCCTTAAAACTCAGTCACATTTAGCTCGTCAACAACGCAAATTAGCAAGAATTGAGAAAGGCTCAAACCGCTCTAATCGGCAAAAAAACAAAATAGCCAGAATTCATCAACGAATTGGCAGAATCCGGGAAAACTTTCACTACAACACTGCTCATAATCTTGTCAAAAAATATGACTTGATTGCGGTGGAAGACTTGAATATCAAAGGACTTGCTCGTACAAGGTTGAGCAAATCAATTTTGGATGCGGCATGGGGAAGGTTCATTACCATCTTGGAGGCAGTGGCAGTTAAATGCGGCGTCCGAGTGGTAAAAGTAAGTCCTTATGGCACGTCTCAAAATTGCTCAGGTTGTGGAGTAAAAGTGCCGAAAACTCTATCTATTCGCCTGCATGAATGTCATAGATGCGGGTTGCAAATGGACAGAGACGAGAACGCAGCTCGGAATATATTAGAACGAGCATTAAACGAGGTGGGACTCATCTTGCCTGCGCGTGGAGGCTTAGGGGATACTCAGCCCGTGAAGCGCGAAGCTCTATCAGACTGGGATGGTGTACAGCTATCTCTATTTTGATTGAGAAGCTCCCGTTATAGCGCAAGCTCGGGCGGGAGAGAACGTCACCTCAATTTGTTCGACAGCATCCAAATAAGCCAGCGCTGCTGCATCCCAACATGATGTTTGCTGCATCCTGTTCAAAATAACTTTCCCAAACTCATGCACCCTCTCAAAGCTTTGCAATCTCAAAACCCGCTCTGCTACTTCGCCGAAATTCGGCATTGCATCTTCGATCGCCACCACATCCGATTCAAGTAGAGGCACTATTTCCGGCCCCATATCCACCTTCAGCGTCGTCCCAACTTCCGTAATTCTGCCCCAGTATCCATTCCACTTCCTTTCCGGCGTTTTATCTAGAGGAAACAAAGGTATTCTCACCATCACCCAAGACCCTACGCTCTCAGGAGTAAAATGCTGTTTGGATGCTACATTCTCATTTAATACCTCCGCCGCCACACCATTTTCTGCATCTGGAGAAGGTTGTGGATCTCCATCAACATTGGCGCTAACAACCTGGGAAGATGAGCATGGAGGATTAGCTTTAATCAAAGCTTTGGCTTGTTTAACAGTATTGGCTGCTCCCGATGCGATCGCTTCCAGCGTATCCCTGCGTTTATTCTCCGGCATCTTCGCGATTTGATACCCCGCGTCTATACTTTGGTGGTTAATAATATCAAGCCACACTCTCGCCAATTCGGGACAGTATTTTTTGAGGTCATCAGCAGCTAGTATAGCGGTACGCCCCTTCCGGTAGTTTCTGCCGCACCCCAAACCCACTATAGCCGCCACGAGATTTTCCGTCAGTTCCATTTCCTTTCCAGTCAACTCCAAGTTGAGCAGGCCCAATGGAAAATTTTCCATTGGGCCTTCCCCATCAGCTGACTGGGACAAATTTGAATCTTCTGCACAACTAGCTTTTTTAGCAGCGAGGTTATTCCTTATTTTCCGAGCGATCGGCTCAACAGTCATTGCGAGGATGCGGCTTGAGTCGTTCAAGTTCGATATGCTGAATTTCGTTGCCGATTGCCAGCAACATTATCTCGTTTTCGTTCATATTTACAAGCCCTGGTTGTTTTTGGGGATTGGGGCTTTATGTCCTCGCCAACGGAAGCCCAATGAAGCTGCTTACACGGTAAGAACGGCGCTTCGGGGCTTGGTGGCTGGGACTGTTCTATCGACAGCTTCCTGCCTTTACACGATTAGGATAGCATACTTGTCATACTTATCATACGTTTCATAATGATACGATAGTAGTGAGTGTTCCCAACGGTTGAAAATGGCAAGAAAACGAATCACCCTATCGCTAGATGAAGATTTACTCGAACGAATTAAACTCGCGGCTGAAAAAGACGATCGCAAAATCAGCAACGAGGTAGAGATAATATTAGTCAAGCACTATTTTCCGCCTCAAGAAAATTCTGAATCAAGTTCGGGTTTAGGCGTTCGCTCGGCAAAAAAAATCTGATAAGCTGAAAATTTCAGTTGAGATATTGAGGTATTTTAGAGTGGTACTCTTTACCAAAATTAGAAATAATTCCAATTAATTTCCAATTGTTGAATCTAAATCCAGCCTGGTTCGTTTAACAATAGCCTGAAAAACTTCAGAACTAATATAAGCAGCCGGAGATGAACCAGGCTTAACTGCTATATAGCCCAAAGATTCCAATTTTCGCAGTTTCTTTTTAGCTCTAGCAATATCGGGAAAACGCCGCCCATCTCGCGTATACTTGTCAGTTACAAACCAGTTCATTAAAGAAGCGATCGAACTAGCAGTAATCCCCAGCTTGGCTACAGTTTCGTGATAATAAAGTGGATGAATATAATTTTCAACATCAAATAGTAAAGGGGGAAGTTGTTCTGCTAAAACGTACTCATCGTTTGGTTGATATTCTTTGGGAACGCTTAGAATTACATCCAAATCCATTTCTCGAATTGTGTGAACGATAATTGCTGCCTCAGTATCTCCATCGAGTTCTGCTACTAATTCTTGAGAAACATGAGGTGCAAATACTGGTTCTCGGAAACGCGCTAAAGTTTCAGAAGCCTTTGATAATAACGCTTTTGAAAAAGATGGAATATCCGTTTCCCCATTAAAAGTTACGCTACCACGCGCCTGGTCTACCTTTTGTCGTTGGGTTTCATATTCATCCCAATTCATTAAAGTATTGCATTCCTCCTCTTCACTAATACCTTGCTCAATTTCCACTCTAGTTTCAGCTTTTTGGAAGAGAAAATCTTGGTAAGCACTATTTAATATCTGAAGCAAAGTACCAATATGTCCTTCACAAGCTGCCGCTACTTGCTGTCCCCATTGACTGTCCCAATTCAGGTAATTAGAACCCAATTCTTCTTCTTCCCACTGCTGACAAACTTGCAGTGCTTCTGTTAATTCTAGCTTAGGAAATAAGAAGCGATCGCACCATCGCGTCAATAGCGGTTTGCGCGACATCCGCCACTGAATTTTGGGCGTGTAATCGATAATAACAATCCCGATATGGGGAACTGCTTCTGTCAAAAATTTCAGCAGCGTTTCCATTACTTTTTGCGAGTAATGAGTTACTTCATCTATCACGATTAAACGAGTGGAAGCAGCTAATAGGAATTCTACCAGCTTCTTTTCCCAATATGTCGTATTGCCGTTGAAGCGCTTGCGGATCGAATCTACATTATTAACCCACGGAAAGATATCAAAAGCTATCTGCTGCAAGCTGAACTTGTAAGTTTCTGCTGGCCACGGGTGGTAGTAAATCACTGTCACAGCCTGCATTGCCTTTCTCTGCGGTACTCCGCTATGGCGTTGCACGAAATCCATCGTCACCGCTGATTTGCCAATATAGGTATCGCCGTAACAGATACCATGAGAACCTGTTGCTAATTTATCAGCTAACCAAGTGCGATACTGGGAAACTACACCCACCTCTAGAATTTGTTTGTGGTGCATTTCCCATAGATAAAATGGTAAGTCTACTTCTGATTGGCTCATCTGTTGCTTCCCCTTCCTCATTTGGAAATTTGAGCAAGTTAGCACAACCTTTTCTATCTTAGTTCATTGAGCGAGTTTTTCACTGGGATTTTAAGCAAACAACAGGGGAATTTGGCTTTTGTTGAAGGCTGAAACGTAAAAGTGATCGGATTCTAATTTTAGGGAATTAGGACATTATTCTACAAAGGTTTTAACTTATTGCAGTCGATGATGTACGCAGCCACATCTTCACCTCAAGACCCTGGCTCGCTGCCGACCCGACGCTAGCCCCCTGGCCTGACCCCGCAGACCAAGCCGTATTCCAAACTGGTGCCTGGATACTGCCGGATCAGCGTCCACTCTCCCCCGAACTGGAAGCGTTCCTCGACGCTGGGGAACCACCCGTTTACTTCGGCTTCGGCAGCATCCGCGCGCCGGAAGACCTTAGCCGGGTGGCGATTGAATCAGCCCGTGCGATCGGACGGCGTGCGATCGTGTCGCGTGGTTGGGCTGACTTGTCTGTCGTAGACAACGAGCCGGACTGCCTCGCTCAAGGCGAGGTCAACCAGCAGGCGCTGTTTAAACGAGTCGCCGCCGTCGTCCACCACGGCGGCGCGGGTACCACCACCGCCGCCGCGCGAGCTGGTGCGCCTCAAGTGATCATCCCGCAGATGTACGACCAGCACTACTGGGCGCAACGCATTCACCACCTGGGCATCGGAACCGCACACGCACCGGGGACACCAACCACCGATTCGCTGACGAGTGCTCTCAGAAACGCGCTCCAGCCCGATGTGGCTGCCCGTGCCCAATCCATCGCTACTGCCGTGCGCGGCGATGGTACGCTCCTCGCCGCCCAGCGCTTGATAACTGCCGACAAAGACGTTTGAAAAGCATGACCAAGCTGGTAGACGAAGACCGCGTTGTTTTACGTGTTTGCGTATGTTTTGTAGCAAAAATATCTTCAGGAGGGAATTATGTATTAGAGACTACATTTCTTCTTTATGCAGCAATTTATATCTTGCACGATAAGCCAACGTTGGTTGATGCAGATCGTTGTGCGATCGCTCTCCTACTTCCGCCAAGAAATAAAAGCGATCGCGGCTCTGCTGGTTCTCATCGGCGCATCAGTGGTTTTGAATCTGCTTAATGCTTGGCCGATGGCGATTTTAGTCGATACCGTTCTCTCGCCAAATCCCCAACCAAACTGGATTCATCAATTATTTCTTGCTCCTTTCGGCGAAAGCAAAGTCCACCAAATTGTCGGCATAGCGCTCGTGGGGATGAGCCTCAAGATCCTGAGCGATACCGTCATTATGCTGCGTACAATGTTGAACTACCGCATCAAGTACAACGGAACCATGCGGGTTCGCACCGAATTATACGATAAACTACAGGCACTTAGTCTCGGCTGGCACAAAGAACGATCGCAGGGCGATGCTATTTATCGGTTGAGCTATGACAGTCTTGGCCCTTGGGGAGTAATCGATACGCTGATCGGCTCTACCGCTGCATCGGTTACACTAACAGCGATGATCTGCATTATGCTGTCGCGCCACGTCCTTCTTACCGTGTTGGCACTTTCAATTACACCGCTTATGATCCTCGCCAATTGGTACTTCGGCGAAAAGATCAGACATCGAGCCAAAGAGTCCAAGCGGATCGACGCACTGATGACCTCCACTATGCAGCAATCGATAGAATCGATCGGACTAATCCAATCTTTCGGTCGAGAAGCAACCGAGTCGCAGCGCTTTGTGAGAGTAGTCGAGCAGAGTATTGCTGCCTCTTGGCGACTTAACTGGCAGGAAACTTTGTTTCCACTCGCCATTCAGGTAATTTTTGCGCTGGGAGGTGCAGTAATCTTCGGCTATGGGGGATATCTGGTTTATCGCGATCGGTTCTTGCATCCCGTCCCGAACAGCTTAACTCCTGGCGATCTAATCGTATTTATGGCGTACTTGGGGCAATTGTGGGACCCGTTAGGTTGGGTTTTAGGATTCACTACTAAGATCCAAACCTTTGTAGCTTCATGCGATCGCATCTTTGCAGTTATAGATGAGTCACCTGCTATAGCAGATAAGCCTGACGCGGTAACGCTGACTGTCCGTCCTCGCACGATCGCTTTTTCCCATGTCAGCTTCTCTTACAACCCAGAACAGCCCATCTTAAGGGAAATCAATGCTAGTATTAAACCCGGTCAGATGGTGGCGTTTTTGGGTGCTAGTGGGACGGGGAAAAGTACGCTGCTCAATCTCCTGCCACGCTTCTACGACCCGACCGAGGGAAGTGTCCTTCTCGACGGCTTCGACCTTCGCAATCTTAAGCTTGCTGATGTCCGCAAACATATAGCCCTCGTCACCCAAAATAGCCCGCTCTTTCCCGGAACGATCGCCGAAAATATTGCATACGGCTGCACTAATGCGACTTTCGATGAGATCCGACAGGCGGCGATGGAATCAGGGGCAGCTGAGTTTATCGATATTTTGCCAGAGCAGTACGATACTATGCTTGGTGAAGGAAGTCAGAACCTGTCGGGCGGACAGCGACAACGTTTAGCGATCGCACGGGCTTTAGCTACTAAAGCGCCTATACTTATCCTTGATGAACCTACGAGTTCGTTGGATTTAAAGCACGAGCAGTGGGTAATAGAAACTCTCCAGCGCCTACGTGGGAATCGAACTATTATTTTGGTCACGCATCGATTGGAAACTGTCTTCGAGTGCGAGCGAATTTTTGTTATGCAGTCGGGTAATATCGTTGAGGATGGCATCCATACCGATCTCCTGGCTCGACAAGGACTCTACTTCCAAATGTTGGGATACCGTTTGAAAGATGCTCGAAGCATGACAACTCTACCTGCAAGCTTTAGACACCAAAATAAGCCAAGAAAAAATTTAAATTAAGCCAATTATCTTGGAGAAGAAAAATTTTAATTGTTCTAACTACACTACCTCTTTAGTTATGACAGTTGACAGTGTAAAATACAGACTATAAGACTTGCTGACGCAATTGTGGAAAGACTTTAGCCACCTTATTTAATAGATAATCACCGTAAGTCCCACTAAACGAGTGTACGCTAGAAAAATCCCAACGTTCGTTTTTGTGATCATTAACGATGAAACCATTGAGTTCGATCGGTTGTAGTTCGGCATAGAAATTGGGGTCGAAAAAGAACGG
Source organism: Argonema antarcticum A004/B2 (assembly GCF_023333585.1). Taxonomy (GTDB): domain Bacteria; phylum Cyanobacteriota; class Cyanobacteriia; order Cyanobacteriales; family Aerosakkonemataceae; genus Argonema; species Argonema antarcticum. Next base: position 10,501 of record NZ_JAIQZN010000086.1, read on the forward strand.
AAATGATAAGCGGGAGCGCCCTGAGAGATTTTTAACCCGATGTGGTGTAGAGCGGTAAAGCCCACCTGTTAAGCGGTCGAGCATATCACCAATATTGCAGACAAACGAATTGGCAACAGGCGGCGCATCAATCCAACCGGACTTTGACTTTACTTGCAAGCCACCACAATCATCCTGCTTGAGAATCGTTAGCAAGCCGTAATCTGTATGTTCGCCTACACCCCAAGATGATTCTTGCTCCTTACTCATAGCTGGATAGTTGAAGATGCGAAACAAAATTAAAGGATCGGCAGTGTAGCGAGAGCGAAAGTAAGACGCTTCCAATCCTAGACTGAGGGCAATTCCTCCCATGAGTACCTGTCCGAGTTGAGTCATGGCAGCTAAATATTCCAAGACTGTTTCTCGAAATAGAGGAATAGCTGGAAATAAGTTGGCCCCGTGCATCGGAACACCTGCCTGTACGGATGGATGCGTTTCATCTAGTTGAGTGCCAAAATAAATCCCCTCTTTTAAATCCGGTCTGCCAGAGGTCAGTTCATCCCCGACTGGAAAATAACCACGCCACGCCCGACCCCCTAACTCCATCCGAATCTGCATTTTGGTTTCTATGTCTTGAGCAAAAAACTGTCGGCTTAGTTGCTCCAATCGTTGTTGCAATTGCTCATCAATACCGTGTCCGACAATGTAGAAGAAACCATTATCGCAGCAAGCTTGACGAATTTGAGTGGCCATCTCATCCGTTTCAGTACCTAATATCAAAGGGCTAATATCGACGAGCGGAATCTGAGTCGCTTGTATTGCTAATGGAGTAGTCATACTTTTATTTTGGGGTGGCGATCGCGTCGGCTGGCTCGAACTATACCCCTATAACCTCATCAAATTACAGGAGTATATAAGAAATATTCTGTCATAAATAACGCCATTTTGTAACGCTTGGGTGGAGATTTTTGAGGTGCGCGATCGCGCAAGTGCTAACCGTCGGATTGGCATATTTTTACCACCCTGAGTGGTGGAACGTCCATGTTTGGCTAGTACGAGGGTACTGTGGATTATCACTAATTCTACCGATATGGGCATACTCGCTCCCTTTTTCCCCCAAGGTGCGTCGCCTCACGGTAAGTCTGCCAGTGCCATTACCCGCATTTCTCACAAATAAAGCGATCGCTAACCACAAAAGCCTTACTGGATAATGGTTTTAGCGTGCAAACACCCAGTTTCCACATCCAACAGTGTGTGAACTGATATCAATTCAAAATTATCAGGAATTAGAGGGGTAAGAAATAAAATATTAACCGTGATTTTTCGATGATAATTAAACTATTTAATCAATCAATTAGCCGGTGAATAAATCTGCTATAATTATGGAAAATCGGCTGAAAGAACAACAATTAGATTTATTCGCTGACCGCACTTCGACTCAAACGTTTCAAAGTAACAACGATTGGGATTATCGGCTGATAGTTAGCCGTGTTTGTGACTAACATCACCTCACCTATTGCATCAAGTCACTTTACATTAGTTAACATTACGTTACATTGATTTACATAAGAAAATCCTTAATTAGGTTGGCCATTAAAGTTAAATTATTTGCGATTAATAAATAGCTTTTTAGAGGTTAAGGCGATTGGGAATAAGTTTGTCTTTTATAAATAAAATAACGATTTAAATCTTTGTTAGTAGCCATGTATATTGGAATAATGGCACTGAGAACCGCCATAATCAAACTGCCAACAACAAGGGTAGTTGAGAGCTTTGAACTCAATCCAACAACCATTGTAATCAAAACTACAAATACCAAACTACAAATACTCATCAAGAGCCATTTAGCCCATGAACGTCCTTGTAAAACAAAGTACATTACTACAATCGTTAGTAAGATACGACCGATAGCCCACCTATCCTGTGCCATGAACACCAATGTAGCATCTATGGCAAACAACAGCAGGAACATAGCAACTAATTTATTGCGAGCTTTTAAAGCACATTGGTCAAGCTGGGTCATAGATTTGTGATGATGATGGTAAGTTTCTAATATTTGTATAAGTATACACTTAATAAAATCGGGAGTCTGGTAGCCCCATATTTTTAAATCGGGGCGGAAAAACGACGCGGCTCTCAAACCTTGTTGATAAAATGATTTTTTGTTGACGATAATTTTGAATTGATCCCAGTTTACACACTGTTGGATGTGAAAACTGGGTGTTTGCACGCTGAAACCATTATCCAGTAAGGCTTTTGCGATTGGCGATCGCTTTCTTTGTGAGAAATGCGGGGAGAGTCCACTACACCAGGGTTGTTAGACTCCCACTAATACTGGAGAGTAAGCGAGGTGAATCCTTCCGAGCTATCGGTACTCAAAACAATGTCCCTGCCGAAAAAGAACGTTTCCCAGTTTTCGACCCATACTACTGAATCAATTGTGCCAGGAACTCCTTTTAGTTCGCCTGAATACACGTTGCTTTCAATCCAATCTTTATCCCAAGCATCATCTCCTTTAGCAATGAGCTTAACGCGCAGATGCCCGCGAACGCCATTAGGAAAATCGTGGTAGAAAGGAATGGCTGTGCCTGATACAGAAACACCAACACCATCTGGATTTTGAAACACCCAATAGTATGTTGCTAATTCAGAGCGATTGAGACGCGGGGTATTTCCTGGTTCTAGGTTGAGGCGCTTCAAAAGATCGTTGTCGCGATAGATTTCAATTTTGATCTGCGTGTCAGTTCCGCTCCACCACTGCTCACCAGTTTTAATAGTCCAGTCAATTTTAGTTACTTTAGTCACCTTACCTTTCTCCTAATTAGAAATAACTGTTAACTATTGTTGACCCGCTCGAAAATGCTAGATCTGGACTAGCAAATGATTGCCGTCCAAACTAATAGTTTACAATTTCACTTTATTAACTCAACAAAACTCTGTCAGTACCCTTGAGGGTACTCTTGTCAAAGTCTCCAGCAACTATTAATTTTTGGAACCAAAACTAATACAAAGGTCTGCAAACTGGCAGAAATATCGGGCTGACCCGGTTTGAGTTGAAACTGCTGCCACAGCCCGTTCAGCGGTCGTTGAGATTTTGAAGACATCTGCTCATCCCACAAGAAGCTATTTTTTATTTGCCTACTGGAAGCACTTTATGAAGCCGATAGCGATCGAGCAACCGCGCAAACATGGAGCTAGTGTCTACAATTTCCTTAAAACCGTGCAATTTGATTTTCGTTGTATCAGAAATCACATCGTAATCACACCCAAAAATGAAGTCGCCAAACCACCAAGCCGCTAAATCTTTAAACGCAACTGGTTTAAGGCTATATCGCTGCTGAATTTCCTGCCAAATGGGTGCTTTATCCGCCATCATCGTCGATAAAGAGATAGTTTGAGGCTCAGCAACCTGCATTTCCAAGTAATCTGCCAATTGAGCCCACAAATATTTCCAGCGAAACAGATCGCCATTCGTAATATTGTAGGTTTCTCCTGCTGCACGAGGCTCAGTTGCAGCCCAAAGCACTGCTTTTGCTAATAGTTCCGCATCCGTCACTTGAGCCAGCGCATTGTATGCCCCTACTTTACCTGGAAAGCGCATCGGTAGACCGTAAAATCGGCAAATTTCAGCGTAGACGGCGATAACCAGAACAATACTCATCGGTGTACCGATCGAGAACCCACATACAACATCTGGACGGAGGATGGTAAATTCCCAACTCTGTTGCTTGGCGGTTTCTTTGAGAATATCTTCTTGGTCGTAGTAAAAATTGGGAGGCAAATGGCGTGGATCGGTTTCTTTGGCTGGAGTTTTGAAGGCACCGAGATGGACACCGTAAGCTTTCACACCTTGCATCAAAATAACTCGTTTCAGGTTAGGAGCAGCATTTTGCAGTACTTGCATTAATCCTTGAAACATCTGGATGTTCAGTTCGTTCTCTTTGAATTTATCCTCGTGGCTAACGTAAGCTGCATAAACTGCGTGGGTAACATCAGCAAATTGCTCTAGGGCAGCATCATACAGGAATGGTTGTAATAAATCCAATTCTACAAAAGGCGTCAATTCCGAAATTTGCTGCTTGTGACGGGCAACCCCAATGCCTTGCCAATCATCCTGAGTATCAAGATATTCAATGATGCTGCGTCCAATAATCCCTGTCCCACCGAATACTGCCAACTTTTGCATTGCTATTTTCTGCCTGTTTTCGCGCTCTTTACCATAAACACTATTAGACGAAGTTTATTTTTCCTCTATCTGCGTGTAGATTTACAATGATTTTGCTTTTGTATTTAGACTGTTGCCATAGAATTTCTCGAATGCAAGATAGACGAAAAAATTGAATATGTGGCTGTAAAGTCAGGCCAGAAAATATATCGAGTTAATCCTCAATATACCAGTCAGACTTGTACTAAATGTGGGCATATTGATAAAGCTAACCGCAATGGTGAAAAGTTTATTTGTAGCAATTGAGGTCATGCAGATGATGCTAATTACCAGGCAGCAAGAAACGTAAAGCTCAAGGCAATAGAAGCTTATGGGCTGAATAAGGCGGGAAAATAGGAGACGATCGCACCAACAATGCGATCGTCTATACTCCAGTTATCAGCGTGCTATGGGTTGCCCTGTTTCGCAATCAACTTGTTGTACTAAAGTGCCATCAGGAAGTTGATACTTGCCACCACCCAAACCTTTTGCCCCATCAGGAAGTCCCCCGCCACTACTAGCACCAGCTTCACCGCCAGCCCCACCGCCGTCATTACCGGAATCACCTCTGTCACCGCCGTCAATTTGAGGTGTAGCAGTCCCAGAATTTTGGACAGCTTGTACTGCCTGAGTTCCTTTTTGTGCCAGAGTATCAACAGCACTAACCGTATGACTAGCGGCATCACCAGCTCTACTAGCTACCACCGCCGCAGTCGCATCAATAGAACGAGCAATTTTGGGAGTGGCTGCTACCGCTATAACCACTGCTTTCTGACTTAAAGCCATTGCATTCGACCGGGTATGTTCTAGAGCTTCTGTATTCACCTTTAGTTGCATTTTAGGTATTGCTGGCACACTATGGATAGCATCCCCGATCGCATTTGACGGATTTGGTACTGTTATTCTAGGCCCTGGTGGTATTGCAGACAGTTTTGGTGGCATAGGCATTGATATTTTAGGTCTCAACCCACTGGGAATCTTCGGAATACTTGGCAGTTTGGATAGCGCTACCGACACCCTTGGCAATTGAACTTGTTTTTTCTGGACATCTTTGTTGATTCGCTCGCTCTGTAATGGCGGTACTGTTGGCTTTTGTGCAGGTATTTCCGGTGCTAAAACGTTTGAAAAATCGTTCTCGCGCACGGAGCTTACATCATCTGACGGCAGAGAAGCAGTTCTGTAAAAAGAATCGCTAACTCTAGTTCGACTTTCACTATCCTTAATGGGATGATAGTCTTTCTTATTTGAAAGAAGGAAGCTTATTCCTACAAATCCAATTCCGAATCCCACACTACAAAGGCTAAATACTGCCCAAACAGGCAAGCCTAGAGTTTTTTGGCTAGCTTTTTTACTTGTCCAAGCGGTTTGACGTTGAGGAAATTGTACAACTTGACCTAATGGTTGAGTCGAAATTTCGCGTTGGGTGGTTTTTAATTTTCTCATGATTACTGTCCGGTAATTGTTTAGATAATCGTCGTTGATTTGAGTTTTTTTGAGCGGGAGGAGAACGAATTTTTAGGCACATAATATGTCATCCTTCTACTTAAGGGACAAAGCTTTATCGATTTCTCTTTGACGACGTAGCTGATCCAGTCTGATGCAGTTGTATCGCCACTCTTCACTGCCTGTTTGGGATGGCAATCTATTTATATAGAAAGAACTCGTGCGACAAATTTTAAATAAACCCGCCGCTGCTAAGACGCCATTTGTTCTAAAAGCTTCCACCCTGGCATGAACTATAGCCAATTGACCCTTTTTACCGCCTTTTAAAGCGGCTGCATAGGTGTAAGGAAAGCGCTGATAAACTCTAGGACTAGCCTGATTCCACAAATCCAAAGCCGCGATAGCAGCACTATTATGTTTGTTGACAGCCAATCCAGCATCTTGAAATAAACTGGTTACATGACCGATGCGCGAGCGAATTCTGTTCAAACATTTAAGATCCGCCTCTGACACAGAAGCAACTGGCCCAGCCTGCCACGAACAAAATCCCCTGTTACGCACGCCGTTACCGGGATCGGTATGTCCAAAATAGTTATTAGTTTTAGTACCATCCAAAGTTAAATTGCCCTCAGCCGCACCGATAGCCAGCACACCGGAGGATTTCATATCTTTGAAAAGTGCGCTCAAACTAGGTGAAGCTTTGCTATTAGCAAGAGATGCTCTGACATTAGAGGTAACTTCTTCGGTTGCTGCTTTGTATTGGGGCGTGTTAGCTAACACCAAACATAGCGCCCCCAAACACAAAGTAGCCACCTCATCAGGTGTGAGATTCAGTAACTTTGATAAACTTTCCTCACCGCCAGATTTGTTTTGTGCTAGAGCGCTGCGTGTCGGATTGTATATTACCAATCCTAACACCAGTCCTACAGCCGCAGCTTTGTGAGTTTCGTTTAATATTTTATCTGGAAATCTCCATCCATAACACAAGGGAGTCTTAGTTTCGCACAAGATATTTTCTACACTCGAATTGATTGGTGTAGCAAATAAAGCTGCCATAACTGCACAAAGTAGAGCTAATCTTAGCTTAGTCATGACTTGGTACTCTTACCCTTGAGAAACTTGTCGTGAATTCTTATTGCCACACCGAATTTGTATTGAGTAACCGAAGCTAAAACTACCCTACCAGAAGCAGTAGGTCGATGTGCAATTTTCCGATCGAGAACATAAATTCCTACGTGAGTTATGCTACCGGGCGGATCATTGCCATAAGTGTTAAAATAAAACACCAAATCCCCAGGTTTCAAATCTTGTATCCGATGAATTTGCGTGCCTATGTCCGAACCGGATAGCGATTGAGCCATTCCTGGTGCTGCCACATTTCCCCGCACTCCTTCATCAAATGGATGTTGGGAAACAGGTAATTTTATACCTTGACTTTCAAGTACAGAACGCACCCAGAACATACATTGTGCGGATACACCGGGTCGAAAGTTTTCACCGTTTCGCACCCTTGATAATGCTTCTAGTGCTATCTTCTGTCTAAATTTATCTGATGCCATTATTGTCGTGGTTTCGCTCTGGCTATTAATAGCTTTAATAAAATTTGCTCGCTCGTTTCCCCATACTAAAATTAACAAAACTATTCCCAAAGCGATCGCTACAGCATCAACTTGTTTCTCAGGCTTAATGGTGGGAGATAGAGATTCTTGAATTATCGGCTCTGGTTGCCAATAAGTTGCTGGCGACTGAATGATAGTTGAAGATGATTCAGCCATAGAGTCAGTACTTTTTTGAGTTAACGAATTAATTTGAATTTTGATTGACAGTTTGGTCACAATACTTTTCTCCTAAACCTTGGATATACATGAGGTAAGAAAATTTATCTTTTGGAGTGTTACATTTGGTCGCTTGATGAGCCGCTGGATTTGTAGCAGCAATAGAAATTTCGCTCCATACATCTGATTGGGAAAGATTGCTGCCAACTTCAACTATTTCAGGTTTATTTGTTTTGGTTTGCTGTTTTGGTTTGACTTTTACTTTCGGTACAATTTGGTTCAAAGATATATTATTGGGAACTGATACCCAACCTTTCTTGACACAAAGAACAAAAATGCAAATTCCTAAAACCACTCTTGTCCACTTGAGTTTCATTAATTTAGCTCCACATTCCTTACACAACCAAATCTTTGCGCGATAGCATCTAATTGTGAGTCAGACAATCTACAATCTTTGCTCCAACGATAGTCTTGTAAAAGCATTAAATCGCCATCGCCAATACTGCTAAAAGCGATCGGTCTTTGTAATTCCATCGAAACTGGAACCAATTTGTCTAGTAGAGCCAGCATTCTAGCTCTACTAGAATCGCTACCGACTACAAACGAATTTTTGATAATTTTGTAGATGGCATTATAGTTTCCCTGTATCCCTTGAAGAGTTTTTACAACATTCCCAAATATTAAAATTGCCAGATTGTCTCTAATATTAGAATCGGTCAGTCCGAGGGATTCCAAATTAAAACTTTGCGTAAGTATAACAGCAGTAATGCCAAGCTCTCTGCCAAGCGTAATGATGTTGGCTAAAGATTCGGTAAGAAAATCTTTAATAGTCGCATACTTTTTGCTACCGCTTATAGTATTCCAAATTGAATAATAATCATCCAAAAATAAAACGATTTTGGGTAAGCCTGACCGCTGCTCTTCAGGCAAACACCTTCGTTGGTTCAGAAAAGAGTTAACTTTTCTAATATGTTGCAGAATTGGGTCAAAATTCCATAAACCAGTTTCTTCATCATAATGAGGCATGGCTATTACGCCGGGAATATTTCTTAATCCCAGCCAAAAATCATTTTTTTGGCAACAAATATAAAAATTTGCATCTGGGTGTAGTTGATAGTATTTATCTATATACGCTCTGGAAAAAGTAGACTTACCCGTACCGCTGGGCGCAGCAATTAGGGCGGAAATTTCCAATGATGCAACCGTGAAAAGTAAATTTTTCTCTTCATATTGCGACAGCAGAAGCGGTTCTTTTGGATTGACGCTAACTACTCTTGAATAATTCGGTAAGCTAGAGAATGTGTCTTTAAGAATTGTACTTTGGGTGTCTGAAAAATCTTCTAAAATCGGGTCGTCAGGCGAGCGAGCTAGTGATTCGGTGACCATGAACTCACTCGCATCTTCATCTTGAGTCCAGTAATCTACAGACTGGTCAATTGGCTGCGAAATAGATTTACTCTTAAGATGAGGCTCTGTCGTAATATTGCTCGATTCTGCTATATCTAATTTTGGTGTTGAGTACCCAATCTGTGCGATATTGAACCGACAAGGATACTGAACTGCTATTTCTGCAACAGCTTCGACAATCTGTCTAAATTTCTTATTCTTACCACTTACTTCGGCTCTTATATCTTCTGGTGAAGCCCCCGACTTGTACATTTGGTAGAGTTGATTTTGAAGTGCCTTTTGTTCGTACCAGGAAGGCTCGTAGTTCTTTTCGATATAATCAACCGCGACTTCACAGAAAGCATAGTCTCTGCGATTACACTTGGTCGCGCAAATCTCCAGAATTTTGTCTGGGTCGTTCCAGAGAAGCGCTTGATACAGTAAATCGAATATGTGGGTGTAATAAGGCTCAAAGCTAGCGCCAGCACCTTGCAGAATGTTTGCTTGAAACTGGAGCAGCGCCAGGGTGTTCATCCCCAATTGGTAATGCTCAGGAGTAGTAGCAAGTAGCCCTTGAGCAATTTGCTCAGATGGAGTACCTTGATTGAACAGTTTGGCGATCGCTGCTTGTAGAGTTTCTGGCGCGATCGCTCTTCGGGGCGGATGCCCTATCGCACCGATCGCACTACCGGAGGTAATCGCTGCATTTTCGCCGCTGTGCGGTGGTGCTAGAGAGTTAGTTTCCATTATTGTTCATTACGAGGGTTATAAATTTTTCTAATAACTTCTGCGCTTTGTAGGAAACGAGCAAATGCAGGGCTGCTATCTAAAAAATCTTTAACTTTCGGCTTATACGAAAATCCATCTGGATAAACAAGAAAGTCTTTTTCGGGAATAAACCCAGCATTTTTTAGCTCAATTTCCAACTCAAATTGAGAACGAAAAGATGCTGACACCATCTGGAATATTTTGTGGCGATTGGGCAGAGACAGAAAAACATATGGAGTAGCATTCCCGGAAAATAATGGGAATTTTTTAGCTAATTTCTTGGACATAATAGACTAGCTCCTTGATTATCGGTTTTTTTTCCCAAATTGGCCAAACCTTAAAAGTATTTTAAGCTCCGCAAGCAAATCAGCATAGTGAATATCAAAGCTAGCGCTCGCGCACGCCCAAGCATAACAAACAATTTTTAACTGATGTTCGCAAGATTCTATGCTTTCGGGCATATTTAGATTAGCAACAGATAACCTACTCATAATTTCTCCTTCAAACATTCAACGATTAACAACGGCTAGTTTCAAGAAATCCTGCGGACGCCACTGCAATTCGCCGTTGACGTAAACCTCTAGATCCAAGTGAGGGCCAGAACTACCGGGGAAATTGCTTTTGATGTAGCTCAACTTCTGTCCAGCTTGCACCTTGTCGCCTAGAGAAAACGATCGCAACGGCCCTCGTTCTAGGTGTACGTACCTCAGCTTGACTGTTTTGCCACGCCATTTACTCTCGATGCCGATAATGCCACCGACCCTAGAATCCGGTTTGAGTTCAACAACTGCCCCCGGTAAAACGGCAACTACATCATTCTGATAAGCTGCCAAATCGATACCCGCATGAATCCTTCCGTTGGGTCTGGGACTACCCGGTAAATCGGTGATTCTGGTAGTAGCAAAGCTTTTTCTTCCTAGTGGGAAAACTAGCTTACCAGCATATTTTGCCGGTGCAGTCTTTACAGATGGCGATTTAGCAAATGTCGGTGTTTCCGATCTTCTTGCTTTTTGAGGTGACGGGATAGCAATCTGCCATAAGCACAGAATTGTGAGCCCTACACATATCCAATCCCATTTATCCGTTGTGCCAGATTTGATTTCTTTATGTTGCTCTTGCGCTGGGGAACTTCCTCCACTGGGCGCTGACATGGACACCGTACCCTGATGTTCTGGTGAAGGAAGCTGCTGTGGAACTGGCTGATGTTTGCTTGTATCTAATTCGATAATTAATTTCAATTCCACAGCTATAGCTAGGGGCTAGGGACTAGGGGCTAGGGGCTAGGGAAGAGGGAAGAGGGAAGAGGGAAGAGGGAAGAGGGAAGAGGGAAGAGGGAAGAGGGAAGAGGAAAAAGCTTATTCCGTAAGGGATTATGGACTAAAGGTAACAGTTGGAGTTGCCCTCATCGCCCTAAAGTTGCTATATCATCTGCCCCTTAATATTGGGGTAAGTTGTAGTTGTACTCAAAATTTTCCGGCGGCGGTTGATAATCGGAATTTCTCACTCCAGCGCCTGTGTTTTTCACGCCAAAAATCCATACGCAGACCACGAACAAGCCAACTACAAATATGGTCGCTCCGGCCAGAGTACCCGTGATTACGCCTAAGTTTTTGAAAGACTTGACTGGACGCTGCACTAATGCTTCCAGTACCGATACAAATCTCCAGAAAAATACCCAGTCGTGGTCGATGTGCAGGCGGTGAACTTTCCACCAACTCACGATTGGAACCAACAGCTGAGGAACTTTTGGCTGACTCGGTGCTAAAGCTTGTTGATGCGGCATAACGTAAACACTGAATGGTTGCATTGCGGCTCCGGCGGGTCCAGGCGGAATCATTTTGCCCTCTCTTAGGTTCGTATTCACCCCAGATGATTGTTGAATTGCCGCTGCTAAGCTATCGGGGTCATTCATTGCCAAAGGATTCATTTCTCTTTCTCTAGACATTTTTTAGCTCCGGTTTTTTTGATTTAGTTTCGCATCAACTAAAGAGTCAAAGTCATCTTCACTTAGCGGTTGCCCAAGGGGAGGTTCTTCTACTTTCTGGGTGGGGAAAGGGATCAGATTACCTTCTGAATGTTGGGTTGGTGTTTCTGGGACTTTCAACTCATCAGAATTATTTACCTCGTTCAATTCGTGTAAAGTACAACTCAGAAATATCAGTCCTGCCCCGGCCACACCCACCCCACCCCAGAACTGAAATCCCGAATTTTTGCTCGCTCTTTCTTTTGGCCAGTTTGTACTATCGAGATAGTTAAGTGTGTTGGTTTTACTGGTTGTACCCGCTAAAACCGTACCGAATATAACCATCAATATCGATAGAATTATCTTGGTTGCGGCCATTTGCTCTTCACCCCCTAAGTTAATTTTTAGGTTTGGTTATTTTGGGAATAGCTTTTGGATTTTTGGATTCTTGTCGCTCGCTTTCTTTGGGATTTCCCTTGTTGGGATTGGGCTTAATTGCCGCGCCAAATTCACCCGGTTTGACAATTTGATATCTCTGGGGTGCGAAATCTTGGCGCATCTCCAGTGTCTGTAATTCTCTAACTTGTCTGTCCATACCTTTGGCGAGGTACAGGTCATAAGTAGCTTTAGTGGCACCATCCAGGGATTTACCGAGGCCGCTAACTGTTTCTACGGATGAATAATCTACGGAATACCTTGAATGCTGCCCCAGGCGATTTGATATTAAATCTGCTGTCAAGTGGCTCAATTTACGAGCCGATGTAACTGGCGACTTTATCCACTGTCCGCCTGAAGATTTGTAGACTCTCCACTCGACAATCTTATCTGGGGGAAGTAGAGCTACTCTAGACATTTCCTGTTTGATGCCAAGCTCAAGAAGGGATGCGGCATAAGTTTCTTCTTGGCGATAGGCAAGGCTGTTCTTATCGTCAATCATGCGCCGAGCTTTGGCTTTATCTTGTGCGGCTACAGCTAGTAATGTTTGTTCCAGGTAACCGGGATTCTGGATAATCACTTCTCCCTTTTGGTTAAGAGAGCCGAAATCGAAACTGCCCGTCTCGGTAAAAAACTTTCGGTTTGCATCAGCTAGTTTTACTTTGGCAGCGAGAACCTTGTCGGTTTGGGTTACTGTTCGCTCTTTGAGCGACATCATCAAACCGATACCCATGATGCCTAAGATTGAAAAAGCGCCGACTGTAAATGCGATCGCTACTACTGGTATTTTCTTTGACTTACTGTATGCGATTGACATCTCAGGTCACCATTCGCAATATTTGTCCAGCCGTTAAACCGATCGCGATCGCACCTGCTATTACAACTGGATTGAGGCAAAGCGCGATGCCCGCCCCTGTAATTGTTCCTACCAGCGAGTTACCTGCCAGATTGAGAATCATGCCTACTAAGGCGTCTTTGAGTGCGTTGCCGATTAATCCGAGCATAATTCCCTCTTTTTGTTGAAAATCACTATTAGTGCTATTAATGCGCCCAGCGCTGTTCCGGTTATAGTGCCCCCGATGGTGGGTCGGATTGGTTCGGGGGTATTGTTTCTGACTGCGATAGACGCCGCTGTTACCGTTCCGCCTAGAGCGCCGATGCTGGTGGCGCAAATTCCCCATAACGCTGCTTCTGTTACTTCACGGGTTAATACATTAGCGGCTTCGTTTACCTCCATCGCCACCCAAGTCCCTATTTCTGACCCGGCAGCTGCGGCTCCTTCTGGTGTGAGATGCCAATCGCTGCTTGGGGGGTTGTTTGAGCTTGTATCCAGTTGTAGATGCGCGAGAAGCCGATGTTGTGAATGTTTTGACTCGAGCGCTGGCTCAGTCCCTGAAAGGTTGCGCCGTAGTGAACCTCTAATTCTTCGCTGCGATCTCCGGTAACCCCTTTTTTTTGGAGTTCTTCGTAGGTTTTGTGGGCGACAAATCGTCCTGACATGAAGGCTTCTTCGGCCAATTGCTGACCTTCTTCTTGCTTAGAGAAGATGAAGTCGAGGTTGGAACCGGCTGGAGCTTCAGCTGTGCCGTACACTTGGGTGCGGAAGGCGTTGAGATCGAAGTCTGAAGATGCGATCGATTCTTCTTGAGTTTCACCAATACCGCGTGCTTGTAAGTATGACAATGCGCCTTCGATAAAGTTGGTATCTACACCATTTTGCTTGACAGTACGCGCTAGTGCCAATAGAAATGCTTTAGCATCCATTGGTTTGTTTTGAAATTCGACAGTTCCCATTAACTCGTTATTTTTGATTTCGATACCCAGGAGTTGACAGAGAGTTTTCAGGTCTTCTATGGGGCAGGGTTGGTTGTTGAAGAGTTGCGAAATTTCACGCGCAGTTTCTTGTATGGTCGCCATTTGATTGTTGCTCCTTTTGTAATCGGTAAATGGTTTGAATCGTTACTGTGTGGTCTAACCCCAACTTGTTGCGGGGAGATTTCAATAAATCTAGGAGTGTCATTTTCCAGTTCTGGCGTAACCATCCATCTAATGTCCATCCTGGGTCAGTTATTTCTCTCACAAAATTCTCTAGGGTGAGGATTTTGTTTCGGATGGCGATGAATAGTTCGTCTATCATTTGGACTTGCTCTGGTTTAAAGCTGTGTCCGGCTGGGATTTTTGATACTCCTGCTGCTACTCTGTAATGCTCCAGCCTGTTTCTGGATAGCGCCTTGAAAGCTGATGGAGCATACCTTTGCATTAGCTCTTTTCTGGTCTGAGGCTGTATTTGTTCTGCTGGAATTGCATATCTGAGGGTTGACATTTGAAACTACCGCGAGACTGACACTTTTATTAGATGTAATTAAACTGCGAGTCTCGTTACCACTATTACTTTCATTAGCCTATTCGCTATTTTAATAGTTAGCAATCATATTTTTGGTAGTTTAACCATTAGCTAAATTACAATGTCAACAAATTCAAGAGTTTGCCAGTCTATAATTACTGATAATATTTTGTAAAACTACAATATTTATTCACTAAAAAAGCCGTGACCAAATAGCCACGACTATATTAAGGTTTATGAAAATACAGTCCTTACACAACTGGTACATGGTGAAGAGTGCGATCGCTACTTCATTCTGTGGCAATAAACTTTACCAAATTAATGAAAGATCTAAAACAAATCCGGGTAAAACATCTTCTCCTGATAAAGTTGTTGGATTCTCTAAAATTTCCTTTTCCCTTCCCTGGCGATAAATTTCAACTTGGCGGTTTTTACGGTTAATTAACCAACCCAAACGAGTGCCATTGTCAATATATTCTTGCATTTTTTCTTGCAGGGGTTTTAAAGAATCACTAGGAGAGCGCAATTCGATGATAAAATCAGGGCAAATAGGCAGAAATTTCTCTTGCTGTTCGGGGGTGATGGATTCCCATTTTGCTAAGGGTATCCAGGCCGCATCTGGGGAACGGTCTGCACCATTAGGGAGTTTAAAACAAGTAGAGGAGTCAAAGACAATGCCTAATTGAGTCTGCCGATTCCACAAACCTAAATCTAGGTTAATATCTGAGTTGCGTTTTCCAGTTCCTCCTCCAGTGGGTGGCATAATAATTAAGTCTCCTTTGGCTGTACGTTCTAATTTTAATTCGCGGTTGGCAATACAAAGTTGATAAAATTGCTCATCGGTGATGGGTGCAGTTTCTGGATTGTTTAAAATTAATGCTGTCATGTTTTTTATCTCCTTGTAGTGCTTTTGCACAAGATGGCGCTAAAGCGCTACTACTTACCTATTAAAACCCTAACATATCCCATGCGGTCAATACTAAACGCTGGGTGCGCTCCTACCCAAACTTGTTAATCTCAATATTCTTCAAAACCCGAAACATCTCACTGGGAAAGTCTGGGCTATAAATATCACTTGGATCTAGTATATAACAAAGTTCGTCACGAGTGAGGCCGTAAAATTTGGCGTAATATGCGTCTAAGAGGGCGCGTCAAATGGCGCGGCGTTGTTTGTTCCCAATAAACGGCGGGCTTTCATATTATTTAATTGAGCAACTGAAACGCCCCAATGTTCCGATGTTTATTGTCTAATCTTTTGGTACATGGTGCAAAAAGTGCTTGTGACAGTTGCGTAAGTCCTGAAAAAAAATGCTGAATTATTTTGTTACCATCTATTACGACCTGGGTATAGAGTGGTTTGACGCTGGTCTTTTGTGGATGGGATATGTGCACCATTGTTATAACTTTGTTCTTGTCGTTCTGTTTTCCACTCTCGTTCGATTTCCTTTAACATTACCACTGCCCAATCAGGCGATGATTTATACATCCAATTAATGATGGCCGATACATCGCGAGTAAACTGAACTCCAGACCTTTTGTATTTCTGCGTCATCGTAATTTTTACGAAAGTTGCATAGTCTTCAACAATGTAAGTATCGCCTTGTTTGGAAGAAGGCGATATGGTTCTCTTAATCGGCAACCAGTACTCAGCGAATTCAGCTACGTAAGTTTTCATTTGGCTACTATTATTGATATTTGACTATTTGTAAATAGATTGTAAAAGCCTCAATCATGGCGACACCTCAAATAAGCTTAATTGACCTGCATTTATGCCGGAGTCCCACTCTAATTCAGCTTGAGCGATCGCTTGCTTAATTCGCTCTATTTCTGCATCGCTATTGTAGTTGTCGCACAAGCTATAATCCTTGGAAAACAGCGCACCGTCCGTAATAGCATCGATGCTGCACTCCCAACCACCTATTAACCAGTCGCCTACAGCTTCTAGGCGTTCGTCGAAAACGCAGAATTCTTCCTCTTTACCGCAGTAACAAAATCCATCCGCAATCAGCACTTCTGCTACAGCAATAGCTTTGGCTTTTAACCAACATGGTAAGTTTTTCATACTTTTTATCTCCTTGATTACTTGATGATGAGCAATCTGATTTTAGGGCGATTTTTTTTCATTTGATTACATCCAATCCAATGCCAATTAATTGCTCAACTTTTTCTTTGTCGATATGTTTCCACTGGGGATTGCTGGCTTTGAGTTTGATTGGTTGAATCGCACGCTGGTAGGGAAAAGCGTAGTAGCTGCCCCAATCAAATTCAACCAAACTAAACGACTCAGCAAACAGAGGGCTTCTACCATTAAATTCTTCTGGATAATGTTCTATCCAGATTGTTTTTTGGACATCAAGTTCGTATTGATATGACACTAGGGTAGCTATTCCTTCTATCATATTTGTGATGGAAGTACCTGAGTTCGTTTCGCTTTCGCTGACTATAACTACTGTTTGTTGGGGGCTGAAATATATTCTGAGCCAACAATAAGATGCACAGTTGTAATAGCCCTCATAATCGAAAGCCTTGGATTCTATTAACATGGCTATTTGTCCCCTGATTTATTGACAGGATGCTGTGACTAAGTACGGCAAGCCCACAGTAGGGTGGCATTACGTTTTGTTCTAAAATTCGATATCTTCGTCAGGCTGTACTGAGTAAGATGGTTGTGCCTCTATATTGACGAGAATTTCAATGATAGCTTTGACTCCTTCTTCTAACGCCCGTGCATCTGAATAAGTATATCCCTCTGGGTCAATATATACGCCTTTTTCATACCAACCTGGTACGCCAAGTCGATTGAGACAACCACCGATTTGACAGATGGCTAAATCTATTTTCTCTTCTTTGTAGTTGACTGATTCGGTTAAGTCTTGATTTTGACGCGCTAGTTCTTCTGCTTCTACCAAGAGTTTAAATTCGGCTGTGGTTAGCTGAATTTTAGCGAGGGATTGTTCGTAGTTACCGATGCGGGCTGGAAATTGAAATTTTGTCCCCGGTTTTAAAACTACCACGGCTTTTTCTCTTGACCCACAAATGGTATCTTCAATTTCTACTTCTTTGAATATCCCGATTTCATTGACTAGGGCATTATTGGGATTCTCTACTATTCGCACGATGTCGTTGGGTTGGAATATGGGGGGAGTAGTAGCAACACTTGGATTGCTATTAGTGAGGGAGTCGATTTGGTCGGCTTGTTTTTCCACCAGTTGTTTGTACGACTCTAATTCAGTCATAGCCCTGCTGTATTCCTGCTCAATTGACTGATATGATTGGCGAAGAGATTCCATCTCTTGCTGCAGATCATCTAATCGGTCAGAGATGGGCGCTTCTGTGTCTTTTTTATCTGCTGCTTGAAGCGCTTTTACGTTGTCTAGTTCGACTTTGAGTTGTTGTATTGTTGAGTCTTTTTCTTGTACCAGTTCGGTTAATTCGCTGTATTCTCTGGTACTGATGGGAATGCCGCCACCTGAATGTTTGGTGGTGGATTTGTGTAAGATGGTGGCACAGGCTATTGCTAGCTCTGCTCGTGTCGGTTGTGCCAAAATTTGTTTGGTTCTCAGTTTGGCTAGTAGTTGTGCTTTGGCTATGATGGGTTCTCGGTCATCTTCAACGATGTTCCAGACTCTCCAGGTGCTATTGCAGTTCTCTTGGGTGGCAATTTCCTCTACGCTAATAGATGCGGTTGCATAAGTGGCGAGGTTCTTTGCTGCTTTGTCGGTTAATCCCAGTCTGGCTATTAATTGACGGCGGCATTTGTCTAGTTTACTGAGTTTGTTTTCGATGTCGTTCTGCAACCGTTCGTCACCGGAGTCTGCTGCTGCTTTGAATGAAGCGTGCAAGCTATTTGAGGTGGCTAGGATTTTGATGAGTTCAATATATGTGTCGGGGCATAATGGTTTGACTTCGCTGATGTGGAATTCGCCAACTTCTCCTGAATGCAGTTTAATTGCAATTACATCGTTGGTGATGTTCTGGACTATTGCTATCTCTCCTGAGTAGCCTGGGGCATCTGCGATGATTTTTACTGGCGCATTGATTGCGATTTCTGGTATTGGTAGCGCCGGGGATGAATTATCGGCTTTTAAGCGTTCTTTGAGCAGTTCTACTGTCCATTTGGTGTCGCTGGTGAGGATTTGTACGATTTGCTCTTCTGTTCCTGCTAGTAGTATGGCTGTATGGCAGATGGGCATTTCGAGGATGCGCGAGTACAAGTTGGGGCATTTTTCGATTAGCTGTGCTTGGCAAAGTAGGTTTCTAAAGTAGCGGACAATTTCTTTTGGGAAGCAGTGAAAGAGGATTTGTTTGACTTCGCTATTGCCGATAGCATTCTCTAGGTCGAGTAGTTTGTAGCCCAGTTCTAGTGCAAGTTCATTGATTTTACCGAGTGCGGCGGCATGGGCCGAACCGAGTTCTACTATTTCTTTGGCTAGTTTGATTGTTTTGCTGTTAGTGAGTGGGGAGAAGTTGTAGTTGTCTAGTTTGCTGGTAGTGGTAGATGGCATGGTGATACTCCCAAAAGTTTTGGTTGTGTTTGTTTGATTAATTTGAAAACGGGTGTGGTTATAAGTAGTTGGTTGAAACGAAAAGCTTTTCTTCTGGGCTTTGGGGGGGGGGGGGGGGGTGGGGGGGGGGGGGGGGGGGGGGGGGGGGGGGGGGGGGGGGGGGGGGGGGGGGGGGGGGG
>NZ_JAIQZN010000212.1 GCF_023333585.1 Argonema antarcticum A004/B2
GAAATCGCACCTAGCACGGAAGAGAGAATTCGCGCTTTATCGCTTTCTCAGTTAGAGAACTTGGCGGAAGCGTTGTTAGATTTTTCATCGCCAGAAGATTTAACCGCTTGGTTGGAGAATATGAATTAGGCAAAATACTGGGAAATAAACATTCCTGGTACTGAATTTATATCAGAGGGAAAGAGGCGATCGCCTACAGCACGCTGCGCGATCGCACTCCAAAACCCCTTGACAAAGCGACCTGAGAATGCTGTGAAGTGAGTTGTGCGATCGCGTAGCCTTCCCGCAATGTACGGCATATAGCTCTTTAATGGTAGAATATAAACGAATATCAAATAAAGAATAAAAACCAACTTTGTCAAGAGCTAAATAGGGGTTATTGCGTGCCAAGTCCCGGAGTAGGTGGAAATGGGATTGCATCTGAATTTGGAGATTTAACTGGACTGACTCCTCAAGAAGTAAATAACTTTTTATGTGGACTTGGTGCAAATGTGAAAATTACTCAAGGTGGTTATGTTGAATATAAATTTCCAGATAATTCCAAACTAATCATCCGTCCTGATGGTGAAGTTGTACGCATACCAGCACCGAGATATGACTTAGATGGCAGAAATATGAACAAGGGGCTACGCTTAGGTAAAGATGGCAGTTTGCTTCCAACTCGCGATCGGTTTGGCAATCCCATCCTTAACACGCACAATACTGGAGAAAGAGTGAGTAATTAGTATGGCAGATGATTATAATTTGCTAGGTTTAGGTGGACTTACATCTTTAGTAACAAATGTGAAAGTTTGTTGGTGGGGGAATGAGGTGTTAGTTGAATGCTTGTACGATCCGACAGGCTCTAGCTTACCTTATTCGCTAGTATTTAAAGACTGTCGCAAAATCAGGTGGGATGTGCATGATGAAGAGGAAGTACACCAACCATTAGCTGACTTGATTGGGATTCATCTGGGTGAAGAGGCACACCGCAAACCTGCTTTGATTCATACAGATATTTTTGAAATTTCGATTCTCTACGGCAGTTTTAGTATTCAGAAGCAAAAGGATGCGATCGCCTACGGCACGCTGCGCGATCGCACTCCAAAACCCCTTGACAAAGCGACCTGAGAATGCTGTGAAGTGAGTTGTGCGATCGCAATGTCACGGTTCTTGTTCATCAAATAGGGATGGCATATCTCGCCTACCGCTGACCACACGAAGAATCTCAATGCCATCATCTAAAGCTCGGTAGAAGATAACGTAGCCATTTAAAGGAAGACCTCGCAAGTCGGGACGTATTTCTCTATAACTCCTGCCTAAATTAGGAAAGTTGACTAATTGTTGGCAGCGACGCGAAAACTATTGAAAAAAGCGCTCGCCTGCTTCGATATTGTTGGTAGTGAAATAATCAGCAATTTCGTTGAGATCCTGGGTGGCGAGAAGGTTGATGAGATAGCGTTTCATTGTTGAGTCTCGCGCACTTCCCGGAAACGATCGAGAATCCCTGTAATAAAGGTTTCGCCATCAATCGGCTTAGTATGTTCGGAGACAGCAACAGCAGCATCTATCTTAACTCGTACAGAATCAATCCACTGGCGATCGGCGCGATCGTATTCATCTAACAACCGCAAAGCAACTTCTAGCACTTCTTCGACAGATCGATATTTATCCGTTTCCAGTTTTGTTTGGATGAATAGCTCTTGGGTTTTCGTTAGAGTAATGCTCATTGTATGAATTTACCCGTTTGTTATAATTATTTTCCTCTAATTATATCGCATTTTTCTAAAATTATGCTCTCCCGTACTTAGGGTGATAAATTTTGCTAATCAGTTGGTCTTTTAGCTTCAGCAGTGGGAAGCTCAACGCTCTGAGTAATAAGTTAGTTTTTGTATCTATGACGAAGCTAAAGCCGTTATACCACAGGCTTTGCCAGCCATCTATTAGATTTTGTTATCACCTCAAGTACGGGAGAGCCGATTTAACTGCTTGGTTGGATAATCTGAACTAAGCAAAATAATAGGGAATAAACACCCCTTTTGATGAATTTAGATGGGGTGTTGCACTCCAAAACCCCTTGACAAAGCGACCTGAGAATGCTGTGAAGTGAGTTGTGCGATCGGTCTTTTTTTCCCTGAGTTCTCTAATACTGTTGAGGTGGTGGTGGGTGTTGATGGCCCGATCGCACAAGTTACTGCAACTTAGTTTGATGGGGAGCCAGAAGTGCAATCGAGACAGCAATACCTAGTATTATCGCTGTTTTCACCCAATTTTATCTGCTGTCAATATAATATAAAAAACTATAAACTTCGCTCGCAAAAAACAAAACATTGGCCTACGATAACACCTGCAAATACATCGCCTCCCAAAATCCAGCTAGTTTCGTCCGCTGGTTATTACCCAATGAGGAATTCACCACTGTCGAAATCCTCAAAACCGAATTACCAGCCGAACCAATTAGAGCAGATTCCTTAATTTTATTACGGTTCGGT